>NZ_JBVJHM010000047.1:0-1269 GCF_055586805.1 Micromonospora sp. NPDC049201 | reverse complement strand
GGGTCTGCTGCACCGATAGGTGACAGTTTCAGTCACGCGGCCTGACTGGCCGGTGGGGTCATGATGGTCTCGTACTCGATAGGGGTCAACCGGGACAGGGATCGTTGGCGTCGACGGCGGTGGTAGGTCCGTTCGATCCAGGTCACGATCGCGGTCCTCAGTTGCTGCCGGGTCGTCCAGGTTCGGCGGTCGAGGACGTTGTTCTGTAGCAGGCCGAAGAAGGATTCCATGGCGGCGTTGTCGCCGGCGGCGCCGACCCTGCCCATCGACCCGGTCACGTGGTGCTGGTTGAGGGCGTGGACGAATTTCCGGCTTCGGAATTGCGATCCGCGGTCGGTGTGCAGCACGCAGCCGGCCACGTCACCACGACGGGCTACGGCGTTGTGCAGGGCGTTGACGGCCAGCCTCGACTTCATGCGGGAGTCGATGGAGTAGCCGACGATCCGGTTGGACCACACGTCCTTGATCGCGCACAGATACAGCTTCCCTTCACCGGTGCGGTGCTCGGTGATGTCGGCCAGCCACAACCGATTCGGGCCGTCCGCGGTGAAGTCGCGGCGCACCAGATCGTCGTGCACCGGCGGACCGGCCTTGCCGCCCTTGCCCCGACGCTTGCGCTTGCTGAACGCGCTGAACCAGCCCATACCGGAGCAGATTCTCCAAGCGGTGCGCTCGACCATCGGCTGGCCGGCAGCGCGGGCCTCATCGGCCAGGAACCGGTAGCCGAACTCCGGATCGTCGCGGTGGGCGTCGAACAACGCGTCCGCCCGATACGCCGCAGCCAACTCGGCGTCGGTGACACGGCAGGCAAGCCACCGGTAGTAAGGCTGACGAGCGATCTTCAACACCCGGCACGTCACCGCCACGGGGATCCCGTCGGCGGCCAGCTCGCTCACGAGCGGGTAGAGCCTTTTCCCGGCAGATGCGCCTGCGACAAGTACGCCGCGGCCCGACGCAGGACATCGTTCTCCTGCTCCAACAACCTGATCCGCTTACGCGCCTCCCGCAGCTCGGCCGACTCGCTGCCGGCCGTTCCGGGGGCGGCGCCGGCGTCGACGTCGGCCTGGCGCAGCCACTTGAACAACGTCATCGGGTGCACCCCGAAGTCCTTCGCGATCTGCTCGACCGTCACGCCTGGCTCGCGGTCACGAGCAACACGCACGACGTCATCGCGGAACTCTCGGGGATAGGGCTTGGGCACAGCGACATCCTTCCAGCTCGCCCGCAGGGCAAGCCATCTCAGATGTCACCTATCGGTGCAGCAGACCC
>NZ_JBVJHM010000046.1:0-1307 GCF_055586805.1 Micromonospora sp. NPDC049201 | reverse complement strand
GGGGGATGCTCCTATAGAAGTCAAGGGGTGTTGAGGGTGGTGAAGTCAGCGAGGAGGGCGGTGTGGACCTCGCGGACGATGTAGCGCTTGAGGCAGCGCATGATTTCTTTCTTGTTGAGGCCTTGTTTGGTGCGTTTGTCGACGTAGGCGCGGGTGCGGGGGTCGTGGCGCATGCGGACCAGGGCGATGGTGTGCAGGGCTGAGTTGGCGGCTCTGTCGCCGCCTCGGTTGAGGCGGTGGCGATCGGTGCGTCCTGAGCTGGCGGGGATAGGCGCGGCGCCGCAGAGGTGGGCCAGAGCGGCTTCGGAGCGGAGTCGGTCGGGGTTGTCGCCGGCGGTGGTGAGTAGTTGTCCGGCGACGTCGGTGCCGATGCCGTAGATGGCGTGCAGGTGTGGGGCGGTGCGGGCGACGGCGGGTTGTAGCCGCCGGTCGGCTTGGGTGATCTCGGCGGTCAGGGCCTGGATCCGGGCGGCGATGGCGGCTAGGGCGGCTTTGGTGGCCTCGACGGGATCAGTGAGTCGGGTCTGGTCGATGGGTAGCGCGGCGCACCGGTCGACCAGCGGTGGTCCCGGCTGGCTGAGGTTGTGGCGCAGGGCTTCCGGAGCAGAGGCGACCAAGCCGTGGAGCTGGTTGAGCGCGGCGGTGCGGGCCTTCATCGCGCCGCGGCGGGCCACCCGCAGGGCGCGGATGGCCTCGACCGGGCCGGTGCGGGTCTTCGGCGTGCCGCTGGCCTGTCCGGACAGGGCCGCCCGGGCTGCGGCAAGCGCGTCGAGAGGGTCGGACTTGCCCTTGGCCCGGCGGGCTCTGCGGTCCGGACGGTCGACCTCGACCACAGCGACGCCCTGAGCGGTGAGGTGGCGGGCCAGTCCCGCACCGTAGGTGCCGGTGCCCTCCACCCCAACCTTGATCACCTGCCCGAATCGGCGTAGCCAGGCCAGTAGTTGCCGGTAGCCCGCCGCCGACGCGGGAAACTCCTGGTCACCCAGTACCCGGCCAGCACCGTCGATGACGGCGGCGTGATGAGTCTTGCCGTGGGTGTCGACACCACCTGTGACCTGACGCTTCTTGGCTGCCATGCTGGAACCGTCGTCCCTCTCGCTTGCACCGAACAGGGTCGGCACGCACCCGCCGGGACGGGCGGACAGGACAGTGACGGGACCTCTTGCACAGGCTCCTATCAGGTCACGAACGCCCAGCAGGTGAGTGCAGGAACGGGTCACCCGGACAAGCCGACGAATCCCCTAGAAGACACCACGGTCAGTCAGAGGGTGAGTCAGACCGGCCGGGTGACCCGCTCCCACATCATC
>NZ_JBVJHM010000045.1:0-1321 GCF_055586805.1 Micromonospora sp. NPDC049201 | reverse complement strand
ATGGCAGTGACCTTGCCGCGGCTGCGGTGTGGGGGCTGGTCCGTTCCGCGCAGTCCGAACACCCCAACCGGTTCATCCTGCTCGACCTCGACGATCACACCGACCACGACGGCGACGTCGCCCCGATCGGTGACAACGACACGGTGGCTCTGGCCAGGATCCTGACCGCAGTGCTCGACAGCGGCGAACCGGAGATCGCGGTACGTGCTGGTGGGCTGTATGTGCGGCGGTTGGTCCGGGCCGGTACTGGCCGTTTGTCGTTGTCCGGCTCTGACGGGTTGTCGGTGGGGTTGGATGCGGGTGGCACGGTGGTGGTCACTGGTGGGACCGGTGTGTTGGGTGGTTTGGTGGCCCGGCATCTGGTCACCGTGCATGGGGTCAGGCATCTGTTGTTGTTGTCCCGGCGGGGTCCGGCCGCGGCCGGGGCGGCGGAGCTGGTCGGTGACCTGACCGAGCTGGGCGCACGGGTGCAGGTGACCGCGTGTGATGTCGCTGACCGGAACGCCCTGGCGGAGGTGCTGGCGGCGGTGCCGGTGGAGCATCCGGTGGTCGGGGTGGTGCACACCGCGGGCGTGCTTGATGACGGAGTGGTTGAGGCGTTGACGCCGCAGCGGTTGGAGAGGGTGTTGCGGGCGAAGGCGGATGCGGCGTGGTGGTTGCATGAGTTGACCCGGGATGCGGATCTGGGTTTGTTTGTGGTGTATTCGTCGGCGGCGGCCACGCTCGGGTCGCCGGGGCAGGGTAACTATGCCGCGGCCAATGCGGTTCTGGACGCGTTGGCGCTGCGGCGGCAGGCCGCGGGTCTGGTGGGGCAGTCGTTGGCGTGGGGGCTGTGGGCTCAGCAGTCGGCGATGACCGGGCATCTCGATGAGGCCGACCTGGACCGGATGCGACGCAGCAGCGGCGTCCTCGCCATGTCCTCCGAGGAGGGCCTGGCGTTGTTCGACGCGGCAGTACGTACCCACCAGCCGCAGCTCGTGCCGATGCGGGTGGACCTCGCCGGGCTGCGTCGCGCCGGCGCCGGTGGCCTGCCGCCGTTGTGGCAGTCGTTGGCCGGCGGTTCGACCCGTCGGACGGCGTCCACCGCCGATACGCGGGTGGATTTGGCCGCCAGGTTGGCTGCTATGGGGGTTGAGGAGCGCCAGCGGACGGTTCTGGAGCTGGTGCGGGCACAGGCCGCGGTCGTGCTGGGCCATGCCGACCCCGCGGCGGTTGATCCGGGCAGCGCATTCCGCGAGCTCGGGTTCGACTCGTTGACCGCGGTGGAGTTGCGTAACCGGTTGGCCGCCGCGACCGGGTTGTCGTTGCCGGCCACGTTGGT
>NZ_JBVJHM010000044.1:0-1356 GCF_055586805.1 Micromonospora sp. NPDC049201 | reverse complement strand
GTGGCGTCGGTGGACCGCTGATAGGGACACGGCCACCCGTGTTCGGGGTAGGTCTCTTCGTAACGTGGCTGCCGGCAGTCCGACGCCCTGACTGCGGCCGAGGCCACGATGCGATGCGTGGAGGCGGGTCTTGGTGCACGACGGATACGGCGTCTTCCTGGGCTTGGACGTCGGTAAGGGTGATCATCACGCGGTCGGGTTGGCCCCGGACGGCAAGCGGCTGCACGACGCGGCGTTGCCGAATACCGAGGTCCGGCTGCGGCAACTGTTCGACAAACTCGCCCGTCACGGTCGAGTCCTGGTCGTGGTCGACCAGCCCGCCTCGATCGGCGCCTTGCCGGTCGCGGTGGCTCGGGCGTGCGGTCATCAGGTGGCCTACCTGCCCGGACTGGCGATGCGCCGGATCGCCGATCTGCACCCCGGCACGGCGAAGACCGACGCCCGCGACGCCTACGTCATCGCTGACGCGGCCCGCACTCTGCCGCACACACTGCGGCGGGTCGACACCGGCGACGAGACCCTGGCTGAGCTGGAAGTCCTGGTCGGCTTCGACGACGACCTCGCTGGCGAAGCCACCCGCGTGTCCAACCGCATCCGGGGCCTGCTGACGCAGATCCATCCCGCCCTGGAACGGGTTCTCGGCCCGAAGGTGCAGCACAGAGCCGTGCTGGAGCTGCTGTCACGCTGCGGCGGACCGGCTGGTCTGCGCAAGGCCGGCCGCCGCAAACTGCTCTCGATCGCCGCCGTCCACGCACCCCGCATGGGGGACCGACTCGTCGAGCAGATCATGACCGCCCTCGACGAGCAGACCGTCACCGTCCCCGGCACCCAGGCTGCGGAAACGATCCTGCCCCGCCTCGCTGACAGCCTCCGCGAGACCCTTCGCCAACGCGACCAGGTCGCCACCCAAGTCGAGGGGATGCTTGATGCGCACCCTCTTGCCCCGGTCCTGACCTCGATGCCCGGCATCGGCGTCAGGACCGCCGCCCGGATCCTGCTTGAAGTCGGCGACGGCACCGCCTTCGCCACCCCCGGCCACCTCGCCGCCTACGCCGGGCTTGCCCCCGTGACCCGACGATCCGGCAGCAGCATCCGCGGCGAACACCCACCAAGGGGCGGCAACAAGAACCTCAAACGAGCCCTTTTCCTCGCCGCGTTCGCCGCCCTCGCCGACCCCGTGAGCAGGGCCTACTACGACCGCAAGAGAGCTGAGGGCAAACGCCACAACGCCGCCCTCATCTGCCTCGCCCGACGCCGCTGCGACGTCCTGTTCGCCATGCTCCGCGACAAGATCCCCTACCAACCCCGCCCAACCGCCTCAATCGCTGCTTGACGAAACCCATAGGGACACCCCCC
>NZ_JBVJHM010000043.1:1657-1783 GCF_055586805.1 Micromonospora sp. NPDC049201 | reverse complement strand
CCGGCCGGGCCCTGCAACCCGGTCAGGTCCTGCAACCCGGTCAGGTCCTGCAACCCGGTCAGGTCCTGCAACCCGGTCAGGTCCTGCAACCCGGTCAGGTCCTGCAAGCCGGTCAGGTCCTGCACG
>NZ_JBVJHM010000043.1:0-1562 GCF_055586805.1 Micromonospora sp. NPDC049201 | reverse complement strand
GCAAGCCGGTCAGGTCCTGCAGGCCGGTCAGGAGGCTGTCCGTGTCTGCGGCCACCACCACCGCGCGGTGCGCGAACACCGACCGGGCGGTGGCCATAGTCCAGGCGACATCCCGGGCCGAGGTCTCCGGCTGCTCGGTGAGGAACGCCCGTAACCTGACCGCCTGCTCACCCAACGCACGCGCCGTTCTCGCCGACAGCGGCAGTGCCCACGGCGTCGACCCCGCCGGCGCGTCGAGCGTGGCGTTTCGCCCGGCCTCACCGTCGGTGACCTCGCTGACGACGACGTGGCAGTTGGCGCCGCCCATGCCGAACGAGCTGACGCCCGCGACCAACGGCCGGTCAGGATCCGGCCATCCCGCGGTCTGCGTCTGGACCTGCAGGTTCTCCTCCTCCAGCCGAACCCCCGGACCCGCCTGCCGGAAGTTCAAGCTGGCCGGAATCTGACGATGACAAATCGCCAGGATCACCTTGAGGAGCCCGGCGATACCCGCGGCACCCTCAAGATGGCCGATGTTCGTCTTGACCGAACCCACCCGCAGTGGACCGTGCGCACCGCGGGGCCTGCCAACAGCCGCGCCCAACGCGGCCGCCTCGACCGGATCGCCAACCCTCGTGCCCGTGCCGTGCAACTCGACATACTGAACGTCCGCCGCCCGCACACCCGCGCGTTCATGCGCGAACCGAATGACCTCCTCCTGCGCGCGGGCACTAGGAACCGTCAAACCCTCGCTCACCCCATCGTGGTTGACAGCACTACCACGAATCACGCAATACACATGGTCACCATCGACCAACGCCTGCCGCAACGGCTTCAGGACAACAACCGCGCCACCCTCACCACGCACGAACCCGTTGGCCCGCTCATCAAACGTGAAACAGCGGCCATCCGGCGACAACGCCCCGAACCTCGACAACTCAACAGCAGACTCCGCGCTGAGATTAAGAACAACCCCACCAACAATCGCGCTGACACACTCACCACGACGCAGACTCTCACACGCCAGATGAACAGCAACCAACGACGACGACTGAGCCGTATCAACCGTGATACTCGGCCCCGTCAACCCGAACGCATACGACACCCGGTTAGCGACCATGCCACGCTGCAAACCCGTAGCACTGTGCTCAGTGACCGCCTCCACCCCATACCGACGCGACACAGTGGCATAGTCATCCTTGTTCGCACCAATGAACACCCCAACACGGGCACCCCTGACACGCTCCGGCACCACACCAGCGTCCTCAAACGCCTCCCAACCCAACTCAAGCGTCAACCGCTGCTGCGGATCAACAACAGCAGCCTCCCGCGGCGAAATCCCAAAAAACCCCGCATCAAACTGATCCACCCCCTCCAGGAAACCCCCAAACCCCCCACCCAGAACCGGACCACCCGAATCAGACGCAACAACGCCCCACCGATCAGCAGGAGTAGAAGAAATCGCATCCAACCCATCACGCAACAACGCCCAGAACGCCGCCGGACCAACCGCACCCGGCAAACGACACGACACACCAATAACAGCAATCGCACTATCCTGACCCCGGAAGGCCTCAGACATC
>NZ_JBVJHM010000042.1:0-1831 GCF_055586805.1 Micromonospora sp. NPDC049201 | reverse complement strand
TCCGGGATGGATGGGGTGGTGGAGTTCTCGTTGGATCTGTTCGACCGGACGGTGGTTGCCGATCTGGTCGACCGGTGGCTGCGGGTCCTGACCGGCCTGGTCTCCGGAGACGCCGGAGCCCGCCTGTCACAGTGGGACGTCGTGTCCGCGGCGGAACGTGCCGACCTGCTGCGCTGGGGCGACGGCGGCGACAGCCAACCCGCGCTGTCCCTGGCCCAGATGATCGCCCCACACGTCAACGCCCAACCCGACGCCCCCGCCGTCACCGCCGGCGACCTGACCCTGACCTACCACCAACTGTGGCAACGCGCCGGCGCCCTGAGCACCCAACTCACCACCGCCGGCGTCCGCCCCGAAACAGTCGTCGGACTCCTCCTCCCCCGCGGCATCGACCTCATCACCGCAGCACTCGCCGTCTCCCAAGCCGGCGGCGTGTTCACCCCCCTGGACCCCACACTGCCCACCCCACGCCTGCACACCATGATCACCCAAGCCGACGTCCACATCGCCGTCACCGACCACACCACCACCCCACTGGCCACCACCCTCAACCTCACCGCGATACCCGCCGACGACACCCCCACCGAACCGACCGAACCCGCCGACGTCGTCGCCCCCACCACACCACACGCCAGCGCCTACATCATCTTCACCTCCGGATCCACCGGCCAACCCAAAGGCGTACGCGTCCCCCACACCGGACTCACCTCACTGGCCCACACCTTCCACACCCGACTCGCCCTCGGACCCGACTCCCGCGTCCTACAACTCTCCACACCCAGCTTCGACGCCTGGGTCATGGAAATCCTCATGTCACTACCCCACGGCGCCACCCTCACCATCGCCCCACCCGGAATCATCGCCGGACACGACCTCAGCGACCTCCTGCACCACGCCCGCATCACCCACACCCTCATCCCACCCACACTCCTGGCCACCGTCACCCCCACCCCCCTACCCCACCTACGCTGCCTCCTCGTCGGCGCCGAAGCCTGCCCCGGCGACCTCATCCACCACTGGTCCCCCAACCGGCTCATGATCAACGCCTACGGACCCACCGAAACCACCATCGCCGCCACACTCTCCGACCCCCTCACCGGCAACACCACCCCACCCATCGGCCGACCCGTCACCGCCACCCACCTCTACGTCCTCGACAACCACCTCAACCCCGTAGCACCCGGCGTCCCCGGAGAGCTCTACATCGCCGGAGCCGGCACCGCCCACGGCTACACCAACCAACCAGCCCTCACCGCCACCCGATTCATCCCCGACCCCCACAGCACCACCGGCGCCAGAATGTACCGAACCGGCGACATCACCCGATGGCGACCAGACGGACAACTCGAATACCTCGGCCGCACCGACAACCAAATAAAAATCCGCGGCTACCGCATCGAACTCGGCGAAATCGAAACCACCCTCAGCACCCACGAAAACATCAGAACCGCCGCCGTCACCACCACCCCCGACCACCAACTCATCGCCTACATCGTCCCCCAACCCCACACCACCATCGACCCCGACACCATCAAAACCACCCTCACCCAACACCTACCCGACTACATGATCCCCCACCACATCATCACCCTCGACCAGCTCCCCACCACCCCCAACGGCAAACTCAACCACGCCGCCCTCCCCCCACCCCAACCCACCACCACCCACACACCCCACACCACCCGCACACCACACGAAGAAATCCTGTGCGGACTCATGGCCGACATCCTCAAACAACCCACCCTCACCCCCACCGACAACTTCTTCGACCACGGCGGACACTCCCTCCTCGCCACCCGCCTCATCAGCCGCATCCGCAGCACACTCGGCG
>NZ_JBVJHM010000041.1:0-1871 GCF_055586805.1 Micromonospora sp. NPDC049201 | reverse complement strand
CGTCGCAGCAGCGGGTGATCCGTCAGGCTTTGGCGAATGCGCGGTTGTCGCCGGGCGAGGTGGATGTGGTGGAAGCGCACGGCACGGGCACCACGCTGGGTGATCCGATCGAGGCGCAGGCGCTGATCGCCGCGTACGGCCAGGACCGGCCGGCGGATCAGCCGTTGCGGTTGGGGTCGGTGAAGTCGAACATCGGCCACACCATGGCGGCTGCGGGTGTCGCGGGGATCATCAAGATGGTCTTGGCGATGCGGCACGGCCTGATGCCCAAGACGCTGCACGTGGATGCGCCCTCGTCACATGTGGACTGGTCGACCGGATCGGTGCAGCTACTCACCGAGGCCGCACCATGGCCTGTCAATGGCCGGCCGCGGCGGGCTGGGGTGTCCTCGTTCGGGATCAGTGGCACCAACGCCCACCTCATCCTGGAGGAGGCCGATCCCGTACTGGACACGGCGTTGGGTCATGAGCTGGCCCCGCCGGCCGGTGGGGTGGTGCCGTGGTTGTTGTCGGCGAAGTCTGAGGTGGCGTTGCGGGCGCAGGCGCAGCGGTTGGCGGGGTTTGTGGTCGACCGGCCCGAGGTGGATCCGGTGATCGTGGGGCGGGCGTTGGTGGACGGCCGGGCGACCGGGTTCGCGCATCGGGGTGTGGTGCTCGGCCAGGATCGGTCGGTGTTGGTGGACGGGTTGCAGGCGCTGGCCTCTGGTGGTCAGGCGCCCGGGGTGGTGAGCGGGGTTGCGGGGTCTGGTCGGTTGGCGGTGATGTTTTCGGGGCAGGGGAGTCAGCGCCTCGGGATGGGTCTGGGCTTGTATGAGGCGTATCCGGTGTTCGCGGAGGCGTTCGATGAGGTCTGTGCGTCCTTCGACCGCCATCTGGAGCGGCCGTTGCGGGACGTGGTCGCGGGCGAGGCGCGGTTGTTGGATCAGACGGTGTATGCCCAGGCGGGGTTGTTCGCGGTGCAGGTGGCGTTGTACCGGTTGCTTGGTTCGTGGGCTGTGGTGCCGCAGTGTTTGGCGGGGCATTCGATTGGTGAGTTGAGTGCGGCTCATGTGGCGGGGGTGTGGGATCTGGCTGATGCGGTGGCGGTGGTGGCCGCGCGTGGCCGGTTGATGCAGGCGCTTCCTGCTGGTGGCGCCATGGTCGCGTTGACCGCCAGCGACACGGAAGCGCAGGAGTTGATTGCCGGGCATACCGACCTGGTGGGCGTCGCGGCGGTCAACGGTCCTCGTTCCACGGTGATTTCCGGTGATCAGACCGTGGTGTTGGAGTTGGCGCAGCAGTGGCGAGACGCTGGTGGTAAGGCGCGGCGGTTGCGGGTCAGTCACGCGTTCCATTCGCCGTTGATGGAGCCGATGTTGACCGAGTTCGCCGAGGTGTTGGGCGGGGTGGTGTGGCGGGAGCCGACTATCCCGGTGGTGTCCGGCACCCCGGGTGCGGATGTGACCGAACCGGGATACTGGTTGGCGCATGTCCGCCAGACGGTGCGGTACCACGACGCGGTGACCGCGCTGCGCGAGCAGGGCGTGGATGTCTTCCTCGAGCTGGGCCCGGACGGCACGCTGACCTCGATGGCCGACACCGACACCCCCGATGCAGGGGTGTGGCTGCCGGCGATGCGAGCCGACCGGGACGAGTCGGAGACACTGCTGACCGCGGTCGCCGGTGTCCACGTACACGGCGGGACCGTGGACTGGCCGCTACTGCTCGGCATGAGTACCGGCCCGGCCGAGGGCGTGGGCAGGGCGGTGGACGAGGCCATCGCGCTGCGGGCTGAGTTGCCGACTTATCCGTTTGAGCGTCAGCGGTTTTGGCCGGTGGTGCGGGGTGTGTCGGTGGGGGGTGGGGATGGTGGGTTTGATGCGGAGTTTTGG
>NZ_JBVJHM010000040.1:0-1982 GCF_055586805.1 Micromonospora sp. NPDC049201 | reverse complement strand
GGCGACGACGACCTTGTCGAGGTCGAGGTCGGTGTTCTCGGCGTAGATGCCGCCGCCGTTCTCGCAGGCGGTGTTGCCGGTGATGTGGGTGAAGGAGACGGTGACGTAGCCGCCGCTGCTGAACAGGCCGCCGCCGTTCTTCCCGGCGCGGTTGTCCGACAGCGAGGAGTTCTCACCCTCCTTGCCGCCGTTCTTGCCGTGGTCGGAACCGATGATCTCGACCGTGCCGGCCTCGTCGTGCTTGCCCGACGGGACGTAGCTCTTCAGCTCCGCGGCGTCGGCGCCGTGCTTGCCGGCGAGCCCGCTGCCGTTGGCGATGCCGCCGCCGTTGCCGCCGGCGGTGTTGTCGTCGACCTTGGTCTCCTCGACCTTGAGGATGCCGCGGTTGAAGACGCCGCCACCGTCGCCCTGGGCGTGGTTGTCGACGACCTTGCTGTCCTCCAGCCACACCCGGCCGTAGTTGGCCACCGCGCCGCCGTTGTGCTCGGCGTTGTTGTCGGTGAGCTTGACGTTGGACAGGTGGGCGCTGCCGCCGCGCTCGACCAGGAGCGCGCCGCCGTCACCCTCGTTCCGCTTCTCCTCCTCGTCGACCGAGCCCGAGACCGTGGTCGCGGTCGCGGTCGCCGTCGTGGCGGCGGCCTGGGCCGCAACCGGTGCGGCCTGAGCCGCGCCCGCGATGGCGGCCTGCGCCGGTGCGGTGGCGGACGCGGTCGTGGCCTGCGCCGGAGCCGCCTGCGCCGCCACCGGAGCGGGCTGCGCCGGTGCGGTGGCGGACTGGGCCGCGGTGGCGGCCGACGCACCGGCGACCGCCGGCTGCGCCGGGGCGACGGGGGCCGGCAGGGTCGCCGCGCCGTTCGCCGCCGAGGGCGCCACCGACGCCGGGCCGCCCGGGTACTTGAACCCGGACGCGTTCCCGCCCTTGACGGTCAGGTCCTTGAGCGTGAGGTGGCCGCCGTCGTCGACGCGGAAGATGCGGAAGGTGTCCTCGGCGTCGCGCTTGATGGTGGAGCCGTTGCCCTTGATGGTGACGTCCTGGGTGATCTCGGGCAGGCCGCCGCCGACCTTGCGGTCCTTGACGCCGAGTTCGTAGGTGCAGTTCTCGGCGAGTTTGAGGGTGCCGCCGTGGTCGCGGTTGGTCAGTTCGAGCGCGTCGACCAGGGCGTCGTCGTCGCAGGGAACCTCGCGGGCCTTGCCGTCGTCACCCTCGCCGCCCCACTCGCCGCGGTCCTGGCCCCACTCACCCCGGTCCCGGCCTTCCTGGCCGTGCTCGTCCTTGCCCTCCTTGCCGTGCTCGTCCTTGCCGTGCTCGTCCCCGGTGGCCTCGTCGCCGTGGTCACTGTCGCTGAGCTGCTGCGCGGTCGACCACTTCACGTCGGCGAGCCGGTGCGGACCGGTCACCCCGGTGGTCGCGTAGGCAACGCCGGCGAGGCTGACCGCTCCGGTCAGGCCCACGACGCCGGTGGCGAGCCACAGCCGGCGGCGCCGGAGCGGGGAACTGGTCTCGCGGGTGCTGGCGTCATTGTTATTGCGAAGGTAGTTGGACATCGGAGCTCTCTGCCCTCTCCTTGTACCTGACAAGGTCGCTTCGCCACGGCGAGGCGGCCTTCGCTACAAATCGGTTGTAGCTGCTGAAGACGAACTTATGAGAACTTTGTTCGCCTCGTGACCAGATACGAAAAAAACCCGCATAAGGGTGCGGGTGGGACGGGCTGACGCAGCGAGGGCGGGATGACCCGATGGTGCCCACAAGGTCGCTCGACGCCGTTTCGCCCGACGTGGCGACCTCCGGGCGGGTGCGCCCCGGCGCCTGCCGGCTTGCTGGTAGCCCTCCTTCCGCCCGGGCGGGGCGGAAGGAGGGCTCCCGGTTATGTGGTGGTGCGATCAGGCGAAGCAGTCCTTGACGGTGTTGGCGCAGTTGGTGGGGTCGTTGTCGCTGATGAGGGATTCGTCGTCGAGCGTGACGTGTCCTTCGTTGTTGAGGA
>NZ_JBVJHM010000039.1:0-2173 GCF_055586805.1 Micromonospora sp. NPDC049201 | reverse complement strand
TACCACGACTACGCCATGCAGTTGGCGGCGAGCCCGGCCGAGACCGAGGGGTATGGCACCGGGACCAGCGGAAGTGTGGCGTCGGGACGGGTGGCATACACGCTGGGCCTAGAAGGCCCGGCCGTGTCGGTGGACACGGCGTGTTCGTCGTCGCTGGTCGCGATGCATCTCGCGGCGCAGGCGTTGCGCTCGGGTGAGTGTTCCATGGCCCTGGCCGGCGGCGTGACCGTGATGGCCACACCGGGAGCGTTCGTGGAGTTCTCCCGACAGGGCGGCTTGGCCGCCGACGGGCGGTGCAAATCGTTCGCGGACGCGGCCGACGGCACAGGCTGGGGTGAAGGCATCGGAATTGTGGTGTTGGAACGGTTGTCGGATGCCCGTCGGCGGGGGCATCAGGTGTTGGCGGTGGTGCGGGGCAGCGCGGTCAACCAGGACGGCGCCTCCAACGGGTTGAGTGCGCCGAATGGTCCGTCGCAGCAGCGGGTGATCCGTCAGGCTTTGGCGAATGCGCGGTTGTCGCCGGGCGAGGTGGATGTGGTGGAGGCGCACGGCACGGGCACCACGCTGGGTGATCCGATCGAGGCGCAGGCGCTGATCGCCGCGTACGGCCAGGACCGGCCCGCAAACCAGCCGTTGCGCCTGGGGTCGGTGAAGTCGAACATCGGCCACACCCAGGCAGCCGCCGGCGTCGCCGGAATCATCAAGATGGTCCTCGCGATGCGGCACGGCCTGATGCCCAAGACACTGCACGTGGACGAGCCGTCCACACACGTCGACTGGTCGACCGGCTCGGTGCAGCTACTCACCGAGGCCACACCCTGGCCGGACGGCGGGCGGCCACGACGGGCCGGGGTGTCCTCGTTCGGGATCAGCGGCACCAACGCCCACCTCATCCTGGAAGAGGCCGAACCCGCACCGGACACGGCGTCGGGTCATGAACCGGCCCCGCTACCGGGCGGCGGGGTGGTGCCGTGGTTGTTGTCGGCCAAGTCCGAGGTGGCGTTGCGGGCGCAGGCGCAGCGGCTGGCCCGGTTCGTGGACGACCGACCCGAGGTCGAGCCGGTGGCGGTGGGGCGCGGGTTGGCGGCCCGGTCGGTATTCGCGCATCGGGCGGTGGTCCTCGGCCAGCACCGGCAGGTGTTGGTGGATGGGTTGCGAGCGCTGGCCTCCGGTGGTCAGGCGTCGGGGGTGGTTGCCGGGGTTGCGGGGTCTGGTCGGTTGGCGGTGGTGTTTTCCGGGCAGGGGAGTCAGCGCCTCGGTATGGGTCTGGGCCTGTATGAGGCGTATCCGGTGTTCGCGGAGGCGTTCGATGAGGTGTGCGCGTCCTTCGACCGCCATTTGGAGCGGTCGTTGCGGGGCGTGGTTGCGGGTGAGCCGCGGCTGTTGGATCAGACGATGTATACCCAGGCGGGGTTGTTCGCGGTGCAGGTGGCGTTGTACCGGTTGGTCGGTTCGTGGGGGGTGGCCCCGGAGTGTTTGGCGGGGCATTCGATTGGTGAGTTGAGTGCGGCTCATGTGGCGGGGGTGTGGGATCTGGGCGATGCGGTGGCGGTGGTGGCCGCGCGTGGCCGCCTGATGCAGGCGCTTCCTGCTGGTGGCGCCATGGTCGCGTTGACCGCCAGTGACGTCGAGGCGCAGGAGTTGATTGCCGGGCACACCGACCTGGTCGGGGTGGCGGCGGTCAACGGCCCTCGCTCGACGGTGATCTCCGGCGACCAGAGCGTGGTGCTGGACCTTGCGCAGCAGTGGCGAGACGCCGGTGGTAGGGCCCGACAGCTGCGGGTCAGTCACGCGTTCCACTCGCCGTTGATGGAGCCGATGTTGGCCGAGTTCGCCGAGGTGTTGGGCGGGGTGGTGTGGCGGGAGCCGACTATCCCGGTGGTGTCCGGTACCCCGGGTGCGGATGTGACCGAGCCGGGATACTGGTTGGCGCATGTCCGCCAGACGGTGCGGTACCACGACGCGGTGACCGCGCTGCGCGAGCAGGGCGTGGATGTTTTCCTCGAGCTGGGCCCGGACGGCACGCTCACGTCAATGGCCGACACCGACACCCCCGATGCAGGGGTGTGGCTGCCAGCGCTGCGAGCTGAACGGGACGAGCCGCAGACACTGCTGACCGCGGTCGCTGGTGTTCACGTACACGGCGGGACCGTGGACTGGCCGACACTCCTCG
>NZ_JBVJHM010000038.1:0-2176 GCF_055586805.1 Micromonospora sp. NPDC049201 | reverse complement strand
GTGGTGCTTGAGACCGGGCCGGGTGTGTCGGGGGTGGTGGTCGGGGATCGGGTGTTCGGGATGTTCAACGGTGCGTTGGCGCCGGTGGCGGTCACTGATCATCGTCTCCTGGCCCGGATTCCGCGGGGCTGGTCGTTCACCCGGGCGGCGTCGGTGCCGATCGTGTTCCTGACCGCGTTTTACGCGTTGCGGGATCTGGCCGGTGTGCGGGCGGGGCAGCGGATCCTGATCCACGCTGCGGCCGGTGGGGTGGGGATGGCCGCGGTGCAGTTGGCCCGGGCGTGGGGATTGCAGGTGTACGCCACCGCCAGCGCCGGCAAGTGGGACACCCTACGCCGGATGGGTGTGGACGATACGCACCTGGCTTCCTCCCGCGATCTGGACTTCCGCCGCGGCTTCCTGACCGCGACCGGTGGGGAGGGGGTGGACGTGGTGCTCAACGCTTTGGCCGGGGAGTTCGTGGACGCGTCGTTGGACCTGCTGCCCCGTGGTGGCCGGTTCGTGGAGATGGGTAAGACCGACGTGCGGGACCCGGCCCGGGTCGCCGCGGATCACCCTGGGGTGGTGTATCAGGCGTTCGACCTGTCCGAGGCCGGCGCTGACCGGATCGGGCAGATGTTGGGCGAGATCCTGGCCATGTTCGCCGCGGAGGTTCTGCAGCCCCTGCCGGTGAGGGTGTTCGAGGCGACTCACGCGGTGCAGGCCCTGCGTTATCTGCAGGCGGCCCGTCATGTGGGCAAGGTGGTGCTGCGGCTACCGGCCGGTCTGGATGCGGGTGGCACGGTGGTGGTCACTGGCGGGACCGGTGTGTTGGGTGGGTTGGTGGCCCGGCATCTGGTCACCACACACGGGGTCAGGCACCTGTTGCTGTTGTCCCGGCGCGGCCCCGACGCGGCCGGGGCGGCGGAGTTGGCCGATGAGTTGACCGAGCTGGGTGCGCGGGTGCGGGTGGTGGCGTGTGATGTCGCTGACCGGGATGCGCTGGCGGAGGTGTTGGCGGGGGTGCCGGTGGAGCATCCGGTGGTGGGGGTGGTGCATACCGCGGGCGTGCTTGATGACGGGGTGGTTGAGGCGTTGACGCCGCAGCGGCTGGAGACGGTGTTGCGGTCGAAGGCGAATGCGGCGTGGTGGCTGCACGAGTTGACCCGGGATGCGGATCTGGGTTTGTTCGTGGTGTATTCGTCGGCGGCGGCCACGCTCGGGTCGCCGGGGCAGGGAAACTACGCCGCGGCGAACGCGGTCCTGGACGCCCTGGCGCTGCGGCGGCAGGCCGCGGGTCTGGTGGGGCAGTCGTTGGCGTGGGGGCTGTGGGCCTCGCAGTCGGCGATGACCGGGCATCTCGACGAGGCCGACTTGGACCGGATGCGACGCGCCGGCATCCTTCCCATGTCCCCTGAGCAGGGCCTGGCGTTGTTCGACGCGGCAATACGCACCGACCAGCCGCAGCTTGTGCCGATGCGGGTGGACCTTGCCGCGCTGCGTCGTACCGGGGCTGGTGGTGTGCCGCCGTTGTGGCAGGTGTTGGCCGGTGGCTCGACCCGTCGGGCGGCGTCCACCGCCGATGCGCGGGTGGATCTGGCCGCGAGGTTGGCGGCTATGGGGGGTGAGGAACGCCAGCGGACGGTTCTGGAGCTGGTGCGGGCACAGGCTGCGGTTGTGCTGGGCCATGCCGACCCCGCGGCGGTTGATCCGGGCAGCGCGTTCCGTGAGCTCGGGTTCGACTCGTTGACTGCGGTGGAGTTGCGTAACCGGTTGGCCGCCGCGACTGGGCTGTCGTTGCCTGCCACGCTGGTCTTCGACTACCCCAGTGCGGAGGTGTTGACCGACCATCTGACGGGCCTGCTGCTTGGTAAGAAAGCTGCCGTGGCCGTCGCGCCGGTGGTGGTGGGTGCGGGTGTCGATGAGCTGGTGGCGATTGTGGGGATGGGGTGCCGGTATCCGGGTGGGGTTGATGACCCGGAGGGTTTTTGGCGGTTGCTGGTCGAGGGTGTTGACGCGGTGAGTGGGTTTCCCGTGGATCGGGGTTGGGATGTCGGGTCGTCAGATGATCCGGGTCCGGCGGGGTCGGAGACCAGTTATGCCCGCGAGGGTGGGTTCCTGACTGATGCGGCGTTGTTCGATGCGGGGTTCTTCGGGATCAGTCCGCGGGAGGCTGTGGCGATGGATCCGCAGCAGC
>NZ_JBVJHM010000037.1:0-2578 GCF_055586805.1 Micromonospora sp. NPDC049201 | reverse complement strand
TACCTGCAGGCGGCCCGCCATGTGGGCAAGGTCGTGCTGCGGCTACCGGCCGGTCTGGATGCGGGTGGCACGGTGGTGGTCACTGGTGGGACCGGGGTGTTGGGTGGATTGGTGGCCCGGCATCTGGTCACCACACACGGAGTCAGGCACCTGGTGTTGTTGTCCCGGCGCGGCCCCGACGCGGCCGGGGCGGCGGAGTTGGTCGGTGAGTTGACCGAGCTGGGTGCGCGGGTGCGCGTGACGGCGTGTGATGTCGCTGACCGGAACGCGCTGGCGGCGGTGTTGGCGGGGGTGCCGGTGGAGCATCCGGTGGTCGGGGTGGTGCACACCGCCGGCGTCCTCGACGACGGGGTGGTTGAGGCGTTGACGCCGCAGCGGCTGGAGACGGTGCTGCGGGCGAAGGCCGACGCGGCGTGGTGGCTGCATGAGCTGACCCGGGATGCGGATCTCGGGTTGTTCGTGGTGTATTCGTCGGCGGCGGCCACGCTCGGATCACCGGGACAGGGAAACTACGCCGCGGCCAACGCGGTCCTGGACGCCCTGGCGCTACGGCGGCAGGCCGCGGGTCTGGTTGGGCAGTCGTTGGCGTGGGGGCTGTGGGCCCCGCAGTCGGCGATGACCGGGCATCTCGACGAGGCCGACCTGGACCGGATGCGACGCGCCGGCATCCTTCCCCTCTCCTCCGAGCAGGGCCTGGCACTGTTCGACACGGCAATACGCACCGACCAGCCGCAACTCGTGCCGATGCGGGTGGACCTTGCCGCGCTGCGTCGCACCGGGGCTGGTGGTGTGCCACCGGTGTGGCGGACGTTGGCTGGTAGCTCCGCCCGCCGGGCGGCGTCGACCGCCGATAGGCCGGTGGATCTGGCCGCCAGGCTGGCGGCTGTGGGAGTTGAGGAACGCCAGCGGACAGTCCTGGAACTGGTGCGTACCCACGCGGCTACAGCCCTTGGTCACGACAGTGCTCAGGCGGTCGCACCTGATCGAGCGTTCCGCGAGCTCGGCTTCGACTCGTTGACCGCGGTGGAGTTGCGTAACCGGTTGGCCGCCGCGACTGGGCTGTCGTTGCCGGCCACGCTGGTCTTCGACCATCCCACCCCGCAGGTGTTGACCGGCCATCTAATGGACCTGCTGCTTGGCAAGAACGCTGCCGTGGCCGTCGCGCCGGTGGCGGTGGGTGCGGGTGTTGATGAGCCGGTGGCGATTGTGGGGATGGGGTGCCGGTATCCGGGTGGAGTTGACGACCCGGACGGGTTCTGGCAGCTGCTGTTCGAGGGCGTCGACGCAATGGGTGGTTTCCCCGTGGACCGGGGTTGGGATGCCGGGCATGACCCGGATCCGGCGCGGTCGGGGACCAGTTACGTCCGGCAGGGTGGGTTTCTCACTGGTGCGGCGTTGTTCGATGCGGGGTTTTTCGGGATCAGTCCGCGGGAGGCTGTGGCGATGGATCCGCAGCAGCGGTTGTTGTTGGAGGTTTCCTGGGAGGCGTTGGAGCGGGCGGGGATCGACCCGTCCGGGTTACGCGGGTCGGACACCGGTGTGTATGTGGGCACCAGCGGTCAGGACTACATCTCGATGATCGGTGACGCGCAGACCGGCAGCGAGGGACATCTGCTGACCGGTAATGCGGCGAGTGTGATGTCGGGGCGGGTGGCGTACACCCTGGGTTTGGAGGGCCCGGCGGTGTCGGTGGATACGGCGTGTTCGTCATCAGCGGTCGCGGTGCATCTCGCGGCGCAGGCGTTGCGCTCGGGTGAGTGTTCGATGGCCCTGGCCGGTGGTGTGACGGTGATGGCCACGCCGGGCGCGTTCGTGGAGTTCTCCCGCCAGGGCGGGTTGGCCGCCGACGGGCGGTGCAAACCGTTCGCGGACGCCGCGGACGGTACGGGTTGGGGTGAGGGCGTCGGAATCCTGGTGTTGGAACGACTGTCCGATGCCCGTCGGCGGGGGCATCAGGTGTTGGCGGTGGTGCGGGGCAGCGCGGTCAACCAGGACGGCGCCTCCAACGGGTTGAGTGCCCCGAACGGGCCGTCGCAGCAACGGGTGATCCGCCAGGCTCTGGCCAACGCGCGGCTGACGCCGGCCGACGTGGACGTGGTGGAGGCGCACGGCACGGGCACCACCCTGGGTGATCCGATCGAGGCGCAGGCGCTGATCGCCGCGTACGGCCAGGACCGGCCCGCAAACCAGCCGTTGCGGTTGGGGTCGGTGAAGTCGAACATCGGCCACACCCAGGCAGCCGCGGGCGTCGCCGGGATCATCAAGATGGTCCTCGCGATGCGGCACGGCCTGATGCCCAAGACGCTGCACGTGGACGAGCCGTCCACGCATGTGGACTGGTCGACCGGGTCGGTGCGGCTGCTGACCGAGGCCACGCCATGGCCTGTCAACGGCCGGCCGCGGCGGGCTGGGGTGTCGTCGTTCGGGATCAGTGGCACCAACGCCCACCTCATCCTCGAAGAAGCCGAACCGATCGAACTGCCGCAGGTCGCATCGGCTGACCCGGCGGGCTCTGGCCAGGAGCCGCCGGCGGTCCCGCTGCCGGCCGGTGGGGTGGTGCCGTGGTTGTTGTCGGCGA
>NZ_JBVJHM010000036.1:0-2847 GCF_055586805.1 Micromonospora sp. NPDC049201 | reverse complement strand
ACCGCATCAGCCAGATCCCACACCCCCGCCACATGAGCCGCACTCAACTCACCAATCGAATGCCCCGCCAAACACTGCGGGGCCACCCCCCACGAACTGACCAACCGGTACAACGCCACCTGCACCGCGAACAGCCCCGCCTGGGTGTACATCGTCTGATCCAACAGTTGCGGCTCGCCCGCGACCACGTCCCGTAACGGCCGCTCCAAATGGCGGTCGAAGGACGCGCAGACCTGATCGAACGCCTCAGCGAACACCGGATACGCCTCATACAAGCCCAGGCCCATCCCGAGGCGCTGACTCCCCTGCCCGGAAAACACCACCGCCAACCGACCAGACCCCGCGACCCCGGCAACCACCCCCGGCGCCTGACCACCGGAGGCCAGCGTGTGTAGCCCGTCCATCAACGCTGACCGGTGCTGGCCGAGGACCACCGCCCGGTGCGCGAACATCGACCGGGCCGCCAACCCGCGCCCCACCACCACCGGCTCCACCTCAGGCCGGTCGGCCACAAACCGGGCAAGCCGCTGCGCCTGCGCCCGCAACGCCACCTCAGACTTGGCCGACAGCAGCCACGGCACCACCCCACCCTCCGGCAGCGGGACCGCCGGCGACTGTTCACCCGAGGCCGCCGGGTCGGTCGGCGTGACCTGAAGCGACTCGAACGGCTCGGCCTCTTCCAGGATGAGGTGGGCGTTGGTGCCGCTGATCCCGAACGAGGACACCCCGGCCCGCCGCGGCCGGCCGTTGACAGGCCATGGTGCGGCCTCGGTGAGTAGCTGCACCGATCCGCTCGACCAGTCCACATGTGTGGACGGCTCGTCCATGTGCAGTGTCTTGGGCATCAGCCCGTGCCGCATCGCCAGAACCATCTTGATGATCCCGGCGACGCCGGCGGCTGCCTGGGTGTGGCCGATGTTCGACTTCACCGACCCCAGGCGCAGTGGTTGTTCCGCGGGCCGGTCCTGACCGTACGCGGCGATGAGTGCCTGCGCTTCGATCGGGTCACCCAGGGTGGTGCCCGTGCCGTGCGCCTCCACCACATCCACGTCGCCCGGCGACAACCGCGCGTTCGCCAAAGCCTGACGGATCACCCGTTGCTGCGACGGCCCGTTCGGCGCACTCAGCCCATTCGACGCGCCGTCCTGGTTGACGGCGCTGCCCCGTACCACCGCCAACACCTGATGCCCCCGCTGGCGGGCATCGGACAGTCGTTCCAGCACCAGGATTCCGACGCCCTCACCCCAACCCGTACCGTCAGCGGCGTCCGCGAACGGTTTGCACCGCCCGTCAGCGGCCAAGCCGCCCTGCCGGGAGAACTCCACGAACGCTCCCGGCGTGGCCATCACGGTCACACCGCCGGCCAGGGCCATGGAACACTCACCCGAGCGCAACGCCTGCGCCGCGAGATGCACCGCGACCAGCGACGACGAACACGCCGTGTCCACCGACACGGCCGGGCCTTCCAAACCCAGCGTGTACGCCACCCGTCCTGACGCCACGCTTGCGCTGGTCCCGGTCAGTGTGTATCCCTCGGTCTCGGCCGGGCTCGCCGCCAACTGCATCGCGTAGTCGTGGTACATGAGGCCCACATACACGCCGGTGTCGGAGCCGCGTAGCCCCGACGGGTCGATCCCGGCCCGCTCCAACGCCTCCCAGGAAACCTCCAACAACAGTCGCTGCTGCGGATCCATCGCCACAGCCTCCCGCGGACTGATCCCGAAGAACCCCGCGTCGAACATGCCCGCCTCGGCAAGGAACGTTCCGTACCGAGTCTCCGAGCGACCGGGGTCGTGCAGCGCTGTCAGGTCCCACCCCCGATCCGTGGGGAACTCGCCCACCGCGTCAACACCGTCGACCAGCAACTGCCAGAACCCGTCCGGGTCATCCACCCCACCCGGATACCGACACCCCATCCCCACGATCGCTACCGGCTCGTCGAGCGCGGTATCCACGGCGACCGGCTCGGTTCCCGGTTCAGACAACCCGTCCAACCGGCGCTGGAGATACTCCCGCAGCTTCACCGGGGTGGGGTAGTTGAACAGCAGGGTGCTCGGCAGCCGCAGCCCTGTCACCGCGGTGAGCCGATCACACATTTTGACCGCGGCGTACGAGTCGAAGCCCTGCTCCCTGAAACTCCGATCAGCATCGACATCCCGCGCGTCGGCATGACCAAGCACCGCCGCCGCATGGAAACGGATCAGATCAAGCAACTGCCACCCACCGCCAGCCACCGGCTCGACCCTCACACCGGCTACACCAGAACCGCCACCCCGGCTCGCGGAACGCCCACTCCCGGCAAGACCAAAACCAGCCGCGTTCGCCCCCATGTCGTGGTGCTCGGCCGCGTCCTGGGACTGCTCGATCGGGACGACACCACGGCCAAGAGACTCAGCCAACATGTCCGGAAGCCAGTGACGCTGACGCTGGAACGGGTACGTGGGCAGCGACACACGCCGGGGCACACCACCAGCAAAAGTCGAGGCCCAATCCACGGCGACACCAGCCACGTGCAGGGCGGCCATCGACCGGAGCCAACGGTCACGCCCGCCATCGTCACGACGCAGCGTGCCCGCCACCACCAGATCCTCACCGGCCTGCTCCACCGCCATCGCCAACACCGGATGCGGACTGACTTCCACGAACGTGCGGTGGCCGGCCTCGGTCAGGGTCTGGATCACCTCCGCGAACCGGACCGGATGCCGCAGATTCCGATACCAGTACTCCCCATCAAGACCAGCGGTGTCGACCCGCGCCGCCTCCAGAGTCGAGTAGAACGGCACCTGCCCACTGGAGGGCCGCAGATCAGCCAGATCCGTGGACAGCCGGTCCTGGATCGCCTCCACC
>NZ_JBVJHM010000035.1:0-2959 GCF_055586805.1 Micromonospora sp. NPDC049201 | reverse complement strand
AGTGACCTTGCCGCGGCTGCGGTGTGGGGGCTGGTCCGTTCCGCGCAGTCCGAACACCCCAACCGGTTCATTCTGCTCGACCTCGACGATGACACCGACCACGGCAGTGAACTGGGCGGGATCCTCACTGCGGTGCTCGACAGCGGCGAACCCGAGATTGCAGTACGCGCCGGTGACCTCTACACCCGGCGGTTGACGCGAGCCGTTGGTACTGGCCGGCTATCCCTGCCCGGCGCCGAGCGGTTGTCGTGGCGTATCGATGTGTCGGAGCCAGGCAGTCTGGACAACCTTGCGGTGCTGGATTGTCCGGAGGCGGTGGCGCCGTTGGCGGTTGGGCAGGTGCGGGTTGCGGTGCGGGCGGCGGGGTTGAACTTCCGCGACGTGTGGCTCGGGTTGGGTATGTCCCCGGATCCGACTGCTGTGATGGGTAGTGAGGCGGCGGGGGTGGTGCTCGAGACCGGCCCGGGTGTGTCGGGGGTGGTGGTCGGGGATCGGGTGTTCGGGATGTTCAACGGTGCGTTGGCGCCGGTGGCGGTCACCGACCATCGTCTCCTGGCCCGGATTCCGCGGGGCTGGTCGTTTACTCGGGCGGCGTCGGTGCCGATCGTGTTCCTGACCGCGTTTTACGCGTTGCGGGATTTGGCCGGTGTGCGGGCGGGGCAGCGGATTCTGATCCACGCTGCGGCCGGTGGGGTGGGGATGGCCGCGGTGCAGTTGGCCCGGGCGTGGGGGTTGCAGGTGTACGCCACCGCCAGCGCCGGCAAGTGGGACACCCTACGCCAGATGGGTGTGGACGATACGCACCTGGCTTCCTCCCGCGATCTGGACTTCCGCCGCGGCTTCCTGACCGCGACCGGTGGGGAGGGGGTGGACGTGGTCCTCAACGCTCTGACCGGGGAGTTCGTGGACGCGTCGTTGGACCTGCTGCCCCGTGGTGGCCGGTTCGTGGAGATGGGTAAGACCGACGTGCGGGACCCGGCCCGGATCGCCGCGGATCACCCCGGGGTGGCGTACCAGGCGTTCAACCTGCCCGACGTCGGTGCTGACCGGATCGGGCAGATGCTCGGCGAGATCCTGGACATGTTCGCCACGGAGATCCTGCAGCCACTACCCGTGAGCGTATTTGAATCAGCCCAAGCACTGCAGGCCCTCCGCTACCTGCAGGCGGCCCGTCATGTGGGCAAGGTCGTGCTGCGGCTACCGGCCGGTCTGGATGCGGGTGGCACGGTGGTGGTCACTGGCGGGACCGGTGTGTTGGGTGGATTGGTGGCCCGGCATCTGGTGGCTGCGCACGGAGTCAGGCATCTGTTGCTGTTGTCCCGGCGCGGCCCGGCTGCGGCCGGAGCGGCGGAGCTGGTCGATGGCCTGACCGAGCTGGGCGCACGGGTGCAGGTGACCGCGTGTGATGTCGCTGACCGGAACGCCCTGGCGGCGGTGTTGGCGGGGGTGCCGGTGGAGCATCCGGTGGTCGGGGTGGTGCACACCGCCGGAGTCCTCGACGACGGGGTGATCGAGGCGTTGACGCGGCAGCGGCTGGAGACAGTGCTGCGGGCGAAGGCCGATGCGGCGTGGTGGCTGCACGAACTGACTCAGGACATGGATCTCGGGTTGTTCGTGGTGTATTCCTCAGCGGCGGCCACGCTCGGATCACCGGGGCAGGGAAACTACGCCGCAGCGAACGCCGTCCTGGACGCCCTGGCACTTCGACGGCAGACCGCGGGTCTGGTTGGGCAGTCGCTGGCGTGGGGGCTGTGGGCCCCGCAGTCGGCGATGACCGGGCATCTCGACGAGGTCGACCTGGACCGGATGCGACGCGCCGGCATCCTTCCCCTGTCCCCTGAGCAGGGCCTGGCACTGTTCGACACGGCAATACGCACCGACCAGCCGCAACTTGTGCCGATACGGGTGGACCTTGCCGCGCTGCGTCGTACCGGGGCTGGTGGTGTGCCGCCGTTGTGGCGGACATTGGCCGGCGGCCCGACCCGCCGGACGGCGACCACAACCGACACCCGGATGGACCTGACCACCAGGCTGGCCGCTATGGGAGTCGAGGAGCGCCAGCGAACAGTCCTGGAACTGGTACGAATACAAGCCGCCGTCGTGCTCGGCCATCACGACCCAACGACGATCAACCCGGACAGCGCATTCCGCGAACTCGGCTTCGACTCGCTGACTGCCGTGGAACTACGTAACCGACTGACCACCGCGACCGGCCTGTCGCTGCCGGCCACGCTGGTCTTCGACTACCCCACCCCCGCCGAACTCAGCCGCGAGCTGTGGACGCGAGTTGTGCCTGAGGAGAAGGCGCCCGCAAATGCTCTGGAGTCCGACCTGGACCGGATCGAGCAGGCTATACGCACGTTGGCCCCGGGAGATGGCAGAGATCCGACGAAGCTGGCGGACCGCCTGCGTGAACTGGTGCGCAGGCTTGAGGCCCAGATGGGCGGCCACGGGGCAACCCCGGTGATCGACACCTATGCAGCCTCAGATGACGAGCTGTTCGACGTTCTCGACAAGATCGCAAGCTCCGAGGGAGGGCGTACGGCGTGAGCAACGATGAGAAGCTGCGGACATATCTGCGACAGGCCACGGACAACCTGCTGGAGACCCGGCGACGCCTGCAGGAGATTCAGGATCGAGTAACCGAACCCATCGCCGTGGTCTCGATGGCCTGCCGGTTCTCGGCCGGCATAGATACCCCGGAACAGCTCTGGGATCTCATTGCCACGGGTGGCGACGCCATCGGGCCATGGCCGATGGATCGGGGTTGGGATGTCGGGTCGTTGTATGACCCGGATCCGGCACGGTCGGGAACCAGTTATGTCCGTGAGGGTGGGTTTCTGACTGGTGTGGCGTTGTTCGACGCGGGGTTTTTCGGGATCAGTCCGCGGGAGGCTGTGGCGATGGATCCGCAGCAGCGGCTGCTGCTGGAGGTTTCCTGGGAGGCGTTGGAGCGGGC
>NZ_JBVJHM010000034.1:0-3812 GCF_055586805.1 Micromonospora sp. NPDC049201 | reverse complement strand
CTGCGGGCGTTGACCGGCCCGCAACGCCAACAGAAGATCCTCGAACTGGTACGCACCCACGCCGCTACAGCCCTCGGCCATGACAGCGCCCAAGCGATCCCACCCGAGCGGGCGTTCCGTGAACTCGGCTTCGACTCGTTGACCGCGGTGGAACTACGTAACCGGTTGGCCGCCGTGACCGGGCTGCCGCTACCAGCCACGCTGGTCTTCGACCATCCGACACCGACCGCCCTGGCCGGGTACGTGTTGACGGAGCTGCTTGGTGGGCAGACCGATGTCCTTGCGCCGGTGCCGGTGGGTGCGGGTGTTGATGAGCTGGTGGCGATTGTGGGGATGGGGTGTCGGTATCCGGGTGGGGTGGGTGACCCGGAGGGGTTTTGGCGGTTGTTGGTCGAGGGTGTTGACGCGGTGGGTGGGTTCCCTGCGGATCGGGGTTGGGATCTGGCGGCGCTGTACGACCCCGATCGGCAGCGGTCGGGGACCAGTTATGCAGGGGAGGGTGGGTTCCTGGCTGGTGCGGCGTTGTTCGATGCGGGGTTTTTCGGGATCAGTCCGCGGGAGGCTGTGGCGATGGATCCGCAGCAGCGGTTGTTGTTGGAGGTTTCCTGGGAGGCGTTGGAGCGGGCGGGGATTGACCCGTCGGGGCTGCGTGGGTCGGATACCGGTGTGTATGTGGGTACCACCGGGCAGGACTACATCTCGGTGATTGGTGACGCGCAGGCCGGTAGCGAGGGGCATCTGCTGACGGGTAATGCGGCGAGTGTGATGTCGGGGCGGGTGGCGTACACCCTGGGTTTGGAGGGCCCGGCGGTGTCGGTGGACACGGCGTGTTCGTCGTCGCTGGTGGCGGTGCATTTGGCGGCGCAGGCGTTGCGCTCGGGTGAGTGTTCCATGGCCCTGGCCGGCGGTGTGACGGTGATGGCCACGGCGGGAGCGTTCGTGGAGTTTTCCCGACAGGGCGGCTTGGCCGCCGACGGGCGGTGCAAATCGTTCGCAGACGCCGCTGACGGCACAGGCTGGGGTGAGGGTGTCGGAATTCTGGTGTTGGAACGACTGTCGGATGCCCGTCGGCGGGGGCATCGGGTGTTGGCGGTGGTGCGGGGCAGCGCGGTCAATCAGGATGGCGCGTCGAATGGGTTGAGTGCGCCGAATGGTCCGTCGCAGCAGCGGGTGATCCGTCAGGCTTTGGCGAATGCGCGGTTGTCGCCGGGCGAGGTGGATGTGGTGGAGGCGCACGGCACGGGCACCACGCTGGGTGATCCGATCGAGGCGCAGGCGCTGATCGCCGCGTACGGCCAGGACCGGCCCGCGGATCAGCCGTTGCGGTTGGGGTCGGTGAAGTCGAACATCGGCCACACCCAGGCGGCCGCGGGTGTCGCCGGGATCATCAAGATGGTCCTCGCGATGCGGCACGGCCTGATGCCCAAGACACTGCACGTGGACGAGCCGTCCACACATGTGGACTGGTCGACCGGATCGGTGCAGCTACTCACCGAGGCCACACCCTGGCCTGTCAACGGCCGGCCGCGGCGGGCCGGGGTGTCCTCGTTCGGGATCAGCGGCACCAACGCCCACCTCATCCTGGAGGAGACCGAACCGATCGAGATCCTGCAGGAGGCCGAACCGTTTGAGCCGCCGCGGGACACACCGGTTGACCCGGCGGCCTCGGGCCAGGAGCCGCCGACGCTGCCGGGCGGGGTGGTGCCGTGGTTGTTGTCGGCCAAGTCCGAGGTGGCGTTGCGGGCGCAGGCGCAGCGGTTGGCCGAGTTCGTGGTCGACCGGCCCGAGGTGGATCCGGTGACGGTGGGGCAGGCGTTGGTGGACAGCCGGGCGACCGGGTTCCCCTACCGGGGTGTGGTGCTCGGCCAGGATCGGTCGGCGTTGGCGGACGGGTTGCAGGCGCTGGCCTCCGGTGGCCAGGCGCCGGGAGTGGTTGCCGGGGTCGCGGGGCCCGGTCGGCTCGCGGTGGTGTTTTCCGGGCAGGGCAGCCAGCGGGCCGGGATGGGTCTGGGCTTGTATGAGGCGTATCCGGTGTTCGCTGAAGTGTTCGATGAGGTCTGCGCGTCCTTCGACCAGCATCTCGAGCGGTCGTTGCGGGACGTGGTCGCGGGCGAGCCGCAGCTATTGGATCAGACGATGTACACCCAGGCCGGGCTGTTCGCGGTGCAGGTGGCGTTGTACCGGCTGATCAGCTCCTGGGGGGTGGCCCCGCAGTGTCTGGCGGGGCACTCGATTGGTGAGTTGAGCGCG
Organism: Micromonospora sp. NPDC049201; assembly: GCF_055586805.1. Lineage (NCBI taxonomy): Bacteria > Bacillati > Actinomycetota > Actinomycetes > Micromonosporales > Micromonosporaceae > Micromonospora > Micromonospora sp. NPDC049201. The sequence continues at coordinate 1,562 of NZ_JBVJHM010000034.1, read as the reverse complement.
GCGTATGTGGCGGGGGTGTGGGATCTGGCTGATGCGGTGGCGGTGGTGGCCGCGCGGGGCCGGTTGATGCAGGCGCTATCCGCTGGTGGCGCCATGGTGGCGTTGACCGCCAGCGACACTCAAGCCCACGACCTGATCGCCGGGCACACCGACCTGGTGGGCGTCGCGGCTGTCAACGGCCCGCACTCGACGGTGATCTCCGGTGACCGGCATGTGGTGTTGGAGTTGGCGCAGCAGTGGCGAGATGGAGGTGGTAAGGCGCGGCGGTTGCGGGTCAGTCACGCGTTCCATTCGCCGTTGATGGAGCCGATGTTGGCCGAGTTCGCCGAGGTGTTGGGCGGGGTGGTGTGGCGGGAGCCGACGATCCCGGTGGTGTCCGGCACCCCGGGTGCGGATGTGACCGAGCCGGGATACTGGGTGGGGCATGTCCGCCAGACGGTGCGGTACCACGACGCGGTGACCGCGCTGCGCGAGCAAGGCGTGGATGTTTTCCTCGAACTGGGCCCGGACGGCACCCTGACCTCAATGGCCGACACCGGTACCCCCGATGCAGGGGTGTGGCTGCCAGCGCTGCGAGCTGAACGGGACGAGCCGCAGACACTGCTGACCGCGGTCGCCGGTATCCACGTACACGGCGCGACGGTGAACTGGCCGACACTGCTCGACACGAATACCGGCCCGACCCAGCCGGTTGCCCTACCTACCTATCCGTTCCAGCATCAGCGGTACTGGCCGCAGTCGGCGGCGGCTGGTGTGGGGGACGCTCGGGTGTTGGGGCTGGGTTCGGCTGATCATCCGTTGTTGCGTGCGGCGGTGTCGTTGGCTGATGGGGACGGGGTGGTGTTGACCGGCCGGTTGTCGGTGTCGGCGCAGCCGTGGCTGGCTGATCATGTGGTGTTGGGTTCGGTGTTGTTGGCGGGCACGGCGTACGTGGAGTTGGTGATGTACGCCGGGGACCAGGTCGGCTGTGCCGTGGTGCAGGAGTTGACGCTGCAGACCCCGTTGCTGCTGCCCGAGCAGGGCGGGGTGCAGGTGCAGGTGTGGGTCGGTGATCCCGGCCAGGACGGTCGACGGCCGGTCAACGTGTACTCCCGACCAGAAGGCGCGGAGGGCGCGGAGGGTTCGTGGACTCGGCATGCCACGGGTGTGTTGAGCCCGCAGGCCGGTCGGGTGCCGGCGAGGCTGGAGCAGTGGCCGCCGGCCGACGCGCGGCCGGTGGCGGTGGACGGCGTGTACGAACGGTTGGCCGACGGCGGGTACGTGTACGGGCCGGTGTTCCAAGGTTTACGGGCGGTGTGGCGTTCCGAGCGGGATGTGTATGCCGAGGTGACACTGCCCGAGCACGTCGAGACCGGCGGGTTCGGGCTGCATCCTGCGGTGTTGGACGCGGCGCTGCACCCGATCGGGTTGACCGGGCTGCTCGGCGACGACGACGGTGGGGCGGTGTTGCCGTTCGCGTGGAGCGGGGTGCGGTTGCACGCGACCGGAGCGACCACGCTGCGGGTCCGGCTGACACCGTCCGACGATGGTGGTATCGCGGTGGCGGTGTTCGACACCACCGG
>NZ_JBVJHM010000033.1:0-3854 GCF_055586805.1 Micromonospora sp. NPDC049201 | reverse complement strand
CCAGTCCTGGACCCACCCCAACACCAACCCGCTCGCCACATGCGTAGCCTCGACAACACCCACAGCATCGCCCGCAGCCGGTAGCTCTGCCACCATGACCGGAGGCAGCTCACCACCAACCTGCCCATGCCACGCCCAGACCAGTTCGGCAGTCACCGACGCGGTGTCGGGTTCCGCGCCTGGCAGCGGCACCCACTCCACCGCGAACAGTGACTGCGCCGCATCCGGCGCCCCGGCGGCGAGTTGGTCGGTGGTCACCGGCCGCAGCACCAGCGAGTCCGCGGTCAGGACCGGCTGGCCGGCGGTGTCGAACACCGCCACCGCGATAGCCCCATCGTCGGCCGGTGTGAGCCGGACCCGTAGCGTGGTCGCTCCGGTCGCGTGCAGCCGCACCCCGCTCCATGCGAACGGCAACACCGCCCCGCCATCGTCGTCGCCGAGCAGCCCGGTCAACCCGATCGGGTGCAGCGCAGCGTCCAACACCGCCGGATGCAACCCGAATCCGTCGGCTGCGTCCTGCTCGGGCAGTGCCACCTCCGCGTACACATCCCGGTCGGAACGCCATACCGCCCGCAGACCTTGGAACACCGGCCCGTACACGTACCCGCCGTCAGCCAACCGCTCGTACAACCCGTCAACAGCCACCGGCCGCGCGTCGGCCGGTGGCCACTGCCCCAACCCGGACGGCACCCGGCCGGCCTGCGGGCTCAACACACCCGTGGCATGCCGAGTCCACGAACCCTCCGCGCCTTCTGGTCGGGAGTACACGTTGACCGGCCGTCGGCCGTCCTGGTCGGGGTCACCGACCCACACCTGCACCTGCACCCCGCCCTGCTCGGGCAGCAGCAACGGCGTCTGCAGCGTCAACTCCTCCACCGAGGCACAACCCACCTGGTCCCCGGCGTACACCACCAACTCCACGAACGCCGTGCCCGCCAACAACACCGAACCCAACACCACGTAATCGGCCAGCCACGGCTGCGCCGACACCGACAACCGGCCGGTCAACACCACCCCGTCTCCATCAGCCAACGACACCGCCGCACGCAACAACGCATGATCAGCCGAACCCAGCCCCAACACCCGTGCATCGCCCACACCAGCCGCCACCGTCTGCGGCCAGAACCGCTGATGCTGGAACGGGTAGGTAGGCAACTCAGCCCGCAGCGCGATGGCCCCGCCCACCGCCACGCCCACACCCATGGCCTCGGCCGGACCGGCACTCGTGCCGAGCAGTAGCGGCCAGTCCACGGTCCCGCCGTGTACGTGAACACCGGCGACCGCGGTCAGTAACGTCTGCGGCTCGTCGCGGTCGGCGCGCATCGCTGGCAGCCACACCCCTGCATCGGGGGTGTCGGTGTCGGCCATTGAGGTCAGCGTGCCGTCCGGGCCCAGTTCGAGGAAGATATCCACGCCCTGCTCAAGCAGGGCGGTCACCGCGCCGTGGTACCGCACCGTCTGGCGGGTGTGTGTCAGCCAGTATTCGGGCTCGGTCACATCCGCACCCGGAGTGCCGGACACCACCGGGATGGTCGGCTCCCGCCAGGACACCTCGGCCAACACGTGGGCGAAGTCGGCCAGCATCGGCTCCATCAACGGCGAATGGAACGCGTGACTGACCCGCAACCGCCGCGCCTTACCACCTCCATCTCGCCACCGCTGCGCCAACTCCAACACCACGGTCTGATCACCGGAAATCACCGTGGAACGAGGACCGTTGACCGCCGCGACGCCCACCAAATCGGTATGCCCCGCGATCAACTCCTGCGTTTCAGCATCACTGGCGGTCAACGCCACCATGGCACCACCAGCAGGAAGCGCCTGCATCAACCGGCCCCGCGCGGCCACCACCGCCACCGCATCAGCCAGATCCCACACCCCAGCCACATGAGCCGCACTCAACTCACCAATCGAATGCCCCGCCAAACACTGCGGGGCCACCCCCCACGAGCCGAGCAGCCGGTACAACGCCACCTGCACCGCGAACAGCCCGGCCTGGGTGTACATCGTCTGATCCAATAGCTGCGGCTCGCCCGCGACCACGTCCCGCAACGACCGCTCGAGATGCTGGTCGAAGGACGCGCAGACCTCATCGAACACTTCAGCGAACACCGGATACGCCTCATACAAGCCCAGACCCATCCCGACCCGCTGACTACCCTGCCCGGAAAACACCACCGCCAACCGACCCGACCCCGCGACCCCGGCAACCACTCCCGGCGCCTGGCCACCGGAGGCCAGCGCCTGCAACCCGTCCACCAACGCCGACCGATCCTGGCCGAGCACCACACCCCGATGCGCGAACCCGGTCGCCCGGCCGTCCACCAACGCCCGCCCCACCGCCACCGGATCCACCTCGGGCCGGTCGACCACGAACTCGGCCAACCGCTGCGCCTGCGCCCGCAACGCCACCTCAGACTTAGCCGACAACAACCACGGCACCACCCCGCCCGGCAGCGTCGGCGGCTCCTGGCCCGAGGCCGCCGGGTCAACCGGTGTGTCCCGCGGCGGCTCAAACGGTTCGGCCTCCTGCAGGATCTCGATCGGTTCGGTCTCCTCCAGGATGAGGTGAGCGTTGGTACCGCTGAGTCCGAACGACGACACCCCAGCGCGTCGTGGCCGGCCGTTGACCGGCCACGGCGTGGCCTCGGTCAGCAGACGCACCGCTCCAGCCGACCAGTCCACATGCGTGGACGGGGTGTCCACGTGCAGCGTCTTGGGCATCAGGCCGTGCCGCATCGCGAGGACCACCTTGATGATCCCGGCGACACCCGCGGCCGCCTGGGTGTGGCCGATGTTCGACTTCACCGACCCCAACCGCAACGGTTGCTCCGGCGGTCGATCTTGGCCGTAGGCGGCGATAAGAGCCTGCGCCTCGATCGGGTCACCGAGGGTGGTGCCCGTGCCGTGCGCCTCCACCACGTCCACCTCGCCCGGCGACAACCGCGCATTCGCCAAGGCCTGACGGATCACCCGTTGCTGCGACGGCCCGTTCGGGGCACTCAACCCGTTGGAGGCGCCGTCCTGGTTGACCGCGCTGCCCCGCAGCACCGCCAACACCCGATGCCCCCGCCGACGGGCATCCGACAGTCGTTCCAACACCAGAATTCCGACACCCTCACCCCAACCCGTACCGTCCGCCGCGTCCGCGAACGGTTTGCACCGCCCGTCAGCGGCCAACCCGCCCTGGCGGGAAAACTCCACAAACGCTCCGGGCTTGGCCATCACCGCTACACCGCCGGCCAGGGCCATCGAACACTCACCCGACCGCAACGCCTGCGCCGCGAGATGCACCGCGACCAACGACGACGAACACGCCGTGTCCACCGACACCGCCGGGCCCTCCAAGCCCAGGGTGTACGCCACCCGCCCCGACATGACACTCGCCACGTTGCCGGTCAGGAGATGCCCCTCGCTACCGGTCTGCGCGTCACCGATCACCGAGATGTAGTCCTGCCCGGCGGCGCCGACATATACACCGGTGTCCGAACCGCGCAGCCCCGAGGGGTCGATCCCGGCCCGCTCCAACGCCTCCCAGGAAACCTCCAGCAGCAGCCGCTGCTGCGGATCCATCGCCACGGCCTCCCGGGGACTGATCCCGAAGAACCCCGCATCGAACAACGCCGCACCAGCCAGGAACCCACCCTTACGCGCAAAGTCGCTCCCCGACCCCGCCGGATCCGGGTCATCTGACGACCCGACATCCCAACCCCGATCCACGGGGAACTCACCCACCGCGTCAACACCATCGACCAGCAGCTGCCAGAACTCCTCCGGGTCACCGACCCCACCCGGATACCGACACCCCATCCCCACGATCGCCACCGGCTCGACGCTGGCGGCCTCCAGGGCCT
>NZ_JBVJHM010000032.1:0-4140 GCF_055586805.1 Micromonospora sp. NPDC049201 | reverse complement strand
CGGCTCAACAACCCACCCAGACCGGCCAGCAACACCATGTACACCGTGGTGCCGGTCTCCCGGGCCAGCCGGACGAGGCCCGCGTGCACGTCGGCCGGGATGCGCAGCTTCAGGAGGTCGCCACGGTAGGAGGCGGCGGCCGGGCGGGTGCGTACGGCCGGGATGTTGATCTGGTCGGGCAGCCCGGTGAGCGCGGTCAGCCAGTATGCCGTCTGGCTGCCGAACAGGCTGTGCGGGTCGTCCTTGGCGCCGAGTAGTTCCTCCTGCCAGAGCGTGTAGTCGGCGTACTGCACCGGCAGGGGGGTCCAGTCCGGTGGCCGGCCGCCGTGCCGGGCGGCGTAGGCCGTGACGATGTCACGCGACAGGGGCGCCATCGACCAGCCGTCGCCCGCGACGTGGTGCAACACGAGCAGCAGCACGTGCTCGTCGGCGCCGAGCCGGAGCAGGCTGGCCCGCAGCGGCAGGTCGGTGGCGAGGTCGAAGGCGAACCGGGCGGCCGCCGCGAGCAGTTCCTTCATCTGCTCCGGCGTCACGTCGGCCTCGTCGAACTCGACCCGGGCCTGCTCGGTCGGCACGATGCGTTGCCACGGCCGGCCGTCGACCTCGGGGTACACGGTGCGCAGCGCTTCGTGGCGCGCGACCACGTCGTGCAGGGCCTGGCGGAGTGCCGCGCTGTCGAGGGCGCCGGTGAGGCGGAACGAGATGAGCATGTTGTAGGTCGGGCTGGGGCCCTCCAGCCGGTGCAGGAACCACAGCCGGCGCTGGGCGGAGCTGAGCGGTAGCAGCTCCGGCCGGCTCGTCGCCGGGCGTACCGGTGGCCGGCGTGCCCTGCCCGGGTCGAGGCGGGCGGCGAGACCGGCCACGGTGGGCGTCTCGAACAGCGCGCGGATCGGCACGTCCGCGTCCATCGTGGTGCGGATGCGGCTGATCAGCCGGGTCGCGAGCAGCGAATGGCCGCCGAGGTCGAAGAAGTTGTCGTCGACGCCGACCGCGTCGACGCCCAGCGCCTCGGCGAACAGGTCGGCGATCATCTGCTCGCGCGGGTTGCGGGCGGCGCGCCCGGGCGTGTGCACGGGAGCGGGCAGGGCGGCGCGATCGAGTTTGCCGTTCGGTGTGACGGGCAACGCGTCCAGCAGCACGACCGTGGTGGGGACCAGGTAGTCGGGCAGCCGGTCACGCAGCCAGTCGACCAGTTCGCCGGGCGTACCGGTCCAACCCGGAGCGGGTACGGCGTAGCCGACGAGGCGTACCACCGCGGGCTGGTCCGTGCGGGCGATCACGGTCGCGCGGACCAGTCCGGGATGGCGGGCCAGCACGGCGGCGGCCTCACCGGGCTCGACCCGGAACCCGCGGATCTTCACCTGGTCGTCGGTGCGGCCCAGGAACTCGAGCTGACCGTCCGGGCGCCAGCGGGCACGGTCACCGCTGCGGTAGAGCCGGGAGCCGTTCGGGCCCGCGACGAACCTCTCCGCGGTCAGGTTCGGACGGCCCAGGTAACCGCGGGCGAGTCCGGGACCGCCGATGTAGAGGTCACCGGCGACGCCCACCGGTACGGGATTGAGCCAGGCGTCGAGCACCAGCAGCCGGGCACCGGCTACGGGCTGGCCGATCGGTGCGCGCACCGGCCAGCCGCCGGCCGGGCCGGTCAGCGGCGTGCCGGTGACGACGTGGGTCTCGGCCGGGCCGTAGTGGTTGTGCAGCCCGATGTGTGGGCGGGTGGCGAAGAAGCGGCGCAGTTGCTCCCCGACCACCAGAGCCTCGCCGGCCTGTGCGATCACGTGCAGGTCCAGGAGCCGGCGGTCGCCCTCGGCGGCGGCCTCCGCGATCTCGGCCAGCACCGGCTGCGGCGCGAACAGCTCGGTGGCGGCGTTGTCCTCCAGCCAGCCGGCCAGCAACTCGCCGCTGCGGCGGGTGTCGTCATCCGGGACGAGCAGCGTCCGACCGGTGGTGAGGGCGCCGAAGATTTCCTGGGCGGCGACGTCGAAGCCGACCGAGGTGAACTGCACGGTGCGGGTACCCGGCCCGCCCGGCAGTTCCTCCCGTTGCCACGCCAGCAGGTTGGCCAGCGCGCCGGACGGCATGACCACCGCCTTCGGGGCGCCGGTGGAGCCGGACGTGTAGACGACGTACGCCGGATTGTCGGGCCGGACCACGGGCCTGGCGAGAGTGTGGCCGGACGACCACGACTCCGGACCGATGACCGGTGTGCCGTGTCGGGCGAGCTGGGCATCGGTGGTGAGCAGCAGCGCGGGGCGGGTGTCGGCAAGCATGAACCCGATCCGCTCCGCCGGGTGGCCGAGGTCGATCGGCAGGTAGGCGGCGCCGGCGCGGAGCACGGCGACGAGAGCCACGTAGAGGTCGAGGCAGCGGGGCAGCGCGACGGCGACGACCGACTCCGCGGCGACCCCGTGGTGGGCCAGGGTGGCGGCGAGGTCGTCGGCGCGGCGGAGCAGTTCGGCGTAGGTCAGGCTGCCGTCCGACGCTTCGACGGCGACGTTCTCCGGGGTCGCGGCGGCCTGCGCGGCGATCTGGTCGGCGATCGGCGTGGCGGTCGCGGAGGACGCCGCGTCGGTGCCCCAGCGGTCCAGGTCACCGCGTTCGTCGGCGGTCAGCACGTCGATGTCGTTCAGCCGGCGGCCGGGGTCGGCGACGACCTGGGCGAGCAGCCGCCGCCACCGGTCGACCAGAGCCTCGACGGTCGCCGCGTCGAACCGGTCGGTGGCGTATTCGACGATGCCGCGCAGGCCGTCGGCCCGCCCGGCGTCGTAGCGCTCCAGCAGGCTGAAGAACAGGTCGAACCGGGCCGTGCCGGTGGTGACGGGCCGCAGTTCCACGTGGAGGTCGGCGAGGTCGAAGGCGGCGTCCGGCGTGTTCTGCAACGCCAGCATGACCTGGAACAGGGGATGGTGGGCCAGGGACCGGGCCGGGTTGAGCACCTCGACGAGATGCTCGAACGGGACGTCGTCGTGGGCGTAGGCGTCGAGCGCGACGTCGCGGACCCGGGTGACGAGGTCGGCGAAGGTCGGGTTCCCGGTCAGGTCGACGCGCATCACCAGCGTGTTGACGAAGAAGCCGACCAGGTCGTCGAGCTTCTCGTCGGTGCGCCCGGCGACCGGCGTGCCGATCGGGACGTCCGTGCCGGTGCCGAGCCGGGCCAGGGTGGCCGCGAGCCCGGCGAGCAGCACCATGAAGACGGTGGCCCCTCCGGCGCGGGCGGTCGCGAGGATGCCGGCGTGCAGGTCGGCGTCCAGCGCCAGGTCGAGCATCGCGCCCCGATGGGTGGCGGTCGCCGGGTCCGGCCGGTCCGCCGGCAGCGCGATCCGCTCCGGCAGGCCGGCCAGCGTGTCCTGCCAGAAGCGGGTCTGGGCGGTGAGCCGCGCCGCCGGGTCGCCGACGCCGCCGAGCAGTTCGCGCTGCCAGCCGACGTAGTCGGCGTACCGCACGGGCAGCGGCTCCCACCGCGGCGCCTCGCCGGTGCGGCGGGCGGCGTACGCGGTGACGAGGTCGCGTGACAGGGGGGCCAGGGACCAGCCGTCGGCCGCGATGTGGTGCATCAGCAGCAGCAGGACATGCTCGCTCGGGCCGAGGCGGAACAGGACGGCGCGCAGCGGCAGGTCGGTCGCCAGGTCGAACGGCACGCGGGCGGCATCGAGCAGCGCCGTCGGCAGATCGGCCACGCCGACCGTGGTGACGGGCAGGTCGACCGGGGTGTCGGCGGGCAGCAGGCGTTGCGCCGGCTGGCCGTCCCGGTCCGGGTAGACCGTGCGCAGTGGCTCGTGGCGGCCGACGACGTCACCGAGGGCGGCGGCCAGCGCCGGCACGTCGAGGTCACCGTCGAAGGTCAGGCGCAAACCGATGGTGTACGTCGGGCTGGGACCGTCGATGCGGTCGAGCAGCAGAAGACGTTGTTGCCCGGCGGACAGGGCGGCCGGGTCGTCGTCCGGCCGGTGGCGCAACCGTGGCCGCTCGGCCGGCGTGGCGGCGAGCCGGGTGGCGAGTGCGGCGGGCGTCGGGGACTCGAACAGCGTGCGGATCGGTACGTCGCCGCCGAGTGTGCTGCGGATGCGGCTGATGAGGCGGGTGGCGAGGAGGGAGTGTCCGCCGTGGTCGAAGAAGTTGTCGGTGGGGGTGAGGGTGGGT
>NZ_JBVJHM010000031.1:2500-5361 GCF_055586805.1 Micromonospora sp. NPDC049201 | reverse complement strand
ACTGGAAGATTGTCCGGCGGTGTCCTACTCTCCCACACCCTCCCGAGTGCAGTACCATCGGCGCTGGAGGGCTTAGCTTCCGGGTTCGGAATGTAACCGGGCGTTTCCCCTCCGCCATGACCGCCGTAACTCTATGAACATATCAACCAACAACCCACAAGGGTCTGGTGTTTGTTCAGAGTTGCACAGTGGACGCGTAGCAGCTTAGTAGTCAAGTCCTCGGCCTATTAGTACCGGTCAACTGAACCCGTTACCGGGCTTACATTTCCGGCCTATCAACCCAGTCGTCTAGCTGGGGGCCTTACCCACTCAAAGAGTGGTGGGATACCTCATCTTGAAGCGAGCTTCCCGCTTAGATGCTTTCAGCGGTTATCCCTTCCGAACGTAGCTAACCAGCCGTGCCCCTGGCGGGACAACTGGCACACCAGAGGTTCGTCCGTCCCGGTCCTCTCGTACTAGGGACAGCCCTTCTCAAGTATCCTACGCGCACGGCGGATAGGGACCGAACTGTCTCACGACGTTCTAAACCCAGCTCGCGTACCGCTTTAATGGGCGAACAGCCCAACCCTTGGGACCTGCTACAGCCCCAGGATGCGACGAGCCGACATCGAGGTGCCAAACCATCCCGTCGATATGGACTCTTGGGGAAGATCAGCCTGTTATCCCCGGGGTACCTTTTATCCGTTGAGCGACACCGCTTCCACATGCCAGTGCCGGATCACTAGTCCCGACTTTCGTCCCTGCTCGACCTGTCAGTCTCACAGTCAAGCTCCCTTGTGCACTTGCACTCAACACCTGATTGCCAACCAGGCTGAGGGAACCTTTGGGCGCCTCCGTTACCCTTTAGGAGGCAACCGCCCCAGTTAAACTACCCACCAGACACTGTCCCTGAACCGGATAACGGTCCGAAGTTAGATACCCAAATCAACCAGAGTGGTATTTCAAGATTGCCTCCACCCATACTGGCGTATGGACTTCACCGGCTCCCACCTATCCTACACAAGCTAATTCAGATACCAATGTCAAGCTATAGTAAAGGTCCCGGGGTCTTTCCGTCCTGCCGCGCGTAACGAGCATCTTTACTCGTAATGCAATTTCGCCGGGCCTGTGGTTGAGACAGTGGGGAAGTCGTTACGCCATTCGTGCAGGTCGGAACTTACCCGACAAGGAATTTCGCTACCTTAGGATGGTTATAGTTACCACCGCCGTTTACTGGCGCTTAAGTTCTCCGCTTCGCCCCGAAGAGCTAACAGGTCCCCTTAACGTTCCAGCACCGGGCAGGCGTCAGTCCATATACATCGAATTACTTCTTCGCATGGACCTGTGTTTTTAGTAAACAGTCGCTTCCCCCTGCTCTCTGCGGCCATACAACGCTCCACCCGCGCGGGGCTTCACGTCTCCGGCCCCCCTTCTCCCTAAGTTACGGGGGCAATTTGCCGAGTTCCTTAACCACAGTTCGCCCGATCGCCTCGGTATTCTCTACCTGACCACCTGTGTCGGTTTGGGGTACGGGCCGCTAAGAACTCGCTAGAGGCTTTTCTCGGCAGCATAGGATCACTGACTTCACCTGAATCGGCTCGGCATCACGTCTCAGCCTACATGCGTCACGGATTTGCCTATGACACGGCCTACACGCTTACCCCGGCACAACCACCGGCCGGGCTCAGCTACCTTCCTGCGTCACCCCATCGCTTGACTACTACCCGCCAGGTTCCCACGCTCCCCAAACTCGGTCCGAAGACCTCCTCCGGTTCGGGTGGTTAGCACAACGAGGTTCATCAGGGACGCTCTTTCGCGGGTACGGGAATATCAACCCGTTGTCCATCGACTACGCCTCTCGGCCTCGCCTTAGGTCCCGACTCACCCAGGGCGGATTAGCCTGGCCCTGGAACCCTTGGTCATCCGGCGGAAGGGTTTCTCACCCTTCTTTCGCTACTCATGCCTGCATTCTCACTCGTGCCGCGTCCACGACTGGGTCACCCCGTCGCTTCACCCCCGGCACGACGCTCCCCTACCCATCCACACACCTGCACGGCACATCAAGGCGCCGCGAAGTTGAAATGTGAATGCCACAGCTTCGGCGGTGTGCTTGAGCCCCGCTACATTGTCGGCGCGGAACCACTTGACCAGTGAGCTATTACGCACTCTTTAAAGGGTGGCTGCTTCTAAGCCAACCTCCTGGTTGTCTATGCGACCCCACATCCTTTTCCACTTAGCACACGCTTAGGGGCCTTAGCTGGTGATCTGGGCTGTTTCCCTCTCGACTACGAAGCTTATCCCCCGCAGTCTCACTGCCGCGCTCTCACTTACCGGCATTCGGAGTTTGGCTGATTTCGGTAAGCTTGTGGGCCCCCTAGACCATCCAGTGCTCTACCTCCGGCAAGAAACACGCGACGCTGCACCTAAATGCATTTCGGGGAGAACCAGCTATCACGGAGTTTGATTGGCCTTTCACCCCTAACCACAGGTCATCCCCCAACTTTTCAACGTTGGTGGGTTCGGCCCTCCACGCGGTCTTACCCGCGCTTCAGCCTGCCCATGGCTAGATCACTCCGCTTCGGGTCTAGAGCATGCGACTGAATACGCCCTATTCAGACTCGCTTTCGCTACGGCTCCCCCACACGGGTTAACCTCGCCACATGCCACTAACTCGCAGGCTCATTCTTCAAAAGGCACGCCGTCACCCCGTAAGGCTCCGACGGATTGTAGGCGAACGGTTTCAGGTACTATTTCACTCCCCTCCCGGGGTACTTTTCACCATTCCCTCACGGTACTTGTCCGCTATCGGTCACCAGGAAGTATTTAGGCTTACCAGGTGGTCCTGGCAGATTCACGGCAGATTTCAGGAGTCCGCCGCTACT
>NZ_JBVJHM010000030.1:0-5368 GCF_055586805.1 Micromonospora sp. NPDC049201 | reverse complement strand
ACCTTGCCGCGGCTGCGGTGTGGGGGCTGGTCCGTTCCGCGCAGTCCGAACACCCCAACCGGTTCATCCTGCTCGACCTCGACGATGACACTGACCCCGGCAGTGAACTGGGCAGAATCCTCACGGCGGTGCTCGACAGCGGCGAGCCGGAGATCGCGGTACGCGATGGTGGGTTGTGTGTGCGGCGGTTGACCCGGGCCGGTAGTGGCCGCCTGCTCCTGCCTGGTCCTGAGCGGTTGTCGTGGCGTCTGGATGTGTCGGAGCCGGGCAGCCTGGACAACCTTGCGGTGGTGGATTGTCCGGAGGCGGTGGCGCCGCTGGGGGTTGGGCAGGTGCGGGTTGGGGTGCGGGCGGCGGGGTTGAACTTTCGGGATGTGTTGGTCGGGTTGGGTATGTATCCGGATCCTGCTGCGGTGATGGGTAGTGAGGCGGCCGGGGTGGTGCTTGAGACCGGGCCGGGTGTGTCGGGGGTGGTGGTCGGGGATCGGGTGTTCGGGATGTTCAACGGTGCGTTGGCGCCGGTGGCGGTCACCGACCATCGTTTGTTGGCCCGGATTCCGCGGGGCTGGTCGTTTACTCGGGCGGCGTCGGTGCCGATCGTGTTCCTGACCGCGTTTTACGCGTTGCGGGATCTGGCCGGTGTGCGGGCGGGGCAGCGGATTCTGATCCACGCTGCGGCCGGTGGGGTGGGGATGGCGGCGGTGCAGTTGGCCCGGGCGTGGGGGTTGCAGGTGTACGCCACCGCCAGCGCCGGTAAGTGGGACATCTTGCGCGGGATGGGTGTGGACGATACGCATCTGGCGTCTTCGCGGGATGTGGAGTTCCGCCGCGGCTTCCTGACCGTGACCGGTGGGGAGGGGGTGGATGTGGTCCTCAACGCTTTGGCCGGGGAGTTCGTGGACGCGTCGTTGGACCTGCTGCCCCGTGGTGGCTGGTTCGTGGAGATGGGTAAGACCGACGTGCGGGATCCGGCCCGGGTCGCCGCGGATCACCCTGGGGTGGTGTATCAGGCGTTCGACCTGTCCGAGGCCGGCGCTGACCGGATCGGGCAGATGCTCGGCGAGATTCTGGACATGTTCGCCGCGGAGGTTCTGCAGCCCTTGCCGGTGAGGGTGTTCGAGGCGACTCACGGGGTGCAGGCCCTGCGTTATCTGCAGGCGGCCCGTCATGTGGGCAAGGTGGTGCTGCGGCTACCGGCGGGGCTGGATGCGGGTGGCACGGTGGTGGTCACTGGTGGGACCGGTGTGTTGGGTGGATTGGTGGCCCGGCATCTGGTCACCACACACGGAGTCGAGCACCTGTTGCTGTTGTCCCGGCGCGGCCCGGCAGCGGCCGGGGCCGCGGAGCTGGTCGATGGCCTGACCGAGCTGGGCGCACGGGTGCAGGTGACCGCGTGTGATGTCGCTGACCGGGATGCGCTGGCGGAGGTGTTGGCGGGGGTGCCGGTGGAGCATCCGGTGGTCGGGGTGGTGCACACCGCCGGAGTCCTCGACGACGGGGTGATCGAGGCGTTGACGCCGCAGCGGCTGGAGACAGTGTTACGGGCGAAGGCCGATGCGGCGTGGTGGCTGCACGAACTGACTCAGGACATGGATCTCGGGTTGTTCGTGGTGTATTCCTCAGCAGCGGCCACGCTCGGATCACCGGGACAAGGAAACTACGCCGCTGCGAACGCCGTCCTGGACGCCCTGGCGCTACGGCGGCAGACCGCGGGTCTGGTGGGGCAGTCGTTGGCGTGGGGGCTGTGGGCCCCGCAGTCGGCGATGACCGGGCATCTCGACGAGGCCGACCTGGACCGGATGCGACGCGCCGGCATCCTTCCTCTCTCCTCCGAGCAGGGCCTGGCACTGTTCGACACGGCAATACGCACCGACCAGCCGCAACTCGTGCCGATCCGGGTGGACCTGCCCGCGCTACGTCGCACCAGGGCTGGTGGTGTGCCGCCGTTGTGGCGGACATTGGCCGGCGGCTCCGGCTCGCCCCGCCGGGCCGCGACCACCGCTGACGCGCCGGTGGATCTGGCCGCCAGGTTGGCTGCTATGGGGGTTGAGGAGCGCCAGCGGACGGTTCTGGAGCTGGTGCGGGCACAGGCCGCGGTCGTGCTGGGCCATGCCGACCCCGCGGCGGTTGATCCGGGCAGCGCGTTCCGTGAGCTCGGGTTCGACTCGTTGACCGCGGTGGAGTTGCGTAACCGGTTGGCCGCCGCGACTGGGCTGTCGTTGCCGGCCACGTTGGTCTTCGACTATCCGACACCGGTGGTGTTGGCCGGGTATGTGCTGACGGAGCTGCTTGGTGAGCAGACCGATGTCCTTACGCCGGTGGCGGTCGGTGCGGGTGTTGATGAGCCGGTGGCGATTGTGGGGATGGGGTGTCGGTATCCGGGTGGGGTGGGCGACCCGGAGGAGTTCTGGCAGTTGCTGGTCGAGGGCGTTGACGCGGTGGGTGAGTTTCCCATGGATCGGGGTTGGGATGTCGGGTCGTCAGATGATCCGGGTCCGGCGGGGTCGGAGACCACGTATGTCCGCGAGGGTGGGTTCCTGACTGATGCGGCGTTGTTCGATGCGGGGTTCTTCGGGATCAGTCCGCGGGAGGCTGTGGCGATGGATCCGCAGCAGCGGTTGTTGTTGGAGGTTTCCTGGGAGGCGTTGGAGCGGGCGGGGATCGATCCGTCCGGGCTGCGTGGGTCGGACACTGGCGTGTATGTCGGTACCCATGGGCAGGACTATCCGACGTTGTTGAGTGTGGCTGATTCTGCGGGGGATGGATTCTCCGGTACCGGTAACGCGGCGAGTGTGATGTCGGGGCGGGTGGCGTACACCCTGGGTTTGGAGGGCCCGGCGGTGTCGGTGGATACGGCGTGTTCGTCGTCGTTGGTGGCGGTGCATTTGGCGGCGCAGGCGTTGCGGTCGGGTGAGTGTTCGATGGCCCTGGCCGGCGGTGTAGCGGTGATGGCCACCCCAGGAGCGTTCGTGGGGTTCTCTCGGCAGGGTGGGTTGGCTGCTGATGGGCGGTGTAAGCCGTTCGCGGACGCGGCTGATGGTACGGGTTGGGGTGAGGGTGTCGGGGTGTTGGTGTTGGAGCGGTTGTCGGATGCCCGCCGGCGGGGGCATCAGGTGTTGGCGGTGCTGCGGGGCAGCGCGGTCAATCAGGATGGCGCCTCCAACGGGTTGAGTGCCCCGAACGGTCCGTCGCAGCAGCGGGTGATCCGTCAGGCTTTGGCGAACGCGCGGTTGTCGCCGGCCGACGTGGATGTGGTGGAGGCGCACGGCACGGGCACCACGTTGGGTGATCCGATCGAGGCGCAGGCGCTGATCGCCGCGTACGGCCAGGACCGGCCGGCGGATCAGCCGTTGCGGTTGGGGTCGGTGAAGTCGAACATCGGCCACACCATGGCAGCCGCAGGCATTGCCGGAATCATCAAGATGGTCTTGGCGATGCGGCACGGACTGATGCCCAAGACGCTGCACGTGGACGAGCCCTCATCACACGTGGACTGGTCGACCGGCTCGGTGCAACTGCTGACCGAGGCCACACCCTGGCCGGACGGCGGGCGGCCACGACGGGCTGGGGTGTCGTCGTTCGGGATCAGCGGCACCAACGCCCACCTCATCCTGGAAGAGGCCGATGCCGTACCGGACCCGGCGTTGGGTCATGAGCCGGCCTCGCCGGCCGGTGGGGTGGTGCCGTGGTTGTTGTCGGCGAAGTCTGAGGTGGCGTTGCGGGCGCAGGCGCAGCGGTTGGCGGGGTTTGTGGTCGACCGGCCTGAGGTGGATCCGGTGACGGTCGGGCGGGCGTTGGCGGGCCGGTCGGTGTTCGCGCATCGGGCGGTGGTGGTGGCTGGGGATGCTGATGGGTTCCTGGCGGGGTTGCGGGATGTGGATGTTTCGCCGTCTGTGGTGCGTGGTGTGGCGGCGGGTGCGGGCGGTGGGTCGGGTGTGGTGTTTGTGTTTCCGGGGCAGGGGGCGCAGTGGGTGGGGATGGGGGTGGCGTTGTGGGATGCGGAGCCGGTGTTCGCGGAGGCGATGACGCGGTGTGGGGAGGTGTTGGCGCCGTTGGTGGGTTGGTCGTTGCGGGAGGTGTTGGCTGATCCGGTGTTGTTGGGTCGGGTGGATGTGGTGCAGCCGGTGTCGTGGGCGGTGATGGTGTCGTTGGCGCGGTTGTGGCGTTCGGTGGGTGTGGTGCCGGCGGCGGTGGTGGGTCACAGTCAGGGTGAGATCGCGGCGGCGTGTGTGGCTGGTGGCTTGTCGTTGGCTGACGGGGCCAGGGTGGTGGTGTTGCGGAGCCGGGCGATTGCGGCGTTGTCGGGGTTGGGGGGCATGGTGTCGGTGCCGGCGCCGTTGGACGAGGTGCGGGAGTTGATCGGCGGGTGGGGTGGGGACCTGTCGGTCGCGGCGGTCAACGGCCCGGCGCAGGTGGTGATATCCGGTACCACGACCGCGTGTGAGGAGTTCGTCCAGGCGCACGCGGGGTTGGGGGTGCGTCGGATCGCGGTGGACTATGCGTCGCATTCGCCGCAGGTGGAGGCGATCCAGGACCGGCTGTCCACGGATCTGGCTGATCTGCGGCCTCGTACCGGGCAGGTGCCGTTCTACTCGACCCTGGAGGCGACGCGGGTCGACACCGCTGGTCTTGACGGGGACTACTGGTATCGCAACCTGCGGCACCAGGTCCGGTTCGCGGAGGTGATCCAGACCCTGACCGAGGCCGGCCACCGCACGTTTGTGGAGGTTAGTCCGCATCCGGTGTTGGCGATGGCGGTGGAGCAGGCCGGTGAGGATTTGGTGGTGGCGGGCACGCTGCGTCGTGACGATGGTGGGCGTGATCGTTGGCTCCGGTCGATGGCCGCCCTGCACGTGGCCGGTATCGCCATCGACTGGACCCCGGCGTTGGGCACCGGCCCGACCCACACGGTTGCCCTGCCGACTTATCCGTTTGAGCGTCAGCGGTTTTGGCCGGTGGTGCGGGGTGTGTCGGTGGGGGGTGGGGATGGTGGGTTTGATGCGGAGTTTTGGCAGGTGGTGCAGCGTGGTGATGTGGCGGCTTTGGCTAGTACTTTGCGGATTGATGAGCAGGGTGTGGCGGGGGTTTTGCCGGCGTTGGCGGCGTGGCAGCGGTCTCGTGAGGATCGGCGGCTGGTTGACGCGTGGCGGTATCGGGTTGTGTGGGAGCCGTTGACCGGTGGTCCTGAGGCGGCGCTGAACGGTACGTGGCTTGTGGTGTGCGGCGCGGATCTGGCGGCTGATGACGGTGGGTCGGGGTGGATCGGGCGGATCGAGCAGATCCTGCTCGGGCATGGTGCGCGGGTGGTGCGGGTAGCTGTTGACGGCACCCGGGTGGGGGTGGCTGCGGCGTTGCGGGCGGTGGTGGC
>NZ_JBVJHM010000029.1:0-6836 GCF_055586805.1 Micromonospora sp. NPDC049201 | reverse complement strand
AACACCGGATACGCCTCATACAGGCCCAGGCCCATACCGAGGCGCTGACTCCCCTGCCCGGAAAACACCACCGCCAACCGACCAGACCCCGCAACTCCGGCAACCACCCCCGACGCCTGACCACCGGAGGCCAGCGTGTGTAGCCCATCCACCAACACCTGCCGGTGCTGGCCGAGCACCACACCCCGATGGGTGAACCCGGTTGCCCGGCTGTCCACCAACGCCCGCCCCACCGTCACCGGCTCTACCTCGGGCCGATCGGTCAGGAACTGGGCCAGCCGCTGCGCCTGCGCCCGCAGCGCCACCTCGGTCTTAGCCGACAACAGCCACGGCACCACCCCGCCGCCCGGCAGCGGAGCCGTTGGCGGCTCCTGGCCCGAGCCCGCCGGGTCGGCGGGTGTGTCCTGCGGCGACTCGATCGGTTCGGCTTCCTCCAGGATGAGGTGGGCGTTGGTACCGCTG
Organism: Micromonospora sp. NPDC049201; assembly: GCF_055586805.1. Classification (NCBI taxonomy): domain Bacteria; kingdom Bacillati; phylum Actinomycetota; class Actinomycetes; order Micromonosporales; family Micromonosporaceae; genus Micromonospora; species Micromonospora sp. NPDC049201. Next base: position 6,374 of record NZ_JBVJHM010000029.1, on the reverse strand, counting down.
ATCCCGAACGACGACACCCCGGCCCGCCGCGGCCGGCCGTTGACAGGCCATGGTGCGGCCTCGGTCAGCAGCCGCACCGAGCCAGCCGACCAGTCCACATGTGTCGACGGCGCGTCCACGTGCAGCGTCCTGGGCATCAGGCCGTGCCGCATCGCCAAGACCATCTTGATGATCCCGGCGACACCCGCGGCTGCCATGGTGTGGCCGATGTTCGACTTCACCGACCCCAACCGCAACGGCTGCCCTGCGGGCCGGTCCTGGCCGTACGCGGCGATCAGCGCCTGCGCCTCGATCGGATCACCCAATGTGGTGCCCGTGCCGTGCGCTTCCACCACATCCACGTCGGCCGGCGTCAGCCGCGCGTTGGCCAAGGCCTGACGGATCACCCGCTGCTGCGACGGCCCGTTCGGCGCACTCAACCCGTTGGAGGCGCCGTCCTGGTTGACCGCGCTGCCCCGCAGCACCGCCAACACCTGATGCCCCCGCCGGCGGGCATCCGACAACCGCTCCAACACCACAATTCCGACACCCTCACCCCAACCCGTACCGTCAGCCGCGTCCGCGAACGGTTTGCACCGCCCATCAGCGGCCAGTCCGCCCTGCCGGGAGAACTCCACGAACGCTCCCGGCGTGGCCATCACCGCTACACCGCCGGCCAGGGCCATCGAACACTCACCCGACCGCAACGCCTGCGCCGCCAAATGCACCGCCACCAACGACGACGAACACGCCGTATCCACCGACACCGCCGGGCCCTCCAAGCCCAAGGAGTACGCCACCCGCCCCGATGCCACACTTGCGTTGGTCCCGGTCAGCGCGTATCCCTCGGTCTCGGACCGTGTATCGCCGATCATCGAGATGTAGTCATGCCCGGTGGTGCCCACGTACACGCCGGTGCCCGAGCCGCGCAGCCCCGACGGGTCGATCCCCGCCCGCTCCAACGCCTCCCAGGAAACCTCCAACAACAACCGCTGCCGCGGATCCATCGCCACAGCCTCCCGCGGACTGATCCCGAAGAACCCCGCATCGAACAACGCCGCACCAGCCAGGAACCCACCCTTACGCGCAAAGTCGCTCCCCGACCCCGCCGGACCCGGGTCATCTGACGACCCGACATCCCAACCCCGATCCACGGGGAACTCACCCACCGCGTCAACACCATCGACCAGCAACTGCCAGAACTCCTCCGGGTCACCGACCCCACCCGGATACCGACACCCCATCCCCACGATCGCCACCGGCTCGACGCTGGCGGCCTCCAGGGCCTGTACCCGACGGTTGGCCTGGCGCAGCTCGGCTACGGTCCGCTTGAGGTACTCGCGCAGCTTGTCATCGTTGGTCACGGGTGTCCCTCCGGAGCGGGTACGGGCGTTCAGGCCGAGCCGAGCTCGTTGTCCACAAGTTCGAACAACTCGTCGTCGGTGACCTCGTCCAGATCGGTGTCGGGCCCAGCAGTCGACTCTGCGGGCAGCGGCGTGGTAAGCCGAACAACCAACGCCTGGAGGCGCCGGGCGAGCTGGGCACGCGTATCCGCGTCCACGGCCGGTCCCGCGAGCGCGCGCTCCAACCGGTCGAGCTCGGCGACGGCCGGCGCCTCGGCCTGCTCGGCCGGCCACAGCTGGACCCGGAGATGGTCGGCCAGGGCGGTCGGTGTCGGATGGTCGAAGACCAGCGTGGCCGGCAGCGGCAGCCCGGTCACGGCGGCCAACCGGTTGCGTAGTTCCACCGCGGTCAGCCAGCCGAAGCCGGGCAGGCCCTCGAGACCACGGCGATGGGTTCGGTTACTCGATCCTGAACCTCGTGCAGGCGTCGTCGGGTCTCCAGCAGGTTGTCCGTGGCCTGTCGCAGATATGTCCGCAGCTTCTCATCGTTGCTCACGCCGTACGCCCTCCCTCGGAGCTTGCGATCTTGTCGAGAACGTCGAACAGCTCGTCATCTGAGGCTGCATAGGTGTCGATCACCGGGGTTGCCCCGTGGCCGCCCGTCTGGGCCTCGAGCCTGCGCGCCAGTTCACGCAGGCGGTCCGCCAGCTTCGTCGGATCTCCGCCATCACCCGGGGCCAACGTGCGTATAGCCTGTTCGATCCGGTCCAGGTCCGAATGCAGAGCATCTGCGGGCGTCTTCTCCTCTGGCACCACTCGCGTCCGCAACTCCCGGCCGAGTTCGGCGGGGGTGGGGTAGTCGAAGACCAGCGTGGCCGGCAACGACAGCCCGGTCGCGGCGGCCAGCCGGTTACGCAGCTCCACCGCGGTCAACGAGTCGAAGCCGAGTTCACGGAACGCGCTGCCCGGATCAATCGTCGTGGGGTCTGGATGGCCGAGCACGACCGCAGCCTGTGCCCGCACCAGCTCCAGGACTGTCCGCTGGCGCTCCTCAACCCCCATAGCCGCCAACCTGGCGGCCAGATCCACCCGCGCGCCGGTGGTGGTCGCCGCCCGGCGGGGCGAGCCGAAGCCGCCGGCCAATGTCCGCCACAGCGGTGGCACACCACCGGTTCCGGTGCGACGCAGCGCGGACAGGTCCACCCCGATCGGCACCAGCTGCGGCTGGTCGGTGCGTATTGCCGTGTCGAACAGTGCCAGGCCCTGCTCGGAGGAGAGAGGAAGGATGCCGTTGCGTCGCATCCGGTCCAGGTCAACCTCGTCGAGATGCCCGGTCATCGCCGACTGCTGGGCCCACAGCCCCCACGCCAACGACTGGCCGGGCAGGCCGGTGGTCTGTCGTCGTAGCGCCAGGGCGTCCAGAACCGCGTTGGCCGCGGCATAGTTACCCTGCCCCGGTGAACCGAGCGTGGCCGCCGCCGACGAATACACCACAAACAACCCGAGATCCATGTCCTGGGTCAACTCGTGCAGCCACCACGCCGCGTCAGCCTTCGCCCGCAACACCGTCTCCAGCCGCTGCGGCGTCAACGCCTCGATCACCCCGTCGTCGAGGACTCCCGCGGTGTGCACCACCCCGACCACCGGATGCTCCACCGGCACCCCCGCCAACACCTCCGCCAGCGCATCCCGGTCAGCGACATCACACGCGATCACCCGCACCCGCGCGCCCAGCCCGGTCAGGCCATCGACCAGCTCCGCCGCCCCGGCCGCGGCCGAACCCTGCCGCGACAACAGCAACAGACGCTCGACTCCGTGCGTGGTGACCAGATGCCGGGCCACCAATCCACCCAACACCCCGGTCCCACCAGTGACCACCACCGTGCCACCCGCATCCAGCCCCGCCGGTAGCCGCAGCACCACCTTGCCCACATGACGGGCCGCCTGCAGATAACGCAAGGCCTGCACCGCGCGAGTCGCCTCGAACACCCTCACCGGCAGGGGCTGCAGAACCTCCGCGGCGAACATGGCCAGGATCTCGCCGAGCATCTGCCTGATCCGGTCAGCGCCGGCGTCGGGCAGGTTGAACGCCTGGTACGCCACTCCGGGATGGGTTCTGGCGATCTGAGCGGGGTCCCGTATGTCGGTCTTACCCATCTCTACGAATTGGCCGCCGCGGGGCAGCAGATCCAGTGACGCGTCCACGAATTCGCCGGTCAGGGCGTTGAGCACCACATCCACACCCTGTCCCCCGGTCGCGGCCAGGAGGCTGTGGCGGAAGTCCAGATCGCGGGAGGAAGCCAGATGCGTACCGTCCACACCCATCCGGCGTAGGGTGTCCCACTTGCCGGCGCTGGCGGTGGCGTACACCTGCAATCCCCAGGCCTGGGCCAACTGCACCGCGGCCATCCCCACACCGCCGGCGGCGGCGTGGATCAGGATCCGTTGCCCCGCCCGCACACCGGCCAGATCGCGCAACGCGTAGAACGCGGTCAGGAACACGATCGGCACCGACGCCGCCCGGGTGAACGACCAGCCCTGCGGAATCCGGGCCAGGAGACGATGGTCGGTGACCGCCACCGGCCCGAACGCACCGTTGAACATGCCGAACACCCGGTCCCCGACCACCACCCCCGTCACATCCGGCCCGGTCTCGAGCACCACCCCGGCCGCCTCACTACCCATCACCGCAGTCGGATCCGGGGACATGCCCAACCCGAGCCACACGTCGCGGAAGTTCAACCCCGCCGCCCGCACCGCAACCCGCACCTGCCCAACCGCCAGCGGCGCCACCGCCTCTGGACAGTCCACCACCGTGAGGTTGTCCAGGCTGCCTGGCTCCGACACATCCAGACGCCACGACAACCGCTCAGGACCAGGCAGGAGTAGGCGGCCACTACCGGCCCGAACCAACCGCCGGATGTACAGGTCACCATCACGTACCGCGATCTCCGACTCGCCGCTGCCGAGCACCGCCGTGAGGATCCCGCCCAGTTCACTGCCAGTGTCAGTGTCATCGTCGAGGTCGAGCAGGATGAACCGGTTGGGGTGTTCGGACTGCGCGGAACGGACCAGCCCCCACACCGCAGCCGCGGCAAGGTCACTGCCATCGGTAGCACCACGAGTGACTACCACCAACCGGGACCCGTCCGTGGCCGCATCAGCCAGCCAGTCCTGGACCCAACCCAACACCAACCCGCTCGCCACATGCGTAGCCTCGACAACACCCACAGCATCGTCTGGAGTTGGTAGCTCGGCCACCACGACGGGGGGCAGCTCACCATCAACCTGCCCATGCCATGCCCAGACCAGTTCGGTAGCCGCTGGCGCGGTGTCGGGTTCCGCGTCCGGTAGCGGCACCCACTCCACCGCGAACAGTGACTGCGCCGCATCCAGTACCCCCGCGGCCAACTGGTCGGTGGTTACCGGCCGCAGCACCAGCGAGTCCGCGGTCAGGACCGGCTGGCCGGCGGTGTCGAACACCGCCACCGCGATACCGCCGTCGTCGGACGCTGTCAGCCGGACCCGCAGCGTGGTCGCCCCGGTCGCGTGCAACCGCACCCCGCTCCACGCGAACGGCAACACCGCCCCGCCATCGTCGTCGCCGAGCAGCCCGGTCAACCCGATCGGGTGCAACGCAGCGTCCAGCACCGCCGGATGCAACCCGAACCCGTCGGCTGCGTCCTGCTCGGGCAGTGCCACCTCCGCGTACACATCCCGGTCGGAACGCCACACCGCCCGCAGACCCTGGAACACCGGCCCGTACACGTACCCGCCGTCAGCCAACCGTTCATACACGCCGTCCACCGTCACCGGCTCGGCACCGGCCGGTGGCCACTGCCCCAACCCGGACGGGACCCGGCCGGCTTGCGGGCTCAACACGCCCGTGGCATGCCGAGTCCACGAACCCCCCACACCCTCCGCGCCTTCTGTCCGGGAGTACACGTTGACCGGCCGTCGACCGTCCTGGTCGGGATCACCGACCCACACCTGCACCTGCACCCCACCCTGCTCCGGCAGCAGCAACGGGGTCTGCAGCGTCAACTCCTCCACCAGGGCACAACCGACCTGGTCCCCGGCGTGCATCACCAACTCCACGAACGCCGTGCCCGCCAACAACACCGAACCCAACACCACATGATCAGCCAGCCACGGCTGTGTCGACACCGACAACCGGCCGGTCAACACCACCCCATCCCCATCAGCCAACGACACCGCCGCACGCAACAACGCATGATCAACCGAACCCTGACCCAACACCCGCGCATCCCCCACACCACCGGCCACGGTCTGCGGCCAGAACCGCTGATGCTGGAACGGATAGGTCGGCAGAGCAACCGTGTGGGCCGGGCCGGTACCCAACGCCGGGGTCCAGTCGATGGCGATACCGGCCACGTGCAGGGCGGCCATCGACCGGAGCCAACGGTCACGTCCGCCGTCGTCACGACGCAGCGTGCCCGCCACCACCAGATCCTCACCGGCCTGCTCCACCGCCATCGCCAACACCGGATGCGAACTGACTTCCACGAACGTGCGGTGGCCGGCCTCGGTCAGGGTCTGGATCACCTCCGCGAACCGGACCTGGTGCCGCAGGTTGCGATACCAGTACTCCCCGTCAAGACCAGCGGTATCGACCTGCCCCGCCTCCAGGGTCGAGTAGAACGGCACCTGCCCGGTACGAGGCCGCAGATCAGCCAGATCGGTTCGCAGCCGGTCCTGGATCGCCTCCACCTGCGGCGAATGCGACGCATAGTCCACCGCGATCCGACGCACCCCCCGCTCCGCGTGCGCCTGGACGAACTCCTCACACGCGGTCGTGGTACCGGACACCACCACCTGCGCCGGACCGTTGACCGCCGCGACCGACAGGTCCCCACCCCACCCGCCGATCAACTCCCGCACCTCGTCCAACGGCGCCGGCACCGACACCATGCCCCCCAACCCCGACAACGCCGCAATCGCCCGGCTCCGCAACACCACCACCCTGGCCCCGTCAGCCAACGACAAGCCACCAGCCACACACGCCGCCGCGATCTCACCCTGACTGTGACC
>NZ_JBVJHM010000028.1:0-7838 GCF_055586805.1 Micromonospora sp. NPDC049201 | reverse complement strand
GCCCGAACCAACCGCCGGATGTACAGGTCACCATCACGTACCGCGATCTCCGGCTCGCCGCTGCCGAGCACCGCCGTGAGGATCCCGCCCAGTTCACTGCCGGGGTCAGTGGCGTCGTCGAGGTCCAGCAGAATGAACCGGTAAGGATGCTCGGACTGCGCGGAACGGACCAGCCCCCACACCGCAGCCGCAGCCAGGTCACTGCCATCGGTAGCACCACGAGTGACCACCACCAACCGGGACCCGTCCGTGGCCGGATCAGCCAGCCAGTCCTGGACCCAACCCAACACCAACCCGCTCGCCACATGCGTAGCCTCGACAACACCCACAGCATCGCCCGGGGCTGGTAGCTCGGCCACCACGACGGGGGGCAGCTCACCATCAACCTGCCCATGCCACGCCCAGACCAGTTCGGTAGCCGCCGGCGTGGTATCGGGTTCCGCGTCCGGTAGCGGCACCCACTCCACCGCGAACAATGACTGCGCCGCATCCGGCACCCCCGCGGCGAGTTGGTCGGTGGTCACCGGCCGCAACACCAGCGAGTCCGCGGTCAGGACCGGCTGGCCGGCGGTGTCGAACGCCGCCACCGCGATAGCCCCATCGCCGGCGGGTGTCAGCCGGACCCGCAGGGTGGTCGCTCCGGTCGCGTGCAGCCGCACCCCGCTCCACGCGAACGGCAACACCGCCCCACCGCCGTCGTCGCCGAGCAGCCCGGTCAACCCGATCGGGTGCAACGCAGCGTCCAACACCGCCGGATGTAGTCCGAACCCGTCCGCTGCGGCGTGTTCGGGCAGTGCCACCTCCGCATACACATCCCGGTCGTGACGCCACACCGCCCGCAAACCCTGAAACACCGGCCCGTACACGTAACCGCCGTCAGCCAACCGCTCATACACGCCGTCCACCGTCACCGGCTCGGCACCGGCCGGCGGCCACTGCCCCAACCCGGACGCAACCCGGCCGGCCTGCGGGCTCAACACACCCGTGGCATGCCGAGTCCACGAACCCCCCGCGCCCTCCGGTCGGGAGTACACGTTGACCGGCCGTCGACCATCCTGGTCGGGATCACCGACCCACACCTGCACCTGCACCCCACCCTGCTCCGGCAGCAGCAACGGGGTCTGCAGCGTCAACTCCTGCACCACGGCACAGCCGACCTGGTCCCCGGCGTACATCACCAACTCCACGAACGCCGTGCCCGCCAACAACACCGAACCCAACACCACATGATCAGCCAGCCACGGCTGTGTCGACACCGACAACCGGCCGGTCAACACCACCCCGTCCCCATCAGCCAACGACACCGCCGCACGCAACAACGCATGATCAGCCGAACCCAGCCCCAACACCCGAGCGTCCCCCACACCAGCCGCCGCCGACTGTGGCCAGAACCGCTGGTGCTGGAACGGATAGGTCGGCAGCTCCACAGCCCGCCGACCGACACTCGTGTCGAGGAGTGTCGGCCAGTCCACGGTCCCGCCGTGTACGTGAACACCAGCGACCGCGGTCAGCAGTGTCTGCGGCTCGTCCCGTTCAGCTCGCAGCCCGGGCAGCCACACCCCTGCATCGGGGGTATCGGTGTCGGCCATCGAGGTCAGCGTGCCGTCCGGGCCCAATTCGAGGAAAACATCCACGCCCTGCTCGCGCAACGCGGTCACCGCGTCGTGGTACCGCACCGTCTGGCGGGCATGCGTCAGCCAGTATTCGGGTTCGGTCACGTCTGCGTCGGGCGTGCCGGACACCACCGGGATTGTCGGCTCCCGCCACACCACCCCGGCCAGCACGTCGGCGAACTCGGCCAGCATCGGCTCCATCAACGGCGAGTGGAACGCGTGACTGACCCGCAGCTGTCGGGCCCTGCCACCGGCGTCTCGCCACTGCTGCGCCAACTCCGACACCACGGCCTGGTCGCCGGAGATCACCGTCGAGCGGGGGCCGTTGACCGCCGCCACCCCGACCAGGTCGGTGTGCCCGGCGATCAGGTCGTGGGCTTCCGTGTCGCTGGCGGTCAACGCGACCATGGCGCCACCAGCGGGAAGCGCCTGCATCAGACGGCCTCGCGCGGCCACCACCGCCACCGCATCAGCCAGATCCCACACCCCCGCCACATGAGCCGCACTCAACTCACCAATCGAATGCCCCGCCAAACACTGCGGGGCCACCCCCCACGAACCGACCAGCCGGTACAACGCCACCTGCACCGCGAACAACCCCGCCTGGGTGTACATCGTCTGATCCAACAGCCGCGGCTCACCCGCAACCACGCCCCGCAACGACCGCTCCAAATGAGGGTCGAAGGACGCGCAAACCTGATCGAACGCCTCCGCGAACACCGGATACGCCTCATACAGGCCCAGGCCCATACCGAGGCGCTGACTCCCCTGCCCGGAAAACACCACCGCCAACCGACCAGACCCCGCAACCCCGGCAACCACCCCCGACGCCTGACCACCGGAGGCCAACGTGTGTAGCCCGTCCATCAACGCTGGCCGGTGCTGGCCGAGGACCACCGCCCGATGCGCGAACATCGACCGGGCCGCCAACCCGCGTCCCACCACGGCCGGCTCTACCTCGGGCCGGTCGTCCACGAACCGGGCCAGCCGCTGCGCCTGCGCCCGCAACGCCACCTCAGACTTAGCCGACAGCAGCCACGGCACCACCCCACCCTCCGGCAGCGGGACCGCCGGCGACTGTTCACCCGAGGCCGCCGGGTCGGTCGGTGCGTCCTGTTGCGGCGGCTCGAACGGCTCGGTCTCTTCGGGGATTTCGAGCGGTTCGGGTTCTTCGATAATGAGGTGGGCGTTGGTGCCGCTGATCCCGAACGACGACACCCCAGCCCGCCGCAGCCGGCCACCGCCCGGCCATGGTGTGGCCTCGGTCAGTAGTTGCACCGACCCAGCCGACCAATCCACATGAGTCGACGGCGCGTCCACGTGCAGCGTCCTGGGCATCAGCCCATGCCGCATCGCCAGAACCATCTTGATGATCCCCGCGACACCCGCAGCTGCCTGGGTGTGGCCGATGTTCGACTTCACCGACCCCAACCGCAACGGCTCGTTTGCGGGCCGGTCTTGGCCGTAGGCGGCGATGAGTGCTTGTGCTTCGATCGGGTCACCCAGGGTGGTGCCTGTGCCGTGTGCTTCCACCACGTCGACGTCGGCCGGTGTCAGCCGCGCGTTGGCCAGGGCCTGGCGGATCACCCGTTGCTGCGACGGACCGTTCGGCGCACTCAACCCGTTGGAGGCGCCGTCCTGGTTGACGGCGCTGCCCCGCACCACCGCCAACACCCGATGCCCCCGCCGACGAGCATCCGACAACCGCTCCAACACCAGGATTCCGACACCCTCACCCCAGCCTGTGCCGTCAGCGGCGTCCGCGAACGGTTTGCACCGCCCGTCAGCGGCCAACCCGCCCTGCCGGGAGAACTCCACGAACGCTCCCGCCGTGGCCATCACCGTCACACCACCGGCCAGGGCCATCGAACACTCACCCGAGCGCAACGCCTGCGCCGCCAAATGCACCGCCACCAACGACGACGAACACGCCGTATCCACCGACACCGCCGGGCCCTCCAAACCCAGGGTGTACGCCACCCGCCCCGACATCACACTCGCCGCATTACCCGTCAGCAGATGCCCCTCGCTGCCGGTCTGCGCGTCACCGATCATCGAGATGTAGTCCTGGCCGTTCGTGCCCACATACACACCGGTATCCGACCCACGCAGCCCCGACGGGTCGATCCCCGCCCGCTCCAACGCCTCCCAGGAAACCTCCAACAACAGCCGCTGCTGCGGATCCATCGCCACAGCCTCCCGCGGACTGATCCCGAAAAACCCCGCATCGAACAACGCCGCACCAGCCAGGAACCCACCCTTACGCGCAAAGCCGCTCCCCGACCCCCCCGAACCCGGGTCATCTGACGACCCGACATCCCAACCCCGATCCACGGGAAAACCACCCACCGCGTCAACACCCTCAACCAGCAACCGCCACAACCCCTCCGGGTCATCAACCCCACCCGGATACCGACACCCCATCCCCACAATCGCCACCGGCTCATCAACACCCGCACCCACCACCGGCACGACGACGTCGATTTGCTCACCGAGCAACTCCGTCAGCACATACCGGGCCAACACCACCGGTGTGGGATAGTCGAAAACCAGCGTCGCCGGCAACGACAACCCGGTCACGGTAGCCAACCGGTTACGTAGTTCCACCGCAGTCAACGAGTCGAAGCCGAGCTCTTGGAATACTTGGTCGGCGGGTATCTGCGCAGTCCCGGTGTGGCCGAGGACCATTGCGGCCTGCTCTCGGATCAGGGTCAGTGCCATCGATTCCCGCTGTCCGCTTGGAATTTGCCGCAACCGCGTCAGCCATGCCGACGGCTCATCACTACTCGGCAGGTCCGCGACCACCGCCCGTGCCTCGGGAAGATCCGTCAGCCACGATCCGAGGCGCCCAGCGCTGGCCTCGACCAGCCGGTGCCAGTCCACATCGGCCACTACCAGGTACCCCTGGCCAAGGGAATGTTCCAGAGCGGTGACCGCCACTGCGGGGTCCATTCCCATCAACCCGCCTCGGCGGGTCCGTGCCTCGACCAGATCGGTGTTCGCCAACCCACCGCCAGCCCAGGTCCCCCAGGCCACCGAAACCATCGGTGCGCCCTGTGCTCGCCGCTGCTGGGTGTACACATCCATAAACGCGTTCGCAGCCGCGTAATTGCCCTGTCCTGGCGAGCCGAACAGCGCTGCTACCGACGAGAACACCACAAACGCCTGCAGGTCCATATCGGCGGTCAGCTCATCAAGAGCGAGCACCGCGTCGATCTTCGACCGGGCCACCGTGGCCAGTCGTTGGGCGGTCAACGACCCGATCACCCCGTCGTCGAGCAGCCCCGCAGTGTGCACCACTGCGGTCAACGGATGCTCGGCCGGGATCGCCGCGAGTACCTCAGCCATAGCGTCGCGGTCGGCCGCGTCACAGGCTGCCACCTGCACCCCCACCCCTGCCGCGGCCAGCTCCGCCACCAATTCCCGCGCGCCCACGGCGGCCAGACCACGACGGCTGACCAGCACCAGATGCCTTGCGCCCTGCTCGGCCAGCCAGCGGGCTACCTGCGCACCCAACGCTCCGGTCCCACCGGTGACCAGCACCGTGCCTGAGGGCTGCCACACCTGTCCCGGCGCAGCCGGGGCTCGCCGCAGCCGCATCCCGTACACCCCGTCGGCGCGCACGGCCACTTGGTTGTCTTCACCCCAACCAGCCAACACCGCGCAGCAGGACCGCCAGGTTGTCTCGTCCAACACTCCATCGGGCAGGTCGATCAATCCGCCCCACCGGTCGGGCCGCTCGGCACCAATAACCCGGCCCAGACCCCACACCTGGCCCTGCCACACATTCTTGATCGGGTCGCTGTCATCCACGCTCACCGCGCCTCGGGTAAACACCCACAACGGCACGGGACCCCATGCCTGTGCCACCGCCAACAGCTGCGCTGCGCATTCCCGACCCGCGCCGGCCAATACCACGCCACCAGCCAGCGTCCTGGACTCGGCCAACGCCCGCACCCCGGCCAGCCCGGTCTCCAGATCATCAAGGTCAACCCGCACCACCCGGGCACCACCCGCCGACAACACATCCGCGAGGTCATCGCCAGCCCCGCTCACAGCCAGCAGCGCCCATACCCCCGACAGCGCCCCGTCCGGCTGGTCAGCCAACACCGACCATTCGACCCGGTACCGCCACCGGTCCAACGCCGCCCGTGCCTGCCGCTGTCGCAGCGATGTCAGCACCGGCAATACCACGGCCGCGTCCTGCCGCTGCACCGCCTGCCAAAAATCCGCATCCAGAGTGTCCATAACGCTGGGGATTGTCTGGTGCGTCGCCTGTGGCCAGAACCGCTGGCGCTGAAACGGGTAGGTCGGCAGTTCCAGAGCCCGCCGACCGGCACCCGTGTCGAGCAGCGTCGGCCAGTCCACCGCCGCGCCGTGTACGTGAACACCAGCGACAGCGGTCAGTAGTGTCTGCGGCTCGTCCCGGTCGGCTCGCAGCGCTGGCAGCCACACCCCTGCATCGGGGGTGTCGGTGTCGGCCATCGAGGTCAGCGTGCCGTCCGGGCCCAGTTCGAGGAAAACATCCACGCCTTGCTCGCGTAGGGCGGTCACCGCGTCGTGGTACCGCACCGTGTGGCGGGCGTGCGTCAGCCAGTATTCGGGTTGGGTCACGTCTGCGTCGGGGGTGCCGGACACCACCGGGATGGCCGGCTCCCGCCACACCACCCCGCCCAACACGTCGGCGAACTCGGCCAGCATCGGCTCCATCAACGGCGAGTGGAACGCGTGACTGACCCGCAGCTGCCGGGCCCTACCACCGGCGTCTCGCCACTGCTGCGCAAGGTCCAGCACCACGCTCTGGTCGCCGGAGATCACCGTCGAACGGGGGCCGTTGACCGCCGCCACTCCCACCAGGTCGGTGTGCCCGGCAATCAACTCCTGCGCCTCGACGTCGCTGGCGGTCAACGCGACCATGGCGCCACCAGCAGGAAGCGCCTGCATCAGACGGCCACGCGCGGCCACCACCGCCACCGCATCAGCCAGATCCCACACCCCCGCCACATGAGCCGCACTCAACTCACCAATCGAATGCCCCGCCAAACACTGCGGGGCCACCCCCCACGAGCTGACCAGCCGGTACAAGGCCACCTGCACCGCGAACAACCCCGCCTGGGTATACACCGTCTGGTCCAACAGTTGCGCCTCGCCCGCGACGACGTCCCGTAACGGCCGCTCCAAATGAGGGTCGAAGGATGCGCAAACCTGATCGAACACTTCAGCGAACACCGGATAGGCCTCATACAGGCCCAGGCCCATCCCGAGGCGCTGACTCCCCTGCCCGGAGAACACCATCGCCAACCGACCCGACCCCGCGACCCCGGCAACCACCCCCGACGCCTGACCACCGGAGGCCAGCGCTCGCAACCCATCCACCAACACCTGCCGGTGCTGGCCGAGGACCACCGCCCGATGCGCGAATACCGACCGGGCCGCCAACCCGTGCCCCACCACGGCCGGCTCTACCTCGGGCCGGTCGTCCACGAACCGGGCCAGCCGCTGCGCCTGCGCCCGCAACGCCACCTCGGTCTTGGCCGACAACAACCACGGCACCAACCCGCCGGGTAGCGGGACCGGTTCATGACCCGACTCCTGGTCAGAGGCCGCCGTGTCAGCCGGCGTGACCTGAAGCGACTCGAGCGGTTCGGGTTCTTCGATAATGAGGTGGGCGTTGGTGCCACTGATCCCGAACGACGACACCCCAGCCCGCCGCAGCCGGCCATTCCCTGACCACGGCGTAGCCTCGGTCAGCAGCCGCACCGACCCAGCCGACCAATCCACATGAGTCGACGGCGCGTCCACGTGCAGCGTCCTGGGCATCAGCCCATGCCGCATCGCCAAGACCATCTTGATAATCCCCGCAACGCCCGCAGCCGCCTGAGTATGGCCGATGTTCGACTTCACCGACCCCAACCGCAACGGCTGCCCCGCCGGCCGGTCCTGGCCGTACGCGGCGATCAGCGCCTGCGCCTCGATCGGATCACCCAGGGTGGTGCCCGTGCCGTGCGCCTCCACCACATCCACCTCGCCCGGCGACAACCGCGCATTCGCCAGGGCCTGGCGGATCACCCGCTGCTGCGACGGACCGTTCGGCGCACTCAACCCATTCGACGCGCCATCCTGGTTGACCGCGCTGCCCCGCACCACCGCCAACACCCGATGCCCCCGCCGACGAGCATCCGACAGTCGTTCCAACACCAGGATTCCGACACCCTCACCCCAGCC
>NZ_JBVJHM010000027.1:0-9520 GCF_055586805.1 Micromonospora sp. NPDC049201 | reverse complement strand
GTCGACCCCTGCAACCTGCAACTGCTCTACCAGGGTCGGGCCACCAACTCCGGCGGCGACTACGGCCTGCTGCCGTACCGGCCGGGTCTGCTGACCCTGCAACGCTGACCGGTTTCCGGCGGCTCGTCACGGGCCGGTCTCCCCACCCGGGAGGCCGGCCCTCGGCGTACCTCAGGCGGGGTAGGCGCGGGTCTCCGCGGCCTTCACCGCGGCCCACACGGACCGGCCGGGTACCAGATCGAGGTGGGCGGCGGCGGCCGGCGTGACGTCGGCGGCCACCGTGATCGGGCCGTCCAGTTGCACGCGGAGGTTGTCGCCGTGGCGTTGCAGCCCGGCGATGACCGCGGCCCAGGCGTTGCGCGGGCTGCCGTCGGGCCGGCTCGGATGCAGGGCGACGGCCGACGGCGGGAACGCGACGAACGCGTCGCCGTGCAGTGGGTCGGCGACGGTGAGGGTGAGCCGGTCGCCGACCCGGACGGTCCGGCCGTCGGCGGTGCCACGGTAGAGGTTGAGGCCGACGAGCCGGGCGACGTAGTCGGTGCGGGGCCGCGCGGTGATGTCGGCGGCGTCGCCGTCCTGCACGACCCGACCGTCCTCGACGATGACGAGCCGGTCGGCCAGGACGAGCGCGTCGAGCGGATCGTGGGTGACCAGCAGCGCGGCACCGGGATGGTCGCCGAGGTGCCGGTGCAGTTCGGCGCGGGTGTCGAGCCGGGTCCGGGCGTCGAGCGCGGCGAGCGGCTCGTCGAGCAGCAGCAGCATCGGGTCGACGGCCAGCGCGCGGGCGAGCGCGACCCGTTGGGCCTGCCCGCCGGAGAGCTGCCGGGGCCTGCTGCGTGCCCGGTCACCCAACCCGACCCGGTCGAGCCAGTCGGCGGCCCGACGCCGCGCGGTGCGCCGGTCCGCGCCGTGGCGTCGCGGCCCGAAAGCCACGTTGTCCAGTGCGCTCAGGTGCGGGAAGAGAAGGTGGTCCTGGAAGACCACGCCGATCGGGCGCCGCTCGGCAGGTGTCCAGAGGTTCCGGTCGGGCCGGTCGACGGGTTGCCCGGCGAGGGCGAGGTGACCGGCGCTCAGCGGTTGCAGGCCGGCGAGGGCGCGCAGGGCGGTGGTCTTGCCGGCGCCGTTCGGGCCGAGCAGGGCGACCACCTCGCCGGCGTCGATGCGCAGCGGCAGGTCCAGGCGGAAGGTGCCCCGGTCGACGACCAGGTGCGCGTCCACGACGGGGGCGGGGCTCATGCGCTGGTGATCCACTTGTCACGCAGGCCGGCGAGGATCGCCACCGACACGGTCAGCAGCACCAGGCTGAGCACGACCGCGCCGTCCAGGTCCCCGCCCTCGATGGTCTGGTAGACCGCCAGCGGCATGGTCTGGGTGACGCCCGGGTAGTTGCCGGCGAACGTGATCGTGGCACCGAACTCGCCAAGCGCCCGCGCCCAGCACAGCACCGCTCCGGCCGCCACGCCCGGCGCCACGAGCGGCAGCGTGACGTGCGTGAACGTGGTCCAGCGTCCCGCGCCGAGCGTGGCGGCGGCCTCCTCGTAGCGGGTGTCCGCCCCGCGCAGCGCACCCTCGACGGCGATCACCAGGAACGGCATCGCGACGAACGCCTCGGCGACCACCACGCCGGTGGTGGTGAACGGCAGCGTGAAACCGAACGTGGCGTCCAGCCACCCGCCGAGCAGGCCCCGACGCCCGAACACCAGCAACAGGGCCACCCCGCCGACCACCGGCGGCAGCACCAGCGGGACCGTGACCAGCGCGCGGACCAACCGGCGGCCGGGAAACCGGGCCCGCGCCAGCAGCCAGGCCAGCGGTACGCCGAGCAGCAGGCACACCAGCGTGGCGACGGTGGCCGTCTGCACCGAGAGTCGGAGCGCGGTCAGCGCGCCGGGCTCGGTGAGCCGCTGCGGCAGGCTGGCCCACGGCGCGCGGACCACCAGCCCGGCCAGCGGCAGCACCAGGAACAGCAGGCCCACCAGGGCGGGCACCAGCAGGGCCGCCGGCACCCGTTGCGCCCGACGGCGACGCGGCGGCCCGCCCCGGCCCGCGGTGGGTGCCCCGGTCGAGGTCACGGCGCCTGGAAGCCGGCACCGGTCAGGACCGCCGTGCCCCGGTCGGATCGCACGTAGGCGACGAAGGCCCGCGCGCCGGGCCGGTTGGCCGCGTTCTTCAGCGCCACGATGGGGTAGTCGTTGACCGCGCCGGCGGACTCGGGGAACTCCACGCCGTCCACGTCGGCGGCGGCGGCCCTGGTGTCGGTGCGGTAGACCAGCGCGGCGTCGACCTCGCCGAGCTTCAGCTTCGACAGGGCGCCCTTGACGTCCTGCTCCAGCGTCACCGGCCGGAGTGGCACCCGTGCGGCGCTCAGGGCCCGGGTCGCCGCCGCGCCGCAGGGCACCTGCTCGGCGCAGAGCGCCACCTTGAGCCCGGGCCGGGTGAGGTCGGCCAGCGCGGCGACGCGCTTCGGGTTGCCCCTGGGCACCGCGATGACCAGTTGGTTGCGCGCGAACGTGGCCGGGGAACCGTCGCCGTTGCCGGCGTCGGTGACCGTCTGCATGTTCTTCGGCGCGGCGGAGGCGAACACGTCCGCGGGCGCGCCCTGGTTGATCTGGTTGGCCAGCGCGGAACTGCCGGCGAAGTTGAACCGCACCGTCACGCCCGGGTTGGCCGCCTCGAAGTCCTCGCCGATCCGGGTGAACGACTCGGTCAGCGACGCCGCCGCGAACACCGTCACCGTTCCGGTCACGCCGGAACCGGAGGCCGAGCCGGCCGGCGAGGAGCCGGTGCCGCCACCGCAGCCGGCCAGCGTCAGCGCCGTCACCCCGGCCAGCGCGGCGCGGACCATACGTGCCCCCATCAGGCTCTCCTCCCCGTGCTTCACTCGGCCAGGCTCACGCGCCCGGCCGTGGCCGGTGCGCCGGGGTGGACCGCTCCACCACCACCGTGGTCGACTTGATCACCGCGACCGCGACCGACCCGACCCGCAGGCCCAGCTCCTCGACCGCCTCCCGGCTCATCAGCGAGACGATCCGGAACGGCCCGGCCTGGATGTCCACCTGGGCCATCACCGTGTCCTTGGTGACCGCGGTGACGATCCCCCGCAGGCGGTTGCGGGCCGAGGACTCCTCGGCCCGGCCGTCCGGCCCGCCCGCCTGCTCGCGGACGAAGCCGGCCAGTTCCACGCCGTCGATCACCCGGTGGCCCTGCTCGTCGCGGGACGCGGGCAGCCGGCCGGCATCCACCCAGCGGCGCACCGTGTCCGCGCTGACGCCGAGCAGTTCCGCCGCCTCCCCGATCCGGAACACCGTCACGCGGGGCATCGTACCCGTACGCATCTGCGGCGGGAAACTCTCATCATGTTCTGCGGATGCAATGGCTTACCACTAGAACGGGCCGCATCTGCGGCAGTCAGGTGGGCGTCGGCGGGCACCCGGCGACTCACCCGCGCTCCTGACCCGGCGGTCAGCCCGTTTTCCCGTTCCGCCGGTTTTCGGCTTTCCTGAAGGGAAAGGTGGGGGTAGGGAGTCACGCCGCCGGAGTCGGGAAACGCCGTGAAGATCGGTTACAAGCTGACCTGCTTCCGAAAGATCTGGAGACCCACCGTGAAAGCTCTCATCTACCGCGGTCCCCGTGACGTCGCCGTCGAGGACCGGCCCGACCCCACCATCCAGGCCCCCACCGACGCGATCATCCGGATCACCACCACCAACATCTGCGGCTCCGACCTGCACATGTACGAGGGACGCACCTCGGTCGAGGCGGGCAAGATCCTCGGCCACGAGAACATGGGCGTGGTGGAGGCGGTCGGCGACGCGCTCACCCGGATCAAGGTCGGTGACCGCGTCTCCGTGCCGTTCAACATCGCCTGCGGCACCTGCCGCAACTGCCTGCACGGCTGGACCAGCTTCTGCCTGCGCACCAACCCGACCGAGGGGATGGACGGCGCGGCCTACGGCTACGCCAACATGGGCCCGTACGACGGCGGGCAGGCCCAGTTCCTGCGTGTGCCGTACGCGGACGTCAACCTGCTGCGCCTGCCGCCGGGCACCGAGCACGAGAACGACTTCACCATGCTGTCGGACATCTTCCCGACCGGCTGGCACGGCACCGAACTCGCCGGGCAGGCCCCCGGTGACACGGTCGCCGTGTTCGGCGCCGGCCCGGTCGGGCTGATGGCCGCGCACAGCGCGCTGATCAAGGGCGCGGACCGGGTGTTCGTGGTCGACAAGGAGGCGGACCGCCTGGCCATGGCCGAGAAGATCGGTGCCGTTCCGATCAACTTCGGCGAGGGCGACCCGGTGCGGCAGATCATGGACGCCACCGACGGGGCGGGCGCCGACTGCGGCGTGGAGGCGGTCGGCTACCAGGCCCACGACCCGTCCGGCGAGGAGCACCCGGAGCTGGTGCTGGACAACCTGGTCGACGTGGTCCGCTCCACCGGTGGGATCGGCGTGGTCGGCGTCTACGTGCCGCAGGACCCCAACGGTCCGGACAAGCGGGCGCGGGAGGGCCGGATCGGCTGGCAGTACGGCACGTTCTTCACCAAGGGCCAGCGGATGGGCACCGGCCAGGCCCCGGTGATGCGCTACAACCGGCAGCTCCGCGATCTGATCATCGCCGGCCGCGCCCGGCCGTCGTTCCTGGTCTCGCACGAGCTGCCGCTGGCCGAGGCGCCCGAGGCGTACGGGCACTTCGACCGGCGTGAGCAGGGCTGGACGAAGGTGCTGCTGCACCCCAACGACTGAGTACGCGTACGGATGGCAGCCACGGCCGGGGCGGCCAGAATTCTCCCCATGCGAACGCGAACTCTGATCGCCCTGGCCGGGGTCGCCCTGAGCGGCCTGATGCTCACCGCCGGTTGCTCCTTCGAGGAGGCCATCTGCGCCGACGGCGAGTATCCGGCCATCGCGGTCGGCGGGCAGGGCGGCAGCGCCTGCTTCCCGGACGGACAGGAGCCGACCGCGCCGTACGTGCGTTACCCGGAGGGCAAGGTCCCGCAGCACGTCGACGACGAGTGGGACGTCTACTGGCGCACCCACGGCATCGACGAGAAGGGCGCGATCATCGAGCGCTGACCGGGGTCACCCCGCCGACGTCGCGGGCGAACTCCTCCACGGCGGTGCAGACCCGCCCGAGCGCCTCGGCGGAGCCGGCCAGCGGGCCGGGCACCATCAGCGAGTGGTCGGCGCCGGCCACCTCCACCACGTGCGGGCTGAGCCGGCGCGCCACCGCACCGTCCCAGCTCGCGTCCCCGGTGCCGCCGGCCAGCAGGAACGGCGACGTGGCGCGGCTCAACGGCTCGCGTACGGCCGGCTCGTGCAGCAGCGGGGTCAGCCAGACCGCCGGGATGCCCCGCTCGGCGGCGAGCGGGGTGGCGAAACTGCCCAGCGACTTGCCGACCAGCAGATCGACGCCGGAGTCGAGGACCGGCGCCAGTTGCGCGGCCACCCAGCCGGGCGCCGCGTCCAGGCGCAGCTCGTCCAGCCGCTGCCAGGTCACCTCGTGCACGTCGAAGCCGAGCCGGCGCAACGCCTCACCGAGGTAGACGAAGAGCGGACCCCGGGTGTCGTAGCCCCGGCCCGGGGCGAGCACCGCACGCCGATCCGCCATGGTCCCTCCCTCTCGTCCGGTCCCGAGCCACGCTAGCGGCTGTCCGCGCGCCGGGTGGTCCCGTGCCGGCGCGGATGGCGGGCCTTCCCGGAGACGCCGGCCCGTTAGGGTCCGGCCATGAGCGTGCATCCCCGCATCGTCACCGACGACTTCCCGGCCACCCTCGCCTTCTACACCGCCCTGCTCGGCGAGCCGGAGAAGGTGGTCGACGAGTTCGAGTACGCCGGCTTCGACGCCGGTGGCGAGACCGTGCTCGCGCTGCTCGGCCGGCGGGCCGCCGAGGCGGTGCTCCCGGTCGGGCGGGGCGACGGCGGCGTGCTGGTCGTGGTGCCGGTGCCCGACGTGGACGCCACCGTCACCGCGCTGCCCGCCGGGGCGGTGGTGGCCGAACCCGCCGACCGTCCCGGCTGGGGCGTCCGCTCCGCCTACCTGCGCGACCCCGAGGGCAACCTGGTCGAGGTGCAGTCCTGGCCGGCCCGCTGACCCGGCCCGCTCACAGCCGCTCCGGGGTGCGGATGCCGAGCAGGTACAACCCCTGCCCCAGCACCCGCGCGGTCAGGTCGCACAGCGCCAGCCGGCTCTCCCGCACCCGCCCGTCGGCCCGCAGCACCGGGCACCGCTCGTAGAACGCGCTGAACGCCACCGCCACCCGGTGCAGGTGTCCGGCGAGCTGGTGGAACTCCAGGCTGCCGGCCACCGCGTCGACCACCGCCGGAAAACCGACAAGCTCGAACGCGAGCGCCCGCTCCGCCGGCTCGACCGGCGCGACGTCCGCGTCGGGCCGCGCCGCCACGCCGGCCCGCCGGAAGATCGACCGGATCCGGGAGTACGCGTACTGGAGGTAGGGCGCGGTGTTGCCGTCCAGCGACAGCATCCGCTCCCAGTCCAGCACGTAGTCCTTGCGTCGGTCACCGGCCAGGTCGGCGTACTTGATCGCGCCGATGCCGACCGCGCGTCCCACCTCGGCGGCCTCCGCGTCCCCCAGCTCCGGGTTGCGTTCCCGCGCCAACGCGGTCGCGCGTTCCACCGCCTCGTTCAGCAGACCGACCAGCTTCACCGAGCCACCGGCCCGGCTGCGCAGCATCCGCCCGTCCGGCCCGAGGATCGACCCGAAACCGACGTGCTCGGCGCGGGCCGGCGGGGCCAGCCAGCCGGCCTGCTCGGCAGCCGCGAAGACCATCTCGAAGTGCCGCCGCTGCGGCAGCCCCACCACGTAGAGCAGCCGGGTCGCGCCCAGCGTGCCGGTCCGGTGCCGCAGCGCGGCCAGGTCGGTCGCCGGATAGCCGTACCCGCCGTCGGACTTGCGCACGATCAGCGGCAGCGGCTCGCCGTCCCGCCCCACCGAACCGGGCGGGAACACGCAGTCCGCGCCGTCGCTGCGCCGCAGCAACCCGAGCCGGTCCAACTCGTCGACGGTCGGCGCGAGCAGGTCGTGATAGCTGCTCTCGCCCCGGAAGTCGGCTTCGGCCAACGTCACGTCGAGCAGCTCGTACACGGTCAGGAAGTAGCTCTCGGACTGCGTCACCAGCAGCCGCCACAGCCGCAGCGTCGCCGGGTCCCCGCCCTGCAACGCCACCACCCGCAGCCGGGACCGGTCCCGGAACGCGGCGTCCGCGTCGAACTTCTCCCGCGCGGCCTTGTAGAACGCGTCCAGGTCACCCATCGACAGCTCCCGCGCCGCCCCGGCCTCGCCCAGGTCGACCAGGTGCTCGATCAACATGCCGAACGGCGTCCCCCAGTCGCCGAGGTGGTTGGCCCGCAGCACCCGGTGCCCCAACCACTCCAGCAGCCGGGCCGCCGCGTCCCCGATCACTGTCGAACGCAGGTGGCCGACGTGCATCTCCTTGGCCACGTTCGGCCCCGAGTAGTCGACCACCACGGTCTCCGGCCCGGCGGCCACCGGCACCCCGAGCCGCGGGTCGGCGGCCAGCGCGGAGACCAGCGCGCCGAGCGCCCGGTCGGCCACCGTCAAATTGAGGAAGCCCGGCCCGGACACCTCGACCGACGCACAGAGGTCGGCCAGCTCCGCGCGCTCCCGTACCTCCTCGGCGATCGCCCGCGGCGGCCGGCCGAGCCGCCGGGCCAGCGCGAGCGCCGCATCGGACTGGAAGTCCGCATGATGCGAGCGCCGCACTACCGGGTCCACCGGCCCGCCGGCCACCGCCGCGAACGCCGGCGCCAGCCGGTCGGTCAACAACTTCTCAAGATCCATGGGTACGCCGATCTCGCTCGATCCGCCGCGCGGATCACCGGACGGGAAGGCGGCGGAGCGAGGACGATCGACGACGACCGGCGGCTCGATCCGCCGGTCGCAGGAGAAAAAGCTCAGCGCAGGCGGTCGCGGGACCGCCGGCGTCGCAGCGCGCCGAGCCGGACGTCGGGGGACGCCGTCGGGTACGCCTGCGAACTGCTCATGCCCGCAGCGTAACCGGCCGGCCCGGGGTCGGCGCAATCGCTTACCCGGACCGGCCGGTGGCGTACCTGGTCGTCAGGCCGGTGCGGCGGCGGCCCTGCGGTAGCGCTCAGCCCTGCCGGTAGCTCTCCGAGTAGTAGGTGCCGACCCGCTCCCGGTAGTCGGCGCGCGCGAAGTCGTCCGGGTCGAACGCCGGAGAATCCTTGACCTGCTCCCGGCTCCGGTCCACGTGCACGACCCGGTCCAGGTGGTCGACCCGGGCCACGGTGCCGGCCGGCAGCAGCACCTTCCTCCCGAAGATCCAGGGGCCGGTGTCCACCACCAGGTAGCGGGCGTCGGCCTCCTCGTTCGCCTTGTCGATCGTGCCGATGCGCCCGTCGGTCGCCTCCACCCGGTAACCGGTCAGGTCGATCGGGGTGCCCGGGCCGGGTGCGTCGACGCCCTCGTCCGACCCCTCGGCGCGCTGCCGTGGCACGTCGCCCGGGCGGGTCTGGTCGTAGCCCCCGGCGAGCGCGGACGGATCGCGCCAGGCCCACGGACTGAACGGCTTCATGCTGGCACCTCCGCGGTGTCGTCTCGGCACCGGAAACAGTGCCCTGGCGGCAGCCGGTGAAACCCGGGCGCCGCGACGGCACCGGGCGGGCCGCACCGCCGGTCTCGGCGGTCGGGTCGCTGGCATACTGGCCGACCATGGTTCTGTCGCGTGGTTGGTCGTTGTTCCTGGTCGGGGTCGGGGTGTGGACCTGGGTGATCTGGCCGAGGTTCGCGGTCGCGATCTGGAACGACCCGCGGGCCTGGTCCGCCGGCACCGTCGGGGAGGGCGAGCCGACCGGCTTCCTCTGGGTGCACGCGCTGCTCATCGCCGGGTCACTGGCGATCGGCACGACGGCCGGTGTCCTCGGCGTACGCGGCTGGTTGGCGACCCGCCGCCGGTGAGGATCGGACCGGCTCGTCGCCGCTGGTGGCCGTGCCGAGCGCGCGGAACTGGGCAGATAGCTCGTTGGTGATGATGTGACGCGGGACGCTACCCCCCGGATTTGACGATCAAACCCGCAGACGCGTAACTTTCTCTCTGCCAGCGCGGAACGGGGCAAACGGGATGAAAGCCCGAGGCGCCGATCCACGCAGGCACCGAGTTCGAACGGGGTCTCACCACCCCGTGAGGACGCGGTCCGGGAGGGGCTCACCGGAACGCCGCAGGGCGGATTTGGCGGAGCGGAACCGACCGGGTAGAGTTGTCGACCGGCAGGGAACCGGGCGAGCTTGCGGGAAACCGCAACGGCCGGCCTGTCAAATCCGATGATCAAGCGCAGCGGTTGACCGCTGCGCGGGTTCACCGGGCGCCAACCCGTACGAAGCACGACAGACCGGGACACACGGTTTGACACGGCGGAGACGGTGAGGTAACGTAGTAAAAGTGCCCGGCGCGAGAGCGGCGGGGATGTGAACGAAATGCCCCGGGTCGGGGGCCTCCTGGTGGGGGTTTCCGGTGTGGTG
>NZ_JBVJHM010000026.1:0-10760 GCF_055586805.1 Micromonospora sp. NPDC049201 | reverse complement strand
CGGCTGTGCGCGGTGTGGGCCGATGTGCTCGGCGTGGACCGGGTCGGCATCCGGGACAGCTTCTTCGAACTCGGCGGCGACTCCATCCGCGCCGTCTCCCTGGTCGGCGCGCTACGGGCCGAGGGCTTCGACCTGAGCGTGCGGGACGTGTTCGACAGGCGTACCGTCGCCGAACTCGCCGACCTGCTGGGCGAGCGGTCCCCCCTGGTCGCCGACGACCACGCCCTGGTCGAGCCGTTCGCGCTGATCAGCGACGACGACCGGGCGCTGGTCCCGGACGGGGTGGTCGACGCCTACCCGCTGTCGCAGATCCAGACCGGCATGGTCATCGAGATGCTGGCCGACGACCAGCAGAACAACTACCACAACTCCAGCGCGTTCAGGATCATGGATGAGCGGCCGTTCGACTTCGCCGCCTTCGAACGCGCAGCCGCCTGGCTGGTCGCCCGGCACGACATGCTGCGCACCTCGGTCCACCTCACCGGGTACTCGGTGCCGATGCAGCTGGTCCACCGGACGGCCGAGGTGCCGATCGGCTGGACCGACCACGGCACGCTCGACGCGGCCGGGACCGAGCACGTGCTCCAGGAATTCGCGACCAGCGAGCGTGCCCGGCCGTTCGACCTGACCCGGCCGACCCTGATGCGCTTCTTCGTGCACGTCACCGAGCCCGACTCGTGGTGGCTCTCGATCACCGAATGCCACCCGGTCATGGAGGGCTGGAGCTACCACACCATGCTGATGGAGCTGGTGCGGGCCTACCAGCGGATCGCCGCGGGTCAGGAGC
Source organism: Micromonospora sp. NPDC049201 (assembly GCF_055586805.1). Classification (NCBI taxonomy): domain Bacteria; kingdom Bacillati; phylum Actinomycetota; class Actinomycetes; order Micromonosporales; family Micromonosporaceae; genus Micromonospora; species Micromonospora sp. NPDC049201. Next base: position 9,973 of record NZ_JBVJHM010000026.1, on the reverse strand, counting down.
CCGACGCCGAGCCGATGCCGGCGGTGCGCTTCGCCGACGCCATCGCCGGCGAGCTCACCGCGCTCGACTCGCCGGAGACCCGGGCGTACTGGCGTGACGTGGTGGGCCGGTACGAGAAGTTCACCCTTCCGCGCGACTGGGGCGACCGGAGCGTGGCCGAGCGGACCGCGTACCACACCCGGATCCCGTGGACCGACCTGGAGCCGGGGCTGCGGCGGCTCGCGGCCCAGGCCGGCGCGTCCATGAAGGCCGTCATGGTGTCCGCGTTCGGCAAGGTGCTCAGCCGGCTCAGCGAGGAGCCCGCGGTGCACGCCGGGCTGGTCTACGACACCCGCCCCGAGGTGCTCGGCGCCGACCGCGTCTTCGGCATGTACCTCAACACGCTGCCGTTCCCGTTCGACCCGATCCGGGGCACCTGGCGCGACCTGGTGACCCGGACCTTCCGCCGCGAGGTCGAGTCCTGGTCGCACCGGCGTTACCCGCTGCCCGCGGTCCAGCGCGACAACCCCGGCCGGCAGGGGCTGATCGAGGTCTTCTTCAACTACCAGGACTTCCGTCAGATCGACACCGAGCTGGTCGACGCCACCCAGGGGCTGGACGACAGCCCCACCGAGTTCCCGTTGACCGTCTCCTCGCGGGCCGGGCACATCTTCCTGACCTCGGACGTCCGCTCGCTCACCCCGGCGAACACCGACCGGATCGCCGGCCTGTTCCGGACCGTGCTGACCGCGATGGCCGCCGACCCGGACGGCGACGCCACCATCGCGCTCGCCACCCCTGACGAACTGCGTGACCAGCAGGACCGGGCGGTCGGCGCGCCGCTGCCCGGCGACTACCAGCCGGTGCTGGAGCTCTTCGAGCAGCAGGCCGCCCGTACGCCGGACGCCGCCGCCGTGGTGACCGGCGGCCACACGCTCACCTACGCGGAGCTGGACGACCGCGCCGAGCGGTACGCGGCAGCGATCGCCGCCCGCGGCGCGGGCCCGGAGTCGGTCGTCGCCGTGCTGCTCGACCGCGGCCCGGAACTCGCCGCCGCCCTGCTCGGTGCCTGGAAGGCGGGCGCCGCCTACCTGCCGCTCGACGCCGCCTTCCCGGCCGAGCGCGTCGCCGGGATGGTGGCGGACGCCCACGCCGCCGTCGTGATCACCGAGCGGGACCTCCTGCCCGGCGTCGCCGACGTCCCCGCGGACCGGCGGCTGTTGGCCGAGGACCTGCCCGCCGACCGCCCCGCGGTCACCGGACGGACCAGGCCGGCTGCCGACCAGTTGGCGTACGTCATCTACACCTCCGGCTCGACCGGCCGCCCCAAGGGCGTCGCCGTGTCGCACCGAGGGCTCGCCAACCACGTCTCGTGGGCGGCGCGGACCCTGGCCTCCCGGGGAACCGGCGGCGCGCCGCTCTTCTCCTCGGTCGCGTTCGACCTCGTCGTACCGAATCTGTGGGGACCGCTGGTCACCGGGCAGCCGGTGACGATGGTGCCGAACGAGGTGGACCTCGGCGAACTCGGCGCCCACCTCGACCGGCACGGCCCGTACAGCTTCATCAAGCTGACCCCGGGCCACCTGGAGGTGCTGACCACCCAGCTCGCCGCGGACCAGGCGGCACGCCTGGCTCCGGTGCTTGTCGTCGCCGGCGAGGCGCTGACCCGGCATGTGGTGCGCGCCTGGCAGGCGAAGGCGCCCGCGGTCGAACTGATCAACGAGTACGGACCGACCGAGGCGTCCGTCGGCACCTGCATCCACCCGGTCGACGGGCCGGTCCCCGACGTCGTCCCGATCGGATCGCCCCTGCCGGGCATGGTCATGCGGGTCCTCGACCGGGACCTGCGTCCGTTGCCGACCGGCGTCACGGGTGAGCTGTACGTCGGAGGCACCGGCGTCGCCCGGGGCTACCTGGGCCGCCCGGACCTGACCGCCGACCGGTTCCTGCCCGACCCGTACGGTCCGCCCGGCGCGCGCCTCTACCGCACCGGCGACCTCGTGCGGCTGCTGCCGGACGGCGCCGTCGACTTCCGCGGGCGCCGCGACGGCCAGCTCAAGATTCGTGGCTACCGGGTCGAACTGGGGGAGATCGAGGCGACACTCGGCGGCCTCGACGAGATCACCGACTGCCGGGTGGTGGCCCGCGAAACCGGGCCGGACGGCGAGCGGCAGCTCGTCGCCTACCTGGTGGCGAACGGCGAGATGAACCGCACGTCGATCCGCGAGCGGCTCACCCGCGCGCTCCCGGACTACCTGGTGCCGTCGGCGTTCGTGCAGCTCGATCGGCTGCCGCTGAACGCCAACGGCAAGCTGGACCGGCACGCCCTGCCGGCCCCGGACGAGACCGCGCCCGGGTCGGGCGGCTTCGAGACCGCCACCCCGTTGCAGGAGCGTCTGGTCGCGGTCTGGTCCGAGGTGCTCGGCCGGGAGGCCGGCGTCCGCGACGACTTCTTCGACCTCGGCGGCGACTCCATCCGGGCGGTGGCCCTGATCGGCGCGCTGCGGGCCGAGGGCTGGGACGTGTCGGTCCGCGAGATCCTTCAGCACCGCACGGTCGAGGCGGTCTCGCGGCTGCTCACCGGCCGGGACGCGCTGGACGCGGGCGACCACGCGGCGGTGGCGCCGTTCGAGCTGGTGCCGGCCGTGGACCGGGAGCGGCTGCCGGACGGGCTGGCCGACGCGTACCCGCTGTCGATGAACCAGTCGGGCATGCTGATCGAGCTGCTCGCCGGGCACGACGACCGGCGCAGCTACCACAACGTCAACGTGTACGAGGTGCGCGACGACCAGGGCTTCGACCCGGACGCGTTCGAGCGGGCGGTGCGCGAGGTGATCCGGCGGCACGACGTGCTGCGGACCTCGGTCCGGCTGACCGGCTACTCGGAGCCGATGCAGCTCGTGCACCGGGTGGCCGCCGCGCCGTGCTCGTGGCGCGACCTGCGGCACCTCGACGCCAGGGAACAGTTCGACGACATGTCGGCGTTCGTGGCCGCGCAGCGGGCGGACCTGTTCGACCTGTCCTCCGACGAGCCCCTGCTCCGGGTGCACGCCCACGTCACCTCGGACACCGAGTGGCTGTGTGGCTTCACCCAGAACCACGCGCTGCTGGACGGGTGGAGCAACCAGCTGTTCCTGATGGACGTGCTGGAGTGCTACCGGCGGCTGCGCGACGGGACCGCGCCGGAGCGGTGGGACGCGCCGGCGGTGCGGTTCGCCGACACGGTGGCGGCCGAGCGCCGGGCGCTGGAGTCCGAGCGGACCCGCGCGTACTGGCGAGAGATGGTCCGCGACCACGTGAAGCTGACCATGCCGGCCGGGTGGAGCGGCGACCGGGACGCGCCCGCCGAGGTCGTCCGCGCCGGGATGTCCTACGCCGACCTGGAGGAGGGCCTACGGCGCCTGGCCGCGTCCGCGCGGACGTCGGTGAAGAGCGTGCTGGTCGCGGCGCACGCCAAGGTGATGAGCCAGCTGACCACCGCGCCCGGCTTCCACACCGGACTTGTCACGCACACCCGGCTGGCCGAGCCGGGCGGCGACCGGGTCTACGGCAACTTCCTCAACACCCTGCCATTTCCCGTACGCCCGGACGCGCGCACCTGGCGCGACCTGGTACGCCAGGTCTCGGACACCGAGATCGAGATCTGGGACCACCGGCACTTCCCGATGCCCGCCATCGAGCGCCCGGCCGGCACCGGCCGCCTGGTCGACGTGTTCTTCTGCTACCTCGACTTCCACCGGATGGACACCGAGGCGGCCGACGACAGCCAGGCGTTCAGCGACGCGCCCAACGAGTTCGCGGTCGGCATCGTCACCCTCGGCGGACGCCTGAGCCTGCGCAGCAACAGCCACGTGCTCAGCCACGAGCGCGCGCGGCAGATCGTCGGCATGTTCCGCGACGTCCTCGCCGCCATGGCCGCTGATCCGGACGGCGACGCCCGCGCGACGCTCGGGCCCGAGTCGAAGCCGCGGACGGCGCTGCGCAAGGTCCGGCGCCCGGGGCGCGGACGCCGGCGCCAGACCCCGCACGAGGTGTTCGCCGACCGGGCGGCGCGGACCCCCTCCGCCGTCGCCGTGATCGACGGCGACACCGAGCTGACCTACCGCGAGCTGGACGAGCGGGCGAACCGCCTGGCCCACCGGCTGCGCACGGCCGGCGCGGGCCCGGAGACGGTGACCGGCATCTGCCTGCCGCCCGGCGCCGACGCGATCTGCGCGGTGCTCGGCGTGCTCAAGACCGGCGGCGCCTATCTGCCGCTCGCGCCGGGCGCGGACCTCGCACCCACCCGGGAACTCGGGCTCACCGCCATCGTCACCGGCGACTCGTCGCTGCACCCGGTCACGGTCGCGCCGGACGGTCCCGGCGACGCCGCCGCGCCCGAGGTGACTGTCGACCCGGAGACGGCGATGCTGGTCGACCCGGCCGAGCCGTACGCCGTGGTCAGCCACGTCGACGTGCTCAGCGAGGTGACCGCCGCGCACCAGGCGGCCGAGTTCGACGAGTTCGACGCCTGGACCCTCGACGCCGGCTGGGCGGACGACCCGCTGCCCATCTGGGGTGCGCTGCTGTACGGCGGCCGGCTGGTCGTGCTGCCGCCGGACGAGACCCCGGCGCGACTGCTGGACCGGCTGCGCCGGCACGAGGTCTCGGTGCTGTCGCGCCGGGCGGACGACCTGCGTGACCTGGCCGCGCCGATCGCGCGGGACGAGGATCTCGCCGTACGCCTGGTGCTGCTCACCGGCGACGCGGGCCACCCGGACGACCTGCGCCCGCTGGTGGCGGCAGACGGCGACGGCCCGGCGGTGGTCAGCCGCTACCGGCGGGCCTGCTGGCGGCAGCTCGAGCCGGCCGACCTCGACGATGCGCGGTTCCCGATCGGTGACCCGCTGCCCGGCCGCGAGCTGCGGGTGCTGGACGCGCAGGGCCGCCCGGTGCCCGACGGTGTGCCGGGCGACCTCCACCTGGGCGGCATCGTGCCGCGCGGCTTCACCGGGCGTCCCGCGCTCACGGCGGACCGCTTCCGCCCGGACGCCTTCGGGACGGCCGGGTCACGCCTGTTCGCCACCGGGGACCGGGCGGCGGTCCGCGCCGACGGCGCGCTGGTGCCGCAGCCGTCGGCCGACGACGGCGAGGAGGGCGAATCGGAGTACGAGCCACCGCGGTCCCCGCTGGAGAGCCGCATCGCGGCCATCTGGCAGGAGGTGCTGGGCCGCACCCCGATCGGCGTCAACGACATGTTCTTCGACGTGGGCGGCGACTCGATGCGGGCGCTGGCCGCCGTCGGTGTGCTGCGCGAGGAGGGGCTGGACGTCTCGGTCCGCGACCTGTTCCGCCACCCGACCGTCGCCGAGCTCGCCGATCGGCTGGCCGGCCGCGACCGGCACCCCGGCGACGACGAGCCGGTCGCGCCGTTCGCCCTGATCGGCGACGACGACCGGACGAAGCTGCCGCCGACGGCGGTGGACGCGTACCCGCTCTCGCAGGTGCAGGCCGGCATGGTCGTCGAGATGCTGGAGGATCCCACGGCCTACCGCAGTTTCGTGGCGTACGAGGTGATCGGCTCCGAGTTCGACGAGGCGGCACTGCGGGCCGCGCTGGTCGAGGTGACCGGACGGCACGACGCGTTGCGCACCTCGCTGCACCTGACCGGGTACTCGGTGCCGACGCAGGTCGTGCACGGCCCGGCCGACGTGCCGGTGACCGTGCACGACCTGCGCGACGTGCCGGCCGACCGGCGCGACGAGGAGTTCCGGAAGCGGCTCGCCGCCGACCAGAACGCGCCGTACGACGTGGCACGCACGCCCCTGCTGCGGGTGGTCGTCGCCCGCCTCGAGGACACCCGCTGGTGGCTGGGCCTCGGCCTGCCGCACGCGCTGAGCGAGGGCTGGGGCCTGGCGATGGTCCAGGCCGAGCTGCACGCGGCCTACCGGGCGCTGGCCGCCGGGGACACACCGGCCCCGTACGAGGCGCCGCCGGTGCGCTATGCCGATTTCATCGCCGCCGAGCTGCGGTCCCTGGCCGGGGACGAGGACGCCGCGTACTGGAGATCGGTGGTCGATGATCGAGAGGGGATCGGCGTTCCCGCGGCCTGGGCCGGGCCGGACGATGTGCCCTACCAGCACCTGGTGCCGCTCGACGACCTGGAGCCACGGCTGCGGGAACTGGCCGCCGGGCTGCGCGTCCCGGTCAAGAGCGTCCTGCTGGCCGCGCACGTGGCGGTGATGGGCCGGCTCACCGAGACCCGGCGCGGGTATGTCGGCCTGGTGACCGACGCGCGCCCCGAACTCGCGGGCGCGAGCCGGGTCTACGGCATGCACCTCAACACGGTGCCGTTCGCCGTGGACCGGACCGCCGCCCGCTGGCGGGAGCTGATTCGCGGCGTCTTCGCCCAGGAGACCGCGTTGTGGCCGCACCGGCGGTATCCGATGCCCGCGATCCAGCGGGACTCCTCGGCCGGGCGGCAGGTGCTGACCGCGTTCAACTACGTGGACCTGGCCGGGGTCGGCCCGCGCCGGCAGGACGCCGACGGCGACATCGGCGCGACGCTCAGCCAGTCGCACACCGAGTTCGACCTGACCGTGCACTGTCGGCCCGACCGGATCAACCTGACGACCCGTACCGGGGTGATGAGCAGGGCGAACGGCGCCCTGCTGGCGAAGATGTACCGCACGGTGCTGGAACGGATGGCACAGGACGCCGACGGCGACGCGCGGGCGTCGGTGCTGTCGCACGCCGGCCCCGGACCGGACGCGGCCGAACGGGAGCCGTTCACCTTCGACCCGGTGCGCGGACTGGCGAAGTGGGCGGCCGAGACCCCGGACGCGCCCGCGCTCGCCGGCGACGTCGGGACCGTCAGCTGGGGACAGCTCGGCGCGGACGTCGACCGGTTGGCCGGCCGGCTGCGCGCCAGCGGTGTCGGACCCGGTGTCGTGGCGGCGGTCTGCCTGCCGGCCGTCGTGGAGCGGGTCACCGCGGTCCTCGCCGTCCTGCGGGCGGGTGGCGTCTGCCTTCCCCTCGATCCCGAGACCCCGGTCAAGCGGCTCGCGTTCCAGCTCGCCGACGCCCGGGCCCGGGTCGTCGTCGCGGACCGCGAGTCCGCGCTCGACACCGACCTGCCGGTTCTGACGACCGGCGACGGGACCACGACGGTGCCCGAAGGCGAACCGGCGCCGGAACCCGAGCCGTCGGACCCGGCCTTCCTGCTCTACACGTCGGGCTCGACGGGCCGGCCGAAGGGCGTGTCGATCACCCGCCGCGGCGCCGGCAACCACCTGCTCGCCAAGGTGGCCGACCTCGGCATGACGGCGGCCGACACGCTCGCGCAGAACGCGCCGCCCACGTTCGTGGTGTCGATCTGGCAGATGCTGGCCGGCACCGCCACCGGGTGCTGCGTCCGGGTCGTCCCGGAGGCGGTCGCGCGCGACTCGCACTCCCTCTTCGCCCTGGTCGCTGACGGCGAGGTCACCGTTCTGGAGGTCGTGCCGACGCTGTTGCGCGCGGCGCTCGACGGCGGCGTCACCCTGCCGCCCGGCGCCGCGCTGCGGCGGCTGGTGGTGACCGGCGAGGCCTTCCCGGCTGAGCTGGCCGCCCGGTGGCTGGCGCGGTTCCCGCAGGTCGCGCTGCTGAACTCGTACGGGCAGACCGAGTGCGCGGACGACGTCGCCCACCACGCGCTGACCACTGCCGACGGGCTCATCCGGGTGCCGATCGGCCGGCCGGTCCGCAGCACCCGACTGTACGTCCTCGACGAGTGGGGCGTGCCGGTGGTCGACGGTGTGCCCGGCGAGCTCCACGTCGGCGGCCTCGGCGTGGGCGACGGCTACCTGAACCAGCCGGCGCTGACCGCCGAGCGGTTCGTCCCCGACCCGTGGGGCCCGGCCGGCGGCCGGCTCTACCGCACCGGCGACCTCGCCCGCCGGCTGCCCGACGGCACGCTCGACTATCTCGGCCGCTCCGACCAGCAGGTGAAGGTCCGTGGGCACCGGATCGAACCGGGCGAGATCGAGGCGGCCCTGACCCGGCACCCCCTGGTGCGGCAGGCGGTCGTCGTGCACCGCGACGACCGGTTGATCGGTTACGTGGCGGCGGCGGACGAGCGGCCGACCCCGGCCGACCTGCGCGCCGCGCTGGAGGCCGAGCTGGCCGCCTACCTCATTCCGGCCGCCTTCGTGGTGTTGGACGCGATTCCGCTGTCCCCGAACGGCAAGGTCGACCGCGCGGCGCTGCCCGAACCCGGCGCCGAGGCGCTGGCGGTGACCGAGTTCGTCGCGCCCGCCGACGGCCTCCAGGCCGAGGTGGCCGGACTGTGGGCGCGGGCGCTCGGCGTCGAGCGGGTCGGCCTGCGCGACGGATTCTTCGCGCTCGGCGGCGACTCGCTGCGGGCGGTCGCGCTCGTCGGCGACCTGCGAGCGGCCGGATACGGGACGACCGTGCGCGACGTGCTGGACGCCCGGACCGTCGAGCGGCTCTGCGAGCGGCTGCGCCCGGTCGGGGCGGACGCGGGCCGGCGGTACGTCGAGGCGTACGCCCAGATCGGGCGTGCGGACCGTGATCTGCTTCCGCCGGACGTGGTGGACGCCTACCCGCTGGGCCGTACCCAGCTGGGCATGGTCATCGAGGCGATGTCCGGTGACGGCCGCGGCGCGTATCACATGGTCAACATGTTCCGGGTGACCGACGGGCACCCGCTGGACGAGGACGCGCTGCGCCGGGCCGTCGCGGTGGTGGCCGACCGGCACGAGACGCTGCGCACCTCGATCCGGTTGACCGGCTTCTCCGTGCCGATGCAGCTCGTGCACCGGAACGTGGACGTTCCGGTCGAGGTGCACGACCTGCGAGACGTGGACCCGGCCGAGCACCCCGCGATTCGCGAGCGCCTGGTGGCGCGTCAGCGCGCCGAAGCGTTCGACTTCGCGGTCGCGCCGCTGGTCCGGGTGCTCGCGCACCAGGAGAGCGACGAGGCGTGGTGGCTCACCCTGACCCAGACGCACGCGCTGACCGAGGGCTGGAGCACCCACCAGGTGCTGATGGAGCTGCTGGACTGCTATGACCGGCTGCGCCGGGGCGCCGAGCCGGAGCCCTACGACCGGCCCGGAGTCCGGTTCGCCGACGCGATCGCGGCCGAGCGTGCCGCGCTGGCCTCGGACGAGGACCGCGCCTACTGGGAGCGGATCGCCGGCGACAACGCCGGGGTGACGTTGCCGCGGGGCTGGGCGGGCGACTCGGACCGGCGGGTGTTCCGGCAGATCCCCTACGACGACCTGCTCGACGGGCTGAACGCCCTGGCCGCCGAGACCGGCACGTCGCTCAAGACCGTGTTGTTGTCGGCGTACCTGAAGGTGCTGGGCCAGTTGACCGACGAGCCGGCCTACCACGCGGGCATGGTCGTCGACACCCGGCCGGAGGAGCCGGGCGCCGACCGGGTGCCCGGCATGTACGTCAACACGCTGCCGATCGCCGCCGACCGGACCGCGGCGACCTGGCACGACTTCGTCACCCGGGTGTTCGCCCGGGAGCTCGACGTGTGGCAGCACCGGCGCTACCCGATGCCCGCGATCCGCCGCGACGGGAGCGGCGACCCGCTGATCCAGATCTTCTTCAACCACCTCGACTTCCGCGGCGTGGACACCGGCCGGGTGGCGGCCGGCACCCGGACGACGAACTCGCCCAACGAGTTCGCCCTCTCGCTGATCAGCCAGCACGGCCGGTTCCACCTCGGTAGCAGCGAGCGGCACCTGGATCCGGCGAGCGCGGACCGGCTGGCCGGCATGCTGCGCGCGGTGCTGGAGTCGATGGCCGCCGGTGGCGACGGCGACGCCCGGGCCACCTACCTGCCCGCGGGCGAGCGGGAGCTGCTGCTCCGGCAGGCGTCACCGTCCCACGGGACGCCCGTCGACCGCTGTCTGCACGAGTTGTTCGAGGAGCGGGTGCGGCGGTCGCCGGATGCGGTGGCGGTGGTGGTGGGTGGGGTGTCGTTGTCGTATGGGGAGTTGAA
>NZ_JBVJHM010000025.1:0-12643 GCF_055586805.1 Micromonospora sp. NPDC049201 | reverse complement strand
TTCCCCCGAGCCGGTGACCCCGACCACCCCACACCAACCCAAACCCGACACCCACCCCAGACAACCCCCGGGGAAGCCTGCCCGAGGCGAACGCTGGGAGATCTTGGTACCGAACGGCCCCTCCGGGGGCCGAAACGCACCAAGATCTCCACCGTTCCCGACACGCGAAACCCGCATCCCGTCACCCGAGAACCCCGAGGCGTCGTCCGCCCCCACCCGCCCACCACGCGCCGATCATGAGGGTGACGGGCCGCCAACCTCATGATCGGCGGGCACGGACGGACCGACCGGGCGTGGCCGGGTGGTGGTGGGTGAGTGGTCAGGCGGTGAGCAGGTCGAGCAGTGCGTCGCGGGCGGCGCGTACCGCGGCGCGCGACTCCTCGGTGTGGTCCAGGGCGTCGAACCCGTGTCGTCCGTCCGGCACGTCGACCAGGTGCAGCGGCAGCCCGTGCCGGGTTGCGGCAGCCGTGAACGCCGCGATGGCGGACGTGACCTCGGGCCGGTCCCGACCGGCCCGGGTCAGCACGAGCGGTGGCCGGCCGGCGTCGACCGTCGCCAGGGCGTCGAGCGGGTGGAAACGCGGGTCGACCGGTGGCCATTCGGGGAGCGGGGCCAGCAGCGGGTACGTCGCGGCGAGACCGCGCAGCCAGCGGGGCGGGTCGCGGAGCCAGTCGCCGAGCAGCAGCCCGGCGCCGGAGAAGAACCAGAGCGCCAGCCGCTCCGGGTCGACGCGGGGATCGGCGCGGAGCAGGTCGGCCGCGTCGGCGACGCGGGCGGCGACCGTGCGCAGGTCGTCGGGGCCGGTCACGGAGAGCCGGGGGAGCGCGACCACCACGCCCTGGTCGGCGAGGAGCGCGCCGTAACCCCGGTAGAGCGGCCAGTCCCGGGCGTCGGGTGCGTCGGGCGGCCCGGGAACGCCGTGCACCACCACGACCGCGGGGTGCGGGCCGTCGCCGGTCGGCAGGTGCAGGTCGACGTCGCCGTGTCGTTCGACGGGGGCGGCCGGCGGGTCGAGCACAAACTGTGTCTCCCAGAAACTGTTTCCCATGACGGCGATGCTAGGGCAGCGCGTCGTCGCGCGCCGCCCCGGTTCTCGTCGGATCAGGAGGAGGACGCCTTGGCGTGCCGTTCCCGCAGCCGGTCCCGGATCTCCTCCGGTGTGTACGCCCGGCGCTGCCGCTCCGCCCGGGCCACCACCACGCCCGTCGCCGCGACGCCCGCCAGGCCGGCCAGGCCGAGCACCTTCCACCACCGCATCCGTTGCCGCATCGGCTTAGGGTAGTCCTCCATGAGCATCAGCCTGGACGAGGCCGTGGAGCTGACCCGCACCGGCGACCTGTGGGTGTTCCGTGGGCGCAGCGTGCCCGATCGCGCCATCCAGTTCACCACCAACAGCCCGGTGAACCACGTGGGCATGGCGGTGGTGCTGGACGACATGCCGCCGTTGATGTGGCACGCGGAGCTGGGCCGTTCGCTGCCGGACATGTGGACCGGCACCCGCCAGCGCGGCGTGCAGTTGCACGACCTGCGCGACGCGGTCTGCGTGTGGGCCAACCGGTACGGCCAGCGGGGCTGGCTGCGTCAGCTCGAACCGCCCGCCGACGGCGCCATGGAGGAGGCGGTGCTGCGTACCGTGGCGCGTCTGGACGGCACCCCGTTCCCGTCGACCGCGCAGCTCGCCTGGCGCTGGGCCCGGGGGCGGGTGCCGGTGCCGCGCCGGCGACCGTCCAGCCCGGACGCTGGCGGGACACCGGGCGCGGGCCGGGCAGCGGGCGGTGCCGGCGCACCGGGTGCGGACGGGACGTCGGTGCGTGACCGGGCGCTGGAGACCGCGTACTGCGCGGAGGTGGTGGCGGTGACCTACGAGGCGATGGGGTTGCTGCCGGCCGGCCGCCGGCCCAACTGGTACGACCCCGGACGGTTCTGGAGCGGTGACGACCTGGCCCTGACCGGCGGCGCACAGCTCGGCAAGGAGATCGAGGTGCGCATCCCACCGCGCTGACCAGGTTTGCCGGGCTGGCGGGCCGGTAATGGAGAGCGTCGTGACGGCTTCCACCGACCTCGACACGCTCTCCGACTTCTTCGACAGGTACGGCGTGGCGCTGACCACCGCCGACGTGCCGGCCATCGCCGCCTGCTACGCCCTGCCCGGGCTGGTGGTCGCCGACACCTACAGCTTCTCGTTCACCTCGCCGGCGGCGGTGGCGCTGAGCTTCGTCGGCGCCGCGCCCGACTACCAGGAGCGGGAGCTGGTCGCCGCGAACGCGCAGATCGAAGACGTGCAGCAGGTCTCGGCGCTGCTCACCGAGGTGGCGGTGCGGTGGGAGTTCCTGGACAGCCAGGGTGGCGCGGTGCCCGGTGAGCACTACCGCTACCTGCTGCGGGCCACCGACGAGGGCCCGGCCATCTGCACCGTCATCCGCACCGCCTGAGCCCTGCCGCCACGTGGTGAGCGGGGGCCCCTTCTCTACCGGAGGCGTTAAGAAGGGGCCCCGCCTTACTCGTTCAGCGGTGGCTGCGGGCCCAGCGGTCGGGCTCGGGGGCCGAGTGCAGGCCGGGCTCGTGCAGGCCCTCCTCGTCGAGCTGGCCGATCCGCCGGTAGGTGTCCGGCCGGCTGGTGCGCAGCACGCCACCCCAGATCAGGCCGAGCACGCCGGCCACCACCGGGATCGCCGGCAGCAGCCACTTGAGGTAGCCGGCGGTGTCCGGCGCGAGCAGCGCGTCGAAGTTGAACAGCAGCACCAGCAGCACGGCGGTGAGCAGGACGGTGCCGAGCGCCGGGGCGATCGCCCGCTGCCAGGCCGACTCCGGGCCGCCGCGGCCCCGGAAGAAGCCGACGACGGAGGCCGAGGTGAGCGTCATCAGCAGCACCACGCCGACCGCGGCCGAGCCGGACAGCCAGGTGAACAGGTCGATGACCGGGTCCCGCCCGGACATCGCGAACCCCACGAAGACCACCACGGCCAGGATGCTCTGCACCAGCGAACCGGCGACCGGGGCGCCGCTGCGGCTGGAGGTCGCGCCGAGGAAGCGGGGCAGGACGTTCTCCCGGCCGAGCGCGAACAGGTAGCGGGCCACGCCGTTGTGGAACGACAGCAGGGCGGCCAGCACGCTGGTGATGAACAGGACGTTGGCGATGTCCGCGACCACGGCGCCGGAGTACTGGTCGAGCGCCCCGAAGATCACGCCGGGGCCGGCCTCGGCGCTGGCCTGCGGCGCGTTCTCCGGCCCGGTCAGCACCGTCAGCGCCCAGGCGGAGAAGGCGTAGAACAGGCCGGTGAACGCGACCGCGATGTAGGTGGCCCGGGCCACGGTGCGCCGCGGGTCCCTGACCTCCTCGCTGTAGATGGCGCCGCTCTCGAAGCCGGTGAAGGAGGCGATGGTGAACGCCAGCACGGCGCCGAACCCGGCCCCGAACAGGTGGCCGGGGCTGATGCCGGCGGTGGTGACGGCGCCGCCGGCCGGGTGGGCGAACGCCACCAGGTCGAAGATCAGCACGGCCACGCACTCCAGGACCAGCAGCACCGCGAGGACGCTGGCGTTCAGGTCGATGCGCAGCACGCCGAGCACGCCGATGAAGACCCAGGCCAGCAGCGCCCAGACCCACCACTTGAGGTCCAGCCCGGCCTTGGCCGACATGAAGTCCGACATGATGGCGCCGAACAGCCCGTAGAGGCCGATCTGGATGGCGTTGTACGCGGCCAGCGCGACCGCCGAGCCGGCCACCCCGCCGGCCCGGCCGAGGCCGTTGGCGATGTACGCGTAGAACGCGCCCGCGTTGGCGACGTACCGGCTCATCGCGGCGTAGCCGGTGGCGAAGATGGCGAGCACGGCCGCGAGCAGGACGTAGCCCAGCGCGGCGCCGATGTTGCCGCTGACCGCGTACATGGTGGTGACGCCACCGCCGAGAACGGTCAGCGGGGCGGAGGCGGCGACGGTGAAGAAGACGAGATGGGCGGTGCCGAGACGGCCGCGGCGTAGCCCACCGTCGGAGAAGAACGGATCGGAGGACAAGGCTTCTCCAGGGGAGGGGAAGGGGTTGAGGATGTCTACTTCGGAACAGCCTCAGGCAGGGTATTGGTGATCACGGATCGTCACAACCCCGCTTCGATATCGATTAGGGCGCGTGTGTACGACCGGAATTGAGCTGTGCGTGGTCATGCCGTACCGTCCCGTGTCGACGATCACGGCCACCGTTCGAGGATGGACCATGACCTACCCCGGGGCACAAGCCACGTACCGGCTAGCCGATGCGCTGTTCCTCATCGGACATGACGAGTTCACCGGTAAGCCGCATGTCGCCGTCGACCGGCTGGAGTGCGGGTTGGCCGGCGCCGCGCTCGCCGAGCTGATGTTCGAGGGAAGGATCGCGCTCGACGGTGGCGGCATCGCCGCGGTCGACCCGCGGCTCTGGCAGGAGCCGTTGACCGATCTGCTGATCACCGAGATCCTGCGTCGTGAGGGCGCGCATCCGGCCCGGTTGTGGATCCGCTACCTGCGGACCCAGCTCAACATCAACGAGCGGGTCGGGACGCGGCTGGTCACCGCCGGCGTGCTGCGTCGGGAGCAGGGCAAGCTGATCGGCCGTCAGGTGCGCTGGCCGGCCACCGACCCGAACCAGGCGGCCTCGCCGCGGGTACGCCTGACCGCGATGCTGATGCACTCGTCCCCGGCCGAACTGGACCCGGGCACATTGCTGCTGGCGAGCCTCGCCGAGGCCGTCGGGCTCGCCGCGCACATCTTCGACCCGCAGGTCGGCGGCCGGATGCGGGACTGCCGTCGGTTCCTGCCGGCGCAGCTCGACGGGCTGCTGGCCGCCGTGGTGGGAGCGTTGAACGCCAGCACCACGACGGTCCGTCGGTGACCTGCCGCCGGTGACGTCCCGCCCCGGCGGACCGGGACGGGACGGACCCGGTCAGGCCGGCTCGCGCCACATCGGGTAGAGGCTGGGCCCGTCCGGCAGGTCCAGGGTGGCCGGCCGGCGGCGGAAGCCGAGCCGCTCGTAGAGCGCCGCGTTCCGCGCCGAGCTGGCCTCCAGGTACGCGGCGGCGCCGGCCCGGTCCAACTCGGCCAGCTTGTCGCGCAGCAGCGCCGAGCCCACGCCGGTGCCGTGGTGCGCCGGGTGCACCGCGATGAACGGCAGGTACCAGTGCGGCTCGGCCGGGTGGTTGGCGGTCATCTGCTCGTCGAGCATGCCGAACCGCTTCATCGCGTCCGGCCCGATGGTGGCCTCCAACTCGGCGAACTCGTCGCCCTCGTCGGCGCCGTGGTC
The DNA here is from genome assembly GCF_055586805.1 of Micromonospora sp. NPDC049201. NCBI lineage: Bacteria > Bacillati > Actinomycetota > Actinomycetes > Micromonosporales > Micromonosporaceae > Micromonospora > Micromonospora sp. NPDC049201. The sequence continues at coordinate 7,371 of NZ_JBVJHM010000025.1, read as the reverse complement.
GTCGCCGACGGGCAGCCAGAGCGTCGCGCCCAGCCCGTCGCCGGCCACGTGGACCTCGCCGGTCCGCAGCGCCAACGCGACGAACGGCCCGAAGAAGGCGGGGTGCACCCGCGCCCGGTGGTCCTCCGCCGGGAAGATCCAACCGCTCACCGGGTCCCGCATGAACGCCTCGGCGAGGATCCCGGTCACGACGGCGGCGTCAGTTGTGGACGCCCGCCGGATGTTGCCCTGCCACTCTGTCACTGGCCACCCGTCCTGCCGCTGCACGAGCCATTGTGGTCATCGATCGGCGTGCAACGTATCAGGTCGCCGAGCCGCGGGTCAGACCCGAACGGACCGCTCGCCGCCCCCGGGTTCGGTGGCTAGGCTGGCCCGGCCCGGCGAACAGGAGGAACATGTCCCGCACGCGTCGCGCCACCCCGTCGACCGGGTCCGCCATCACCTCGTCGCCCTGGGTGGTCGTCGCGATCGGCGTGATCGTGATGGTGGTGCTGCTGGTGGTGGCGCTCGGCTCGGTGCGGGGCCGGCGGACGTTCCCGGCGTCGCCCACCGATCCGGCGATGTCGCTGCCGGAGCTGCCGACCGCCACGGCGATCTCGCCCAGCGTGACGGGCGGTCCGCCGAGCACGGCCGGTCGCCCGGTGGTCCCGGGGCTGTCGCCCCGGTCGACGGTGCTGCCGGCCAGCCCGACGCCGGCCGTGTCGACAGGCGGTCCGCGGGGTGAGGTGCGTCCGTCGTCGTCGCCGCCACCGCCACCGCCTCCGCCGGCGCCGCCGTCCGCGGTGACCGGCCGGTACGCGGTGGTGAGCAGCTTCGACGGCGGCTTCATCGGCGAGGTGCGGCTGGTCAACACCGGGGGTGCGGCGCACGGCTGGACGGTGCGGCTGACGTTCCCGCAGGGTCGGCTGGTCACCGCGTGGGTGGAGGGCGCCGAACAGGGCACGTTCGGTTTCGACGGCGGCGTCGTCACGTACCGCAGCGGCGTCGACCTGGCGGCGGGCGCGTCGGTGCCGGTGCGCTTCCACCTCGAACGGACCGGCACCACCCGCCCGGAGAGTTGCACGGTCGACGGCGTGACCTGCGCCGGGCTCTGATCCAGCCGTCCGGACGACGGCGCGTGGTCCGGACGGTTTTGCAAGACGGCTGTCGTGTTTCGACTTTGTTTGCAAGCTATTGCAGAATGTTTCGGCAAGGGCTAGCGTGCGGGCGAATCAGCGACCAGAGAAAGGCCGTCGATGAAACCGACGCCGATATCCCCCAAGGCGTTGCTCGCCCTGGTCTCCTCCCTCGTACTCACCCTCGTCGGCGTGCCGGTGGCCCTCCACCAGCTCGGCGCCGACGGCGCCGACCGCGCCGTCACCCCCGACGTGCTGGCCGCCGGCAACGCCCCCCAGTGGAACCGGGAGCCGTCCGCCGAGGCGCTGCTCAAGGCCGGGTCCACCACCGCAAAGGCGGAGCAGTTCTACTTCGTGCTGCCGGACCGCTTCGCCAACGGCGACAAGCGCAACGACACCGGCGGCCTGCGCGGCGACCGGCTCGCCACCGGCCTCGACCCGGCGGACAAGGGCTTCTACCACGGCGGTGACCTCAAGGGCGTCATCGACAAGATGGACTACATCCAGGGGATGGGCACCACCGCCATCTGGCTCGCCCCGATCTTCAAGAACCGGCCCGTGCAGGGCACCGGCGCCGACGTCTCGGCCGGCTACCACGGCTACTGGATCACCGACTTCACCCAGGTCGACCCGCACTTCGGCACCAACGCCGAGCTGAAGAAGCTGGTCGACCTCGCGCACCGGCGCGGCATCAAGGTCTATCTCGACATCATCGTCAACCACACCGCCGACGTCATCCGCTACGCCGAGGACAGGTACGGCTACGTCGACAAGAAGACCGCCCCGTACACCGACGCCCAGGGCCGGGCGTTCGAGGACCGCAACTACGCCGACGGCACGCGGAAGTTCCCGCAGGTCAACCGGGAGTCCTTCCCGTACACCCCGACGTTCGCCAGCCCGGCCGACGCGAAGGTCAAGGTCCCGGCGTGGCTCAACGACCCGACCATGTACCACAACCGCGGTGACTCCACGTTCGCCGGGGAGAACAGCGAGTACGGCGACTTCTTCGGCCTCGACGACCTGTGGACCGAGCGTCCCGAGGTGGTCCGCGGCATGACCGACATCTACGGGCAGTGGATCGGCAGGGCCGGCGTCGACGGCTTCCGCCTGGACACCGTCAAGCACGCCAACCTCGACTTCTGGCCGCAGTTCACCCGCGGCATCGACGCCTACGCGGCGAAGGCCGGCAAGAAGGACTTCTTCATGTTCGGCGAGGTCTACAGCGCCGACCAGGAGATCGAGTCGACGTACGTGCGGCAGGGCGGCCTGCCGGCCACGCTCGACTTCTCGTTCCAGGAGGCGGCGCGCGGCTACACCGCCGCCGACGGCTCGGCCAAGGCCCTCGCCGACGTGTACGCCAAGGACGACCTCTACTCGGCGCGCGACACCGACGCCAACCGGCTGCCCACGTTCCTCGGCAACCACGACATGGGCCGGATCGGCTCGTTCGTCGCCGCGGCCGGCGGGGACGACGCCACCCAGCTCCGCCGCGACCAGCTCGCGCACCAACTGATGTTCCTCACCCGCGGCCAGCCGGTGGTCTACTCCGGCGACGAGCAGGGCTTCACCGGCCCCGGCGGGGACAAGGACGCCCGCCAGGACATGTTCGCCTCGAAGACCGCGGACTACCTCGACGACGACCTGATCGGCACCACCCGCACCCACGCGTCCGACCAGTACGACACCCGGCACCCGCTCTACCGCACCATCGCCGAGCTGGGCAGGCTGCGGGCGGCGCACCCGGCGCTGCGCGACGGCGTCCAGGTCACCCGGTACGCGGCCGACGGCCCCGGCGTGTTCGCGTTCGCCCGTGTCCTGCCCGCGCAGCGGGTGGAACACGTCGCGGCGGTGAACAACGCCTCGACCCCGCAGACTGTCACGGTGGACACCTGGTCGGCCGGCGCCCGCTTCACCGGCATCTACGGCGACGCCGCGACCGCCACGGCTGGCGCCGACGGCAAGCTGAGCCTGACCGTGCCGGCCATGTCGGCAGTGGTGCTCAAGGCCGACCGGGCCATCCCGCCGGCCGGCGCGGCCCCGACGATCACGCTGACCGAGCCGGGTGACGCCCCGGTGGCCGGCAAGACCGCGATCACCGCCCAGGTCGGTGGCGACCCGCTCGCCACCGTCACGTTCGCCGCGAAGGTTCCCGGCGGGAAGTGGACGCTGCTGGGCACCGCCGACCGCGCGCCGTACACGGTCCACCACGACCTGACCGGCCTGCCCGGCGGCGCGACCGTCGAGTACAAGGCGGTGGTCCGCGACGGCAAGGGCCGGACCGCCACCGCGCGCACCACCGGCACGGTCGGCACCCCGGCCCAGGGCGCGTCCCGGGACTGGGCGATCGTGCACTACCAGCGCCCGGCCGGCGGCTACGCCGACTGGGGGCTCTACGCCTGGGGCGACATCGACCCGGCGTACGCCACCGAGTGGCCCAAGGGGCAGCCGTTCGCCGGGGAGGACGCGTACGGCCGGTTCGCCTGGGTGAAGCTCAAGCCCGGCGCGAAGTCGGTCGGCTTCCTGGTGGTCGACTCCGACGGCAACAAGGACGTGGCGAACGATCGCACCATCGACGTGACGCAGACCGGCGAGGTCTGGGTCAAGCAGGGCGACCCGACGCTCTACCCGACCCGCGAGGCGGCCACCGGCGAGCCCGCCCCGCCGGTCGACCAGAACACCGCGGTCATCCACTGGCGCAAGGCCGACGGCAACTACGACGGCTGGGGCCTGCACCTCTGGGACGGCGCGGCCAACCCGACCGACTGGGCCGCCCCGCTCAAGCCGGAGAAGATCGACGCGTACGGCGCGGTGTTCCGGGTGCCGCTGGCGGCCGGCGCGACCGGGCTGAGCTACATCATCCACAACGGCGACGAGAAGGATCAGCCGGACGACCAGCGGCTCGACCTGACCGGCGTCGGGCACGAGGTCTGGCTGCTGGCCGGCGTCAAGGGCCGGCTGCTGCCGGCGACCAGCTCCGGCACGGCCACGGACGTCGACATCGCCAAGCAGAAGGCGCAGTGGATCGACAGGTCCACCGTCGCCTGGGCCACCGGCCCGACCGACGGCAAGAAGTACGCGCTCGTCAGCGCCCCGGCCGGCGGGATCGGCGTTGCCGACGGCGAGCTGACCGGCACGTACACCACGCTGCCGCTGCGGGCGCAGCGCAACGGGCTGACCGAGGCGCAACGGCAGGCGTACCCCCAGCTCTGGGCCCATCACGCGTTCACGCTTGACCGCGCCGACCTGGCCAAGGTGCCGGCGGCGCTGCGCGGGCAGCTCGTGGTCACCGAGCGGGACGCCGAGGGCGCGCTGCTCAGCGCCACCGGCGTGCAGATCCCCGGCGTGCTGGACGACGTCTACGCGGCGGCCACCGGGGTGAAGCTCGGCCCGACGTTCGCCGGCCGGGTGCCCACGCTCGCGGTGTGGGCGCCGACCGCGCGGAAGGTGTCGCTGCAACTGTTCGACTCGCCCACCGCGCAGCCGAGCACGGTGGCGATGAGCCGCAACGACCGCACCGGCGTCTGGTCGGTGCGCGGCACCACGGCGTGGACCGGCCGCTACTACCGCTACCAGGTCGAGGCCTGGCAGCCGGCGGCGCAGAAGGTGGTCACCGCGTCGGTCACCGACCCCTACTCGGTGGCGCTCGCACCGGACTCCACGCACAGCCAGATCGTCGACCTGACCGACCCGGCGTTGGCGCCAGCCGGCTGGGCGACGCTGCGCAAGCCGGCGGCCGTGCCCGCGTCGAAGGCGCAGATCTCCGAGCTGTCGGTACGCGACTTCTCCATCGCCGACGGCACCGTGCCGGCCGAGAAGCGGGGCACCTACCTCGCGTTCACCGACCCGAACACGGCCGGGATGAAGCACCTGCGGGCGCTCGGCGACGCCGGCGTCAACTACCTGCACCTGCTGCCGGCATTCGACTTCGCCACCATTCCGGAGAAGCGGGCCGACCAGGCCCAGCCGGCCTGCGACCTGGCCACGCTGCCGCCGGACTCGGACCAGCAGCAGAAGTGCGTCGCGGCGGTGGCCGACAAGGACGGCTACAACTGGGGGTACGACCCGCTGCACTACACGGTGCCGGAGGGCGGCTACGCGGTCGACCCGAACGGCGCGAAGCGCACCACCGAGTTCCGGCAGATGGTCGCCGGGGTGAACCAGGCCGGCCTGCGGGTGGTCATGGACGTGGTCTACAACCACACCTCGGCCGCCGGCACCGACGGGAAGTCGGTGCTCGACCAGGTGGTGCCCGGCTACTACCACCGGCTGCTGGACGACGGCACGGTCGCCAACTCGACCTGCTGCGCCAACACCGCCCCGGAACACGCCATGATGGGCAAGCTCGTGGTGGACTCGCTTGTCACCTGGGCCAAGGCGTACAAGGTGGACGGCTTCCGGTTCGACCTGATGGGTCACCACCCGAAGGCGAACATCCTGGCCGTGCGGGCCGCGCTGGACAAGCTCACGCCCGCCCGCGACGGCGTCGACGGCAAGAAGGTCATGCTGTACGGCGAGGGCTGGAACTTCGGCGAGGTCGCCAACGACGCCCGGTTCACGCAGGCCACCCAGGCCAACATGGCCGGCACCGGGATCGGCACGTTCAACGACCGGCTCCGCGACGCGGTGCGTGGCGGCGGCCCGTTCGACGCCAACCCGCGGGTGCAGGGCTTCGCCTCCGGCCTGTACACCGACCCGAACGGCGACGAGGTCAACGGCTCGGCAGCCGAGCAGAAGGCCCGGCTGCTGCACGCCCACGACCTGATCAAGGTGGGCCTGACCGGTAACCTGCGCGACTACCGGTTCTCCGACTCCGCCGGGAGGACGGTCACCGGGGCGCAGGTCGACTACAACGGCTCCCCGGCCGGGTACACCGCCGCGCCGGGCGAGGCGGTCACCTACGTCGACGCGCACGACAACGAGATCCTGTACGACGCGTTGGCGTACAAGCTGCCGCAGGGGACCCCGGCGCAGGACCGGGCCCGGATGCAGGTGCTGGCACTGGCCACCACCGCGTTCGGGCAGGGCACCGGGTTCGTCACGGCCGGCTCGGAGCGGCTGCGCTCGAAGTCGCTGGACCGCAACTCGTTCAACTCCGGGGACTGGTTCAACCAGATCCGCTGGGACTGCGCCCAGGGCAACGGCTTCGGCGCCGGCCTCCCGCCGGAGCAGGACAACAAGGACAAGTGGCCGTACGCCAAGCCGCTGCTGGCCGATCCGAAGCTGGTGCCGGACTGCGCGGCGGTCGACCTGGCCGACGCCCGGTACGCCGAGCTGTTGCGGATCCGCCGGTCCTCGCCGGTGTTCGGCCTGCCCACCGCCGAGCAGGTGCAGAAGCGGGTCGCGTTCCCGCTGTCCGGGGCGAAGGAGACCCCGGGCGTGCTGACCATGACGCTCGACGCCCGTGGGTTGGGCGGCGCGTGGCAGTCGGTGACGGTGGTCTTCAACGCCACCCCGGAGACGGCGAAGCAGACCGTGGCCGGCCTGCGCGGGGCGAACGTGGCGCTGCACCCGGTGCTGCGGAACTCCGCCGACCCGGTGCTGCGGACCGCGTCGTTCGACCGGTCCGGTGGCACGTTCACCGTGCCGGCGCGCAGCGTGGCGGTCTTCGTGCAGAGCTGATCGCGGCAGCGGACCGGCCCCCCAGCCACACGTGGCTGGGGGGCCGGTCCGTACCCGGGTCCGTCAGGTCAGTTGAAGCAGTCCTTGACGGTGTTGGCGCAGTTGGTGGGGTCGTTGTCGCTGATGAGGGATTCGTCGTCGAGCGTGACGTGTCCTTCGTTGTTGAGGATGCCGCCGGCGACGCGGTGGAGCTTGGCGGTGTCGGTGGCGGTGTTCTTGGTGACGTGGGTCTTGGTCAGGGTGATGGTGGCCTTGTTGTTGAAGATGCCGCCGCCGTTGAGGGCGGTGTTGCCCTTGATGACGGTGTTGCGCAGGGTGAGGGCGGCGTTGTCGTCCTCGTCGTGCTGGCGGGTGGGGAAGCCGTCTTCGATCTTGACGAGCCACTCGCCGTTGAAGATGCCGCCGCCGAAGCGGTTGGCGGTGTTGTCGACGATGACGCTGTCGGCGATCGTGGCGCTGCCCTGGTCCTTGGTGTTGGGGTAGCCCCAGTGCTTGCCGCCGGTGATGACCACGCCGCCGCCGTCGCCGTCGGCGTGGTTGTTGGCGACGACGACCTTGTCGAGGTCGAGGTCGGTGTTCTCGGCGTAGATGCCGCCGCCGTTCTCGCAGGCGGTGTTGCCGGTGATGTGGGTGAAGG
>NZ_JBVJHM010000024.1:0-16822 GCF_055586805.1 Micromonospora sp. NPDC049201 | reverse complement strand
GAACTCTCGGGGATAGGGCTTGGGCACAGCGACATCCTTCCAGCTCGCCCGCAGGGCAAGCCATCTCAGATGTCACCTATCGGTGCAGCAGACCCTCCGACGCTGGCCGACAGTCGGCTTGATCTTTACAAAGCCGGGCTGTCACGACTGCCCGACGACGGGCATGATGTGCGAGTGATCAACCAGCATGAGGCCCTGGAGTGGCGGAAGGGCGCTTCGGACGATGTCCTCGATGCCTGGTGTACCCCCGCTCGTGATTACGGAGCTTCACGCCTCGGCTCTAGTTGCAGGGGTTCAGTCCTTGCTGGCACAGCAACGGAGTACAGCAACGGCCCCACCCCTGAGCGATCTCATGGGGTGACTAGCAACCTCGCTGCGTTAAGGAGGTGTGGATCATGCGTAAGGGCGTCGAGTTGTGGCGTCCACGCTCTGCCCCGTGCTGCGACGTACTCCTCGAACTTCACGGAGCCTCAACGGGGCGGGCAGGGCCCGGATTGCGTTCGGCGGTGGGCCGTCACCGGTTCGGCGCCCGGGTCGCCGTGCCGGGGTCGAGGTCGCTGATCCGGCGCCGGAGGAAGTCGCGCTCGGCCCCGTTGGCGGTCAGGTCGAGCGCCGCGTGGTAGGCGGCGGACGCCTCCCCGCCCCGGCCCAGGCGCCGCAGCAGGTCGGCCCGGACGGCGTGCACGTACGGGTACGAGCGCAACCGGGCATCGCCGGCGAGCCGCTCGACGATCCCCAGCGCCGCCGCCGGCCCCTCGGCGAACGCCAGCGCGGCGGCGCGGTTGAGTTCGACGACCGGTGACGGCTCGACCGCCAGCAGCAGGTCGTAGAGGTGCACGACGCGGGCCCAGCCGGTGGCCGCGAACGTCGGCGCGACGGCGTGGGCCCCGGCGATCGCGGCCTGCAGGGCGAACCGTCCGGGTCGCGGGGCCTGCAGGGACTCGACGGTCCAGCGCAGGCCCTCGACGATCATGACGTGGTCCCACTGCTGCCGGTCCTGGTGCTCGAGCAGCACGAGCCGGCCCCGCGGGTCGAGCCGCGCGGCCCGGCGCGCGTGGGTGAGCAGCAGCAGCCCGAGCAGCCCGCGGGTCTCGCGCTCGACGGGCAGCAGATGCACGAGCGTGCGGGCCAGGTCGAGGGCGCGCTCGCAGAGGTCGTCGCGCACGAGTCGCTCGCCGGTCGGCGCGGTGTGGCCGGTGCTGAAGAGCAGGTGGACGGCGGCCAGCACGCTGTACAGACGCTCGGGTAGCTCCGCGGCCGTCGGGGTGCGATAGGGGATCCGCGCCTGGGTGATCTTCTTCTTCGCCCGGGTGATCCGCGCCGCCATCGTTGGCTCCGGCACGAGGAACGCCCGGGCGACGTCGGGCGTGGCCACACCGCAAACCAGCCGCAGGGTGAGGGCGACCCGCGCGGCCGGGTCGAGCGCCGGGTGGCAGCACGTGAAGAGCAGCCGCAGCCGGTCGTCGGGTACCGCCTCGTCGCCGTCCGCGTCACTGCCGGACGGCGACCCCGAGGCGTCCGCCTCGACGGGTTCGACGAGCAGGGGCAACTTGCGGCGCAGGGCGACCTCGCGCCGCAGCCGGTCGACGGCGCGACGGCGGGCCGTCGTCGTGAGCCAGGCACCGGGCCGCTCGGGCACGCCCGAGCGCGTCCACGCGGTCATCGCGTCGACGTAGGCCTCCTGGGCGCACTCCTCGGCCACGTCGAGGTCGCCGGCGACGCGCACCGTCGCGGCGAGTACGAAGGCCCACTCGCGACGGTGCGCGTCCGCCAGTGCGTCCGCGACCCCACCCGGGGGAGGGCTCGCGGCAGAGGTCACTGGGCCGGGCCGGCGTTCACGTCCATGAGCGGCCGGACCTCGACGCCGCCGAACGGGGCGGGCGTGAGCTTGGCGATTTCGAGGGCGTGGTCGAGGTCGCGGGCCTCGACGAGGTAGAAGCCGCCGAACGCCTCCTTGGTCTCGACGAAGGGGCCGTCGGTGACCTCACCGCCGCGGATCGACGTGGCCGTGGTCGTGGGCTGCAGGACGCCGCCGCCGGTGATCGTGCCGCCGAGGTCGGCGACGGCCTTGGCGAACGCGCCGTGCGCGTCGACCACCGAGAACCACGCCTCGGGGGTGAGGGCCGCGTATTCGGCCTCGCGCTCGTAGATCGAGATCATGTACTGCGCCATGTCGGACTCCTGTCGGGCGTCGTGGGCCGGTCCTTCCGGCCCCGCACCCTTCCGTCGCACAGCCTGGCCCCGAATCGACAACCGGCGCGAGGATTTCTCAGGCGTTCGCCGGTCCGGGGGTCTGGTCGCCGCGCCGGACTGCGGCGAGCAGCATCTGCGCGACGTCGACGCCCTCGCCCACGGACCCCTCCGCCGCCGCCGAAGAACTGTTCTGGCACCGGAACACCGAGCATGGCGCCGCATCCGGCCGACTCATGGCCGTCTCGCCAGCGGCGAAGCCGACGACCGGCACGACATCGCCCACCGGCTCAAGCCTGTGACCGAACCGAATATGCCGCAGCTCTCGTCCCGCCAGCGCTGAGGTGTACCGCGGATCCATGGATCTGAACGGGCTTCTCTGCTGCCGTCGGCGTCGCCGTGGTCGGCTCGCTGGTCGCCGACTGCTCGGCCTCGATGGGGCTGCATGGTCGCGCCGACACCGCCGAACGCGTGCGGGTCTGGGTGGCCGCAGCCGGCCAGCCAGCTTCCGGAAACTCTCCGGAAAACTTCCGGAACAATCATTGACGTGTTCGAAACGCCGCTGCAATACTCCGAACGCGGTGACATTCGTCTCTGTCGATTGAGGTCATGCGTCGTCAGGTGTCACCCGTCCCAAGGAGGACCTGCGCATGAACGCCAGCATCGGCGGCTCCCGCCGTCCGTCCGCCCGCCGAACATCGCGTCTCACCGTCCGGTTGGCCGTGCTCGCCTCCACCGTGGCGCTGAGTGCCGTCGGTCTCGCGGTCGCCGCCACTCCGTCCAGCGCCGCGACCTGCAACGGGTACGTCGGCCTCACCTTCGATGACGGGCCGACCGGCAACACCAGCGCACTGCTGTCCGTGCTGCGCGCGAACGGCGTACGGGCGACCATGTTCAACGTCGGGCAGAACGTGCAGAGCAATCAGTCCGCCGCGCGGGCCCAGGTCGACGCCGGCATGTGGGTGGCCAACCACAGTTGGAACCACGCGCACATGACCTCGATGAGCCAGAGCCAGATGCAGTCGGACCTCTCCCAGACCAACTCGGCGATCCAGGCAGCGACCGGCGTCCGACCGCAGTTGTTCCGCCCGCCCTATGGGGAGACCAACTCGACCCTCCAGTCGGTCGCCACGTCGCTTGGCCTGCGCCAGGTGATCTGGGACGTCGACTCCCAGGACTGGAACGGCGCCAGCGTCAGTCAGATCGTCTCCAACGCCAGCCGCCTCCAGGCCGGCCAGGTGATCCTGATGCACGACGGCATTCAGAACACCCGCGACGCGATTCCGCAGATCGTGGCCAACCTGAGCGGCCGCAACCTCTGTCCGGGCATGATCTCACCGAGCACCGGCCGAGCGGTGGCCCCGGACGGCACTCCGCCGCCGACCACTCCGGCGCCGACCGGCACGCCGACCACTCCGCCGCCCACCGGCGGGTGCACGGCAACGGCGACGACCCCCAATGTCTGGGGCGACCGGTACAACACCTCGGTGACGGTTCAGGGGGCCAGCAACTGGACCGTGGTCGTGGCGGTGACCGCGCCGCAGCGGATCTCCACTACCTGGAACGGCTCCCCCAGTTGGGACAGCACCGGTTACGTGATGACGATGCGGTCCAACGGCAGCGGCAACACCTTCGGCTTCACCACGATGATGAACGGCAACAGCAGCGCCAGAGCCCAGATCCGCTCCTGCACCACGGGCTGATCCCGAGGGCCTCCCAGGCCACCGAAAACGGCTGAGACAGACGTGGTCGACCAGCCGGTGGAACCGCGCCCCTCGTCCCGGGCGCGGTTCTACCGGCTGAGTCGATGTGGCCGTCAGGAGCGGGGCGCAGCAGGGGGCGGGCTCATGGCTGGCCGAGTCCTTGCTCCATCCATGCACATGCATCTATCCTTTGGCGGCCCATCGACTGCCAGCGTAGGCAATCGAATATCGTCGAATCGCTTCGACAACCCAGCGTGACGGTTGATCGAAGACAGGAGATTCTCGTGAAATCCACATTCAGAAAGGTTCAGTTCGTCCTGGTCTCCGGCGTGCTGGCGCTGGCCGGATCCGCAGCCGTGGTGACGAGTTCCGCGTCGGCGGACAACATCGCCCAGTTGAACGCCACCCAACTCGTCGCCGACATGGGTGCGGGCTGGAACCTGGGGAACACCCTGGAGGCCAACGCCAACGGGATCCCCAGCGAGACGGCGTGGGGCAACCCGGTCGTGACGCAGGCCTTCATCGACCGGGTGAAGGCGGCGGGATTCAAGACGATCCGCATCCCGGTCTCCTACCTGGGGAACATCGGGGCCGCCCCGAACTACACGATCAGCTCCGCCTGGCTGAACCGGATCCAGGAGGTCGTCGACTACGCCTACGGTCGTGGCCTGTACGTGCTGATCAACATGCACGGCGACGGCTACAAGACCGTCACCGGCTCGTGGTTGATCTGCGACTCGTCGAACCAGACGACGATCAGGGAGAAGTACCAGAAGGTCTGGCAGCAGGTCGCGACCAGGTTCCAGAGCTACGGCGAGCGACTCGTCCTCGAGTCCATGAACGAGGAGTTCGACGGACAGTACGGCAATCCCACCCAGCCGTGCTACTCGAACATCAACGCCTACAACCAGATCTTCGTGGACACGGTCCGTCGGACCGGTGGGAACAACACCTCGCGCTGGCTGCTCGTCCCCGGCTGGAACACCAACATCGACTACACGGTGGGCAACTACGGCTTCGTGCTGCCGACGGACCAGTACCGCTCGTCGTCCGTGCCCGCCAACGAGCAGCGGCTCATGATCTCCGTGCACTACTACGACCCCTGGGACTTCGCCGGCGAGGAGAACGGCACCATCACGCAGTGGGGGCCGGCCGCCACCAATCCGGCCCGGAAGTCGACCTGGGGCCAGCAGGACTTCATGGACACCCAGCTCAAGAAGGTGCGCGACACGTTCGTCTCGCGTGGGTACCCGGTGTTCGTCGGTGAGTACGGTTCGGTCGACAAGACGTCGGCCGACTCGACGAACAACAGGTACCGGGCGGACTACGCGCGCACGCTGGTGTCCACCGCCAAGAAGTACGGGGCGGCCACCGCCTACTGGGACAACGGCTACAACGGCGCGTACGGGTTCGGGCTGTTCAACCGCAGCAGCGGTGCGGTCACCCAGCAGGGCATCATCGACGCCATCATGAGCGCTGTCGGTACCACCCCGACGACGCCGCCGACCACCACCCCGCCGACGACCGCGCCGCCGACCACCCCGCCGCCGACGACCCCGCCGCCGTCGAACGGACGGTCCTGTTCGGCGTCGTACACGGTGACCGGTTCATGGCAGGGCGGCTTCCAGGCCGAGGTACGGGTGACCGCCGGTGGTTCGGCGATCAACGGTTGGACGGTGACCTGGACGTTCGCGAACGGGCAGCAGGTGACTCAGGCGTGGAGCGCGACGGTGACCAGCAGCGGCTCGACCGTCACCGCCCGCAACGTCAGCTACAACGGCTCGCTCAGTGCCGGCGGTAGCACGACCTTCGGCTTCCTGGGCTCGTCGAGCGGCACCAACGGCGTACCGTCGTTGGCCTGCGCGGCGAGCTGAGCAGGGCGGGTGGGCGACGGCGCGAGGTCCGTCGCCCACCCGGCCGGAGCCTCAGCCCGGCTCAGTTCGGCCCGCTCAGCCGAAAAATGCCCGCAGGTGCTGGACGAGCACCTGGGGCTGCTCGTCCACGAAGTAGTGCCCGGTGTTGTCGATCTGGACCAGCTGCACGTTGGTGGCCTGCTGCGTCAGCGTCGCGGCGAAGCTCGGGTAGAAGATGTCGTGGGCGATGCCGAGGACCGGGGCGGTGATCGGCGCGTACGTCTCGTTGTCGAGAATGTCCTGGCCCAGTGCCTTGTACCAGCCGTTGCCGCCCCGAATGGCGTCCGGGGTCGAATAGGCCAGGGCGTAGACGGCCCGGTCGAAATCGTTGATCGCGGCCTTGTTGACCAGGAGATTGTCGAACATCCAGTCGACGAGGAACCGGGACCGGCCGGTGATGAGCTGCTCCGGCAGTTGCGACACCTGGTTGAAGGCGAACCACCAGGGGTGGAACGGGGCACCCGGCGCCGGCAGCATGCGGAACTCGTAGTAGCTGCTGTTCGGGTGGTCCACGTCCAGCATGGCGATCTTGTTGATGACCGAGGGGTGGTTCGCCGCCATGCTGTAGGCGACCATCGACCCCATGTCGTGACCCACGACGTTCACCTTGGCGTAGCCCAGCGCCCCGGCCAGCGCCGCGATGTCCGCCGCCATGGTCTTCTTGTCGTACCCGGACGCGGGCTTGCTGGAGTTGCCGGCGCCGCGCAGGTCGACGGCGATCACGCGGTACCGGGTGGCCAGCGCGGGCATCACCTTGTGGTACTCCCACCACGTCTGCGGCCAGCCGTGCAGCAGGATCAGGGGTTCCCCGCGCCCGCCGGCGACGTAGTGCAGCCGGATTCCGTTGACGTCCGCGTACCTGCTCGTGAACCCTCCGGGAAGGGAGGCTGCGAGGTCGGCGGCGGACGGAGCGGCGATCCGCGCACCGTCGGTGGACGGTGCGGCCTGTGCAGCGGTGCCGGTCGCCGCCGCGGCGACCGCGCCGGCCCCGAGCGCGATCAGCTTCCTTCTGTTCATGGAAGACACGCATGCTCCAGTTCTCTAGACGGTGCCAAGGATCCTTACCGACTTCGGTAAATGCAGGCTCGTGACAAGGCCACTCATGCCCGATGGTCGATGGGAAATGACCGATGAGACCTAATTTCCTGCGCCTGCGTCCGATGGTCGGGACTGCCATCAACGGGAATGCCGTCAACGGGACAGACGACGATCTTAACCACATCCGCGGACGTGCTTCGAGTTGATCTCTTGATTCACCGAGTTGATGTTGTTCGGTCGCGGGCGGCCCGCCGTTGGGTGCGTCGGGCATCGGCGCAGGTCAGTGCGTAAGTGGCCGCTACCCGGGTCGGCGTTTGTGGTCAAGGCGGGGCGGAGCTGCATTTTCCGCCGGCACCAGCCGATGGGTGATCGGAGTGGACCACCGCGACGGCCGTCCGGGCGCGCGCCCCGGCCGCCGACCGCGGCGTCGAGTCGGTGCGTCGGCGCGCGCCCGACAGTTCCTCGACGCGGCGGGACCCTCCGGTCACCCCTCCGGGCGGTGGCCCGTCGCGGAGCCGCTCGACGACCGGCGGCCGGGGGGCGGCGCGTCCCGGTGGCGCGCACGCCCACCGACCTGAGCGGCCGGCGGCGGACGGGGTGCCCTTCCCGTATGCAACAAACCTGCACGTCTTTGCTATTGCCTCGCCGGTAAGCGCTTTCTTAGCCTGTGTTTCATCGATGTTTCGATCCGGGCTGAGGGTGCGCACACGAAGCCACATGCGGTGTCGGGGCGGTGAGAGTCGTGCCCGCACCGTGTCTACTCCCGAGGAGTCCAACTGTGAGAACCGCAGTGCGACACAAGCTTCTTACCGGCGGGATCGCCGTGGTCGCCGCCGTGGCGGTCGTCGCGACGATACCGGTGAGCCAGGCGTCAGGGGCATTCGGCGACCTCGATTTAACATCGATCAACGCCAATGCCACAAATCTCAGTATCGGGGCCGGCGCGGACGGCTCCAGCAAGGCCGACGGCACCAGCTACGGAAGCGCGATCGACGGCGACATGAGCACCTACTGGTCGCCGGCCGGCTCGACCGGCCGCATCTCGGTGAAGTGGGGTTCCGCCACCACGGTCGCCTCGATCAACATCCGGGAGGCGGCCGGCGCGGTCGGGGCGGTCGGCTCCTGGCGAGTGGTCAACAACGACACCGGCGCCACGCTGGCCAGCGGCACCGGGGCGGGCGTCATCACGTTCGCCGCCACCTCGCTTCGCAAGATCAATTTTGAGATCACCAGCTCGACCGCCACCCCGCGGATCGCCGAGTTCGAGACGTACGCCTCGGGCGCGACCACGCCACCGCCGACCACCGGGCCCACCACCCCGCCGCCCACCACCGGGCCGACCACGCCGCCACCGACCACCCCGCCACCGTCGAGCGGCACGCTGTACGTGGCACCGACCGGCACCGACGGCGCGGCCGGCACGCAGGCGAACCCGACCACGCTCGCCTCGGCGATCACCCGGGTCGCCGCCGGGGGCACCATCTACCTGCGCGGCGGCACCTACCGTTACACGCAGACCGTCACCATCGGCCAGGGCAACAACGGCACGTCGAGCGCGCGTAAGAACATCTTCGCCTACCCGGGCGAGACGCCGGTGCTGAACTTCTCGGCGCAGAGCGAGGACCCGGCGAACCGCGGGCTCCAGGTGGGCGGGTCGTACTGGCACATCCGTGGCATCGTCGTCGAGCGGGCCGGGGACAACGGCATCCTGCTCGCCGGCAACAACAACATCATCGAGCGCGTGGTGACCCGCTTCAACCGGGACTCCGGGCTCCAGCTCTCGCGGCTGGTCGCCAACGCGCCCCGCGACCAGTGGCCCGCGAACAACCTGGTGGTGAGCACCGAGTCGCACGACAACGCCGACTCCGACGGTGAGGACGCCGACGGCTTCGCCCCGAAGCTGACGGTCGGCACCGGCAACGTCTTCCGCTACACCGTGTCCCACAACAACATCGACGACGGTTACGACCTCTACACCAAGAGCGACACCGGGCCCATCGGCCCGGTGACCATCGAGTCCTCCCTGGCCTACGGCAACGGCACGCTGAGCAACGGCGGCCAGGCCGGCAACGGCGACCGCAACGGCTTCAAGCTCGGTGGCGAGGACATCGGCGTGAACCACGTCGTGCGCGGCAACATCGCGTACGACAACGGCCAGCACGGGTTCACCTACAACCGCAACGTCGGCTCGATGACCGTGTCGAACAACGCCGGCATCGGCAACACCGAGCGCAACTTCAACTTCGACGGCGGCTCCTCGGTGTTCCGGAACAACACCTCGTGCGACGGTGGCACGAACGACCGGATCGTCGGCAACTCCGACAGCTCGAACCAGTTCTTCTCCGGCAGCAACGGGTCCCGCTGCGCCCAGTACTCGGGCGCCCTCGGCTGGTCCTTCGCCTCCGACGGCCGCCTCGTCGTGACGTTCGGCGGCAAGGTGGTCACCCCGTAACGACCGGGCGACGCCGGTGTCACCGTCACCCGCGACGGCGACATCGGCGTCCGCCGGCCGCAGATCGGGTACGCGGCCCGGCGCTCACGGCGCGCGGTCGTGCTGTGACGCGGTCGGTGGCGAGCCGAAGCGGTGCCGGTAGGTGGCGGTGAACCGGTGGGCGAAGGCCTATCCCCAGCGCCGGGACGTCTCGGCCACACCGACGCCGTCGGTCGCGTCCGCCCGGCGCAGCTCCTGATCGGCGCGTTCGAGCCGGACCCATCGCAGGTACGCGGTCATGGTGGTGTCGAGATGCCGACGGAATGCCAGGTGCAGGGCACGGATGGTCACGCGGGCCGCGGCGGCGATCTCGGCGGGCGTGATGTCCCGGTCCACGTTCTCCTCGATGAACGCGATCGCGCGACGCAGCATCCGGGGGTGCGCGTCGTGGCGGTCGGAGAGCGTCGGATCGTTGAGCATGTTGTTCGGGAAGACGGTCAGGGCGGTGGCCGCCAGCAGCCGGGCGATGCTGCCGGCGAGCAGCGGCTCCCCGGCCACCCCGGGACCGACTGCCTGGCGGGCGTACCCGTACACGGTGCCCCACGTCTCGGCATCCGCTGCGGAGACGGGCCGGTGGCTGGTGAACCGGACCGGCTCGGGGCGACGGCCGGGCGCGGTCTCCGCGACGCTTTCCAGCAGCCCCGGGTCGAGGACCGTCGTGTGGAAGTCGGCCTCGGCGCAGTTGGCGGTGAAGCCACGCTCCGGCCGGATGGGAATGAACGCGTCGCCGGAGCCGTAGGCAGTGGCGACGCCGCCGGCCGGGTGGTAAGCCAGCCCACCGGATCTCATGTGGCAGACGACCAGCCGGCCGAGCGCATCGGCCCGTACGTGGAAGCTGAGCCCGAAGGCGATCTGGTCGAGTCGTGCCGACGGAGAGATCGCGGTGGCTTCCAGCCGCAAGGAGTCGAAGGAACTGCCGCCGTCGATGCAGAGGTTTCCGCCGTAGTTGTCGTGGAGGATGTGCGCGGCGAGTTCGACGTCCGTCGTCTCGAAGACCTGGCTCATGCGTGCTCCCTTGGGGCACCCCGGCACGGGGCGCTCAGCGACGACGGCGCGTCCGTTCCCCCGAGGCGGCCCGACTTCATTGTGCGGCAGACGGGACGACCCGCCGGCCGAGAGCGTTTTCTCGGTGTGGCGTGCGAGCGGCGTCTCCCCGGTGCCCGGGTCAGGACGGGCCGGGAAGGCGCACCGTGACGAGGAGCCCACCGTCGGGGCCGGGGACCAGGGTGAGCGTCCCGCCGTGGGCGCGGACGACGCTGCGCACGATGGCCAGGCCGAGGCCGGCGCCGGCGTGCTCGTCGACGCGTACCCGTTGCGTCCCGCGCCGGAACGGCTCGGTGAGCGTCGGGACGAGGTCCGGTGGGAGCGGAGGCCCGGTGTTCGCCACCCGCAGCACGCTGGCGTCACCGGACGTCGCGGTACGGACCGTCACCGTGCCGCCCTCGGTCAGGTTGTGGACGACGGCGTTCTGGACGAGGTTGGTCACCATCCGCAGCAGCAGCTCGGCGGAACCGCTGGTCGGGGCCGCGCCGCCGGTGACGTCGAGCGTGACCCGGCGTCGCTCGGCGACCGGGAGCAGCGTTTCGGCGGCCTCCTCGGCGAGCAGGGAGAGGTCGACCCGCTCGCGGGTCACGACGGCGCGGTCGCCGCGGCTGAGCAGCAGCAGGGCCTCGGTGAGGTCGATCGCCCGCCGGTTGACCTCGTGCAGGCGGGCGACGAGTTCGTCCCGGTCCCGCGTCGGGTCGTCGCGGGCCACGTCGAGCAGCGCCCGCGAGATCGCCAACGGGGTACGCAGCTCGTGCGAGGCGTTCGCGGCGAACCGCTGCTGCTCGGCGACGTGGGACTCGATGCGTTCGAGCATCGCGTCGAACGCGTCGGAGAGGTCCCGGAACTCGTCCCGTCGACCCGCCAGCCGGATCCGGTGCGACAGTGAGCCGGTCCCGGCCATCGTTGCCGCCGCCGTGATCCGGGTCAGCGGCGCGAGCATCCGTCCGGCGAGGATCCAGCCCCCGACGAGGCCGAAGGCCAGCAGGAACACCAGGATCTCGGCGGCTCTCGGCGCGAAGACACGCAGCAGGTTGGACCGGACCGGGAAGACGCCGGGAGTGAGCGTGTCCGCGGAACCGGGGACGATCAGCATGGCCCGGTCCGGAACGTACCGCAGGAGGAACACCCACACCGCCGCGAGTAGCAGCACACCGGCGAGCAC
This sequence comes from Micromonospora sp. NPDC049201, assembly GCF_055586805.1. Lineage (NCBI taxonomy): Bacteria > Bacillati > Actinomycetota > Actinomycetes > Micromonosporales > Micromonosporaceae > Micromonospora > Micromonospora sp. NPDC049201. The sequence goes on along the minus strand of NZ_JBVJHM010000024.1, from coordinate 5,278 downwards.
CAGGAACCCGGCGTAGCTGAGGGTGAGCCGGACCCGGACGCTCAGCCCCGCCCCCCTAGCCACGCGTGCCGCCTTCGGCCGGTTGCGCCTCGATGCGGTAGCCGACGCCGGGCACGGTGGCGATGACCCAGGGTTCGCCGAGCCGCTTGCGCAGCGCGGAGACGGTGATGCGCACCGCGTTGGTGAACGGGTCCGCGTGCGCGTCCCAGGCCCGTTCCAGGAGTTCCTCGGCGCTGACCACGCCACCCTCGGCGGCGACGAGCACCTCCAGTACGGCGAACTGCTTGCGGGTCAGCGCGACGTAGCGTCCGTCGCGGAAGACCTCCCGGCGGAACGGGTCGAGCCGGAGGCCCGCGATCCGGCGCACCGGGGGCCGGGCGTGCCCGCGCCGGCGGTCCAGCGACCGCAGCCGCAGGACCAGCTCGCGCATCTCGAACGGCTTGGTGAGGTAGTCGTCGGCGCCCAGCTCGAACCCGGTCGCCTTGTCGTCGATCCGGTCGGCGGCGGTCAGCATGAGGATCGGGATGCCGCTGCCGGAGGCGACGATGTGCCGGGCGACCTCGTCGCCGGAGGGCCCGGGGATGTCCCGGTCGAGCACCGCCAGGTCGTAGGCGTTGACGGCGAGCAGTTCCAGGGCGGTGTCACCGTCGCCGGCGACGTCGGCGGCGATCGCCGCCAGCCGCAGACCGTCCCGGACGGCTTCGGCCAGGTAGGGCTCGTCCTCCACGATCAGTACCCGCATGCGACTCAGTCTGCCGCCGCCGGCACCGGATGACGTCGTTGCGCCGGGGCACGCCACCAGCGGCGGGACGCCAGCCCGAACAGCACCGCGCCGGCGGCGTTGACCAGCACGTCGTCCACCGACGACACCCGGTCCAGCCGCAGCGCGTACTGGAGGGTCTCGATCACGGCCGAGCAGCCCGCCCCGAGCGCCAGGAGCCGCGGCACGGACGCCAGCGCCGCGAACCGCATCGGCGCGAAGAAGCCCAACGCCGCGAGGACCAGCAGGTTGCCGCCGATCCCGAGCGGCCCCATGGTGGCCAGGTCCCGCAGCGGCACCAGGCTCACCCGGCCCGGCACGACGCCGGCCCCCGGGCCCGGCATCAGCGTCATCCAGACGAACGGCACCGTTCCGTAGACCATGCCCACCTCGGCCAGCGACACCCGCCACGCACCGGCGGCGCGCCGACCCACCACCAGGGCGCCCACCGCCAGCGCGGCCACCGGCAGCCCGACCAGCGTCATGAGCAGGACGCCGTTCTCCGTGTCGAAGCAGCCGTGCCACCGCCCGGCCCGGCACGCCGGAGCGGCCATCAGCAGCGGGCGTCGCACCGCGAACGCGGCGCCCGCCAGGCCGAGGACCGCCGCGCCGACGAGCACGACCCGTCGCGTACGCCGTGATGGCGCGACCCCCACCTCAGTCACCCGACCCGTCGTCGGCCGACGCCCTGGTGACCGCCTGCGTCTCCGGCCCGATCACGTCCATCAGCGGCGTGCCGGCCGCGACCGCGCCGGCGGCGGCGAGTCCGCCCCATCGGACCGGTCCTCCCCGGTCGATACCCCGTGTCGCATCCATCCCCATGCTCCTCTCCGGTGGCGGACCGGGCGGACGGCTCCCGGCCCGTCCCCGAAGTGAAGACGCCGGGCTGTTGCGCGGGCGTATGCGTTTCCCGATACGCGCCGCGCACGGCATGCGCTACCGCCGGGCGTACGGCGAGACGCCCGGCCAGACGCTGCGGCGTCGCTCCACCGGACGCCGACGTGTTGACGCGGGCGGCGAACCGGGCCAGGCTGTGGGGGCGCTCCCAACGGCGAGCTTCGATTTCCTCAGGAAGGAAAAGCTCGTGCGTCCCACCACAGCACTGCTCCCGGTCGTGCTGGCCGCCACGCTCGGCGGCCTGGCCCTACCAGGGCCCGCCCAGGCCGCCACCGGCCCGGCGCTGGCCGTCGACACCACCGCCGACCGGCACGCGATCAGCCCGTACGTCTACGGGATGAACTTCGCCGACGAGGCGCTCGCCCGGGAGCTGCGGCTACCGGTGCACCGGTACGGCGGCAACGCCACCACCCGCTACAACTTCCGCAACGACACCACCAACCGGGCCGCGGACTGGTACTTCGAGAACATCCCGAACGACAACACCGATCCGGACAGCCTGCCCGACGGCTCGGAGAGCGACCGGTTCGTGGCACGGAACAAGGCCACCGGCACCGACACGATCATGACGATGCCGATGATCGGCTGGATCGCCAAGGATCGGGCCAAGGCGTGCGGCTTCAGCGTGGCGAAGTACGGCCCGCAGGAGTCCACCGACCAGTGGGCGCCCGACTGCGGCAACGGCAAGAAGCCGGACGGCAGCCTGATCACCGGCAACGACCCGGAGGACACCAGCGTCGCCATCGGTCCGGAGTACGCCACCGACTTCGTCACCCACCTCAAGGAGCGGTTCGGCGCCGCCGGCAGCGGCGGGGTGCGGTTCTACAACCTGGACAACGAGCCGGACCTGTGGCACTCGACCCACCGCGACGTCCGCCCGGTCGGGCTCGGCTACGACGAGCTGCGCGACCGCACCTACGCGTACGGCGCGGCGATCAAGGCGGCCGATCCGGGGGCGAAGACGCTGGGCCCGGTCGGCTGGGGCCTGAACTCGATCTTCTACTCGGGGCTGGACCAGGACACCTGCTCCCGGACCGGCTGCTGGTCGAACCCGCCGGACAAGGCCGCGCACGGCGGCCAGGACCTCGGCCCGTGGTACCTGGACCGGATGCGGGAGTACGAGCAGCAGCACGGCACCCGCGTCCTCGACTACTTCGACGTGCACCTCTACCCGCAGCAGTCCGGCGTCAGCGGGTCCGGTGCCGGGGACGCCGCCACCCAGGCGCTGCGACTGCGCTCGACCCGCCAGCTCTGGGACCCGACGTACGTGGACGAGAGCTGGATCAACCAGCCGGTCCGGTTCATCCCGCGGATGCGCGAGCTGGTCGACAAGCACTACCCGGGCACGAAGATCGCGATGACCGAGTACAGCTGGGGCGGGTACGGCTCGCTGAACGGCGCGCTGGCCCAGGCGGACGTGCTCGGCATCTTCGGCCGGGAGGGGCTCGACCTGGCCAGTCTCTGGACCGCGCCGACCGCCGACCAGCCGGTGGCCGACGCGTTCCGGATCTACCGCAACTATGACGGCAAGGGTGGCGCGTTCGGCGAGACGTCCGTCCGGGCCGCCAGCGCCGACCAGGACAAGCTGGCCGTGTACGCGGCCGAGCGGACCGCCGACAAGGCGCTGACCCTGGTCGTGGTCAACAAGACCGGCGACGACCTGACCAGCCCGGTGGCCCTGACCGGCGCCACCGCCGGCAGCGCCCAGGTCTACCGCTACAGCGGGGCGGACCTCGCCGGCGTGGTCCGGGAGGCCGACCAGCCGGTGACCGCCGGCGGCTTCACCGCCACCTTCCCGGCCAACTCGATCACCCACCTGGTGTTGCCGCGCGGCACCACGCCCGGCGACACCCAGCCGCCGACCGCCCCGGGCAAGCCGGTCGCCGGCACGGTCACCGGCGACAGCGTGGCGCTGAGCTGGACGCCGTCCACCGACAACACCGGCGTGACCGGCTACGACGTGCACCGGGTCGACACCACCGGCACCGTGAAGGTGGGCAGCGCCACGAGCACCGCGTACACCGTGACCGGGTTGACGCCGGACACCCCGTACACCTTCGTGGTGACCGCCCGGGACGCGGCGGGCAACGTCTCGGCGGCCTCGCCCGGCCTGGCCGTGCGGACCGCGCCCGGCACCCCGACCGGCGGCTGCACGGTCGGCTACGCGGCGAACAGTTGGCCGGGCGGCTTCACCGCCACCATCACCGTCAAGAACACCGGCACCACCGCGATCGACGGCTGGAAGCTCGCCTTCGACTTCCCCACCACCGGCCAGAAGGTCGGCCAGGGCTGGTCGGCCACCTGGAAGCAGAGCGGAACGGGCGTCACCGCCGAGAACCTGGGCTGGAACGGCAGACTCGCCCCCGGCGCGTCCACCAGCATCGGCTTCAACGGCACCTGGAGCGGCACCAACCCGGCGCCGACCGCCTTCACGCTCAACGGTCAACGCTGCGGCTGACGGCACCACCTCCCGAGCGGGGCCGGGCCGGGGCATCGCGATGTCCCGGCCCGGCCGGTCAGTGCGGGGCGGCGGCGACGATCGGCAGTCGAACGGGGAACGTGCTGCCCACGCCGAGCACTCTCGACGGAGATGGTGCCGCCGTGCGCCTCGTCACCGAGTCGCCGTCACGACCGAATAATGCGTAAACGTCGATGTTAGCGTCATCATTACCGCGTCTGGGGTCGGCCGTAGTGTCGGGAGGCGGCGCGGCACCTGCGAGGGAAGGCGCTCCGGCCACCGTCGATGGATGATTCGAGGAAGTTACGACTTGACGAACGTTCTGTTATCGCCCACATTCGATGCTCAAGGACGAGGCGAGGGCTGACCGGGGCGGGTCCGCCTTGTCGGGACTGGCGTGCGCGACGCGTGAGCCACGTCTTGTTAGCGCTAACACCCTGGCGCGTGCGTCCGGGTTCCGGCCATCGAGGAGGATCATGTTCGGCTTTGGTAGGTCCCCATCCGTCGCCCCGCCGAGTCGACGGCGGCGATGGTTGCCGCGCGTCGTCGCAGCCGGTGTGACGGCCGTGCTGGCCGGCGTCGGCGCGGCGGCCGTGGTCTCGTCCCCCGCCGCCGCGGCGACGGTCGACACCAGCGCCTGGTACGTGCTGGTGAACCGCAACAGCGGCAAGGCCCTGGACGTCTACAACCTGGCCACGACCGACGGCGCGCGGATCGTGCAGTGGGCGCGCAACAACGGCAACCAGCAGCAGTGGCAGTTCGTCGACTCGGGCGGTGGCTACTACCGGCTGCGGTCCCGGCTGTCCGGCAAGGTGCTGGACGTCTACAACTTCTCCACCGCCAACTCCGCCAACATCGTGCAGTGGTCCGACGCCAACGGGACCAACCAGCAGTTCCGGCTCGCCGACTCCGACAGCGGCTACGTCCGGCTGATCAACCGGAACAGCAACAAGGCGGTGGAGGTGCAGGGAGCGTCGACCGCCGACGGCGGCAGCATCGTCCAGTACGACGACTGGAACGGCAGCAACCAGCAGTGGCAGCTCGCCCGCGTCGACGGCGGGGGCACCCCCACGACGCCGCCGCCGGGCGGCACCTGCAACCTCCCGTCGAGCTACCGGTGGTCGTCGACCGGCGCGCTGGCGCAGCCGAAGTCCGGCTGGGCG
>NZ_JBVJHM010000023.1:0-21346 GCF_055586805.1 Micromonospora sp. NPDC049201 | reverse complement strand
ACCCACCCTCACCCCCACCGACAACTTCTTCGACCACGGCGGACACTCCCTCCTCGCCACCCGCCTCATCAGCCGCATCCGCAGCACACTCGGCGTACACCTGGACGTCTTCACCCTCTTCGAGGCGCCCACCGCGAAGCTGCTCGCCGAGCACCTGCAGAACGACGACGACGGTCGGGCCCCGATCGAGGCCCGCGACCACGCGCACGGTGCACCGCTGTCCTTCGCCCAGCGCAGGCTCTGGTTCCTGCACCGATTCGAGGGCGAGGCGACCTACAACGTGCCGCTGGCGTTGCGGCTGTCGGGCCGGCTCGATGTCCGCGCGCTCACCGCCGCGCTCAACGACGTCGTCGGCCGCCACGAAAGTCTGCGCACGGTGTTTCCCGAGCGTGACGGGGAGCCCTGGCAGGAGATCAGGCCGGCGGCCGAAGTCCACGTGCCGATCGCCGTCGAGACGGTCACCGCCGAGACGCTGCCCGACGCGCTCGCCCGCGCCGCGCAGACGCGCTTCGACCTCGAACGCGACCTGCCGCTGCGCGCCACCCTCTTCCGCCTCGGCCCGAGCGAGCATGTCCTGCTGCTGCTGATGCACCACATCGCGGCCGACGGCTGGTCCATGGCTCCGCTCGCCCGCGACCTGTCGAGCGCGTACGCCGCCCGCCTCACCGGCGAGGCACCGCAGTGGGAGCCGCTGCCGGTGCAGTACGCCGACTACACGGTGTGGCAGCAGGAGACGCTCGGCGGCGGCACCGACCCGGCCAGCCGCCTGACCCGGGAGACCGACCACTGGCGCACCACGCTGGCCGGACTGCCCGACGCGCTGGCCCTGCCCACGGACCGGCCCCGCCCGACCGTCGCCAGCTACCAGGGCGAGACGTACCGGTTCACCATGGACGCCGTCCTGCACGAACGGGTGGTGACAATGGCCCGCGCCCGCGGCGCGACCGCCTTCATGGTGCTGCTCGCCGGGCTGGCCGGCCTGTTCAGCCGACTCGGTGCGGGCACCGACGTGCCGGTCGGCTCCCCGATCGCCGGGCGTACCGACGAGAAACTCGACGACCTCGTCGGCTTCTTCGTCAACACGCTGGTGATGCGCATGGACCTGTCGGGCGACCCGACGTTCGGTGAGCTCGTCGAACGGGCCCGGTCCACCGCGCTCACCGCGTACGCCCACCAGGACGTGCCGTTCGAGCACCTCGTCGAAGCCGTCAGCCCGGCCCGGTCCCTGGCGCACCATCCCCTGTTCCAGGTCATGCTGGCGCTGCAGAACACACCGGAGGGTCGACTCGACATGCCCGGCATCACCGCGAGTTACCAGCCCGCGCACACCGGAACGTCCCGGTTCGACCTGTTCTTCAGCCTGTGGGAGAGCTACGACGACGGTCGCCCGGCCGGGCTCGCGGGTGTCCTCGAATACTCCACGGACCTGTTCGACCCGGCGACCGTGCGGACGCTCATCGAGCGCTGGAGCCAGTTCCTCACCACCGCGACGCAGGAGCCGGACCGCCCGATCGGGCGCATCGACGTCACCACACCGGAAGAGCTACGGCGAGTGCTGGCCGAATGGTCATCCGGGGCCTGACCTCCGCCACGGACGGAAGGGAAGGGTAGGAGATGGCACTTCGCGTCGTGGCGGTCGCCCCGCCCGAGCTGCCCGCGAGCGGGCTCGGCCGGCACACGCTGACCAGCGCCGACCCCGCCAGCCTGTTCAACGCGTGCCGCGTCGCGGGGCAGCGGGCGGCGAACGGCACCGGCGCCTGGGGCGACTCGAACTGGGCCGGAGGCCGCGCGTCCCGGCGGGAGTCGGTGCTGCTGATGCACAGCCTGGTCGAGGACATGGCGCGGTTCGACGCGCTCCTGGAGCGGTTCGAGCCGAACCTGCTGCTGCTCGGCGCCATGTCGGTGTGTCTGCCCGGCGCGGTCGCCTGCGCGGTCCGCGCCAAGCAGCGCCTCGGCGACCGGGTCCACGTCGTCCTCGGTGGCCGGCATGCGTCGGAGACGATCTGGCGGGCCGGCGGCACGGTGCGGCACCATCCGGGGTCGCCGGTACGCCTGATCGCCGACGGCACCCTGCCACCCGTCTTCGACCTGGTGGTCGCCGGTCCGGGTGAGCATGTCATCGCGGGGCTCGGCGAGGTGATCGCCACCGCCACACAGCCCGCCACGTCCGCCGAGCTGGCCGCCGGGATCGCCGACGAGCCGGGCGACTGGATAGCCAGTTGGGCCGACGGCGACCTGCCGCGCGCGGTCACCTCACGGCGGCCGACATTCAGCCGTGACCAGCTACCGAGCCCGGCCGAGATCTTCGGCGTCGGCGCCAGCTTCGACGTGTTCGGCGGCCGGCTCACCGGACACGTCTTCAGCGACACCGGTAACGGCTGTGTCTTCGACTGTGACTTCTGCAGCGAACGGCGCAGCGTCACCGGCGGCCTGGTCGACCTCGGCAACGGCGCCGACCGCCTGGTCCGGCAGTTGCGCGCCGTCAGCGACGTGGTCGCGGCCGACGCGCCCGGTCGCGGCGCCAGCGCCTTCATCGAGGACTCCACCATTCTCGGCGGATCGCCGCGGGAGATCACTCGGCTGGTCGACCTGCTGGACCGGGCCGACCTGGACATCCGGTTCGGCGGGCAGTTCACCATCGACCAGATCCTCAGCCGCACCGACCTCATCAAGGGACTGACCGAGGTCGGCATGGACTACCTCTTCATCGGGGTGGAGACGCTCGACCCGGGTGGCATCGGCGGCATGAGCAAGGACCGGCGGCCGGACGGGGCGGCGTGGATGAGCCGCACCGAGCAGGCCATCGACCAGCTCACGCAGCTCGGCGTCCAGACCGGGGCGGCGGTGCTGTTCGGCCTCGGCGAGCCGCACCGCGACCGGCTCGCCCTCCTGCGACAGCTGAGCGACTGGCGCGACCGGTACGGCGGGCCGTGGCCGGTCAGCCTCAACTGGGCCACCCAACATCCGTTGCGCGGCGCCGACGGCGGCACCGGCTACCGCTACAGCGACTGGTCGGTGCCCGCCGGCGAGTGGGCCGAAGCGTTCGACGACTTCGGGGAAGCCACCACGCGTTACCCGCTCAGCGGCTGCGCGCCGCCGGTGTTGGCGGAGGTGCAGGAGATCCGGGCGACGTTCCACGCGCTCTACGAACGGCCGAGCGACGGTGGTGCGCGGTGACCACCCAGTTCTACGCGAGCGGTGCCGGCGACCGGCTGGTGGACGCCGATTTGCTCCCACCGGTGGTGCAGGCGCTGCTCGCGCACGAGGAGCGGATGCTGGACTCGATCAGTGCGGGGGTCGACGTGCTCGTCGAGGTCGGCAGCATGTCGGGCCTGCATCTCGAGTGGGCGGTCCGCCGCGGCCTGGGGTACGTCGGCGTCGACGTCGTTTCCCGCTACGTGGCCGAGGGCCGGGCACGGCTGGCCGATCGCGCGCTACCCGCCGACAGGTACCGCTTCGCGCTCGCCGACGCCGAGGAGCTGCCGGCCGTGGCACTGCCACCGGGGCGAGCGGTGGCGCTGTTCCCGTTCAACAGCTTCGGCAACATGGCCCGGCCCCGCGCCGTGTTGACCGCGCTGGCCGGCAGCGGCCTGCCGTTCGCCATCAGCACCTATCGCACGGACCGGGACGCGTCGCGGCGGCGGCGGGAGTACTACGACGCCTGCGGCTACACCGGGCTGCGGGTCACCGAGGACGCCGACGGGGTGCGGTTCCGCAACGACGAGGGTCTCGACACCGTCGCCTACCACCCGTCGCGCCTGGCCGAGTGGTTCCGTGCGGCGGGGCTCGCCGCGGAGCCCGTCGAGTTCGGCGGCTTCGGGTTGTTCTACGTCGGCGCGCCCACCGGCTCGCCACTCGCGCCAGCCTGAACGGCAGGGAAGGCCGGTGGATGAACGCCACCGGCCCCGACAGTGACAAGGGGAACACCGATGCGAACGGTCGGCATGGTTGAGCTCTCCGTCTTTGAGCGGATCACCCCGCTGGTCTCCGGATACCTGGAAGCGTACGCCCGCGCCGACGACGTCCTCACCGGTGAGTACGTGTACCGGACGTACACCACCAGCATCAAGACGCCGGCCGCCGAGGTGACGCGCCACGTCCTGGACCTCGACGCCGACATCTACACGTTCAGCTGCTACGTGTGGAACATGGGCCTGGTGCGGCAGGTCCTGGCCGCGCTGCGCGCCGCCAGACCGCACGTGCCCGTCCTGCTCGGCGGCCCCCAGGTCATGCACCACGCCGACCAGCAGCTCGGCTCGACCGACACGTTCACCGCCGTCTGCAACGGCGAGGGCGAGGGCATCTTCGCCGCGTACCTGCGCGAGCTGACCGAAACGACGCCGGACCTGACCAAGATCCCCGGCCTCAGCGTGCGCCGCGACGGGCAGCTCATCACGACGCCCGCACCGCCGCGCCTGGCTGACCTCAACGAGATCCCCTCGCCGTACCTCACCGGCCTGTTCGACGACGAGTACACCATCGGCCTGCTGGAGACCAACCGCGGCTGCCCCTACCACTGCGGGTTCTGCTACTGGGGCGCGGCCACCAACGACCGGGTGTACCGGTTCGACGAGGAGCGCGTCCGCGACGAGATCACCTGGATGGGACGCAACAACGTCTTCTTCGTGTACCTCGTCGACGCCAACTGGGGCATGCTCGGCCGGGACATCGAGCTGTCGCAGCACATGGCCGACTGCACCCGCGAATACGGCATGCCCAAGACGGTCTACTTCTCGGCGGCGAAGAACAAGCCACAGGCGGTCACCAAGATCACCGAAATCTTCCAGAACGCTGGTCTCGTCGCCTCCCAGCCGGTGTCGATCCAGAGCATGGAGCCCCGCGTCCTGGACCTGGTCGCCCGCTCCAACATCAAGCTCAGCGCCTTCGCCGCGCTCCAACAGGATCTGCGCGAGAAGCGGGTCAGCTCGTTCATCGAACTCATCTGGCCGCTGCCCGGCGAGACACTCGACTCCTTCAAGAGCGGCATCGGGCAACTCTGCGACAACGGCGCGCAGACCGTCATCGCATACTCCCACCTGCTGCTCAACAACACCCCCATCTACCACAACCGGGATCGCCTGGGCCTGACCACCCGGCCGGCCGGCGGGGACGTCGCCGACGCCCGCATCGTGATCGCCACCCGCGAGGCCAGCACGGCCGACTTCGCCGACGGCATGCGCTTCTTCTACGCGGTGCACGCGCTGCACAACACCCGCAGCCTGCGCACCGTCGCCGAGTACCTCGTCGGCGCCGGTGTCACCACCTACGCGGGCCTGTTCTCCGAGTTCGTCGACTACTGGCGCAGCCGCCCCGACGACCCGCTGGTGCGCTTCGTCGAACAATCGATCGCCGCCGCCGACTACTACGACCTCGGCAACTACGGCCTCTTCGTCCACCTCGCGCTGCACCAGCATCGCGACGTGTTCGCCGAACAACTGCGCGACTTCGCCACCAGCCGCGACTGGTGGGCCGACCCGAGGGCCCGCGCCCGCTTCGAGATCGACACCATCAACCGCCCGTACGTCTACTCCAACACGCCGTTGGACGAGCCGTCCGGCGCCGGCGCAGCCGTCCGGGTCCTCGGTCGCACCGGCCGCCGGTACACCGTCGAACTGGCAAGCGAGTGGACCGAGGAGCTACGGGACGCCGCGCGGCTGCCCGCCGGCGGCCCCGGCTACGTCGTGGACCACAAGCGGTTGCAGTTCCCCAACATGGCCACGCAGACCCTGGAGCACAACGCGCACTACTGTCACGGCATGATCGAGAAGGTCGAGAACATCGCCCCCGTATGGCGGGCGGTCCCGGCACCGGCTCACCACTGACGGCCGCCGCCGGGCCCGCTCTCCCTGCCGACCGCCGTGCGGGCGAGGCGGCGCGTCAGCCCTTACCGAAGGCGTGCGGCGTGCGGCGAGGCAGCAGTGCGCGTAGCTCGGCCGCCACGGCGTCGGAGATGTCGCCCAGGCCACGCGCGACGACGTCGGCCGGGTCCAGCACCCCGTAGGCCAGTCCGGACAGTCCGGCGGCGGTGAGCGTGGCCCTCTCCCCGGCCTGTCCGGCGGCGGTGACGTCGATCGTCCCACGGGTTCCGTCGAGCAGATACCGCCCCGCGAGCAGCTCGTCCTCGACGATCTCCAGCTGAGCCCGTCCGGAGCCACAGGGCACGTCGCGGAGCGCGTCCATCGACAGGAGCCGACCCATGAGGGGCGGTGACGTGGGGAAGGCCGCCCTCGCCTCGGTCCGGACGGCAAGGGAGCCCGCCCAGGTCTCGGGGTGCTCGTCCGGCGCGACGGTGACCGCGATCTCGGCGACCTGGTGGACGTGCTGGGCGAGGAACCGGAGCAGCAACGCCCGCCCGAGCCCACTGGTGTACAGCAACTCGTCACCGTGCAGGCGACCGCCGTAGCCGTCGATGCGGTAGGTGAGCACACCGACCACCTCCCCGTCGACCGAGGCGACGGCGAGCCACCGGTCGGCGGGGGCGAGGATGCGGGCAGCTCGGTAGTCGGGGGTGAACATGAAGCCGTGCCGTTGCGCCAGCAGGCGTCGCTGGAAGGCGCGGTAGACCTCGAAGCCATCCTGTATCCCCTGCCAGGACACGTCGCCGGGAAGGTCGACGCCCAGCAGCGGCGCCAACCCCTCGGGCGCGAACGTCGCCGTACGGTTGAGTGGCAGCCCGACGTAGCCCAGTTGTTCGTAGAACGACGGATGGAAGGGATAGAGCGTGGCCAGTAGGTGTCCCGTGTCGAGCATGTCGCGGTGAAGCTGGCGCATCAACCGACGACAGTGGCCCTGTCGGCGGGCCGCGGGATGGGTGGCCACCCAGGCGATGCCCGCCATGCGCATGACGATGCCGCGCAGGTTCTGGTGCGTCGGGATCGCCGCCGCCGTGGCGAGCGTCCGGCCACCGCCCTCAGCGATCAGCGTGTGGTTGCCCTCGTGAAAGGGGAGGATGCTCGCCAGATCCTCCGCCGCGTCCGGGGACGGCGATTCGTCGAAGGCGTACGGATAGAGGGTGAAGGCGGTGCGCAGGCGTTCGTCGCCGGAGACATCGCGGATGTCGCTCATCGGGATCAACCTTTCCTTGCACGGCATGCTCGATCGGGACATTCCGGCCCGCCCTCGGACGGGGCCCGTCATCTGGCGTGCGACGTCGCGCGGCGGTCGCACTACGGCGACTGGCGCGGGGGCTTCATCCCGAGCCGGGCGCACCAGGCCGCCACCAGGCCGAGTCCGCCGCACAGCCACCAGACCCCGTTGCCCAGCCACACCCACGCCGCGACCCCGATCAGCGGGCCGGCGGCCATCCCCAGGCCGAAAGTCGCCTGGTGCGCGCTGATGTAGCGGGCGTTCACCGGCGCGGGAAACGTGGCGGGGTAGGCGAACATGGTGGGCCCGTTGATCATGGTGCCGAACACGAACACGACGGTGCACGCGACGAGCGCCACGGCCGAGCCACCGCTGACCCCGAAACTGGCCGCACCGACCGCCATGAGCACGGTGCCCGCCGTCGCCGCGACGTGACCAGGCCACCGCGCGACGCTCGCGGTGATCTTCAGTTCGCAGAGGATGAGCACGATCGACGCGGTGACCAGCACGCCGCTGTAAAGACCGGTGGAGTGCCCCTCGGCGCTGATCTTGAGCGGGAGGACGACGTTGAACTGGACGTAGATGACCGCACCGATCAGCGTCGAGGCGAGGAAGAACCAGAAGCGCCCGTCGCGCAACAGGATGCCGTACACCATGCGGGTGCCGGCCCCGTCCTGGACGACCGCGTCGGGCGCCCCTCGTCCGGTCCACGGATCAGGTAGCAGCCAGCGGGCGAGAATCGCGTAGACCAGCGCGGTGGCAGCGTCGAACCACAGCAACAGGTTCCAGTCCACGAGGATCAGCCCGGCGGCGACCAGCGGGCTCAGCGCGGCGCCGATGTTCAGGGCGATGCGCATCATCGAGAAGCCCATGACGCGCATGTCGGCCGGCATCAGGTCGCTCAACAGCACGGCCGCGGCGGGACGGTAGCTCTGGGTCGCGAGCCCGGCCAACAGCATGGCGATCATCAACACGCCGAACGTCGAGGGTCGGCTGAGCAGCGGCAGGACGGCGAGGATCACGGCGGAACCGAGCATCGCGACGGTGATGGCGCCGCGCGGGCCGATGCGGTGGATCAGCTCGCCGCCGACGAGCACGCCCACCACCGATCCGGCGCTGTAGGCGGCGATCGCGGTGCCGGCCTGCCCGGCGGAAAACCCGCGGAAGACCAGGTAGAGCACCATGAACGTCTGGACCACCGCGCCAAGCTGGTTGACCAGCACGCCCCCGAGCAGATACCGCACCGGTGTCGGGGTCCGGCGTAGGACGGTGAGCACACCGGCGGGTCTGTCGATGGTGGCGGTCACGGCGATGTCTCCAGATGGCTCGTCGTCAGGTGGCGCGCGGGCATGACATCGAATGTCGTCTCTCCCACCTCCGGCTGCCATTGCAGCGCGCCGACGAGTTGGTCGGAAGTTTTGACCACGTAGAGGAACCAATTCACACACCCCGTGGGAATAGCTTCCGGCAGAATTGGCGGCGGCGACGGATGGCCGCGAGTGACAGCCGCTGGTCGACGGCCGGACCCTGCCGCGGTCCCGCCGGAGTCCCGACCGGACCGCTCGCGCGCCACACATCCGGACCCCTTTCATTCGGCCGACAAAGGCCGTGTCCGCCGTGCCGATAAACTCATCGACCACGTTCACGATCACTTGATTGTCTTCCGCTCCCAATGCTTTCCATCAATGCGCATTTCGGCTTGGGTGAATGCACGACAGCCGGAAAACGCTGTTGTCGACGGCGCGCCGCGCCCCTACGGCGTGCCGTCGCGGCACGTCACACCCGTCCCGGAAGGAATACACGTGTCTGTCCACGACGTGGATGTTCTGATGATCGGCGCAGGTCCGTCGAACCTCGCGCTGGCGGTGGCCCTCGAGGAGTGCGACTCACCCGAGGTCGCCGGCCGGGCCATGGTCCTTGAGCAGTACGGGGATGTGAAGTGGCAGCGGAATCTGCTTCTGCCCTGGACCCGCAGCCAGGTGTCGTACCTCAAGGATCTGGTGACCCTGCGGAACCCGCGCAGTCGCTTCTCGTTCCTGAACTTCCTGCACGAGAACGGGGAACTTGACGAGTTCGTCAACCTCGGCACGTTCAACCCGTTCCGGTGGCAACTGTCGGCCTACCAACAGTGGGTGGCCGACACGTTGGAGCACGTCCGGGTGCGCTACCAGGTCCGCGCCGAACGGATCCAGCCGATCCGAGCCGACGACGCCGCGGTACTCGGCTTTGTGGTGCACCTGTCCGACGGCGACACGATCGTCTGCCGCGACCTGGTCTTCGGTGGCGGCCGGGACGCCTTCGTGCCCGAGGTGTTCCGCGGCCTGCCCACCGAGCGCGTCGTCCACAGCACCGAGTACGGCAGCCGGGTCGGCGCCGCCACGAGCCTGGCCCGCCCGGGCGGGCCACTGCGGCCGGTGGTCGTCGGTGGTGCGCAGAGCGCGGCCGAGATGTTCATGGCGCTGCACCAGGACGCCCCCGGCTCGTCGCCCGTGATGCTGCTGCGCTCGATCGCCCTCAAGAACTACCAGACCAGCAAGTTCGTCAACGAGCTGTTCTACCCGTCCTTCGTGGACACCTTCTTCGGCATGTCCGACCAGGTTCGCCACAAGGTGCTCAACGAGATGCACCTGACGAACTACGCGGGCCTGGCGCCGCCGTTCCTCGACGAGTTGTACTCCATGATCTACCGGCAGAAGATGCTCGGCCAGCCCGTCTCCACCGTCCGCGGGCTCACCGAGGTCGTCGGGGCGAAGGTCGAGCCCGTGCCCGGAGGTGGTGCGGAGGTGGTGCTGGACGTTCGCGACCTCCGGCACGACAGCGTCGAGCAGGTCCGATGCGACGCGCTCTTCCTGGGCACCGGTTTCGACTCACGGATGCCGGCGATGGTGCGCCAACTGGCCGACACCATCGGTCTGTCGAAGGTCACCGTCAACCGGCACTACCGCGTCGATCTGGGCGCGGATGCCAGGGGCGCCCTGTACCTCCAGGGCGTCAACGAAGCCACGCACGGCATCTCCGACTCGCTCATCAGCGTCCTCGCGCAACGCTCGGCCGACATCGTCGGCGACATCGTCGACCGCCGTGTCGCCGACCGGGGCGCCGGCGCCGACCAGGTGTCGGCCGACCGGGCGCTGGCGGTGCGGGCATGATCGACATTCGCCGCCTCGACCGTGATCGTCTGGAGCCTGCCTACGGGATCGACGGCCAGCGCCTGCTGCCCTGGCCGGCGCTCAACGCGCCGTTCGAGGGCGCCTGGTGCGTCCTGCGTGCCGGGACCGAGTCGACTCCGCACTCCCACCACGAGTACGAGATCTTCATCGCCGTCTCCGGCACCGCCACGGTGGTCGTCGACGAGGCGCGGCATCCCTTCGCCGCGGGCGACATCGTCCGGTTGCCGCCGGGGTCCACCCACCGGGTGGTCAACGACGGCCCCGACGACTTCGAGTACTACGGACTCTGGTGGGACCACGAGATGTCGGCGACGTTCCTGGCCCGGCACGAAGCGGATCGACGATGAGCACCCGGACGGTGATCATCTCGCCGGCGCCGACGGCGAACGGGGACCTGCACCTCGGGCACATCGCGGGCCCGTTCCTGGCAGCCGACGTGCACACCCGCTACGCGCGGGCGCTGGGGCGGGAGGTGCTCCTGGGCACCGGCTGCCAGGACACCTCGACGTTCGTGGTGACGACCGCCCACCGCCGCGGCGTCCACCCGGACGAGCTGGTGGCCGCCTCGGCCGCGCAGATCGAGTCGACCCTGCGGACGATGGGAATCGGTGTCGACAGCTACACCGGCGACGACGACCGGTTCACCGGGTGGGTCGTCGACTTCGTCGGCCGGCTGCGCGCGGCAGGCCGGCTGGAGCTGAGGACGATGCCGTTCCCGTACTCGGAGCGGACCGGGCAGTTCCTGGTGGACGGCTTCGTGTCCGGCAACTGCCCGGAGTGCCTGGCCGAGGGTTGCGCCGGGCTGTGCGAGAGCTGCGGGCACCTGGTGCCGGCGGGCGAGCTGCTCAACGTGCGGTCCACCCTGGACCCGGAGGAGCCGGTACCGCTGCGGAACGCCCGGGTGCTCGTACTCCCGGTCGAGCGCTATCGCGACCGGCTCCGCGCACACGTCGAGAGGCACGCCGACGGCATGCGGCCGCACATGGTGCAGGCGATGGTGCGGGTGCTGTCCCGACCACTGCCTGACTTCCCGGTGACCTATCCGGTGCCGTGGGGCATCAAGGTGCCGTTTCCGGAGGTCGCGGGGCAGGTGGTCAACCCCAACGCCGAAGCGATGGCGTGGAGCATGCACTGCTCGGCGCTGGCGGCGGAGAACCGGGGGCACCCCCCGGCCGGCGAGGACGGACTGTGGCTGGCCGGCAGCGAGTCGGAGATCGTCTACTTCCTCGGATTCGACAACTTCTACCCGTTCGCGATCACCGGTCCGGCGATGTTGCTGGCCTGCGACGACCGTTACGAGCTGCCCACCCGCTACCTGACCAACGAGTTCTACGAGCTGGACCACCAGAAGTTCTCCACCAGCCGCGGACATGTGGTGCGGGGCCGGGACCTGGCTGCCGAGGTGCCACGCGACCTGATCCGGTTCTACCTGGCCACGACCAGCCCGGAACACCAGCGGACCAGCTTCAGCCGGGACGCGCTGTCGAGAGTCACCGAGTCCCGGCTGACCGGGCCGTGGAACCGGGTCGCCGATCGGGTGAACCGCTGGGTCGGGCGCGGCCCGCTGCCGGTGTCGGCGCGCTCGCGCCACGCCGCAGCTCGCATGTCCGACCGGTTCGCGGCGTCCTACGAGCTGCCCGGGTTCAGCCTCAACCGCGCGGCGGAGGCGATCAGCGAGCACCTGGCCAGGCTGGACCGCTGGCCGGCGGCAGACGACGACGCCGGTGACTTCTGCTTCGAGGTCGGCTGGCTGCTCCGGGCCGCCGCGCCGATCCTGGTCGACCTGGCGGCCCAGGCCCTGGGGGAAGCCGCGAACGCCAGCACGGATCCCGCCGAGGTCACCTCCGTCGTTCCGGTGCCGCTGCCGCGGCTTGCCGCGCCGCGGGGCGGGCGATGACCGAGGCCACCTGCCAGGCGGACCGGGCCCGGCCGCGGGTCGTGGTGGTCGGTGCCGGCGTCACCGGGCTGCTCTGCGCGATCCGGTGCGTACTGGCCGGGCACCGCGTGGTGCTGCTGGAGCACGGCCCGATCCCGCATCCGGAGTCGACCTCCTTCGACCAGCACCGTGTCCTGCGCGCCCTCGCCACCGGCGACGTGGCCGGCACCGAACGAGCGGCACGACTGCACCGTCGCTGGCGTGAGCTGGACTCCCTGATCGGCGGCGGGCTGTCGGGCGCCCGCCTCTATCGACGCGTCGGGGTGCTGACGGCGCTCCCTCCCGACGAGGTGGCTTCGGCAGTCTCCACGGCCGACGCCACCGGGCTGCCGATCCGGGTCACCGCTCCGGCGGACCGTCCGCACATCGGCTTTCCGGCCGGCGCCGCGGTCGTGTTCGAGCCGCACGCGGGCGTCCTGCTCGCCGACCGCATCCTGCGGGCAGCGGTCCGGTGGTTGCGGCGGCACCGGCTGGCGGACCTGCGGCCCGGCCGGGAGGTCGTCGGCGTAGGACCGGACACCGGCCGGGTGCTGCTGGCCGACGGCTCGGTCGAGTCCGGTGACGCGGTGCTCGTCACGGCCGGGCCCTGGTCGGCGGCCCTGGTCGACCTGCCGGTGACGCTGCACCGGCAGACCATGGTCTATCTGCGGCCGCCGGCTGAGTTGGTCCACCACTGGGCGGCGGCACCCGCCGCGGGTGGGATCGGCACCGACGGCCGCGCATGGTTGCTGCCGCCGGTGGCGGGCACCCTGCTCAAGATCAGCACCGATGCCGTCCGGCGTGGGGTGACCACGCTGTCGGATCCGGACGACGCAGCGGGCTGGGCCGCCCGGGTGCTCTCGGCCGGCATCGTGGCCGACGTCCACCGGTACGACGTCGTGCGCGTGCGGCACTGCCACTACGCCACCGCGGCCGGCGCGGACACCGGCTTCGTCCGGATCGGGCTGCGGGCCTGGGCCCGCCCGGCCAGCGGCGGCGACGGATTCCGCACCGCTCCTCATGCCGTCGACGCGGTCGTCGACGAGCTACCGGGGTCGAGCCGCGGGCGCCGCGGCGTCGACCCCATGACACCCACCGCACCCTGGAGGACACCCTCATGACCGCCCCCGCACCCGCACCCGGCGCGCTGCTCGTTGTCGGCAGCGGCCTCAGGCTCTACCGCGAGTACATCGTCCGTGCCGTCGCCGAACGTGCCCGCAAGGCCGGGCTGCGGCTGGTGCTGATCAACAATCTCCGGCCGACCTGGCAGCACGAGTACTTCGACGACATCGTCGTGGTCAATGTGTTCGATCACCGGTTGCTCGCCGAGACCGCCCGCGAGCTGGCCGGCAGGTACACCGTCACCGGGTTGATGTGCTGGGACGAGCCGCTGGTGATGCCCGCGGCCGAACTGGCCGCCGAGTTCGGCGTGCCCGGCCTGGGCGTACCCGGAGTGCACGGTTGCCGGGACAAGTACAGCTGCCGTACCCGGTTGACCGCGGCCGGCGCACCGCAACCCGGCTTCGAGCTGACCGCCGATCTCGACCAGGCCCGCACGGCCGCCGCCCGGATCGGGTACCCGGTGATCGTCAAGCCGCGCGCGCTCGGCGCCAGCATGGGGGTCTCGCTCGCCTCCGACGAGCGGGAACTCGAGTTCGCGTACCGGGTGGCGCACGAAGCCAGCCTGATCGGCGACGAGCCCTACCGCGGTGGAGCCATCGTCGAGGGCTTCGTCGACGGTCCGGAGATCAGCGTCGACGGCGCCGTGCACAAAGGCGAGTACCTGCCGATGTTCGTCGCCAGGAAGACCACCGGCATGCCACCGTTCTTCGAGGAGACGGGACACGTCGTGGACTCCGCCGACCCGCTGCGGTCCGACGACACGCTGCTGGACGCGCTGGTCACGGCGCATCAGATTCTGGGCATCGAGAACGGCATCACGCACACCGAGGTTCGGCTGACCCCGCACGGCCCGGTGATCATCGAGGTCAACGGCCGCCTCGGCGGTGACCTGATCCCGTATCTGGGTCAGATCGCCACCGGCATCGAACCGGGCAGCGTGCTGTTCGACGTCGCCACCGGCCAGCGCCCCGACCTCACCCATGCCCGCGCCGGCGTCGCCGGCATCCGGTTCGGCTACCCCGACCACGACTGCGTCGTACACTCGGTCGCCGTACCCGAGCAGGCACCCGGCCTGGTTCTCGCGTCCCGCATGGTCGAGCCGGGCACCACACTGCGGCTGCCACCGGGCGGCTACATCGCCCGCCACTCGTTCGTCGTCTGCTCCGCCCCGGACCCGGAGACCTGCGCCCGGCAGCTCGACGACGCGGTGGCACTTGTCGAGCTTGACGCCGAGCCGGTCGCTCCCCCGCCGCCGGGCACCACTCTGACGATGCCCGCCGGGCTGCTGGACGTGGACGCGTGAGCATCGACTACGACGGCCGTCGGTTTCGCGCGCTGGGCGGCGGCGACGGCACCTGCGCCGTGTACCACCAGCGCGGGAACCTGATCTGGGCGGTCTTCGAGGGTGGACGAGTTCGGCGCGGCACGATCACCGGCACCTGCGACGAGCGCGGCGTGCTCAGCCTGGCCTACACCATGGTGCTGGCCAGCGGCGAGGTGATCGCCGGGCACAGCACCAACACGCCGCAGTGGCTCGGCGACACCCTGGTGCTGCGTGAGGTCTGGCAGCGCTACGGCGCGCACACCGCCGCCGGCGTGTCGTACCTCGAGGAGATCCCGGGAGCGGCGCGATGACCGGATGGCGGATGCTGCGTGGCCTCGTCGACGGCGAGCTCCGGCTCCCCGGCGATCCCGGCTTCCCGGAAGCGTGCTCGCCGGCGAACCGGCGGTTCGCCGGCATCCGACCGGCGGCCGTCCTCACGGTCGCCCATGCCGGGGATGTCAGCCGAGCCATCGACTGGGCCCGCACCGAGTCGGTGCCGCTGGTCGCCCGTGGCGGCGGTCACAGCTACGCCGGCCACTCCGTGTCCTCCGGGCTGGTGCTGGACCTGCGGAGGCTCACGGGTGTCCGGTTCGACCCGGACAACGGACAGGCCGTGGTGGCGGGCGGCACCCCGATGAAGGCCATCTACGCGGCCCTGCGGCCGTACGACGTCACGTTCCCGCTGGGCAACTCCGACACGGTCGGCATCGGGGGTCTGACCCTCGGCGGGGGTGTCACCACGATCTCTCGCGCGCACGGCCTCACCTGCGACGCGCTGGTCTCGACCGACGTGGTACTGGCCGACGGGACCAGGGTCACCGCCTCGGCTCGGGAACATCCGGACCTGTTCTGGGCGTGCCGGGGCGGCGGGGGCGGCAACTTCGGTGTCAACACGAGCTTCACCTTCCAGGTCCGCCCCGCTCCGGCCGGGTCGACCTGCCTGGTGCTGTGGTCGTGGCGGCACGCGGTCGAGGTGCTCGCCACGATGCAGGAGATCATGCGGACCGCGCCGGACGGCTTCTCCGCCCGCATCGGCATCGCCCGCTCGTCCGGCGGCGCGGGTGTCGTGTCCGTGGTGGGCCACCACCTCGGCCCGGCAGCGGAGCTGCGCGAGTTGCTGGCACCCGCCCACGCCGTCGCCCCGCCCGACCGGGCCGAGATCGAGGACCGGGACTTCTGGGCCGCCGCCACCTACCTGCACCACAGCAGCGTCGGCGGCGCCTTCGCGGTGCGGAACCGCTGCGTGCCGCACCCGATCGACGACGCCGGACTGGTCGCACTGGCACGGGCCGTGGACACGTGGCCCGGCAGCGGGAACGCGGACGGGGCCGGGGCCGCGCTGTTCGCGTGGGGCGGGGCGATCAGCCGCGTACCGGTGGCGGACACCGCGTTCCCGCATCGCGACACGCGGTTCCTACTCAGCCTCGACACCTCATGGGCCGAAACCGACTCGCCGGAGGTCGTTCGCGCCAACCTGGAATGGCTGCATGCCCGCTACGTCGAGTCGGGCCGGTTCGCCCCTGACGCGTCCTACGTCAACTTCGCCGACCCCGACCTCGAAGACTGGCAGCGGGCCTACTACGGGCCGAATGCCGAGCGGCTCGTGCAGGTCAAACGCCGGTACGACCCGGACCGTTTCTTCGCCTTCCCACAGGCGGTGTGACCGCGGTCCAGCGAGGTCCGACGCTCCTCAGCGACTCCGCTCGCGAGCGGCGGCTGGGCGACCCCGATCCCCCGGCCGGTGGGCGGGAGTATCGCCGGCCCGGTGGTGAGCCGACCACCGCCCGCACGGTGCACCCGTCCGAGCCCCGCCAACCGGGGCCGGGCCCGGACGGGTGCCCGACCGGCGAGTTCGCTCGCGATCAGACCGCGACAGGTACCGGACCTCGCGCCGCCGGGCGGGCCGCGACAGGGGGCAGAGCCGCATCGGTGCACGCCCGGACGGCGAATCCCGGCTCCGTTCCACCAATGCGTGGAACATCCCGCCGAACCCGGGCGGAGCGGCCATCGGCAGGTCAGCTGGTGAGGGACGTCGGCATCAGCCAGCGAAAGCCATCCACCCACCCGGCCGATACTGCCGCGAAAAGGCGAAAGCCCACATTGAGCGAATGGTAGA
This sequence comes from Micromonospora sp. NPDC049201, assembly GCF_055586805.1. Classification (NCBI taxonomy): domain Bacteria; kingdom Bacillati; phylum Actinomycetota; class Actinomycetes; order Micromonosporales; family Micromonosporaceae; genus Micromonospora; species Micromonospora sp. NPDC049201. The sequence continues at coordinate 4,613 of NZ_JBVJHM010000023.1, read as the reverse complement.
GCCAATCACCTCACCTCATGGACATGCGTACGCGGCGTCCGCATGAATTCGGGCATGAGATGTGCCCGAGGATCAGCTGTCGCGGATCAGGCAGCGGAGACACCGACTCAACAGTTCGGCGAACATCAGGGCTCGGTTCCCGCAGGGAGAGCCGATTGCGCCGTGTTGAACAACGTGTTGGGGAGAATCCACCATGGGCAGACCCGAGAAGCCGGTCAATAAAGCCAGAGAACGCGTCGCCCAGTTTGCCGACGAATTGCGGCAACTGCGTGCGCTGGCGGGGAATCCGACATATCGCCAGATGGCCGAATGCGCGCTGTTCTCGCCGTCTGTGCTTTCCAGCGCCGCGAGCGGCAACCGGATGCCGTCCCTGCCGGTGACGCTCGCATTTGTCGCCGCCTGCGGTGGCGACGAGGACATCTGGCGGCAGCGCTGGCTCGCCGCGACGGGCGGGGAGGTACGGCTCTCCACGCGGGTACGGCCGGCGGGCCGGCGCGCCGGCGGGCTCCCGTACCCGATGCAACTGCCACAGCGACCGCGCGGATTCATCGGCCGGGCGGCGGAACTGGAGTGGTTGCGGATCCCCGACGACGCCCCGATCGTGATCAGCGGTCCGGCGGGGGCCGGCAAATCGGGCCTGGCTCTGCACCATGCCCACACGCAAGCAGCCGAGGCGACCGACGGGCAGCTGTATGCCGACCTCGGCGCGCACCAGGCCCGCAGCGTGTCCAGCCCCTACGACATCCTGGACGGGTTCCTCCGGGCACTCGGGGTGTCAGGCGACCAACTGTCCGACACCCTCGACCACCGGGTGGGCCTGTACCGCACGTTGGCGGCCGAACGCCGGCTGTTGATACTTCTCGACAACGTGTGGGACGAACAGCAGGTGCGCCCGCTGCTGGTGGACAGTGACACGAGCACGATAATGCTGGTCAGCCGCAAGCGGCTGCTGGGACTGCGCGACGTTCGTCGGCTACAGATCAGACCACTGGCGCGCACCGACTCCCTCGCCATGATTGAATCGGCCCTGCCCCTCACCGTCACGGCCGAGCCCGACGACCTCGACCGTCTCGCCGCGGCCTGCGGCGACCTGCCGCTGGCCCTGGACATCGCGCTCCGGAGGATCGCGCTGCGTCCACACACGGCCCTACGGCAGGTGGTGGACGGTTGGCACCGTGGTGGGGACGTGCTGAGCTGGCTCCGCATCGGCGACCTGTCGATGCGGGAGTACCTCCGGTCGGCCTATCTGGCGCTGAGCCAGCCGGCCCAGATACTGCTGCACTGGTTGGCCCCGGTCGCCGCGGATGCGGTGAGCCCGCTGCCGCCGGAGGACGACGAGCTGGTGGACGAACTCGTTGATGCGGGCATGCTCAGCAACACGCCCAGCGGATGCGCCGAACTGCGTCTGTCCCCGCTTGTGCGTGCGTTCGTTTGCGACACCGCCAGATCGGTGGCTCGCGGCCTGCCAGCCGTCGTCGGTCCGCTCCGTGCCGGCCGCCACGCCGCCTCGTAACGGGACACCACTGACAACTCCTGACTCAATGATGTTGGACGCGCCTTCGGGACGTGAAGATCGTTCTGCCTGATCGTGGGGAGGGGTGAGCAGCCGCCGTGGATCGTCTCGGACGACCTCTGGGCCGAGATCGCGCCGCCGCTGCCACCCCGACCACCACGCCGGCAGCGGTTCCCGGGCCGCGAACCCCCGGCTGACCACAAGAGTTGGGCTTATGAACTCGGGGAGGGTTCTACTTCGACTCCCGGTAGTCTACGAACGCTTGGCGTTCCTCGGGCGGGCGGGAGAGCCAGTCATTGACCGCCAACGCCCCCACCGAGGCGTATTCGTCGATTATTTGTAGATGGTTTCCTGGCACGTCCGCCAACGTGACCGTGGTGGCGTTGTTCCAGGTGAACATCCAGTCGTTGTTGTCTTTCGGTCCACTGATCCGTTCGGATGCGCGGACCTGGAGCGTCGGTATCTCGATGTGCTCGGCGGGCCACCACGGGAAGGAGAGGTAGTGGACCATCGCGAAGACCCAACTGTCGTCGCCGTCGTCGCCGGTCCGTCTGAGTCCTTCAAAAATCTGCTTCTGCCACAGCGGTCCATCTTCCGTTACGGTTTGGAGGTCCTTTTGCGAGGGCGAGTCGAGAAGGATGACGCCAGCCGGCGCCACGCCCATCCGCGCCAGTTCGGCAGCGACCCGGTGGGCGATCAGCCCACCGCTGGAGGTGCCGCCCAGTGCGAACTCTTCGCCGTTCGCGTTGTCTCGAATGATTGTCTCGACGTACGCGAGCGTCATCGCCTCGATGTTCTCCGGCAGTTTCTCACCGGCATGGAAGCCGGGCGAGTGCAACACCGACACGTCACGGGAGCCCTGGAACGCCAACCCCAGTCGCGCATAGGGGAAATTGTCCGGGGCCACATATGGGTTGAAGAGGTACAACTTGGGCTTGCCGTCGCCGGTGGCGATCCGGGTGGGAGGCCGGACCGCCTCGCCGGCCGTGTCCACACCGAACGTCTGACGCAACTTCGCCAACCGGCCGATCACGTCGAAGAACTCGTCGTGCCTGCCGTCGACCTCGGCCTGCATGTACATCTCCGCAAGGTTCGACACCCGAACAGCTCCCGAGCCGGCCGAATCGGCTCCGGTCCTGGGCTGGCTGCCGGCACTCACGGCGGAGGCCAGCTTGTTCACCAGATGATCGGCCAAGGCTTCGGTGTTGGGCTGGTCGAAGACCAGCGTGGCCGGCAACGACAGCCCGGTCGCGGCGGCCAGCCGGTTACGCAGCTCCACCGCGGTCAACGAGTCGAAGCCGAGTTCACGGAACGCGCTGCCCGGATCAATCGTCGTGGGGTCCGGATGGCCGAGCACGACCGCAGCCTGTGCCCGCACCAGCTCCAGGACTGTCCGCTGGCGTTCCTCGACTCCCATGGTGGCCAACCTGGCGGTCAGGTCCACCTGCGTGTCGGTGGTGGTCGCCGCCCGGCGGGACGAGCCGGAGCCGCCGGCCAATGTCCGCCACAGCGGTGGCACACCACCGGTTCCGGTGCGACGTAGCGCGGCCAGGTCCACCCCGATCGGTACGAGCTGCGGCTGGTTGGTGCGTATTGCCGTGTCGAACAGTGCGAGGCCCTGCTCGGTGGAGAGGGGGAGAATGCCGTTGCGTCGCATCCGGTCCAGGTCGACCTCGTCGAGATGCCCGGTCATGGCTGACTGTGGGGCCCACAGTCCCCAGGCCAGTGACTGGCCGGGCAGGCCGGTGGTCTGTCGTCGTAGCGCCAGGGCATCCAGGACCGCGTTGGCCGCGGCATAGTTTCCCTGCCCCGGTGAACCGAGCGTGGCCGCCGCTGAGGAATACACCACGAACAAACCCAGATCCGCATCCCGGGTCAACTCGTGCAGCCACCACGCCGCGTCAGCCTTGGCCCGCAGCACCGTCTCCAGCCGCTGCGGCGTCAACGCCTCGATCACCCCGTCGTCGAGGACTCCCGCGGTGTGCACCACCCCGACCACCGGATGCTCGGCCGGCACCCCCGCCAACACCTCCGCCAGCGCGTTCCGGTCAGCGACATCACACGCGATCACCCGCACCCGCGCGCCCAGCCCGGTCAGGTCACCGACCAGCTCCGCCGCCCCGGCCGCGGCCGAACCCCGCCGGGACAACAACACCAGATGCCTGACCCCGTGCGCAGCCACCAGATGCCGGGCCACCAATCCACCCAACACCCCGGTCCCACCAGTAATCACCACCGTGCCCCCCGCATCCAGCCCCGCCGGCAGCCGATCCGGGTCGGGCAGGGACAGCCGGCCGGTACCACCGGCTCGGGTCAGCCGCCTGACATACAGCTCATCGGCTCGTACCGCGATCTCGGGTTCGCCGCTGTCGAGCACCGCGGCGAGGATTCTGCCCAGTCCGTTGCCGTGGTCGGTGTGATCGTCGAGGTCGAGCAGGATGAATCGGTGAGGGTGTTCGGACTGCGCGGAGCGCACCAGACCCCATACCGCAGCCGCGGCCAGGTCACTGCCATCGGTAGCGCCACGGGTGACCACCACCAGCCGGGAACCGTCCGAGCCCGGATCGGCCAACCAGTCCTGGACCCAACCCAACACCAACGCGCTCGCCGCGTGCGTGGCCTCGACAACGCCCACAGCATCGCCCGCAGCCGGTAGCTCGGCCACCACGACCGCGGGCAGCTCGCCCTCAGCCTGCCCGTGCCATCCCCAGACCGGTTCGGTAGTCACCGGTTCCGCGTCCGGCAGCGGCACCCATTCCACCGTGAACAGTGACTGCGCCGCATCCGGTACCCCGGCGGCGAGTTGGTCGGTGGTCACCGGCCGCAACACCAGCGAGTCCGCGGTCAGGACCGGCTGGCCGGCGGTGTCGAACACCGCCACCGCGATAGCACCATCGTCGGACGGTGTGAGCCGGACCCGCAGCGTGGTCGCTCCGGTCGCGTGCAGCCGCACCCCGCTCCACGCGAACGGCAACACCGCCCCGTCCCCGTTGACCAGTCCGGTTAACCCGATCGGGTGCAACGCAGCGTCCAGCACCGCCGGATGCAACCCGAACCCGTCGGCTGCGTCCTGCTCGGGCAGTGCCACCTCCGCGTACAC
>NZ_JBVJHM010000022.1:0-52444 GCF_055586805.1 Micromonospora sp. NPDC049201 | reverse complement strand
TGCCTCAAGCGCTACATCGTCCGCGAGGTCCACACCGCCCTCCTCGCTGACTTCACCACCCTCAACACCCCTTGACTTCTATAGGAGCATCCCCCCGGCCCTCCTGCCTTCGCGCCACCGCCCCACTGCGGCGATCTTGCACTTGGTGCCCCCGAGATGTCCTTATTCGCCCGTTTGGCCGGGGCAGTAAGCGCAAGATCGACGCGGTGGGGGGGGGGGCGGGGGGGGGGGGGGGGGGGGGGGGGGGGGGCGGGGGGCGGGGGGGGGGGGGGGGGGGCCCCGGGGGGGGGGGGGGGCGGCCCGGGACGGTGGGGTCCCGGGCCGCGTCAGGGGGTCGGGTTACTGCTTGAGCATGTTGTCCAGGAGCAGGGCGCAGCGGATCAGGCCGAGGTGGCTGTACGCCTGCGGGTGGTTGCCCAGGCCCCGCTCGGCCAGCGGGTCGTACTGCTCCGGGAGCAGGCCGGTGGGGCCGGCCGTGTCGATCATCTGGGTGAACAGCTCCTCGGCGTCGGTGCGGCGGCCGGTGCGCAGGTACGCCTCGATCAGCCACGCCGTGCAGATGTGGAAACCGCCCTCCCGGCCGGGCAGGCCGTCGTCCCAGTGGTAGCGGTAGACCACCGGGCCGCTGCGCAGGTCCGCCTCGATCTTGAGCACGGTGGAGAGGAACCGCGGGTCGTCGCCGGGGAGCAGCCCGGACAGGCCGATCCAGAGCGACGAGGCGTCCATCTCGTCGTGCCCGTACGCGACGCTGTACGCCTCGGCCTCCGGGTGCCAGCCCTCCTCCAGCACGTTGGCCCCGATCCGGTCGCGCAGGTCGACCCACTCCGGCCGGTCCTCCCCGCCGTGCTGCCGCACCACGTGCAGCGCCCGGTCGACGGTCATCCAGAGCATGACCTTGGAGAACACGTGGTGCCGGGGTGGGAGGCGGGCCTCCCAGATGCCGTGGTCGGGCTCGTGCCAGCGGCGGCGTACCGCCTCGACCATGTTCTCCAGCACCCGCCACTCGTCGTCGCGGACCGACCCCCGGGCGTCGGCCACCGCGGCGATCAGGTCCGCCACCGGGCCGAAGACGTCGAGCTGGAGCTGGTGGTTGGCGAGGTTGCCCACCCGCACCGGCCGGGAACCGGCGTAGCCGGGCAGCGTGTCGATGACCGCCTCGGCGCCCAACTCGTAGCCGTCGACGGTGTAGAGCGGGTGCAGCCGCTCCGGGTGCCCGCCGGTGCGCTCCACCACGCCGTCGATCCAGCGCAGCAGCCCCTCGGCCTCCTCGGTGGACCCGAGGTCGACGAGTGACCGCGCGGTCATCGCCGCGTCCCGCAGCCAGCAGTAGCGGTAGTCCCAGTTGCGGACGCCGCCCAGCTCCTCGGGGAGCGAGGTGGTCGCCGCGGCGAGGATCGAACCGGTCGGCTCGTGGGTGAGGCCGCGCAGGGTCAGCGCGCTGCGGGCGACCAGGTCCCGGGCGGTGGTGGGCAGCCGCAGCGAGGCCACCCAGTCCTTCCAGGGCTGCTCGGCGGCGGCCTGCCGCTCGTGCACCGGCACCCGGTGCGGCTCCAGGCTCTGCGTGCCGAAGCGCAGCTCCAGCACCACCTGTCCGCCGGCGGCGGAGAGGTCCACCACCGCCTTCGCGGTCTCGTACCCGGCGTCGTTGGTGACCTCCCACTCGACGCCGGGGGAGTGCAGCGCGACCGGCTCGTTGGAGCCGAGCACCAGCAGCCCGTCGTCGAGCGGCTGGAGCTGCACCGCGACCTGCCCGAACTCGGGGCGCGGGGCGAACTCGACGCGGGCCCGCCCGGTGCCGCTGAGCACCCGGACCAGGGTCGAGTCGCCGCTGACCACGGCCGGGTCGTCAGGCGTGGTCTCCCGAACCGGCAGGTCCAGCCAGTCGGTGACGGTCAGGCCGGACCAGCGGGTCTCCACCGTCATGGTGTTGCTGCGGTAGCGCTGGCCCAGCGGGATGCCGCCGCGCTCCGGGCCGATGGTGAAGTGCCCGGCCGGGCTGCCACCCACCAGGTCGGCGAAGATCGCCGCCGAGTCCGGCTTCGGGTGACACAGCCAGGTGATCTTGGCTTCCGGTGTGACGAGCGCGACCGTACGCCCGTTGGCGAGCATCGAGTGCCGCTCGATCGGCACCGCCCGCTCCCCGAAGAGCCAGTGCCGCCGGGTCTCCAGCAGCAGGCCGAGCGCGCGGGCCGCCTCGATCGGCTCGGCCACCCGGTAGTCCGCCTGGGTGTCGCCGGGGCCGATCTTGATGCCGACGTCCGGCCCGTGCAGGTTGCCGAACGCGTTCTCGTCGGTGACGTCGTCGCCGATGAAGAGCACCGCACCGGCCGCGAGCTGGGTCCGGAGCTGGTCGACCGCGGTGCCCTTGTGGGTGGCCACCACCGACAGCTCGATGACCTCCTTGCCCTGGGTGACGGTGACGCCGTCCCAGGTGGCGGGGCCGCTGCGGACCGCGTCCACGGCGGCGGCGGCGACCTGCGGGTCGACCCCCCGGGTGTGCACGGCGACGCTGGCCGGCTTGCGTTCCAACCGGATGCCCGGGTGGGCCGCGGCGATCTCGCGCAGTTCCTGGCGGAGCCGGTGCCGGACCGCGATCAGCTCCGGGCTGAGCCGCTCGACGAAGCCGATGTCGAACTCGGAGCCGTGGCTGCCGACCAGGTGCACCTCACTCGGCAGCCGGGAGAGGGTGGCCAGGTCGCGCAGCGCGCGCCCGGAGACCACCGCGACGCTGGTCTGCGGCAGCGAGGCCAGCGCGCGGATCGCGGCCACCGACTCGGGCAGCGGTACGGCCCTGGTCGGATCCTCGACGATCGGCGCCAGTGTGCCGTCGTAGTCGCAGGCGATCAGGAGTTGGGGAGTCCGGGCGATGCGGCCGATCGCGGCACGCAGTTCCGGGTCGAGCACGCCACCGGAGGAGGTGGCGGCAGCGGGCGGGGTCACGCAGCCTCCGTATCGGGGACACCGAGCTCGCTGAGGAACGACTTGGCCCAGTGGCCGACATCGTGGCTGCGCAGATGGCGCTGCATGACGCGCATCCGGCGGCGGGCTTCGGGCTTTTCGACGTGCACGGCCCGGAGCAACGCGTCCTTCACCGCGTCCGGGTCGTGCGGATTACACAGGAACGCCTGGCGCAGCTCGGTGGCGGCGCCGGCGAACTCACTGAGCACGAGCGCGCCGCCCTGGTCGGCGCGCGATGCGACGTACTCCTTGGCCACCAGATTCATTCCGTCTCGCAGCGGGGTCACCATCATCACGTCGGCGGCCACGTACATCGCCGCCAACTCGGAGCGACTGTACGACTGATGCAGATAATGAACAGCCGGCACGCCGACCCGGCCGAATTCACCATTGATCCGGCCAACCTCGCGTTCCACCTTCACCCGAAGTGCCTGGTAGTGCTCCACGCGCTCACGGCTGGGCGTGGCGACCTGCACCATAACCGCGTCCGGAACTGTCAACTTTCCGTCAGCAAGGAGTTCCCGGAAGGCCTTGAGTCGAAGCTCGATGCCCTTCGTGTAGTCGAGCCGGTCGACGCCCAGGATGATCGTCTTGGGGTTGCCCAGCTCCTCGCGGATCTGCTTGGCCCGGGCCTGGATCGCCGGGTCCTCGGCCAGCCGTTCCATCTCCCTGGTCTCGATCGAGATGGGGAACGCGCCGGCCTTCACCTGCCGGCCGTCGACCTGGATCATCTGCCCCTCGTAGCGCAGGCCGAGCAGGTGCCGGGCCAGCCGGACGAAGTTCTGCGCGGCCAGCCGCTGCTGGAAACCGACCAGGTCGGCGCCGAGCAGGCCGCGCAGGATCTCGGCGCGGAACGGCATCTGCATGAACAGCTCGATCGGCGGGAACGGGATGTGTAGGAAGAACCCGATCTTCAGGTCGGGGCGCAGCTCGCGCAGCATCGCCGGGACGAGCTGGAGCTGGTAGTCCTGGACCCAGACCGTGGCGCCCTCGGCCGCCACGTCCGCCGCGGCCTCCGCGAACCGGGCGTTGACCAGGCGGTACGCCTCGCGCCAGCGCCGCTTGTAGGCGGGCGTCTCGACGGCGTCGTGGTAGAGCGGCCAGATCGTCGCGTTGGACTGGCCCTCGTAGTAGCGCTCCAGCTCCTCGGCGCTCAGCGGCACCGGGTGCAGCCGGATGCCCTCCAGGTCGAACGGCTCGGGCGCGGCGCCGGTGCCGCCGGCCCACCCGACCCAGGTGCCCTGGTGCTCGGCGAGCACCGGGTGCAGCGCGGTCACCAGGCCGCCGGGGCTGCGCCGCCACTGCCGTCCCTCGGGTGTGCTCACCTCGTCGACCGGCAGTCGGTTGGCCACTACGACAAAGGAGCTACGGACGGTCACGATCGGCCACCTCCGGGTACTGACGGGTCCACCGCGATGAGCGTACTGAGCGTAGCTGCGGCGTCTGATCCCCCGTGCCGGAGTCCACTACCCGCCCCCGGAACCGCCGAACCCTGGCCGTGATCTTGTCGACAGCGGTGCCGAACGGCGGCGCCGCGCCACGCCGTACCAGGGCTGGGGTGGGGTGATGTGGGCGCGGCCGCCCGTACCTGTCAGGATTGACGGCGGCGTGCGCACGGCCGGCTCCCGGCCGGCGGCGGCGGGCGGAGTCGAAGCCCGCGCCCCGCACCCCGCAAGCCCGCGATCGCAACCGACGGAGGTAGCCCGCACCGTGGCTCACTACATCTACGTCCTGGAGAAGGCACGCAAGGCGCACGGCGACAAGGTCGTGCTGGACAACGTGACGTTGAGCTTCCTGCCGGGTGCCAAGATCGGTGTGGTCGGCCCGAACGGCGCCGGCAAGTCCAGCCTGCTCAAGATCATGGCAGGGCTGGACCGGCCGAGCAACGGCGAGGCCCGCCTCATGCCCGGCTTCACCGTCGGCATGCTGGCACAGGAGCCGCCGCTCAACGACGCCAAGACCGTTCTGGGCAACGTCGAGGAGGCGGTCGCCGAGACCAAGTCGAAGCTGGAGCGGTTCAACAAGATCGCCGAGCAGATGGCGACCGACTACTCCGACGAGCTGATGGAGGAGATGGGCAAGCTCCAGGAGGAGCTGGACAACGCCGACGCGTGGGACATCGACTCCAAGCTCGAACTGGCCATGGACGCGCTGCGCTGCCCGCCGCCGGACGCCGACGTGACCCAGCTCTCCGGTGGTGAGCGCCGCCGGGTGGCGCTGTGCAAGCTGCTGCTGGAGGCGCCCGACCTGCTGCTGCTCGACGAGCCCACCAACCACCTGGACGCGGAGAGCGTGCAGTGGCTGGAGCAGCACCTGGCCAAGTACGCCGGCACCGTCCTGGCCATCACGCACGACCGGTACTTCCTCGACAACGTGGCCGGCTGGATCCTGGAGCTGGACCGCGGCCGGGCCATCGGCTACGAGGGCAACTACTCCACCTACCTGGAGAAGAAGGCCGCCCGGCTCTCCGTCGAGGGTCGTCGCGACGCCAAGATGCGCAAGCGCCTCACCGAGGAGCTGGACTGGGTCCGGTCGAACGCCAAGGCGCGGCAGACCAAGTCCAAGGCCCGCCTCGACCGGTACGACGAGATGGCCGCCGAGGCGGAGAAGACCCGCAAGCTGGACTTCGAGGAGATCCAGATCCCGCCGGGCCCGCGCCTGGGCAGCACCGTCATCGAGGCGCACAACCTGACCAAGGGCTTCGGCGACCGGGTGCTGATCGACAACCTGTCGTTCTCGCTGCCGCGCAACGGCATCGTCGGCATCATCGGCCCGAACGGCGTCGGCAAGACCACGCTGTTCAAGACCATCGTCGGGCTGGAGCAGCCGACCGGCGGCGAGGTCAAGGTCGGGCCGACCGTCTCGCTGTCGTACGTCGACCAGAACCGGCAGGGCCTCGACGGGGACAAGACCGTCTGGGAGGTCGTCTCCGACGGGCTGGACCACCTCATGGTGGGCAAGGTCGAGATGCCGTCCCGGGCGTACATCGCCGCGTTCGGCTTCAAGGGGCCGGACCAGCAGAAGCCGACCAAGGTGCTCTCCGGCGGCGAGCGCAACCGGCTCAACCTGGCGCTGACGCTGAAGATCGGCGGCAACGTCATCCTGCTCGACGAGCCGACCAACGACCTGGACGTGGAGACGCTCTCCAGCCTGGAGAACGCGCTGCTGGAGTTCCCCGGCTGCGCCGTGGTCATCTCCCACGACCGGATGTTCCTGGACCGGGTCGCCACGCACATCCTGGCCTGGGAGGGCGACGACGCGAACCCGGCCAGGTGGTTCTGGTTCGAGGGCAACTTCGAGGCGTACGAGAAGAACAAGATCGACCGGCTGGGCGCCGACGCGGCCCGGCCGCACCGGGTGACCTACCGCAAGCTCACCCGTGACTGACCGGTTCGTCTACCACTGCGCGCTGCGCTGGTCCGACCTGGACGCGTACGGCCACGTCAACAACGCCCGCTTCCTCACGCTGTACGAGGAGGCCCGGGTGGCGATGATGTTCGCCGGTGGCCGGGCGTGGGGCGTCGACTCGTTCGCCGACGGGGTGGTCATCCGCCGGCACGAGGTCGACTACCTGCGCCCGGTCGACTACGCGCTCGGCCGGGCCAGCGCGGAGGCGGCGCCGACCGTGCGGATCGAGCTGTGGGTCGACGAGATCCGGGCCGCCTCCTTCTCGGTCGCGTACGAGCTGTACGACGGTGACACGCTGGCCGGCACCGCCCGGTCGGTGCTGGTCCCGTTCGACCTGTCCACCCAGCGCCCGCGCCGGATCTCCGCCGACGAGCGGGTGTTCCTGCTCCGCCACGCCCCCGGGCTGACCGGATGACCGGGACGACGGGCGGGCACGGGTTGACCGGGGTGGCCGACGCCGGCGCGTTCCTCGCCCGGCTGGTCCGGCTCGACCCGGCCGTCCTGGTCCGGCTCCGTCCGGTGCCCGGCGCCGGCCGTACCGCCCTCTGGGCCCGCCTGCCCTGGGGGGTGCTCGTGGTGCGTACCGTGCCCGGGGACGGGCCCGGCGACGTCACGGTCGCCGCCGCGGACCTGTTGGCCGAACTCTCCGCCGGAGGCGCGGCGCTGCCGCGGCGACGCGACGACGGCTGGCGCTGGCCGCTGCCGCCACCGGTCAGCCGCCCGGTCGAGCTGCTCCCCGGCGCGGAGCTGCGCCGGATCGCGGATGCGGCGGCCGGGACGCTGCGCGAGGCGGCCACCCACGGGGTGGCGGGCCGGGCGGTCGGCCAGCGGGTGCTACGGGACGCGCTGCTGGACCACGTCGCGGTGGTGGTGACCCCGGACGGGGAGCCCGGCGCGCCGGTGGAGGTGTCGCAGCGGCTGGTGCAGGGCGTGGTGCGGCTCGGCTTCCTCGGCACCGGCGCCGGCGACGTTCAGGTACGGGTGGCCGGCCACTGGGTCGGGCTGGTCGGGCCGTACGGGGCGGCGTGGTCGCGGACGGTCGCGGACCTTGCACTCACGCCTACCAGAGTTCATCCGAACGGATGACCCGGCATCATTCTTCCGGGCTGGGGCGGCCGGTGGGGGGATGCCTCCTGCCGGCTGTCCGGGTACCGTCCATCCTCGGATCCAACGCACCGTAGGCGGCTGGATCCGCTGGGGAGTGAGGTGCGCGAGCGATGCCGTGGTGGTCATGGCGCCCCGGTCCCGCCGGTGGCGGCGATCCGGAAACCCGAAGCGGGACCACAGTGGACGACAGCGTCCGGGTCGGGCCACCGACCCCACGCCGGCCGGACGACGACGCGGCGGCGCCCGAGCGGCCGGTCATCGCGGACATGCCGGCCACGGTCGCCCCGGTCACACTGAGCCGGGTCTGTGACGCGCTCGACCTGCTCGACGTGCGTTACCTGGCCGACGGTGACGGCAACCTGCTGGCCATGTGGGAGCGGCACGCCGTGCTGGTCGCGCTGGAGGGGCCGGAGGACGAGATCCTCGTGATGCGGGCCCGTCCACACGCGACCGTGCCGCCGGACTGGGCCGACCGGGCCTACCGGGTGGTCAACGAGTGGAACCACACCCGTCGGTTCTGCAAGGCGTACATCGGCGACCCGACCGAGCGTGGCCAGCTCCCGATCTACGCCGAGCTCCAGGTGCCGCTCGGCGCCGGCACGCACGACGCACTGCTGGTCGAGATGCTCGACTGCGGCGCGGCGGTGGCCACCACGTTCGTCGACTGGCTGCACGACGAGGGCGCCCTGCTCTGAGCCCGCGCCGCCGGGCCGCCGGTCAGCCGGCGGCCGGGTCGTCCGCCACGTTCACCATGAAGTACGCGGCCCGCTCCAGGTAGTCCCAGAGTGCGACGGCGAGCTGCGGCGGCAGGTCCAGCGTGTCAACCGCGTGCCGCATGTGGCGCAGCCAGGCGTCGCGTTCGGCGGCGCCGATCCGGAACGGGGCGTGCCGCATCCGCAACCGTGGGTGCCCGCGCTGGTCCGAGTAGGTGCGCGGGCCGCCCCAGTACTGGATCAGGAACAGGGTCAGCCGGTCCGCCGCCGGTCCCAGGTCCTCCTCCGGGTACATCGGCCGCAGCAGCGGGTCGTCGGCGACGCCGGCGTAGAACTCGTCGACCAGCTTGCGGAAGGCGGGTTCACCGCCGATCGCCTCGAACAGCGTCATCGACTCGCCTGGGGAAGTCACGCTCCCATCCTGCCAGGCGCGACCCGGTGGCCGCGCCCGCCCGCCGGGCGGCGGAGGTCACGTCACCGCGTGCCGGTGCCGGGCGGGCTCCCGCCCCCGGTCGTCCCCGGCCGGCTCCCGGGCCGCCGGAGGGCCGTTCCCGGCGGCCGACTCGGCGCGGGCGGCGTCGACGGCCGCCCCGATCGTCGCCGGGCGGGGCCAGGTGACCGCCGCGACGATCATGAGCAGCACCCCGGCCGCGCTCCACAGCCCGACCACCGTCGGAATGGTGAACCGCTCGGCGAGCGCGCCGGTGGCCAGCACCGAGACGCCCTGGAGGATCTGGGTGCCGCTGGCCATCACGCCGAACGCCCGGGCCCGGTAGCCGTCCGGCAGCGCCTGCACGAAGAGGCCGTTGGCGACCGGGACGATGCCCCCGACCGCGAAGCCGCACGCGGCGGCCAGCAGCGCCACCACGACCGGCGGCGGATCGAGGAGCGAGGGTACGAGCACCGCCGGCGCGAGGACCGCCAGCGGCGGCATCAGGGCCAGCCGACGGGCCGGCGTGGCGAGCCGGCCGATCAGCAGCCCGCCGATGACGTAGCCGATCGGGTTGGCGGCCATGATGACCGCCTGGGCGGTGCCGGTGTCCATGCCGCCGTCGGTGCGTTCGGCGGCCCAACCGGCGGCCAGCCCTTCGGGCACGATAGAGAAGAGCATGGCACTGAACACCAGCACCGCGATGGCGCGCAGCACCGGCCGCTCGAAGACGATGCGGAAGCCCTGCGCGGTCTCCCGCAGCAGGTGACTGCGGTGCGCCTCGGTCATCGACGGGGCGCGGTCGCGCAGGCCGAACCGGACCAGCGCGGCCGACAGCGCGAACGTGCCCGCGTTGACCAGCAGCGCGGTGCTCGGATTCAGCACCGCGATGGTCGCCCCGGCGAGGTAGCCGACGACCTGGGCGGCCTGCGCCGCGCTGGTCGAGGCGGCGAGGCCCACCACCAGCCGGTCGCCGGTGAGGACGTGCGGCAGCAGCGCCGAGCGCGCCGCCTGGCTCGGCGGGTTGGCCAGCGTCGCCAGGAAGATCAGGCCGAGGATCGACCAGGCCGGCATGAACGGCATGGCGACCAGCACCATCAGCGCCATCCGGATCAGGTCGCAGAGCACCATGACCCGGCGGTAGCGGTGCCGTTCGGCGAGCGCCGAGAGCAGCGGGCCGCCGATCAGCCAGGGCAGGTAGCTGGCCGCGAAGGCGGCGGCGGAGAGCGCGACCGACTGGGTCTCGCGCAGCACGAGCACGGTGACCGCGGCCTTGGCGAGGTAGTCGCCGACCCAGGACAGGACGTTGGCGGCGAACAGCGCGCGGAACTCCGACTGGCCGAACACGTCACGGAAGGTGGCCGGACTCTCCTCGGCGGGTCGCTGGTCGGACACCGTCGCCTCCATCGTTCCGAGCCGGCCACTTGTGGTGGCCCGACCGGGAACCGTCGTCAGATCAACCGATCGGCGAGGACACGACACACTCCCCGGGGAGCGTGTTCACCGGATTCTGCCCGATCGTCTGACAACTGACTAGGGCGAACGGATTGATCGTCGCATCTCCGACTGAACGAACGGACGATACCCGAGGGGCCGCGCGAGGCGCGACCCCCGGAAATCGGTCGTCCACGCCGGCCCTCAGGCGGCCCCGCCGGTGCCCGTTCCCTCCGGCCGGAGCGGCGCCGGCGGCTGCGGCGGCAGCCCGGGATAGAGCCGGGCGGCGGCGATCCGGGCGGTGATCCCGGAGTTCTCCAGCGCCTCCGCGAGTCGGCGGCGCAGCTCACGGCCGACCGCGAACTGTCCGTCGGCGGTGGTCTTGACCACGGTACGGATCACCGCGCCGTCGACGGTCATCTGTTCCACGCCGAGCACCTCCGGCTGCTCCACGACCTGTGGGGCCAACTCCGGGTCCAGCGCCACCGACGCCGCCGCGGTCCGCAGCACCGCGGTGGCCTCCTCGGTGCCGGCGAAGCCGATCGGCAGGTCCACCACGACCAGCGCCCAGCCCTGGCTCTTGTTGCCGACCCGGATGATCTCCCCGTTGCGGATGTACCAGAGCACGCCCCGGCCGTCGCGGACCGTGGTGACCCGCAGGCCCACCGCCTCCACCACGCCCGTCGCCTCGCCGAGGTCGACCGTGTCACCCACCCCGTACTGGTCCTCGATCAGCATGAACAGGCCGGCGATGAGGTCCTTGACCAGGCTCTGCGCGCCGAAGCCGAGCGCCACGCCGGCGATACCGGCGCTGGCGAGCAGCGGCGCCAGGTCGAAGCTGAACTCCTTGAGCACCATCAGCAGCGCGATGCCGAAGACGAACGCGGTGACCATGCTGCGCAGCACCGACCCGATCGCCTCGGCGCGCTGCCGTCGGCGTTCCGGCACGAACTGCTCCGGGTCGGGGGCGGCGCTGGGGATCCGCTCGCGCAGCGGACGGAGCAAGGTCGGCACCGAGCCCTGCGTGGTGGTGCGCACCAGCCGGTTGATGGTGCGGTGCATCGCCCAGCGGGCGGCGACGGCCAGCAGCAGGATCAGCGCGATCCGCAGCGGCTTCAGCAGGATCCAGTAGCTGCTCTCGGCGAACCAGGCGGAGTTGGTGGCCCGGTACACCCACTCGCAGGAACTGCTGCCCTTGCAGTCCGGGCGCCGGTCGGAGACGGCGGACAGCACGGCGGTGATCAGGTCGGAGACATTCACGGGAAATTCGTACCCCACCGGCGGGGCACGGACCGCACGGACCCGCCCCGATGGGGCGGCCCGGGGCGGCGATCATCCCGGCCGGAACCGGTCATCTTGGCATGCCGGGGTCAGCCTCCCAGCGGGTACCCCGGATTAGTGCGTGCAATCCGGGGCGCGATCAGGGACTATTGGCCCAACGGACGTCGGTGATCCGGCCGGCGCCGGGGCCGTTCCGCGCGGTGCGCGGGGCGGTCTCGGCGTGGTGGCGGCGGGAGGGCTGGACCGGGAGGGTGAGCGCGATGCCTGACATACGACCCACGGCGGGCTCCGGTGCACTCGTTCTCAACGCCACCTACGAGCCCCTGTGCGTCGTGTCGGTGCGTCGGGCCGCCATCCTCGTCCTCTCCGCCAAGGCGGTCTGCGTGGCCGACGGCGAGGGCATCCTGCACAGTGCGCGCAACGCGCTCCCGGTGCCCTCCGTCGTGCGGCTGACCCGCTACGTCCGGGTGCCCTACCGCACCCAGGTGGGCCTCTCCCGCCGGGGGATCTTCGCCCGGGACGGGTGGCGGTGCGCCTACTGTCGCGGGCCGGCGGAGACCATCGACCACGTCTTCCCGCGCAGCCGGGGCGGCCGGCACGCCTGGGAGAACGTGGTGGCGGCCTGCGCGCGCTGCAACCACACCAAGGGCGACAAGACGCCCGCCGAGTTGGGCTGGCGGCTGCACCACCTGCCGGCGGCGCCGAAGGGCAGCGCCTGGCGGGTGCTGGGGCACCGCGCTCCCGACCCGCGCTGGGCCGACTGGCTCGACCTGCGCGAGCCGGAGCCCGAGGCGGCCTGACCGGCCGGCCGCTCAGCGCGCCCGCACCAGCGACGCGTAGACGACCAGGTTGTCGGCGTACCCGGTCTCGCCGCCCACCCAGCGACCACCGCAGGTGATCAGCCGCAGGTTGGGGCGGCTGAAGTCGCCGTAGACCTCCTGCACCGGCAGCTTCTCCTTGCCGTACCGCTCGATCGAGGTCACCTCGAAGACCGCCACCGACCGGTCCTGGCGGGTCACCTCGATCCGGTCGCCGTCGTCGAGTTCCCGCAGCCCGTGAAAGACGGCCGGGCCGGTGGTGGTGTCGACGTGACCGACGAGCACCGCCGGGCCGTACTGGCCGGGGGTCGGGCCCTGGTCGTACCAGCCGACCTCGCCGGCCCGGCTGACGTCCGGCACCGCGATGCTGCCGTCCGGCGCGATGCCCACCCGGTGCACCGGGGCACGCAGGTTCAGCTTGCCGATGGTCAGGTCGGTCGGCGGGCTGGCCGGCAGCACCGGGAACTTCTTCGGCGGTGGGCGCAGGCCGGCGACGATCCGGTCCGGCAGCACGCTCGCGCCGGTCACCCGCTCCACGCCGAGCATCGCCACGATCAGCACCATCAGGCCGGCCACCACCAGCACCGGGACGCCGGGGCCGGGCGTCGGGGCGTACCGGCGGGTGGTGGGCGTGGTGGTGCGGGCCGCAGCCGGGCGGACGTGCGGGTCGGCGGTGGTGACGCTGGCCGAGAACGCGTGCCCGGCGGCGCGGGTGAACCGGCGCGCGGCCCGGGACGTCACGCGGAGCGCGGCGCGCAGCCGCCCGGTCCGGTCCGGCGGGTCGGCGACGGGGCGAGTCCGGCCGCGGCGGGCGCGGCGCGTTGAGCGGGCCATGGCCGCGTCCCGTCAGACGCGGCCACCGGGCTTGCGGCGGGCACTCACGCCGGCCACCACGGCCACCGCGGCCAGGCCACCGACCAGCAGCAGCGAGCCGGTGCCCCGACCGCCCGCGGTGCCCCCGCCCCCGGTCGCCGGCCCCTTGCTCGGCTGCGACATGTTCAGCACGGTGAGCATGGTCGAGGCGGTGTTGCCGTTGGCGCAGTCCAGGTTCACCGGGTAGTCGCCGGGCGCCTTGTTGCCGGGCACGGTGACCGAGCCGGTGAGGAAGCCGTTGTTCGACCGCAGCGTCACCCGGCCGAACGCGTCCGAGGTGACCTGGGCCTGGCGGTTGTTGTTGGCGTCGCAGCCGGCCCGGAGGTTCACCCGCGAGCCCGCCTGGACGCTGTTCGGCGTCACCTCGATGAAGACACTCTCCCCGGCCCGGGCCGGTACGGCCGTGGTGAGGACGAACGCCGCGACCAGGCCGAGCAGGCCCAGTACGGATGACAGCGCGCGATGTGACAGGAGCCCTGGCATGATTCCCCCCTCCCGGTGCGACGGCGCACCGGAATCCTGCTGACGGGCAGCGGGGGCTGCCTTCCCGGCCGGCCGGGGAGTTAACCGGGGCCCGTTCCTCTACCGGAGGCGTTAACCGGGGGCCCCGCCTTTCACCACGGGGTGCCAGGAGAGGGGGGTGGAGAGGACCATCGTGCTGGAGGGCTGGCCGTAGGGGGCCAGGCGGTCTATGACGGCCTCGAAATCGCCCATCGAGGCGGCGGCGACCTTGAGCATGCTGCACGCGTCGCCGGTGATCCGGTGGATCTCCATGATCTCCGGCCACCGCGTCACCCGTGGGTCGTTGAGGATGCAGCGCGCGCCGTAACAGGACATCCGGATCAGCGCCAGCACGGTCCGCCCGGCCCGGGCCAGGTCCACGTGGGCGTGGTAGCCGGTGATCACCCCGGACTCCTCC
Organism: Micromonospora sp. NPDC049201; assembly: GCF_055586805.1. Taxonomy (NCBI): domain Bacteria; kingdom Bacillati; phylum Actinomycetota; class Actinomycetes; order Micromonosporales; family Micromonosporaceae; genus Micromonospora; species Micromonospora sp. NPDC049201. The sequence goes on along the minus strand of NZ_JBVJHM010000022.1, from coordinate 38,503 downwards.
AGCCGCCGGACCCGCTCGGCGACGGCCGGCGGGGACAGGTGCACCCGGCGGGACAGCTCGCTGAACGAGAGCCGGGCGTCGGCCTGGAGTTCCCGGAGCAGCGCCCAGTCCATGTCGTCCACGCGGCGGCCTTTCTTCCGTGAAGTCGGAGACCCGAGATGCTTTCGGCTCGTGAGGTCAGACCACCATACCGCCGTTGAACCGGCATTCCCTCGGCCCGCGTACCGGCGAGATCATGGCGATTACCCCGCGCACGGACGGAGATGACTGTGGAACAGACGACGGCGGTGCGCCCGGCCACCCCGCAGCAGCGGGCGGCCCGAGCGGCGCGCAACGGAGGCGAGCCGACGCTGGAGTTCGCCGAGCGCGTGCCGTACGACGCGTACGTGCACGCCAGCACGCTGCACCAGCTCCAGCAGCCGCTCAGCGACGACCCGGGCGAGATGTCCTTCCTGATGGTCAGCCAGATCATGGAGCTGTACTTCAAGCTGACCTGCCACGAGCTGCGGCACGCCCAGCGTGAGCTGCGGGCCAACCGGATCTGGGAGGCGCTGCCGCCGCTGCGCCGCGCCGCGCTGCACCTGGAGGGGCTCAACGCCGCCTGGCAGGGGCTGCGCTGGATGACGCCGGCCGACTTCAACCGCTTCCGGGACCGGCTGGGCGAGGGGTCGGGCTTCCAGTCCGCGATGTACCGGCAACTGGAGTTCCTGCTCGGCCTGCGGGACCCGGCGCTGATCCGACCGTTCCGCCGGCAGACCGACGTGCACGCCGAGCTGACCGCCGCGCTGGCCACGCCGAGCCTCTGGGACGACGTGGTGGCGCTGCTCGCCCGCCGTGGCTTCCCGCTGCCGGCCGAGCTGCTGGAGCGGGACGTCGCGGTCGAGCACGAGTCGCACCCGGCGGTCGAGGCGGCCTGGGTGCGCGTCTACGTCGACGGCGGCCCGGACAACCACCTGCGCCTGCTCGGCGACGCGCTCACCGAGGTGGCCGAGCAGTTCGGCGACTGGCGGTGGAACCACGTCAAGGCGGTGCAGCGCACCATGGGCGCGAAGGTCGGCAGCGGCGGTTCGGCCGGCCTGGCATGGTTGCAGCGCAGCATGGCCCGGGTGGTCTTCCCGGAGCTGTGGTCGGCCCGTACCGCGATGTGACCGGAGAAACACGATGATCACCCCCGAGAGCGAAGCCCACCGGCTCGACGCCGCCGACGCCGGTCACCGACACCTGTTCCACGTGCCGCCGGCCGAGGGCGGGCGGCACCCCGAGGTGGCGTACCTGGCCGGCAACTCGCTGGGCCTGCAACCCCGGGCCACCCGCGACGAACTCGTCGCCGACCTGGACGCCTGGCGTCGGCTGGGTGTGGAGGGGCACCTGGAGGCGGAGCGGCCCTGGCTGTCGTACCACGAATTGTTGACCGCGCCGGCCGCGCGACTGGTCGGCGCGCTGCCCACGGAGACCGTGGTGATGAACTCGCTCACGGTGGACCTGCACCTGCTGATGGTGAGCTTCTACCGGCCCGCCGGGGAACGCACGAGGATCGTCATCGAGGACAGCGCGTTCCCGTCGGACAGCTACGCGGTGCGCAGCCAGGCCCGGTTCCACGGCCTGGACCCGGACGCCACGGTGGTGCGGCTGAAGCCGCGCCCCGGTGCGGACACCCTGCGCACGTCCGACGTCACCGACTTCCTGGCGGCCGAGGGGCACACGGTGGCGTTGCTGCTGCTCGGCGGCGTCAACTATCTCACCGGCGAGCTGATGGACATCCCGGCGATCACCGCCGCCGGGCGGGCCGCCGGCGCGGTCGTCGGCTGGGACCTGGCGCACGCGGCCGGCAACGTGCCGCTGGCCCTGCACGACTGGGACGTCGACTTCGCCGCCTGGTGCTCCTACAAGTATCTGAACTCCGGTCCGGGCGCGCTGGCCGGCGTCTTCGTCCACGACCGCCACCTCGGCGACGCGTCGCTGCCCCGGTTCGAGGGCTGGTGGAGCACCGAGGCGGCCACCCGGTTCGAGATGACGCCGGTGTCCCGCCCGCCGGCCACCGTGGAGGCGTGGCAGATCTCCAACCCGCCGATCCTCGCGATGGGCCCGGTACGCACCTCGCTGGCGCTGTTCGACGCCGTCGGCATGCCCGCGTTGCGGGAGCGCAGCCTGCGGCTCACCGGCTGGCTGGAACGGCTGCTCGACGAGGTGACGCCCGGCCGGCCGCTGACCGTCATCACGCCGCGCGACCCGGCCCGCCGGGGTTGCCAGCTCTCCGTCCGGATTTCCTCGGGTAGTGCGAGCGAGCTGACCAAGCGGCTGCGGCACGAGCACGGCGTGATCGCCGACGCCCGGGAGCCGGACGTGGTCCGGTTCGCGCCGGTGCCGCTCTACTCGACGTACCACGACTGCTGGCGGGTCGCCGACGCGCTGGCCGCGACCGTGGAGGCCGCCTCATGAGCACGGAACGCGACGAGATCGCGGTGGTCGGCGCCGGGCTGGCCGGCTGCCTGCTGGCCTGCTTCCTGGCCCGGCGCGGCTACCCGGTGGCGCTCTACGAGCGGCGGGGGGACCCGCGCACCGGCACCGTCGAGCGCGGGCGCTCGATCAACCTGGCGCTCTCCGAGCGCGGCCTGGACGCGTTGCGCCGGATCGGCCTGGACGAGCAGGTGATGGCGGACGCGCTGCCGATGCGCGGCCGGATGATCCACCCGGTCGAGGGTGAGCCGCAGTTCCAGTCGTACAGCGTCTCCGGCGACCGGGCGATCAACTCGATCAGCCGGGGCGCGCTGAACAACGCGCTGCTCGACGCCGCCGCCGCGCTGCCGGGCGTGCGGGTCGCGTTCGACCACCGGCTGGTCGGCCTCGACCCGGTCGGCGGCGAGATGACGTTCGAGACCCCCGAGGGCAAGGTCACCGCCACCGCGTCGGTCGTCCTCGGCGCGGACGGCGCCGGCTCCGCGGTGCGCGGGCAACTGCTGGCGTACGGGGGGCTGACCGAGAGCCTGGACTTCCTCGACTACGGCTACAAGGAGCTGACCATCCCGCCGATCGGCGGGGAGTTCGCCCTGGACCCGGGCGCGCTGCACATCTGGCCGCGCGGCACGTCGATGATGATCGCGCTGCCGAACCCGGACCGCTCCTTCACCTGCACGCTGTTCTGGCCCACCCACGGCAGGAGCAGCTTCGCGTCGCTGAGCAGCCCGGCCGCGATCGAGCGGTTCTTCGCCGACCACTACCCGGACCTGGTCCCGCTCGCGCCGAACCTGGTCGACGACTACCAGCACAACCCGGTCGGCGTGCTCGGCACGGTGCGCTGCACGCCGTGGCAGGTGGCCGGCCGGGTCGGCCTGCTCGGCGACGCCGCGCACGCCATCGTGCCGTTCTACGGCCAGGGCGCGAACTGCGCGTTCGAGGACGTGGTCGAGTTGGACCGCTGCCTCGACGAGTGCGACGACGAGTGGGCCGCCGCGCTGCCGCTGTTCCAGCACCGCCGCCAGGACGACGCGGAGGCGATCGCCCGGATGGCGCTGGCCAACTTCGTGGAGATGCGGGACCAGGTCGCCTCGCCGGTGTTCCGGGCCCGCAAGACGGTCGAGCACGCACTGGAACGGGCGCTGCCCGGCCGCTACGTCTCCCAGTACGAGCTGGTCTCGTTCTCCACCACCCCGTACGCGCAGGTGCGCCGCCGGGTCCGCCGGCAGTACGCCGCCGTCGGCGCGGTCGCGGCCGGCGCGGTGGCGCTGCTGGCCGCCGGTGTCGGCGCGGCGTTGGGGAGGCGGCGGTGACGCGCTGGGACCCCCGGCTGATGACCGGGCACGCGCCGGACGGCCCCGGCCTGCTGCGCAACTTCGTCGGCGGCGCGTTCGTCGACGCCGGCCCCCGGTTCACCAAGCGCAGCCCGGTCACCGGCGAGCCGGTCTTCGAGGTGGCGGAGGCGTCGGAGTCGGTGGTCGACGACGCGGTGGCCGCCGGCCGGGCCGCGCTGCGCGGCCCGTGGGGCCGGATGGGGGAGCGGGAACGCGCCGAGGTGCTGCGCCGGGTCGCCGACGAGTTGGAGCGCCGCTTCGACGACCTGGTGGCGGCCGAGGTGGCGGACACCGGCAAGGCCATCTCGCAGGCCCGCACGCTGGACATCCCGCGCGGCGCGGCCAACTTCCGGGCGTTCGCCGAGATCGTGGCGACCGCGCCGACCGAGTCGTTCACCACGGTCACCCCGACCGGCGGCCGGGCGCTCAACTACGCGGTCCGCAAGCCGGTCGGTGTGGTCGCCGTCATCGTGCCGTGGAACCTGCCGCTGCTGCTGCTCACCTGGAAGGTCGCCCCGGCGCTGGCCTGCGGCAACGCGGTGGTGGTCAAGCCCAGCGAGGAGACGCCGGCGTCGGCCACGCTGCTGGCCGAGGTGATGGCCGCGGCCGGCGTGCCGGACGGCGTGTTCAACCTGGTGCACGGCTTCGGGCCCGGTTCGGCCGGCGAGCACCTGACCCGGCACCCGGGCGTGGACGCGATCACGTTCACCGGCGAGTCGGCCACCGGCAGCGCGATCATGCGGGCCGCCGCCGACGGCGTGAAGGCGGTCAGTTTCGAGCTGGGCGGCAAGAACGCCGGCCTCGTGTTCGCGGACGCCGACCTGGACGCGGCGGTCGCCGGCTCGGTGCGCTCCAGCTTCACCAACGGCGGCCAGGTGTGCCTCTGCACCGAGCGGATCTACGTGCAGCGGCCGGTCTTCGAGGAGTTCACCGCGCGGCTGGCGAAGCGCGCCGACGAGCTGGCGTACGGCTGGCCGGCGGACGAGGCCACGGTGAACATGCCGTTGATCTCGCACGCCCACCGGGACAAGGTGCTCGGCCACTACGCGCTGGCCCGTACCGAGGGCGCCGAGGTGCGCGCGGGCGGCGGCACGCCGCGTTTCGGCGACGCCCGCGACGGCGGCGCGTACGTGCAGCCGACCGTGCTCACCGGCCTCGGGCCGGACGCCCGGACCAACCGCGAGGAGATCTTCGGGCCGGTCGTGCACGTCGCGCCGTTCGACTCCGAGGACGAGGCGTACGCGCTGGCCAACGGCACCGACTACGGCCTGGCGGCGACCGTCTGGACCCGGGACGTGGGCCGGGCGCACCGGGCCGGGGCGCGGCTGGACGCCGGCATCGTCTGGGTCAACACCTGGTTCCTGCGTGACCTACGCACCCCGTTCGGCGGCGTGAAGGCGTCCGGGGTCGGCCGGGAGGGCGGCGTGCACTCGCTCGCCTTCTACTCGGAACTGACGAACGTCTGCGTGGACCTGGCGTGAGCGCGAGGAGTGAGCCGGGTTCGCGAGCCCCGCAGTCGCGAACGAAGGGTGGACCTGCGTGAGCGCGAGGAGTGAGCCGGGTTTGCGAGCCCCGCAGTCGCGAACGAGGGGTGGACCTGCGTGAGTGAGAATGGCCGGCAGCCCGAGGACCGTGAGCGAGGAGCCGACATGACCGTGGACATCGAGGCCGCCAACCGGGAACTGGCGGTGGCCCGGCAGGAGGGGAGACCCTGCCCGCCGCTGCGCGGCCGGCTGCTGCCGGAGGGCGACGTCGAGGCCGCGTACCAGGCGCAGCAGGTCTACACCCGGCAGCGGCTCGGCAAGGGGCACCGCCGGGTCGGCGCGAAGATCGGCCTGACCTCGCGGGCGGTGCAGGAGAGCTTCGGCGTCTTCCAGCCCGACTTCGGGATCCTCTTCGACGACATGGCCGTCGGCGACGGTGTGGAGGTGCCGATCGACCGGCTGCTCCAGCCCCGGGTGGAGGCGGAGATCGCGTTCGTGCTCGGCGTGGACCTGCCGGACGAGCGGGTCACCACCGTCGACCTGGTCCGGGCCGTGGACCACGTGCTGCCGGCCATCGAGATCGTCGACTCGCGGATCGTCGGCTGGGACATCTCCATCGTGGACACGGTCGCGGACAACGCGTCCAGTGGGCTGTTCGTGCTCGGCACCGCGCCGCGCCGGCTGGCCGACGTGGACCTGCGGCTGTGCGGCATGGTGCTGGAGCACGCCGGCGAGCCGGTCTCGGTCGGCGCGGGCGCGGCCTGCCTCGGCAACCCGCTGCACGCGCTGGCGTGGCTGGCCGGCACGCTGGCCCGCGCCGGTGACCCGCTGAAGGCCGGTGACGTGGTGCTGTCCGGGGCGCTCGGCCCGATGGTGCCGGTCACGCCCGGCGCCGCGTACGAGGCGCGGATCTCCGGGCTCGGCTCGGTGCGGACCTGTTTCTCGAAGGAGACCAGCTCATGAGTGTCGGCGTGGCGGTGCTCGGGTCGGGCAACATCGGCACCGACCTGATGATCAAGGTGCTCAGACTGAGTACCGAACTGCGGATGGTGGCGATGGCCGGCATCGACCCGGCCTCGGACGGGCTGGCGCGGGCCCGCCGGCTCGGCGTCACCACCACCGCCGACGGCGTCGACGGCCTCGTGGCGCTGCCCGAGTTCGCCGACGTGGAGCTGGTCTTCGACGCCACCTCGGCCGGCGCGCACCGCCGCCACGACGAGGTGCTGCGCGCACACGGCCGGACCGTGGTCGACCTGACCCCGGCCGCGCTCGGCCCGTACGTGGTGCCGCCGGTCAACCTGGACGAGCACCTGGCCGAGCCGAACGTCAACATGGTCACCTGCGGCGGGCAGGCCACCGTGCCGATCGTGCACGCGGTCGGCCGGGTCACCCCGGTCGCGTACGGGGAGATCGTCGCGTCGATCGCCTCGAAGTCGGCGGGGCCGGGCACCCGGGCCAACATCGACGAGTTCACCGAGACCACCGCGCGGGCCATCGAGGTGGTCGGCGGCGCCGAACGCGGCAAGGCGATCATCGTGCTGAACCCGGCCGACCCGCCGCTGCTCATGCGGGACACCGTCTACTGCCTCTGCCCGGACGCCGACGCCGACCGGGCCGCGATCGCCGCCTCGGTGGCCGACATGGTGCGGACCGTGCAGGAGTACGTGCCCGGCTACCGGCTCAAGCAGGAGGTGCAGTTCGACCCGGTGGACACGTACGCGCCGGTGCTCGGCCGGCACGTCTCCGGGCTCCAGGTCTCGGTGTTCCTGGAGGTCTCCGGCGCCGGGCACTACCTGCCCGCGTACGCCGGCAACCTGGACATCATGACGTCGGCCGCGCTGCGCACCGCCGAGCGGCTGGTCACGCTCCGGAAGGCGGCTGTGCGATGACCGACCTCTACATCCAGGACGTGACGCTGCGCGACGGCATGCACGCCATCGCCCACCGCTACACCGTCGACCAGGTCCGCACCGTCGCCGCCGCGCTCGACGCCGCCGGGGTGGCCGCCATCGAGGTCGCGCACGGCGACGGGCTGGCCGGCTCCAGCGTCAACTACGGCCACGGCGCGGCCTCCGACGCGGAGTGGATCTCGGCCGCCGCCGAGGTGCTGACGAACGCCCGGCTCACCACGCTGCTGCTACCAGGCATCGGCACCATCGCCGACCTGAAGGCGGCGAAGGCGCTCGGCGTGACGAGCGTGCGGATCGCCACCCACTGCACCGAGGCGGACATCAGCGCCCAGCACATCGCCTGGGCCCGGGAGAACGACATGGACGTCGCCGGGTTCCTGATGATGTCGCACCTGAACGACCCGGCCGGGCTGGCCGCCCAGGCCAGGCTGATGGAGTCGTACGGCGCGCACTGCGTCTACGTCACCGACTCCGGCGGCCGGCTGCTGATGTCCGACGTGGCGCAGCGCGTCGACGCGTACCGGCAGGTGCTGGCGCCGGAGACGCAGATCGGCATCCACGCGCACCACAACCTGTCGCTGGGCGTGGCGAACAGCGTGCTCGCGGTCGAGCACGGCCGCGTGCTCGGCGACGGTCCGCTCGGCTCGCCGTCCGGGCGCACCGTGCGGGTGGACGCGTCGCTGGCCGGCATGGGCGCGGGCGCCGGCAACGCCCCGCTGGAGGTCTTCGTGGCGGTCGCCGAGCTGCACGGCTGGAAGCACGGCTGCGACGTGTTCGCGCTGATGGACGCCGCCGACGACCTGGTCCGCCCGTTGCAGGACCGGCCGGTCCAGGTGGACCGGGAGACGCTCTCCCTGGGGTACGCGGGCGTCTACTCCAGCTTCCTGCGCCACGCCGAGCGGGCCTCGGCGAAGTACGGCGTGGACGTGCGCTCGATCCTGGTCGAGCTGGGTCGCCGCCGGATGGTCGGCGGCCAGGAGGACATGATCGTGGACGTGGCACTGGACCTGGCCGACGGCAAGGAGAAGACCTCATGATCGGGCCGGACGTCGCGGGGATCGCGGAGAAGCTGGGCGCGGCGGCCGACTCCGCCACCGCCATTCCGCAGCTCGCCGCCGAGACCGGCCTCGACGTGGACGCCGCGTACGCGGTGCAGGCCGCGTTGGTGCAGCGCCGCCTCGACCGGGGCGAGCGGCTGGTCGGGCTGAAGATGGGGCTGACCAGCAGGGCCAAGATGGCTCAGGTCGGCGTGGACGAGGTGATCTGGGGCCGGCTCACCGACGTGATGCGGGTGCCCGACGGCGGGACGGTCGACACCGGCGGCTTCATCCACCCCCGGGTCGAGCCGGAGGTGGCGTTCCTGCTGGACCGGCTGCCCGAGCCCGGCGAGCCGGTCGGCTCGTTCACCCGGGCGGTCCGCGCGGTCGCCCCGGCGATCGAGCTGATCGACTCCCGGTACGCGAACTTCACGTTCTCGCTGCCGGACGTGGTCGCGGACAACACCTCGGCCGCCGCGTTCGCGATCGGGCCCTGGTCACCGGTGCCCGACGGGCTGGACAATCTGGGTGTGCTGCTGGAGATCGACGGGCGGGTGGCGCAGGTCGGCTCGACCGCCGCCATCCTCGGTGACCCGCGCCGCGCGCTGGACGAGGGCCTGCGGCTGGCCGGCCGGTACGGTGTGCGGCTGCGCAAGGGCTGGGTGTTCCTGGCCGGCGCGGCCACCGCCGCGGTGCCGCTGCGTCCGGGCGCACACGTGCGGGCCGTGGTGGAGAAGCTCGGTTCCGCCTCCCTGAAGGCGCTCCCGTGAGCGCGAGGAGTGAGCCGGGTTTGCGAGCCCCGCGGTCGCGAACGAAAAGCGGCCCCGTGACCGCCCGCGTGGTGGCCGGGAAGGCCGTGCCGCGCGGCGCGTTCCCGCACGTCAAGGTGGCGGGCGGGTTCGTCTTCGTCTCCGGTACGTCGTCGCGCCGGCCGGACAACACGTTCGCCGGTGTGTCGGTGGACGAGTTCGGCACCACCGACCTGGACATCCGGGCGCAGACCCGGGCCGTGGTCGAGAACATCCGGGACCTGCTCCGGTCGGTGGGCGCGGAGCTGACCGACCTGGTGCAGGTCACCAGCTACCTGGTCAACATGAACGACTTCGGCGGCTACAACGAGGTGTGGGCGGAGTTCTTCGACGCCGCCGGGCCGACCCGGACCACGGTGGCCGTGCACCAGCTTCCGCACCCGCACCTGCTGATCGAGATGCAGGCCGTCGCCCTACTTCCGTCGGGAGGTTCCCATGAGTGAGATCGCCGAGCCGTTCAGCTTCTCCGGCTGGATCGGCGAGAACCAGCACCTGCTCAAGCCCCCGGTGGGCAACAAGGAGATGCTGCCCGGCAGCGACGACTTCATCGTCATGGTGGTGGGCGGGCCGAACCAGCGCACCGACTTCCACGTCGACCCGTACGAGGAGTTCTTCTACCAGGTCAAGGGCAACATGCACATCAACCTGATGACGCCCGAGGGGCCGCGTACGGTGCACGTGCGCGAGGGTCAGATGTGGATGCTGCCGCGCAACACCCCGCACTCGCCGCAGCGTCCGGAGGCCGGTTCGATCGGCATGGTGATCGAGCGGGTCCGCGAGGAGGGCACGCTGGAGAGGTTCCAGTGGTACTGCGCCGAGTGCAGCAACAAGGTGCACGAGGTCGAGTTGCAGGTGCGCGACATCGCCGCCGACCTGCCCCCGGTCTTCGCCGCGTTCTACGCCGACGAGAAGGCCCGCACCTGCGGCAACTGCGGCGCGCTGCACCCGGGCAAGGGCTGATGCCGGTGCCGGTCGTCGATGTGCACACGCACGTCGTACCGAAGGGATGGCCGGACCTCGACGCGGCCTGCGGCGGATCCGGTTGGCCCTGGTTGCGGGTCGACTCCGAGCGCGCCGCCATGATCATGGTGGGGGAGACGGAGTTCCGGCCGGTCGGCGCGGCGTGCTGGGACGCGCCCACCCGGCTCGCCGACATGACCACCGACGGCGTCGACGTCCAAGTCGTCTCGCCGACCCCGGTCTTCTTCGGCTACGACCGTCCGGCCGACCAGGCGGTCAAGGTGGCCCGGATCTTCAACGACCTCACGCTGGAGGTCACCGCCGCCGGTGGCGACCGGCTGGTGCCGTTCTGTCAGGTGCCGTTGCAGGACCCGGACGCCGCCTGTGCCGAGCTGGACCGCTGCCTCGCGGCCGGGCACGCCGGGGTGGAGATCGGCAACCACGTCGGCGACCGGGACCTGGACGACGCCGGCATCGTGGCGTTCCTGACCCACTGCGCGGAGGTCGGCGCGCCGGTCTTCGTGCACCCGTGGGACATGCCCGGCGGGCCCCGCCTGAACCGGTGGATGGCCCGCTGGCTGACCGGTATGCCGGCGGAGACGCACCTGTCGGTGCTGGCGTTGATCCTCGGCGGCGTGTTCGACCGGGTGCCGGAGACGCTGCGGATCTGTTTCGCGCACGGCGGGGGCAGCTTCCCGTTCTGGCTGGGCCGCGCCGACAACGCCTGGCACCGCCGCGGCGACCTGGTACGCGGCGCGTCCGCCGCGCCGCCCAGCTCGTACGTCGACCGGTTCAGCGTCGACTCGGTGGTGTTCGAGCCCGCCGCGCTGCGGCTGCTGGTGGACACCATGGGCGTCGACCGGGTGCTGCTCGGCAGCGACTACCCGTACCCGCTGGGGGAGCGGCCGGTCGGGCAGGTGGTGCACCGGTCCGACTTCCTCACCGACGCGCAGCGGACCGCGCTGCTGGGCGGCAACGCCCTGCGCTTCCTCGGCCTCGACCGGGGCGCCTTGCGGTCCTGACGGTCTGGGTGCGTCCGGGGTCGCCCCGGCGACCCCGGACGCACCCAGAGCCTCGGCGAGGCGGCGTCAGGAGTGCGGGCAGGTGTCGCGGTACTCCTCGATGGCGCTGCCCCGGGGCGCCGGGCAGAGGAACTGCTCGTAGCGGGTGTCGTCGTCGACGAACCGCTTGAGCCAGGAGATGCTGTACTTCGCGACCGTCACGTTCGGCGAGGTCGGCGCGGAGTGGGTCGCCGCGTTCAGCTCCAGGTACGCCTTGTCCAGGGTGGCCGGCAGGCTGGTGTAGAACGGCTCCGAGTGCGACGCCACCGGCGCCACCGTGTCGTTCTCGGCGCCGACGACGAGCGTCGGCACGCGTACCGACGACCAGTTCTTCACGGTGTGCCAACCGGTCAGCGGGATCGCCGCCTGGAGCGTGGGGCGGGTGTTGGCCGCGGACAGGCTGCCGCCGCCGCCCATCGAGTGCCCCATCACCGCGAGCCGGTTGCGGTCGATCCGGGTCCGTACCGTGCTGGTGGCGGTCAGGTAGTCCAGGGCGGCCAGGAGTTGGGTGCCCCGACTGGCCGGCTGGTCGTAGACGGAGAGCGTGTCGATGGTGATGACCACGAAGCCCTGGGAGGCCAGGCGCGGTCCGAGCCAGGCGACCGAGGACTGGCTGGCGGTGAACCCGGGGGAGACGGCCACCGCGCCGAACGTGCCCTCGGCGGTGCTGGTCGGGTAGTAGATGGTGCCACCCCGGAATCCGCTCACGGCCGACGCGGCGACCGTGGTCTGGGCGATGGCGAACGGACCCCGGGTGGCCTCGATGCTGGCCACCGTGGGCGCGGGACCCCGCTCGTAGGGGTTCGCGGCCAGCGCGGCGACCGGGGCGCCGTCGCGGGCCCCGGCCGGCGCGGCGGGCAGCGCGGTGAGCCCGGCGGCGGCCAGGGCGAGGGCGAGCAACGGGCGGAGGGTACGCGCGAGACGGCGGCGGTGGGCCGGCCGGCCCCGGGATGGGCGGTCGTGCGGGGTGGTGATGGGTTGCACGGCATGCTCCTGGCGGTGGTCGGGGTGAAAATCGATCGAAGCTGACCGATGAATTGATGGTCCGTGCCGCGTCCGTCGCGCGGCAATCCCGATCCGGTCATGCCAGCCGGGTATGGCCGGGCCGCCGCACGGCTAGACGTGTCGGCCGGCGATCCCGCCACGAAGCGGGCAGGATGGTGGCATGGCCGAGCCGCACGACCTGACCGCGCTGGAGCAGGCCGCCGCGATCCGCCGGGGCGAACTGTCCAGCCTGGAACTGGTCGAGCACCACCTGCGCCGGGTCGACTCGCTCGGCGACACCGTCGGCGCGTTCGTCACGGTCACCGCCGAGCGCGCCCGAGCCGCCGCGCGGGCCGCCGACGCCGTGCCGACGGACGCCCGCGGGCCGCTGCACGGGGTGCCGACCGCGATCAAGGACCTCACGCTGACCGCCGGCGTCCGGACCACGTTCGGCTCGGCCGCGTTCACCGACTTCGTCCCGTCCGTCGACGCCGACGTGGTGCGCTTCCTGGCCGGCGCCGGGCTGGTCAGCCTCGGCAAGACCACCACCTCCGAGCTGGGCTGCTCGCTCTACTCCGAGGGACGGGTCGCGCCGCCGGCCCGCAACCCGTGGGGCCTGGCGTACACCGCGGGTGGATCCAGCGGCGGCGCGGCGGCCGCGGTCGCCGCCGGCCTGGTGCCGGTCGCGCAGGGCTCCGACGGCGGCGGCTCGCTGCGCATCCCGGCCGCGCTCTGCGGCCTGGTCGGCCACAAGCCCAGCCGGGGCCTGGTCTCCGGCGGCCCGCTCGGCTTCGGCGCGTTCGGGCTGCCCACCAACGGCCCGCTCGGCCGCACCGTCGCCGACGTGGCGGCGCTGCTCGACGTGCTGGCGCAGCCGGTGCCCGGCGAGCCCTACCTGCCGCCGGCCGCGCCCGCCGGCGGCTACCTCGGCGCCGCCCGCGCCGCCGGGCCCGGCCGGCTGCGGGTCGGACGCTTCATCACCGGAATGCTCGCCGACGAGCCGGTCCACCCCGACTGCGTGGCCGCCGTCGACCGGGCCGCCGCGCTGCTCGCCGACGCCGGCCACGACGTGGTCGAGGTTCCCGCGCCGCTCGGCCCGGAGGCGTGGCCGATGTTCGAGACCGTCTGGTACGCGCTGGCGCTCGCCCCCGTCCCGGCCGGTCGGGAGGGCGAGCTGCTGCCGCTGACCCGGTTCCTGCGCGAGCGGGGCGAGGCGATCGGCGCCGCCCGACTGATGGCCGCGCTCGGCGAACTCCAGGCCCAGGTCCGCCGGGGCGCGCGCCGGACCGCCGGCTGTGACCTGCTGCTCTGCCCCACGCTGACGGCCCCGCAGGCACCTGTCGGCGCGTTCGCCGCGCTCGACCCGGCAACGGATTTCGACAGGCAGCGGCGTTTCTCGCCGTACTGCGCGGTCTTCAACGTCACCGGCGACCCGTCCGTTTCGCTGCCGGTCGGCCGGACCGCCGACGGCCTGCCGGTCGGGGTGCTGCTCACCGGCCGGTACGGCGACGACGCCACGCTGATCGCCACTGCCGCGCAACTGGAGCACTGCTGTGGCGGGTGGGATCAGCACCCCGCAATCTGGCGGGCCGTCGACTCCGCTAACGTGAACATCACAAGCGAGGTCGGGCGCGGCCCGTCGTGACCGTCCACCCGACCCGGAACATTCCTGGTCTCTCTTCCGCCTGGGGGCGTTGGGATTGTCTGTTACCGAGACGTTGGTGGTCTTCGTCGGCATCCCGGTCGCCGCGGTGCTGGTGATCGCCGGTCTGGCGGCCGCCGGCAGCCGTGGCCACGGTGGCGGCGCCAAGCGCTACCGGCCGGGTCGGTCCTTCGACTTCACTCCGGTCTGGTTCCTGGGCCGCCCGGAGCAGCTGGCCGACTCGGCCGGCACCGCGCTGACCGCCGGCGCGCAGGCGCCGGCGCTGACCAGCCACAAGCAGGAGCAGGCCGGCCGGGAGGCGCCGGCCGGTGGAACCGGAGGCGCAAGTGACCGTTGGTGAAGCGCGGCCCACGACCGGGACGGGCACCCCGCCCGACGTGCTGGACGGGCCGTTCTCGACCCGGCAGCTCCTCCGCATCGACGAGGCGCTCCGCCTGGCCGACCAGGGCACCGGCCTGGTCTTCTCGGTCTACGTGGGCGGCCTCGACGAGCCGATCCGGGAGCACGCCGAGCGGCTGCACCGGCAGCTCGCCGAGCCGGACAAGTCGGTGCTGATCGCGGTGTCGCCCAACCAGCGGCAGCTGGAGATCGTCACCGGCAAGTACGCGCGCAAGCGCATCCCGGACACGTACGCGAAGCTGGCCGCGCTCTCCATGGTGGCGTCCTTCGGCGGCGGCGACCTGGCCGGCGGCGTCATCCAGGGCCTCGACCAGCTCGCCAGCCACGCCGGCAAGGGCTGAGCAGCCGACCGCACACACGATGAAGCCCGGCCCGCGCGGTAACGCGTGGGCCGGGCTTTCTCGTCGGCTCAGCGGGGCCAGGCGGAGGGGTCCAGCCGCATCGGCCACGGCTCGTCGATGTGCGCCGGATCGTCGGGGCCGAGAGTCCCGACCAGGTCGTAGTGCACGCCCTTGACCAACTGGTAGCGGTAGAGGACAGGGCCGAAGTCCCCCTGCTCAACCCGCCAGTAGTGCGGGATGCCGGCCTCGGCGTAGAGCGCGGGTTTGGTGAACCGGTCATGCCGTCGGCTGTTGGGCGACTCCACCTCGATGACCAGGGCGACGTGCGCCGGTTCTGCCCACATCTGCTTCCGAGGTGCACCCGACCTGAGCACGGTGATGTCCGGGATCAGATTGCCCTCGGGTACCCGTACTCCGATCTCGCGAATCACCCGCCACCCCTCCGGGGCGACTTGGCGCAGGGCCATCCGGATGTCGTCCGCGAGTTCGTGGTGCTCCGGCAGGGCCGGTGGGGTCACGTGCAGACTCCCGTCGATGATCTCGTAGCGGTTACCGTCCTCGGGCAGGTCGGACAGATCCTGCTCCTGCCACGGTCGTTCCGGTGGGCGCCACTCATGGGTCGGCTGTGCCATCACGTCCACCTCCTCCGTACACGATAAAGGGCCGGGGCCGGCGCGGGCTTCCACCCGCGCCGGCCCCGGCCGTCGTACCCCTGCTCAGGCGCTGCGGGCGTCCCGCTCGCGGGCCTTCAACGCGCGGACCACGCCGTCACGGCCCTCGGCCACCAGCCGGCGCAGCGACGCCGGCTGACCGTCGCGGGCCAGCCACGCGTCGGTGGCCGCGACGGTGTCCTCGTCGACCAGGTACGCCGGGTAGGCGAGCTGCACGAACTCCTGCGCCGGCTCGCTGTCCCGCTGCGCCCACACCTGGTCGACGGCGGCGAAGTAACGCTCCCGGTAGGGCGCGGTCAGCTCCACCTGCGCCGGGTGGGTGAGGCCCTGCAACAGCGCGCGGTTGCGCCAGTTGGGCAGCGCGTCCGGGCCGGTGAGCTGCGCCCACACCGCGGCCTTGTTCGCCTCGGTCGGCACCAGCGCGTACGCGTACGCGGCCTCCCGCTCGCCGCTGGCGGTGCGGTCGCTCGCCAGCTCGGCCTCCACCTCGGCGGCCCCGGCCGCGCCGTTGGCGACAAGCGACTGGAGCACGGTCCACCGCAGCTCGGTGTCGACGGTCAGGCCGGCCGGCACCCCGCTGCCGTCCAGCCAGCCGCGCAGCGTCGCCAGGTCCTCGCCGGAGCGGGCCGAGGAGGCGTACGCCCGGGCCCAGGCGAGCTGGAAGCCGCTGCCCGGCTCCGCCGCGGCCAGCGCGGTCCGTGCGGTCCGGGCCAGGTCGGCCCAGCCGGTCGGCGCCCACTCCGGGTCGGCGTAGAACGTGAGCGCGGTGGACGCCTGCCGCAGTGTGGCGGTCACCAGGTTGATGTCGGTCTCGGCGGTCAGCCCGGCCAGCACCAGCGCCACGTAGTCGCGCGCCGACAGCTCGGCGTCCCGGGTCATGTCCCAGGCGGCCGTCCAGCACAGCGCCCGGGCCAGCGACGAGTCGAAACCGGCGATGTGCTGCACCACTGTCGACATGGACCGCTCGTCCAGCCGCAGCTTGGTGTAGGTGAGGTCCTCGTCGTTGAGCAGCAGCACGTCGGCCGCGGGCCGGCCGTGCAGCGCGGACAGCTCGGTCAGCTCACCGGTCACGTCCACCTCGACCAGCTCGCGCCGGACCAGCCGGCCGTCGGTCAGGTCGTAGAGGCCCACCCCGATCCGGTGGGTCCGCAGCGTCGGGTGCCCGGCCGGCGCCTCCTGCCGCACCACCACCCGCTCGTACGCACCGTCGGCGCCGATGGCCACGTCCGGGCGCAGCGTGTTGACCTGCGCGGTCTCCAACCACTGGGCGGCGAACTTGCGCAGCTCCCGGCCGGAGGCCGCCTCCAGCTCGGAGAGCAGGTCGTCGAAGGTGGCGTTGCCCCAGGCGTGCTTGCCGAAGTAGGCCCGCAGGCCGGCCACGAACGGCTCCTCGCCCACGTACGCGACGAGCTGCTTGAGCACGCTGGCGCCCTTGGCGTACGTGATGCCGTCGAAGTTGACCTCGACCGCCTCCAGGTCCGGCATCTCGCAGTAGACCGGGTGGGTGGAGGAGAGCTGGTCCTGCCGGTAGCCCCAGTTCTTCCGGATCGACAGGAACGTCGTCCAGGCGTCGGTGAAGCGGGTGGCGTGGGTGTTGCACCAGTGGCTGGCCCACTCGGCGAACGACTCGTTCAACCACAGGTCGTTCCACCAGCGCATGGTGACCAGGTCACCGAACCACATGTGCGCCAGCTCGTGCAGGATCGTGTTGGCGCGCTGCTCGTACTCGAAGTCGGTGACCTGCGACCGGAAGATGTAGTGCGACTCGGCGTGCGTGACGCAGCCGAAGTTCTCCATCGCGCCGGCGTTGAAGTCCGGCACCCAGAGCTGGTCGTACTTCGGCAGCGGGTAGCGCACGCCGAACTTCTCCTGGAAGAAGTCGAAGCCCTGCGTGGTGATCAGGTGCAGGTCGTCCGCGTCGAGGTGAGGCGCCATGCTGGCCCGGCAGAAGTAGCCCATGTCGATGCCGTCGTGGGTGTGGCGCACCTCGTGGTACGGCCCGGCGCACAGCGCGGTGATGTAGGTGCTCATCCGCTCGGAGCGGGCGAAGTGCAGCGTCTTCATGCCCTCGTCGGCGGCCTCCTCGCGGGCCACCGGCATGTTCGACACGACCTTCCAGTGGTCCGGGACGGTGGCGTGCCAGGTGTAGACGCTCTTCAGGTCGGGCTGGTCGAAGCAGGCGAAGACCCGCTGCGCGTCGGCGGTCTCGAACTGGCTGTACAGGTAGGTCTCGCCGTCGACCGGGTCGACGGTGCGGTGCAGGCCCTGCCCGCTGTTCGAGTAACCGAAGTCGGCGTCGACCACGAGGACGTTCTCGGCGGCCAGGCCGGTCAGCGTGAGACCCTGCTCGGCGGACCAGTCGGACAGGTCGACCGGCTCACCGTTCAACGTGGCCGACCGCACCGTGTCGGCGGCGGCCTCGATGAACGTGGTCGCCCCCGGCTCGGCGCAGCGGAACCGGACCTCGGTCACCGAGCGGAACGTGCGGCCGGTGGGCTGCACGGCGGTCGACAGGTCGAGGCTGATGTCGTACCCGGTCACCTCGAGCAGGCGGGCCCGCTCGATCGCCTCGACCTGGGTCAGGTTGCGCACTCCCGGCACTGTTCGTCTCCATCCCAGTCGTCTCGCCGCGCCCCGCGGCACCGGCCTCCCCGTCCGCTCGTGACGGGCGGTCCGAAACCGAGTCTTCCATGCAGACGCCCCATTCGGCGGCCGAGGTCAGGCTCTCATTCGGGTGCGTGTCGATGGGGTGCGGGGTGAGACTCGACAGGAGAAGGCGCCGGGAGCCGGCGCGGGGGGGAATACTCGAAGGGACGATACCGTGACCGAACGTATCACCGCGGACATGTGGTTCGACCCGCTCTGCCCGTGGGCCTGGATCACCTCCCGTTGGCTGCTCGAGGTCGAGCAGGTCCGGGACGTGGACATCCGGTTCCACGTGATGAGCCTGTCCGTGCTCAACGAAGGCCGGGACCTGCCCGAGGAGTACCAGGACATCATGCGCAAGGGCTGGGGTCCGGTACGGGTGTGCATCGCCGCCGAGCAGGCGCACGGCGCCGAGAAGCTGGCGAAGCTCTACACCGCCATGGGCACCCGGATCCATCTCGGTCGGCAGGACCTGGACCGGGACATGCTGGTCGGCGCGCTCACCGAGGTCGGGCTGGACCCGGCGCTCGCCGACGCCGCCGAGTCGACGCAGTACGACGACGCGTTGCGGGCCAGCCACGAGGCCGGCATGCGTCCGGTCGGCACCGAGGTCGGCACCCCCGTGGTGCACGCGCCCGGTCCGGACGGCGGTCAGGTCGCGTTCTTCGGCCCGGTGATCACGCCGGCGCCGAAGGGCGAGGCCGCCGGCCGGCTCTGGGACGGCGTGCTGCTGGTCAGCGCCACCCCCGGCTTCTACGAGTTGAAGCGCACCCGCACCCAGAACCCCATCTTCGACTGAGGTGCAAGGAGGGGCCCCCGCTTAACGCCTCCGGTATAGGCGGGGGCCCCTGCTAACACCCGCCGAGCCCCGCGCCCGCCCGTCACCGGGCCGGTGCGGGGCTCGTTTCACCGGGTGTCCCAGCCGGCGGCCCGCTTCCGGCCGCACCACGGCAGCTCCTGGAGGCGTTCTGAATGGGTAAGCACCGCCGCCTGTCCGACGACGCGACGCAGCCGGCGACCGAGGATTCCGGTGCGACGTACTGGTCGGTGGCCGAAGGTGACTGGCCCGCCGGGCCGGCCGGGCTGGCCGACCTGCTGGCCCCGCCGATCGTGGTCGGGGTGGCCCGGGTGGTGGCCACCTCGCGGATCACCCCGCCCGAGGCGGACCGCCCCGCCCGCGTTCCGACCCGGTTCGGCCCCGCCGCCCCGCCGGTCGCCGCCGGGGCGACGACGGTACGCCTCAACGCCGGCTCCCGCCCGTCCACGCCACCCCGTCGACCGGCCGGTCCCGGCCGCCACCGTGACCCCGTCGCGTGAGCCGCCCGGCTGTTGAGAAGGGGCCCCACCTCTACCTGAGGCGTTAACCGGGGGC
This sequence comes from Micromonospora sp. NPDC049201, assembly GCF_055586805.1. Classification (NCBI taxonomy): domain Bacteria; kingdom Bacillati; phylum Actinomycetota; class Actinomycetes; order Micromonosporales; family Micromonosporaceae; genus Micromonospora; species Micromonospora sp. NPDC049201. The sequence continues at coordinate 19,378 of NZ_JBVJHM010000022.1, read as the reverse complement.
CCCTCCTTTCACCTGGTGGAAGGAGGGCGAGTCCGGTGAGGGGGGCGGGGCGGGCGCGGGTAGCGTCAGCGGACATGACGGTCGTGCATCCGATCGCCCGGGCCTGGATCACCACTGGCGGCACCGGCGCGCAGAACTACGACGAGTTCGCCGACGACGCGGAGATCACCGCCATCGTCGAGGCGAATCCGCACAGTGCCCTGGGCATCGAGATGCCCCACCGGGCCCCGGGCAGCCTGGGGAAGTCCTTCCTCGACGCGCTCCCGGACGCGGTGTCCCGCCTCGCCGAGGCCAAGGCGGACGGCAGCTACACCCCGGCCGAGCAGGTGGTGGTGCTCTACCGGATCAGCGCGCCGGGGGAGGAGAACGCGTACGGGCTGTGGGCCATGGTCGACACCGACCAGATCTCCACCCGCGCCGAGGAGCCGGGCCTGGTGATCCGCAACGAGGACGTGTTCATCGCCAAGGTGCGGGAGCGCGTCGCGCTGGCGGAGGCCGTCGGCCACCTGCTCTCACCCGTACTCCTGCTCCAGACCGGACGCGGTGACGAGCTGCACGCGGCGCTCGCGGCGGCGACCGAGACGGCCGGCGCGCCCGCCGCGACCGACGTCGACCAGTCCGGCCGGACGCACGCCATCTGGCTGGTCGGCCCCGGCCCCGCACAGGACGAGCTGACCGCGCTGGCCGGCGGCGGCGAGCTGGTGGTCGCGGACGGCAACCACCGCAGCCTGGCCGCGCAGACCGGCGGTTTCCCGCGCTTCCTCGCGGTGGTCACCACCCCCGCGTCGGTCGCCATCCAGCCCTACAACCGGCTGGTCAGCGAGCTGACCACCACCCCCGACGAGCTGCTCGACCGGCTCCGCGCCGCCGGCGCCGAGGTCACCGAGGCCGCCGGCCCGGTCGGCGTCCCGGCCACCGGCGGCGTCGTGCACCTGCACCTCGCCGGCCGGGGGTACGCGGTGACGCTGCCGCACGTCGGCGCCGGCCGGCTGGAGAACCTCGACCACGCGCTCGTCGAGCGGCTGCTGCTGCGCGACGCGCTGGGCCTGGACCCGGGCGACAAGCGGATCACGTACGTGGGCGGCGACTACCCGGCGAGCTGGCTCACCGGTGAGGTCGACGCCGGCCGGGCCGAGCTGGCCGTGCTGGTGGCGCCGGTGACCGTGGACGACTTCGTCGCGGTCAACCTGGCCCGGGAGAAGATGCCGCGCAAGAGCACCTGGTTCACCCCGAAGGCGCGGGCCGGCCTGGTCGTCGCCGAGCTGCCCCGCTGAGCACCCGTGTGACGAATCCGCCTCCGGGTCGCCGCCCGCGCGTCGGCCCGGGGGCGGGCCTGTCAGACTGCGCGGTATGCGCGTCTATCTGGGATCCGACCACGCCGGTTTCGAGCTGAAGGTGCACCTGGCCAACCACTTGGCCAAGCAGGGCTACGAGGTGGTGGACGTGGGTCCGCACGCCTTCGACCCGGACGACGACTACCCGGCGTTCTGCCTGCACACCGGCGACCGGGTGGTCGGCGACCCGGGGAGCCTCGGCGTGGTGATCGGCGGGTCCGGCAACGGCGAGCAGATCGCCGCGAACAAGGTGGCCGGCGTCCGGGCGGCGCTGGCCTGGAACATCGACACCGCGCAGCTGTCCCGGGAGCACAACGACGCCAACGTGGTCGCGATCGGCGCGCGACAGCACACGCTGGACGAGGCAACCGCCCTGGTCGAGGCGTTCCTGACCACGGTGTTCTCCGGCAATCCCCGGCACAGCCGGCGCATCGCCCAGGTGGCCGACTACGAGCAGAGCGGCCGGCTGCCCGAGCTGCCGGCCTGACGCGTCCGGCCGGGCGCCGGGAACCCGGCGCGGCCCGGCGTGGTGGTCAGCGTCCGCCGCGCGGCAGGTCCTCGCGGGGCACCCAGTTGCGGCGCACCAGCACCACCCGTGCCTCGGCCGCGGCGAGGTCGTCCTCGCTGGGGCGGGCGGCGTCCCGGGCCCGCAGCGCGGCGGTGACGCTCACCTGCGACGACCCCGAGCCGACGAGGCCGCGTAGCCCTCGTTCGCCGTCGTCGGCGGACGGGGCGCCGCGACGCCCGCGAGGCTCCGACGATTCCAGCTCGGCGCGTCTGACGCCGCGCGACGCCCTGGGGCCGTCGTCCGACGATTCCAGCTCGGCGCGTCTGACGCCGCGCGACGCCCTGGGGCTGTCGTCCGACGATTCCAGCTCGGCGCGTCTGACGCCGCGTGGCGTCCTGGGGCTGTCGTCCGACGATTCCGGTTCGGTGCGCCTGGTGCCGCGTGGCGGTCGGGGGGCGACGTCGTCGTCGACGGCGGCCGTGGCCGCGCTGGTCTCCCCGGCCGCCGACGGCTCGGTCGCCTCGCCGTGATGCCGCAGTCTCCGCCGCCGCCGCTCCGCCTCACCCACCCCCCGACCGTACCGCCCGACCGCGCCGCCCACCGGCCTCGTCCGTCCGCGTCCACGCCGGACGATCATGAAGTTGGCAGGGACGATCCGGACACACCGCACCGCCAACTCATGATCGTCGACGAGGCGCGGGACCGGATGGGTCAGAAGTTCTCCATCGGGGACGGGGCACGGTGCCAGGTGAAGGCGGGGGTGGCGACGGTCAGCGTGTTCGGGAGCAGTTCGCGGACGCGGCCGGCGGCGGCCAGCGCGGCCGGCGTGGTGCCGCCCAGCAGAAGTTCGCCGAGCGCGCGGACGTCGCAGGCCAGCCCGGCCGGCGCGGTGGTGGCCGTGCACTCGGCGCCGGCCGGCCCGCCGGTCAGCCGCCACCGGCCGGTGTTCTCCGGCAGCAGTTCGTCGGTGACCTCGATCACCACGTCCACGTCGGTGGCGTACCGGCGGGCGGCGAGCGCGGCCGGCACGTCCACCACCCGCACCCAGAGCGCGTCGGCGAGCTGCGGGGCCAGTTGGCGCGGCTCGTCCACCAGGCGCAGCAGCGGCTCGTCCACGGCGGCGGTCGGGAACGACAGCCGCCGGGTCAGGTCGACCGAGAGCAGCAGCCGCCACAGCGCCAGCGACGCCTCCGGGGTGACGGCCACCACCTCGCCGACCTGCACCTCGCCCCGGGGGACGTCGCCGACCCAGTCCTCCTTCGTCCGGTAGAGCGCATAGCCGTCGAGCCCGTCCGGCCCGTCGTGCAACAGCACCCGGCGCTCCGTGGCGCCGCCCCGGCGTCCCTTCGCGTCCAACAGCACGTACGCCCACCAGCGCTCGTCCCGTCGGGACCAGCCGGGGCGGTCGGCGCGCGCCCGCTCGTACAGCCGGGCCAACTCGTCGGTGTGCGGGGCCGGCCGGTCCAGGCGCAGCGTGCCCTCGGCGGGCGTCGGGGCGGGCAGCCGCAGCCCGGTGGTGTCCGCGGTCAGCATCAGCCGCTGCGCCGCCGAGCCGTAGCCGAAGCGGGGATAGATGCGGCCCTCGCTGGCCCAGAGCACCGCGACCGGCTCCCGCCCGGCGTCGCGGATCTCGCGCAACTGCCGCCGCATCAGGTTGGTGAGCAGACCGCGACGGCGATGCGTCGGGGCGACCGCCACCATGCTGACGTGCGCGGCCGGCACGCTTCCGCCCGGTACGGCCAGGTCGCGGCTGAACGCGCCGGCGTGCGCGACCGCCGTCCCGCCGTCGCGGATCAGCAGGGAGCGTTCCGGCTCGAAGATCGGGCGCTCGACCTCCTGCACCTCGGGGTCGGTGTCGCCGTGGAAGCAGAGCGCCAGGAAGGCGGCGATCTCGTCGAAGTCGTCGGCCCGGGGCACCACCGCGTCGGTCATCGCCCGTGTCTACCCCATCCCCGCCGGGGTCGGCACCCTATTTGCCGGGTGGCTACCCTCGACAGCGGAGGCGGACGTCGGTCGAGGGGGAGGACGAAGCATGGCGGACCAGACACAGCCGTGGGCGGAGCGCACCGTGGAGGTGACGCCCCCGCCGGGGGCGGTGCCCTCCCAGCGGGACGCGTTCCAGCGCGGGGTGGCGGCGGTCGGCCGGCCGCGTACGCCCCGGACGGAGCAGTTCCCCACCGTCGAGCACGGGGTGTCCGGCGACTGGGCCGACGCGTCGACGCCCCGCCGGTCGATGAGCTGGCACCTCGCCCAGGCCCGCCGGGGCGGGGAGTGGAGCGCGGCGGGCGCCCTGTTCGCGTTCGTCTGCTGGGGCATCTGGGCGATCTCCGGCCGGGGCAACCTGGTCGCCCCGCTGCTCACGTTCGTGCTCAGCCTGCTCACCGCCGTCGGCCTGTTCGCGTTGGCCCGGCTGCTCGGCCGGCTGATCCTGGAGCGGCAGCTCGGTCGGGTGCGCCGCAGCGCGCGGGGCGCGCACATGATCACCGCGCTGTTCCTGGCCGGTGTCGGGGTGGCCTACCTCCAGCAGACCGAGTGGGTGGTCTCGGCCTGGAACTGGGTCACCGGCAACTGACGTCCGGGACGCGCGGGCCGGTCGGCTTCGGTGCCGCCGCCCGCGCGTCGTCCGTCGACACGTCGGGCCGCCCCGGAAACGGCCCGCGCGTGGACGGTTCGGAACGGTCGGACGGGTCAGAAGACGGTGGTGACCCCGGCCGCCTTGCAGGCCGCGTTGAAGTCCTCGCCGGCCTTCGCCATCGCGGGGTTGTCGGCGGCGGTGACCGGGTCCGGCGCCGCCGCGGCCTTGGTGACCTCCACGCTGAACCGGCGCAGGGCGGCAGCCGCCTCGCCGTCACCCGCGGTCCTGGTCAGCGCGCTGACCTTCTGCCCCAGCTCGGTCATGATCTTCGCGAGCTGCGTGTTCGCGTCGCCGCCGGACTGCATCGCGGTCACCACCTTCGCCCGCATCTCGTCGCTGGCCTTCTTCGCGGACGTGCAGAGCTCCCGGTCGCCGACGGCGTTCGCCGCGGCCGGCGAGGAGGCCGCGGCGGAGGGGGTGGCGGGGGCGGCGGACGGGGCCGGGGCGGTGGAGGTCGCCGCGGCGTCGGCGTTCGTCGGGGTGTCCTCGCCGCCGCAGGCGGTGAGCGCCGTGGCCGCGACGCAGGCCAGGACGACAGGGAAGATGCGCATCGGTTTCACGTGAGCGCACGCTAGTCGATGCCGATTCCATGATCAACGAGGATGCGCGGGCGCTCGCCGCGGGCGGGCGGCGCTGCCGCCGCCCGCCCGGGCCCCGGTCGCGGTACGCCGCGACGCCAGCCGTCACTCCACCAGGACGGCGCTCGCATTACCCCGCGCCGCGCGGTTCATCCGTCGCCCGTTGGGCTGAGGGCTCACTGTTCCCCGGCGTCGACCTTCGGCGAGCTGTTCCCCGGCGTCGGCCTTCGGCGAGCTGCTTCCCGGCGTCGGCCTTCGGCGAGGCGACCCGCGCGGCGGGTCCCCGACACCCGGCTCGCCGTGACCGCCCCGCCCCCGCCCCGTGGGCCGGAAACCGCGGTCCCCGGCCGACGCGCCGGCCGGGGACCGCCCGGCTCAACGCGCCCCGGCCGCGTAGTCGCGGGCCACCCGGACCAGTTCCACCAGGCCGCCGGCGTACTCCTGGGACTCGCCGTGCGCCTCGTCGAAGGGCGGCTGGAAACCGACGCCCTCCCACTGCCCGGTGGCCTCGTTCCAGCGGTCGTTGCCGACCTCGAAGTCCCAGGCGAAGATGCCCAGCTCGTAGTAGAGCTGGTCGGCCGAGTTGCCGGCGGCCGAGTAGAGCACGTCGGCGACCGGGCCGGTCTGCGACGGCCAGGTGACCGTGCCGCGCTCGGTGGCGATGGCCCCGACGATGCGGCGCGCGCTGGCCAGGAAGAGCGTCGACTCGTCGATCGACGGTCGCGGCAGCGTCACCCGGCCGTCCGCCCGGTACGCGCCGGGCGGCCACATGAAGTAGCCGCCGTAGGAGTGCACGTTCATCGCGAACTTGATGTTGGGGTGCGCCCGGGCCAGGTCGATCACGTTGCGGCTCTCCGCCTCGGACAGCTCGGCGGTGCCCGCGTAGTTGCCGGACAGGCAGTTGGCGCTGGCGCCCACGTACCCGTCGAACAGCGACCCGACCGTGTAGTTGCGGTTGACGTCCACGCCCCAGGTGGTGCGGTATCTCGGGTCGCGGGCGGTGCCGGTGCAGTGGTTGACCAGGTTCTTGCGCTGGAGGTTGTAGTCGTGGAACGAGTAGTTCGCGCCGTCCGGGTTCACGGTCGGGATCACGAACACGTCGACCTGCTCCAGCAGTTGCCGGGTCGCCGCGTCGGTGCGGGCGTTGGCCAGCAGCCGTTCCGCGAACTCCAGCGTGACCAGTGGCGTCGCCCACTCCCGGGCGTGTTCCTGCGAGTACGCGAGCACCCCGACCCGGGAGCCGTCCCGGTGCCTGCCGATCCGCAGCGCCTGCACGGTCCACGGACGGGTCGGCACCTCGGTGCCCTGGAGGCCGTCGTCGAGGCGTACCGGGCCGGCCACCGGCATCGGCAGTCCGGCCGAGCCGTCCTCCACGGTGGCCCGGAAGCGGCTGCCCTGCCGCGCGTTGATCGCGGCGGCGACGTCGTCGGTGCTGCTGGTCACCTTGCCGGCGGCGTCGGTGGCCAGGGAGACCGTGAGCACCCGGTCCCGGTACCGCACGGTCAGCGGCCGGCTGGCCCGACCCGGGTCGACGGTACGCGCCTGCACGCCGTTCATGCCCTGGTCGCCGAAGCGCACCGACTCCACCACCAGGGCGGCGACGGCCGGGTCGCCGAGGTACGCGGCGGCGGTGCGTCGGTAGCCCTGGGTGCGGTTCGGCAGGTCGATGACGTCGACCAGGTCGCGGTACTGGCGGCCCAGCCGGGCGATCCGCGCCCTGATGTCGACGGGCGTCAGGTAGGCGTCGATGAAGTCCTTCTGGTAGCCGGCCGGCTGCGGCGGCGGGGTGGCGTCCGGCCAGCGCGCCGGGGTGACCGGCCGGCTCGTGCCACCCAGGCTGGAGGTGGCGGTGAACTGCACCGGCCGGCCGGGCACCGGCTGCGGCAGCGCGTAGTGGTACTGGTACTCGCCGGAGTCCTCGAACCGGTACAGCGGGAAGGAGCCGGTGGCGCCGTCCGCCGTCCGCCAGCTCACCGTGATCTCCACGTCCGGGTCGTCGGTGGCGGTGGTGGCCACCTGGGCCTGGAGGTACGTCTTCCCGCCGGTGGTCCACCAGTACGCCTGGAGGAACTGCAGCGTGTCGGTGCCGTCGGCGGCGCGCAGTCCGGCGCGGGTACGGGCCTGCGCGGCGCGGGCGCTCTCGGCGAGCCGCCGGGCGCCGTCGTCGGCGCGCTGCACCACCTGTAGCGCGTCCGCCCCCTGCCGGGTGAGGTCGGCGAGCTGCCGGCCGGTGAGGACAAGGTCGGCGACCGGGTGGCCGTCGCGGGAGCGGGGGCGGTTGGCCAGGTCGGCGCCGCCGGCGACCAGGCGGGCGAGCTGCGCCTCGTCGGCCAGGCGCACCCGGACCAGGGCGGTCTCGGTGGGGGCGAGGGTGATCGCGGGGGCGGCCGGCGCGGCCACGCCGGGGCCGGGGTGGGACAGGGCGGCGGTGATCAGGATGCCGGTGGTGGCGAGTGCGGTCCACCGTCGTCGGACGAACAAGGTGCCTCCTGACGGACGTCGATCTCACTGCCCACCAGACCAGTCGAGACATCGACGCCTGTCAAGCTCACTTTCGGTCGCGCCGGTCGCCGGTCGGCCCGTGGCGCACCGGCGGCCGGCGGCGCACCGGCGGCACCGGTCAGCCGGCGAACCGGTACAGCCGGAACTCCTTCTCCGCGCCGCACACCAGCACCTCGGTGGTCCAGGAACACGACTCGCTGCGGATCTGCTTCACCTCGCCCATCTCGACCGGCTTGCCGTCCACCGCCAGCCCGGCGAGCACCCGGTCGTCCTCGTAGCCGCTGGGCGCCTTGCCGAAGATCAGCAGGTTGCCGGCGTCCAGCCGGACCGCCACCCCGTCCCGGTCGCGCAGCACCGGCTTGCCGTCCGGGCCGAACACCGTCACCGCGTCCCGGGGCGTGTCCCGGGCGGCCAGCAGGTGGTCGCCGAGCGGGACCAGCCGCTGCGCCCCCGGGGCCGGCCAGCGCCGGCTGTCCTCGCCGTCGGCCACGACCACCACCCGGGTGCCGTCGGCGCCGGCGCTCGGCACCTCCAGCAGGCAGGCGCGATGCTCACCACAGGTGACCAGCGCCCGCGCCCGGCTGTCCCGTTCCGTCGCCTCGTACCGCACGTCCGGCGTGCCGAGACCGCCGAGGTCGTAGGAGACCAACCGCAGGCCCCGGTCGCTCTCCGCCACGTACAGCCGGTCGTCCCGGGCGGCCACCGGGTCGTCCAGGTCGGCCACGTTGCCCCGGCTGCGCAGGATCTTCCCGTCGTCCATGGCCACCACCCGCACCGACCGGTCCGCGCCCACCTGGACCAGCCGGTCGGCCTCGCCCGACCAGGGCGCACGGGGCGAGCCGTCCGGGTACGCCGTGCCGTCGAGCGCCGCCCCGGTGGCGACCGGCACCACCACGGTCCGGGCGTCGCCGTACTCGGTGCGCGGATTGGCCTGTTCCCACCGCTGCCGGCCGTTGTCCAGCCGCAACCCGACCAGGCGGTTGGCGGCGCGGTCCAGCCGGACCACCGTGTCGGCGCCGACGAAGATCTGGTCGTCGCCCTGGATGCTCACCTCCCACCGCTGCTCGCCCGAGTCGCCGTCGAGCACCGCGAACGGTCGGGGGGTGCTGCTGCCGGACGCGTCGGCCACCGCGGCCACCCCGTCCGGCAGCGCCCGGACCCCCGCCCAGCGGTCGGCGCTCGCCCGGGTCTGCTTCTCCCAGATCCGCCGGCCGGTGGCGGTGTCCACCGCGACCACGTTCAGCCGGTCGTCCGGCCGCGACCAGGCCAGGTAGGCGCGGTCGCCCACCGTCGCGGTGAACATCTCGCCCGGTCGCTCGTCGCCCGCGGCCACGGTCCCGACCAGCTCCGGCGGGTGGAAGTCCAGCGCCGGGTGCCGGTCCCGGAACACCCAGAGCAGCGTCGCCGCCGCCACGCCGACCACCGCGAGCGCGGCGCCCAGCGCGAGCCACCGGCCGCGCCGGCCGCGCCGGCCGCCGCCGGAGGACGCGCCGTCCGGCGTGCCGGCACCGCCCGTCGGGGGCGCCCAACCCGGGGGTACGCCGGGCGCGGCGTACGTCGGCGCGGGCTGCCCGGCCGACGTCGCGGGAGTGCCACTCCCGGCGTACGCCGGCGCGTGTTGGGCGGGCGGCGTGGCGTACCCCGCAAGGGTGGGGCCGGCCACGTCGGCGACCAGCGTGCCGTGCGGGCCGCCGGGCGCGGTGGTCGCCGCTCCGGCGGGCGGGCCGGCGACGGTGGTCGCCGCGCCGACGGTCGCCGCCCGGTCCTCGAACGTCGGGTCGGGCGTCGGCTGGGCCACGGTCGGGGCCGGCGTCGACGCGCCGGCGGCCGGTGCATCCGCGCCCCCCGCCGGGGCGGCGGGGCTCCCGGCGGACGGCCGGGCACCGGGCCGGCCGGCCCGGCGGGGCAGCGGCAGATCGGTCAGCGCCCCCTCGGCGACCGGGAGTTCCGGCTGCTCCAGCACGGTCGGCGCGATGCCCAGCTCGGCGTGGAGCAGCCGGGCCACCAGCGGGATCCGGGTGGAGCCGCCGACCAGGAACAGGCCGGAGAGCTGCTCGGGTCGCACCCCCGCGGCGGCGGTCACCTGCCGGGTCTCGGCGACCGCGCGGGCGAGCAGCGGCGCGGCGAGGCGCTCGAAGTCCTCCCGGGTCAGCGACACGGCCGCCTCCACCCCCGGCACGGCCACCGGCGCGACCATCACCCGGGAGAGCATCTCCTTGGCCCCGCGCACGTTGTCCCAGAGCTGCTGCCGGTCGCGCCGGTCGGCGGTGGTCGCCGGGGCGGTCAGCCGGGCCCAGCGCCCGGGGTGGGCCGGACCCACCAGCTCGCCGAGCCGCCCGAGCAGGGCCGCGTCCAGGTCGAGGCCGCCCAGGTCGGCGATCCCGCCGGTGGCGACCAGATGGAAGCCGGAGTCGCCCCACGGGTCGGCGCCCTCGTTGCGCAGCACGGCCACGTCGAGCGTGCCGCCGCCGAAGTCGAACACCGCCACCGCGCCGCCCACCGGCACCGGCCGGCGCAGCACCTGGGTGAAGTAGCGGGCCGCGGCCACCGGCTCGCGCAGCAGGCGGGTGCCGGGCGCGATCGGTCCGGCGAGCGTGTGCTCGGCGGCGGCCGGCCAGCCGGCCAGTTCCAGCGCGTCGTGCAGCACCTGCCGCCGGGCCGCCGGCCAGGCCGCCGGATGCGTCACCACCGCCGGGGGCAGCAGACCGACCGCGGCCACCGCGGCGTCCGCGACCGTCCGCAGGGCCGTGGCCAGCAGCTCCGCCGGCCGGTACGCCCGCCCGCCCAGCTCGACGGTCTCCTCGTCGACCCGCCGCTTCGGGTTCGGCTCGTAGCCGGCCGGGTCGGCCTGGGCCAGGCGCTGGGCGTCCCGCCCGACGTGCAGGTGGCCGGCGGTGTCGGCGTACACGCCGGACGGCAGGATCGGGTGGCCGTCCACCAGCAGCGGCCGGGTGGTCCCGTCCGGCCGGCGCAGCACCGCCACCGTGTTCGAGGTGCCGAGGTCCACGCCGAGGGCGAAACCGTCCTGCTGGCCTGACATCCGTCACTACCTCCACCCGACGAGGGCACGTCCGGCCCCGCATCGTACGCAGCCCGCGCCGCCCCGCCCCTCGCCCGGTACGCGGAATCGGGTGGCCCGGTCGGCCGGTCAGCGCCTACCGTCGCCGCCATGAAGGTGCTCTCCGTGAACGTGGGCCGGCCCCGACCCAACCCCTGGAAGGGGATCGCGTCGACCGGCATCGACAAGCGACCCGTCGACGGCCCGGTCGCGGTCAGCGCGCCCGGCCCCAAGGGCGCCGGCGAGGTCGGCCTGGCCGGTGACCGGGTCTACGACGTGGCCCACCACGGCGGCACCGACCAGGCGGTCTACGCGTACGCCCGGGAGGATCTGGACCGCTGGCAGGCCGAGCTGGGCCGGCCGCTGGGCAACGGCAGCTTCGGCGAGAACCTGACCACCACCGGGGTGGACGTGAACGGCGCGCTGGTCGGCGAGCGGTGGCGGGTCGGGGCGGAACTGGTCCTGGAGGTCACCTGCGCGCGCATCCCGTGCGGCACGTTCCAGGGCTGGCTGGGCGAGCAGGGCTGGATCAGGCGGTTCACCCGGGCCGCGGTGCCGGGCGCGTACCTGCGAGTGGTCGAGCCGGGCGCGGTCCGGGCCGGCGACCCGGTGGAGGTCGTGCACCGGCCGGACCACGAGGTGACCGTGGCGTTCCTGTTCCGGGCCGTGACGACGGAGCCGGACCTGCTGCCCCGGGTGCTGGTGGCCGACGCGCTGCCGGCGGATGACGCGGAACGGATCCGGAGACGACTCGGCGGCTGACCGCCGGTCGGGCGGTGGAGCGGTGGAGCGGGCGACGGGAATCGAACCCGCGTAGTCAGTTTGGAAGACTGAAGCTCTACCATTGAGCTACGCCCGCGAGCGCCCCGCGACGACGGGGCACACGCGACAGCGTACCGAATCCTCCGGACCGGACGCGCATCCCCCACCGGCGGACCGCGCGCCCCACGCGGGCCCGTGGTGCCCCGGTCACCCGCGGGAGGGCCCGGACGGCATACACTCTTTGTCGCCACGGGGTGTGGCGCAGCTTGGTAGCGCACTCGCTTTGGGAGCGAGGGGCCGTGGGTTCAAATCCCGCCACCCCGACTGTCGTTCGCGACCGGATCGTCCCGGGAACCGCCGGTTTCTCCGCGCGGTACCCGGGCCCTGCCGATGCCGCAGGCCGACTCGCCTACACTCGATGCGCGCAATCACGCCCCAGAATCGACACCCAGATCCGTCAAGGAGTACGCCTGTGAAGAGCACCGTCGAGACTCTGAGCCCGACGCGCGTGCGGCTCGCCATCGAGGTGCCGTTCGTCGAGCTCGAGCCGAGCCTCAAGAAGGCGTACCGGGAGATCGGGCAGCAGGTCCAGGTTCCCGGCTTCCGCCGGGGCAAGGTTCCCAGCGCCGTGATCGACCAGCGGGTGGGCCGGGGGACCGTCCTCAACGAGGCGATCCAGGAGGCCATCCCGCAGAACATCCTCGCCGCGGTCCGGGAGCACGACCTCAAGACGCTCGGCCGTCCCGAGGTCGACATCACCGAGTTCAACGACGGTGACTCGCTCAACTTCACCGCCGAGGTCGACGTCCGTCCGGAGATCACCCTGCCGGACCCGGCCACCATCGAGGTGACCGTCGACGAGATCGAGATCGCCGACAGCGAGATCGACGAGCAGGTCAACAGCCTGCGCGAGCGGTTCGCCACGCTGAAGACGGTGGAGCGCGCCGCCCAGGACGGCGACTTCGTCCAGATCGACCTGAACGCGACAGTCGACGGCGAGGACGTGCCCGGCGGTTCGGCGAGCAACATCTCGCACGAGGTCGGCAGCAAGCAGCTCCTGCCGGGGCTGGACGAGGCGCTTGTCGGCCTGGCCGCCGGCGACAGCACCACCTTCACCACCCAGCTCGTCGGCGGCGACTTCGCCGGCCGGGACGCCGAGGTGGCGGTGACCGTCCGCACGGTGAAGGAGAAGGAGCTCCCCGAGCTCGACGACGACTTCGCGCAGATGGCCAGCGAGTTCGACACCATCGAGGAGCTGCGCGCCGACCTGCGCGAGCGGGTCACCCGCGGCAAGCAGGTCGAGCAGATCTACGCCGCCCGCGACAAGGCGCTGGAGCAGATGGTGGCCGCCGCCGAGGTGCCGGCGCCGGAGGGTGTCGTCAAGGAGGAGGTCGAGAGCCGCAAGGCCGCGATGGTCGACCAGCTCGAGCGCATCGGCGCCTCCCTGGAGGAGTACCTCGCCGCGGAGGAGAAGACCGAGGAGCAGATCGACGCCGAGCTGACCGAGGCGGCCAACGACGGCGTCAAGATCCAGCTGCTGCTGGACACGCTCGCCGACGCGGAGGACGTGCAGGTCTCCGACGACGAGTTCGGCCACGAGATCGTGCACCGGGCGCAGCGCGCCGGGATGGCCCCGCAGCAGTACTACGACCAGCTCGCGCGCTCCGGCGCCGCCGCGGCCGTCTTCGGTGACGTCCGTCGGGGCAAGGCGCTGGCCGCGGTGATGGAGAAGATCAAGATCAAGGACGCGGCGGGCAACGAGGTCTCCCTCGACGCGCTGCGGGCCCAGAACGAGGCCGAGCACGACCACCAGCACTGACCGTTCCGGCGACGGCCGCCGTCCCGCGCTGCGCGCCGGGCGGCGGCCGAAACCCTTTCCGGGGTACGCCGTGCGGGTGACTGCGCTGAGAGCGAACAGTGCCCCGACCGGGAGTACGCCCGTAGGGCGAGCGGTTAGTGTCGGACAGGACGGTACGGAGAGCGAAGGGCTGCCATGACCGACATGCACATCCCCAAGAAGTCGCTCCGGGCGATCGAGGCCCGCGGTGGCGACTCCATTGGCAACCTCGACGACTCGGTCTACAACCGGTTGCTCAAGGAACGCATCATCTTCCTGGGCAGCGAGGTGAACGACCAGGTGGCCAACCGCATCTGCGCGCAGCTGCTGCTGCTCGCCGCGGAGGACCCGGACCGCGACATCTTCCTCTGGATCAACTCGCCGGGTGGTTCGGTCTACTCCGGCATGGCGATCTACGACACCATGCAGTACATCGACAACGACGTGTCGACCGTGGCCATGGGCATGGCCGCATCGATGGGTCAGCTGCTGCTCTGCGCCGGCACCAAGGGCAAGCGCTACGCCCTGCCGCACGCGCGGATCATGATGCACCAGCCCTCGGGTGGCCTCGGCGGCACCGCGTCGGACATCGCGATCCAGGCCGAGCAGATGCTCTACACCAAGCGGATGTTCCAGGAGCGGGTCGCGCACCACACCGGCCAGTCCCAGGCGCAGATTGAGGCGGACTCGGACCGCGACCGCTGGTTCACCGCCCAGGAGGCCATGGACTACGGCTTCATCGACAAGGTGATCATCGGGGCCACGCAGGTTCCGGATGGCGCCGGGACCCTGAGCTGACCGAGGAGCTGACGATGACCGACCTGAGCCTGCCGCCCCAGTTCGCGGCCGTGCACAACCGCTACGTCCTGCCGTCGTTCGTCGAGCGCACGTCGTACGGGATGAAGGAGTCCAACCCCTACAACAAGCTCTTCGAGGACCGGATCATCTTCCTCGGGGTCCAGGTGGACGACGCGTCGGCCAACGACGTGATGGCCCAGCTGCTGACGCTTGAGGGCACCGACCCGGACCGCGACATCATCATGTACATCAACTCGCCCGGTGGCTCCTTCACCGCCATGACGGCGATCTACGACACCATGCAGTACGTCCGGCCGGACATCCAGACCGTCTGCCTCGGGCAGGCGGCCAGCGCGGCGGCGGTGCTGCTCGCGGCCGGCACGCCGGGCAAGCGCATGGCGCTGCCGAACTCGCGGATCATCATCCACCAGCCGGCCACCGAGGGCGGCTACGGCCAGGGCTCGGACATCGAGATCCAGGCCCGGGAGATCCTGCGGATGCGGACGCAGTTGGAGGACATGCTGTCCCGCCACTGCAACCGGCCGATCGAGCAGGTTCGTAAGGACATCGACCGTGACAAGATCATGACGGCCGAGGAGTCCAAGGAGTACGGGCTGGTCGACACCATCCTGACCAGCCGCAAGAAGGGTCTGCTGGCGACTCACGCCGCGGGCTGAGCACGGACGGGGTCGGAGGTCGGCCGGGGGCGGTTCCCGACCGACCTCTGACACACCCGTTTTGGGGGTCGGAGAAAACCCGGCCACCGGGTAACGTCGGGTCTGTACCGCTCCGGGGTCGGATCGGGGGATCCGACAGCACAGCAGGACGACAGGACGGACGGGCGCGGTGGCGTCCGCAGGTCAGGGCCGGCGCTTCGGCCGATGAGTGCAGGGAGAACGTAGGTGGCACGGATCGGTGACGGCGGCGACCTACTGAAGTGCTCCTTCTGTGGCAAGTCACAGAAGCAGGTCAAGAAGCTCATCGCAGGCCCCGGGGTCTACATCTGCGACGAGTGCATCGATCTCTGCAACGAGATCATCGAGGAGGAGCTGGCCGAGTCCGGCGAGGTGAAGTGGGAAGAGCTTCCCAAGCCGATGGAGATCTGCCAGTTCCTCGACAACTACGTCGTCGGTCAGGAGCAGGCCAAGAAGGCGCTCGCCGTCGCGGTCTACAACCACTACAAGCGGATCCAGGCCGAGGCCGCGGGCGCGCCCGGCTCCGGCAGTGACGGCGTCGAGCTGGCCAAGTCCAACATCCTGCTGCTCGGCCCGACCGGTTGCGGCAAGACCCACCTGGCGCAGACGCTGGCCCGGATGCTCAACGTCCCGTTCGCGATCGCCGACGCCACCGCGCTCACCGAGGCGGGCTACGTCGGCGAGGACGTGGAGAACATCCTCCTCAAGCTGATCCAGGCCGCCGACTACGACATCAAGCGCGCCGAGACCGGCATCATCTACATCGACGAGGTCGACAAGATCGCCCGCAAGTCGGAGAATCCGTCGATCACGCGCGACGTCTCCGGCGAGGGCGTGCAGCAGGCCCTGCTGAAAATGCTGGAGGGCACGGTGGCCAACGTGCCGCCGCAGGGCGGTCGGAAGCACCCGCACCAGGAGTTCATCCAGATCGACACCACAAACGTGCTGTTCATCTGCGGTGGCGCGTTCGCCGGCCTCGACCAGATCATCGAGTCCCGCACCGGCTCCGGCGGCACCGGCTTCGGCGCCCGGCTCCGGTCGGTCTCGGAGCGGTCGACCGACGACATCTTCAGCCAGGTCATGCCGGAGGACATGCTGAAGTTCGGGCTGATCCCGGAGTTCATCGGCCGGCTCCCGGTGATCACCAACGTGCGCAGCCTCGACCGCAGCGCGCTGGTCCGGATCCTCACCGAGCCGCGCAACGCGCTCGTCCGGCAATATCAGCGCCTCTTCGAGCTGGACGGCGTCGAGCTGGAGTTCGAAGAGCCGGCGCTGGAGGCCATCGCCGACCAGGCCATGCTCCGCGGCACCGGTGCCCGTGGCCTGCGGGCGATCATGGAGGAGGTGCTCCTCTCCGTGATGTACGAGGTGCCGAGCAACCCCGACGCCGCCCGGGTGCTGATCACCCGCGAGGCTGTCCTGGAGAACGTCAACCCGACGATCGTGCCCCGTGAGTTCACCGGCCGGCGTCGCCGGGACCGCGAGGAGAAGTCGGCCTGACCGCCCGCCGAGACCGCGCCCGGTCAGCTCGGGCGCGGTCCGCGTGAACGGGTCCGGCGGTCCCACTCGCCCGACGGGGTGACCGCCACCATCATCAGTCGCACCGGCTCGTCGCCGGCCGTGCGGTAGCCGTGCTCCCGGTCGGCGTGGAACTCCACCGTCTCGCCGGTGTCCACCCGGTGGTCGACGCCGTCGACGGTGACCGTGACGGCGCCGTCCAACACGTGCAGGATCTCCCGGGTGCCGTGGGCGTGGTCGGGGGAGTGCAGCGCCTCGCCGGGCCGCATCCGCCAGTCCCAGAGTTCCACCAGGTCGGGCTCGCCCAGACCGCTGAGCAGGCGGGCGACGCCGCCGTGCGCGCCGCGCCACAGCACCGGCGCCTGGTCCGCCGGGGTGATCCGGACGGTGCTCTCCTCGGCCGGCTCCAGCAGCCGGGCCATGCTGACCCCGAACGCGTCGGCGACCCGGCAGAGGGTGCCGATGCTCGGGTTGGTGCGGGCGCCCTCGATCTGCACCAGCATCCCCTTGCTGACCCCGGACCGGCCGGCGAGTTCCTCGAAGGACCAGCCGCGCGCGGCTCGCAGTTCGCGTACCTGCCGGGCGACCGCAGCGGTCACCGCGCCCACCCGCCCACCGCTCTCGGTCATCATACCATCCTTCACGGTCACTATTGTGATACGACTGTCGGATGCTTCCCATTGTGCTCGCCGCGGTCTCCGCGATCGCGTTCGGCACGGCCGACTTCTCCGGCGGCAAGGCCTCCCGGCACGCCGACCCGATCGCCGTGACCGTGGTGTCGCAGATGATCAGCCTGCCGCTGCTCGGTGTGCTGGTGCTCGTCGTGCCCGGCACACCGACCGCCGGCGACCTGGCCTGGGGCCTGCTCGCCGGCGTGGCCGGCGCGGCCGGCGTGGTGCTGCTCTACCGCGCGCTCGCCGTCGGCGTGATGGCGGTCGTGGCACCGGTCACCGCGATCACCGCCGCGATCGTGCCGATCGTCGCCGGCCTGCTCGTCGCCGACTCCCCGGGCACCGTCGCGCTGGGCGGCGCCGGACTGGCCGTGGTGGCGATCGCCCTGGTGAGCCTCGGCGAGCGCGGTGGCACCGGCCGCGTCTCGGGGCGGATCATCGGCATCGCGCTCGCCGCCGGCCTGCTCTTCGGCGTCTTCTTCGCGCTGCTCGGGCAGGCCGACGAGCGCGCCGGCATGTGGCCGGTGCTGGCGCTGCGCGTCAGCTCCATCGCGTTCGGGCTGGCGCTCGCCGCCCGCGCCGGCGTCCGCCTGCGGCTGGGCCGGCGGGTGCTCGGCTGGGCCGCCGCGGCCGGACTGCTCGACTCCGCGGCGAACGCGCTCTACCTCGCCGCCGCCGCGCGGGGCCACCTCAGCGTGGTGGCGGCCATCGCGTCGCTCTACCCGGCGAGCACGGTGCTGCTCGCGCTCGCCGTGGACCGGGAACGGCTACGACCGGTGCAACTGGCCGGGCTCGGATTCGCCGCCGCCGCGCTCGTACTGGCCAGCGTCTGAGCCCTGTCGTCCCGTGGCCGCCGGCCGTACCCTCTCCTCATGCGCGTCGCCGTCTGCCAGCTCAACGCCCGAGACGACCGGGCGGCGAACCTCGCCGCCGCCGAGGCCCTGCTGGTCCGGGCCGCGGCGGCCGGCGCCGACCTGGCCCTCCTGCCGGAGTACGTGGACTACCTCGGCCACGCCGACCGGATGCCGCCGGCCGAACCGGTCGACGGCGAGGTGGGCCGGTTCTTCGCCGAGACCGCCCGTCGGCTCGGCCTCTGGGTGATCGCGGGTTCGTTCCACGAGGCCGGCCCGGACCCGGCGCACACCTGGAACACCTCGCTGGTCTTCGACCGTGCCGGCGCGCTCGCCGCCGCGTACCGGAAGATCCACCTGTACGACGTGGAGATTCCCGGCCGGGTCTCCTATCAGGAGTCGGCCACGGTCGCCCCGGGGGAGAAGCCCGTGGTGGTCGACGTCGAGGGTCTCCGCGTCGGCCTGTCGATCTGTTACGACCTGCGGTTTCCGGAGCTCTACCGGCAGCTCGCCGTCGACGGCGGCGCCGAACTCCTGGTCGTGCCGGCCGCGTTCATGATGCACACCGGGCGGGACCACTGGGAGGTGCTGCTGCGGGCCCGGGCGATCGAGAACCAGTGCTTCGTGGCGGCGGCCGGCCAGACCGGTGACCACGACCCGGGCCGGACCTGTTTCGGGCGGAGCATGGTGGTGGACCCGTGGGGGACGGTGGTGAGCCAGGTTCCGGACGGTCCGGGCCTGGCGGTCGCCGAGGTGGACCTGGACCGGCTGCGGACCGTCCGGGCCGAGCTGCCCAGTCTCGCCAACCGCCGGCTCTGACCCGGCTCAGGTCTCCAGGAGCACGCCCAGCACCGCGAAGCAGGCGATGGCCGCGGCGGTGACCAGCAGCGCGGTGGCCATCCGGGACGGGCCCCGGCGGACCAGCCGTCCCACCGACAGCACCAGCACGGCGAGCACGAACGCGCCGATGACCAGCTGCCAGAACGGCAGCAGGAGACCGAGCAGAGCCTCCTCGGCGAGGGTCGGGAGCCGGGACAGGTCAGCCATGCGGACCACTCTGGCACGGCGGGTCCCGATCCGGACCCTCCCCGCGAGCGCCATCCCCGGAACCCGGGTCGCCACAGACAATGACGATCATTGATTTGCCTTCCTGGGCGGCTCCGCGTAACTTTCTCTCTGCACGCGGGAAGCCGGGGCAAACCGGCCGAGAGCGGGCACCAGGATGGTGGCGGTGACGCCGAGCCAGACTGAGGATTCGGGCGGTGCGGTAAGACTCCGGGAACACGGGGTTGCAAACGCGAAGCCGACCGGGTAAAGTGCGGAAGCCGGCAGGGAGCCGGGCGGGTGACTGCGAAAGCGGCGCCGGCCGGTCCGCCGGAAACCACGACAGCAACGACCGCCGGGTACGGCGTGCGTCAGCGTGGATCGGCTCGAACCAAGGTGATCGCCTCGAACCTGAGGTTGACAGCGAAAGTCGAGCCGGGTAAGTTAGAGAGGTTGCCCCAAGCGGGGGTCCTGCGATGCGGGGCTTCGGGTTGGTGTGTGGTTGTTCTTTGAGAACTCAACAGGGTGCTTGATAAGCCAGTGCCAATTGTTTTATACCCCGGACTGGTCGGGCTTTGGTCTGATTG
>NZ_JBVJHM010000021.1:0-62125 GCF_055586805.1 Micromonospora sp. NPDC049201 | reverse complement strand
GCAACACCCGAAGGGCCGGCCCCGACAATGGGGTCGGCCCTTGCGTCACCCCTCCGCGAGTACGGCGAGGATGGCCTCGCCGTACTTGGCGAGCTTGTTCTCGCCCACGCCGTTGAACCGGGACAGCTCGGCCAGCGAGGTCGGTGGCTCGGCGGCGATCTGACGCAGCGTGGCGTCGTGGAAGACCACGTACGCGGGGACGCCCTGTTCCTTCGCGGTGGCCGCCCGCCACGCGCGGAGCCGCTCGAAGACCGGCGCGGCGGCGGGGGATAGGTCGGCGACGACGGTGGCCGCGCCCCGTGGCTTCGCGGCCCGGCCGGACAGCGGGCGTTCCGGCTCCTTGCGCAGGGTGACCGAACGCCGTCGGCCGAGCACGTCCGCGCTGGCCTCGGTCAACGCCAGCGTGCCGTAGTCGCCCTCGACCGCGAGCAGACCCTCGGCGAGCAGTTGCCGGACCACGCCGCGCCACTCGGTGTCGCGTAGCTCGGTGCCGATGCCGAACGTGCTCAGCGCGTCGTGCCCGTGCTGGTCGATCTTGTCGGTGTGCTTGCCGAGCAGGATGTCGATGCTGTGCCCGGCGCCGAACCGCTGGTTGCGCTCCCGGTCGAGCCGGTAGACGGTGGAGAGCAGCTTCTGCGCGGCGACCGTGCCGTCCCAAGACTCCGGCGGGTCCAGGCAGGTGTCGCAGTTGCCGCAGGTCGACGCCCCGGTCTCGCCGAAGTAGTCGAGTAGCTGGGCCCGGCGGCAGCGGACCGTCTCACAGAGCGCCAGCATCGCGTCGAGGTGGGCGGCCAGGTTGCGCCGGTGCGCCAGGTCGCCCTCCGACGTCTCGATCATCTTGCGCTGCTGCACCACGTCCTGGAGCCCGTACGCCAGCCAGGCCGTGGACGGCAGCCCGTCACGGCCGGCGCGACCGGTCTCCTGGTAGTAGCCCTCCACCGACTTGGGCAGGTCGAGGTGGGCGACGAAGCGTACGTCGGGCTTGTCGATGCCCATGCCGAACGCGATGGTGGCCACCATGACCAGCCCGTCCTCGCGCAGGAAGCGCTGCTGGTTGGCGGCGCGGGTCGCCGCGTCCAGGCCGGCGTGGTAGGGCAGCGCCGGGATGCCGTTGGCGACCAGGAACTCGGCGGTCTTGTCCACCGAGGCGCGGGACAGGCAGTAGACGATGCCGGCGTCGCCCGGGTGCTCGTCGCGCAGCAGGCTCAGCAACTGCCGGCGCGGTTCCCGCTTCGGCACGATGCGGTACTGGATGTTGGGCCGGTCGAAGCTGGCCACGAAGTGCCGGGCGTCGGTGAGCTGGAGCCGGGTGGCGATCTCGGTGCGGGTGGCCCGGGTCGCGGTGGCGGTCAGCGCGATGCGCGGCACCTGCGGCCAGCGTTCGTGCAGCATCGACAGGTTGAGGTAGTCGGGGCGGAAGTCGTGCCCCCACTGGGAGACGCAGTGCGCCTCGTCGATCGCGAACAGCGCGATCCTGCCGCGTTCCAGCAGGCCGAGCGTGGAGCGCACGGCCAGTCCTTCCGGGGCGAGGTAGAGCAGGTCCAGCTCGCCGGCGAGGTAGGCCGCCTCGACCCGGCGGCGCTGTGCCGCGCCCTGGGTCGAGTTGAGGAACCCGGCCCGCACGCCGACCGCGGTGAGCGCGTCGACCTGGTCCTGCATGAGCGCGATCAGCGGCGAGACGACCACCGCCACGCCGTCGCGGACCAGCGCGGGGATCTGGTAGCAGAGCGACTTGCCGCCCCCGGTGGGCATCAGCACCAGCGCGTCGCCGCCGGCCACCACGTGCTCGATGATGTCCTGCTGGACACCGCGGAACGCGTCGTAGCCGAAGACCCGGCGCAACACGTCCAGCGCGCCCTCGACCCGTTGCTCGGTGGGGGAGACCATCCGCGCAGTCTACGAGCGCCCGCCGACACCGCCACGGAAGCCGCCCGCCCGCGCCGCCGCCGCGCCCAACCCTTGCCCCCGCCCGTTTCACGGAAACAGTGGCTGTCGCCGCCGGAACAGCCACTGTTTCCGTGAAACAGCGGGGAGCGCCCGGGGGGAGCGCCCGGGGGAGCGCCCGGGGGAGCGCCCGCGGGGAGACGGGTGGGGAGACGGGCGGGGAGAGGTCGGGTGGGGGACGGGGGGAGGAGGCGGGTGGAACTGGACGAGCAGGTGTTCCGGGGGTCACCCCGTGGAATCCCGCCCGGGGTCGCAGCCGTTAGAGTCGTCGACTGACCATGTGCGGCCGACCGGCCGCGGCGCCACGGCTTGGGGGTACATCGGGTGAGCGAGGCGCGGACGGCGGAGGGCCTGGTGCCGACCGGCACGGAGACAGCGGTGGGGCGGCCGGCGCCGACCGAGGCGGAGACGTCCCTGGTGGTGGTGACCGGCCTCTCCGGAGGCGGGCGCAGCACGGTGGCGCGGGCCCTGGAGAACGTCGGCTACTACGTGGTCGACAACCTGCCCCAGGCGCTGCTGCTGGACATGGCCGAGCTGGCGTTCAAGGCCGGCGGCGCGGCCCGGCGTACGGCGATGGTGCTGGACGTGCGCTCGCGTGCGTTCTCCACGGACCTGGCCGGCGCGATCCGGGAGCTGCGCGAGCGCGGCTTCTCGCCCCGGGTGGTCTTCGTCGACGCCGACGACGAGGTGCTGATCCGCCGGTTCGAGAGTGTGCGCCGCTCGCACCCGTTGCAGGGCGACGGACGGCTGGCCGACGGCATCGCGGTGGAGCGGGCGCTGTTGGAGGAGGCCCGCGACCAGGCCGACGTGATCATCGACACCAGCCACCTGAACGTCAACCAGCTCCGCCGCCGGGTCGAGGAGCTGTTCGGCGGCGAGGACGCCCGCCGGCTGCGGATCACCGTGCTCTCGTTCGGCTTCAAGTACGGCCTTCCGCCGGACGCCGACTTCGTGATGGACGCCCGCTTCCTGCCCAACCCGTACTGGGTGCCGGAGCTGCGTGAGCACACCGGCCGGGAGGAGGGGGTCAGCGCGTACGTGCTGGGGCAGGAGGGCGCGGACGCGTTCGTCGCCGGCTACGCCGACCTGGTCAACGCCACCACTGCCGGTTTCGAGCGGGAGGGCAAGCGCTACCTGACCGTGGCCGTGGGCTGCACCGGCGGCAAGCACCGCAGCGTGGCGATCGCCGAGGAGTTGGCCGTGCGGCTGCGCGCGTCCGGCATCGCCGCCAACGCGCAGCACCGGGACCTGGGGCGGGAATGACCCCGACCAGGGTGGTCGCGTTCGGCGGCGGGCACGGGTTGTCCGCGTCGCTGCGGGCGCTGCGGCACTGCGTACCCGGACTGGACCTGGACATCACCGCGGTGGTCACGGTCGGCGACGACGGCGGCTCCAGCGGCCGGCTGCGTGCCGAGCGCGGCGGCCTGCCCCCGGGTGACCTGCGGCAGGCGCTCGTCGCGCTCTCCGGTGACCATCCCGCGACCCGGCGCAGCGCGGCGCTGTTCCAGCACCGCTTCGCCGCCGCCACGCCCGCGCCGGCGCTCGGCGCGCCGCCCGCCGCGGTGGGTGACCCGCTCGCCGGCCACGCGGTCGGCAACCTGCTGCTGCACGGGCTGACCGAGCTGCTCGGCGATCCGGTGGCCGCGCTTGACCACGCCGGGGCGATGCTCGGCGCGGTCGGCCGGGTGCTGCCGATGTCCCGCCAGCCGGTGGGCATCGAGGCCCGGGTCCGCGGCGTCGACCCGGAGCACCCCGACGAGGTACGCACGGTGCGCGGCCAGCACCAGGTCGCGGTCACGACCGGCATGGTGGAGTCGCTGCGGCTCACCCCGGCCGCGCCGGCCGCGTGCGCCGAGGCGGTGACCGCGGTACGCGCCGCCGACTGGTTGATCTTCGGACCGGGGAGCTGGTACACCAGCGTGCTGCCGCACCTGCTGGTGCCCGGCCTGGCCGACGCGATCGTGTCCAGCCCGGCGCGGCGGCTGGTGACGCTGAACCTGGTGGCCGAGAAGGAGACCTCCGGGCTCTCCCTGCCCGACCATCTGGACACCCTGCGGCGCTATCTGCCCGAGCTGAAGGTGGACATGGTGCTCGCCGACTCGACGGCGGTGGGTGATCCCGCGGCGGTCGAACGTGCGGCAGAATCGCTTGGTGCCCGGCTGGTCCTCGCCCCCGTCGCCGTCGTCGACGGCACGCCCCGTCATGATCCGGCCGCCCTGGGCGCCGCACTGGTGCCGGTCCTGGGCGCCGATCGTTAGACACGTACGTAATCACCGGCGACACGCCGGAACCGGTCCGTGAGGGGGCGCTGGAATGGCGATGACGGCTGCGGTCAAGGACGAGCTGAGTCGGGTCGACGTGCCCAAGCCCTGCTGCCGGCGGGCGGAGATGGCTGCCCTGCTGCGCTTCGCCGGCGGCCTGCACATCGTGTCGGGGCGCGTGGTGGTGGAGGCCGAGCTGGACACCGGTGCGGTGGCCCGCCGGCTACGGCGGGAGATCGCCGAGGTCTACGGCTACCCGAGTGAGATCCACGTGCTCGCCTCGGGCGGCCTGCGCAAGGGCAGCCACTTCATCGTGCGGGTGGTCAAGGACGGCGAGGCGCTCGCCCGGCAGACCGGCCTGCTGGACGTGCGGGGCCGCCCGGTGCGGGGCCTGCCGCCGCACGTGGTGGCCGCCAACGTCTGCTGCGCGGTCTCCGCCTGGCGCGGCGCGTTCATGGCGCACGGCTCGCTGACCGAGCCGGGCCGCTCCAGCGCGTTGGAGATCACCTGCCCCGGCCCGGAGTCGGCGCTCGCGCTTGTCGGCGCCGCCCGCCGGCTCGGCATCACCGCCAAGAACCGCGAGGTGCGGGGCGTGGACCGGGTGGTGGTGAAGGACGGCGACGCGATCGCCGCGCTGCTCACCCGCATCGGCGCGCACTCCAGCGTGCTGGCCTGGGAGGAGCGCCGGGTCCGCCGGGAGGTGCGCGCCACCGCCAACCGGCTGGCCAACTTCGACGACGCGAACCTGCGCCGCTCGGCGCGCGCCGCGGTGGCCGCCGCCGCCCGGGTCACCCGGGCGCTGGAGATCCTCGCCGACGACGCGCCCAACCACCTGACCTCGGCCGGCCGGCTGCGGCTGGAGCACCGCCAGGCGTCACTGGAGGAGTTGGGCGCGCTCGCCGAGCCGCCGTTGACCAAGGACGCCATCGCCGGCCGGATCCGCCGGCTGCTCGCGCTCGCCGACAAGCGGGCCCGTGACCTCGGCATCCCGGATACCGAAGCGGCCGTCACGCCGGACATGCTCGTGGTCTGATAGGACGGAGGGGGCGGCGTCACGCGTTCGGGATCACCACCCGGCGCAACGCGCCGCCACGCGCTCGGATAGGGTCGCTGCGTACGGCAAGGGGGCCGGCACAGGCACTCCTCGCCGCACTCACCGCCTCGGGCGGTCAGGTCCCCAGGACCGCGGCGGGGTGGCCGAGATGACATCGTCAACGGCCGGCTCCAACGGTCGGCGCACACACCTCCGCCGGCTGTGGTCTGACGCCGGCGGACCAGAACGCGAGGAGATGGAACCTGTGACCATCCGGGTTGGCATCAACGGCTTCGGCCGGATCGGCCGTAACTTCTTCCGGGCAGTGCTGGCGTCCGGCGCCGACATCGAAATCGTCGCGGTCAACGACCTGACCGACAACGCGACGCTCGCCCACCTTGTCAAGTACGACAGCATCCTGGGTCGCCTCCCGCACGAGGTGAAGGCCAGCGCCGACGAGATCACCGTGGGCGGCAAGGCCATCAAGGTGTTCGAGGAGAAGGACCCCGGCAAGCTGCCGTGGAGCGAGGTCGGCGTCGACGTCGTCATCGAGTCCACCGGGTTCTTCACCGACGCCACCAAGGCGAAGGCGCACATCGACGGCGGGGCCAAGAAGGTCATCATCTCCGCGCCGGCGAAGAACGAGGACGTCACCGTGGTCATGGGCGTCAACCAGGACCAGTACGACCCGGCCAAGCACAACATCATCTCGAACGCCTCCTGCACCACCAACTGCCTCGCCCCGATGGCGAAGGTCCTCCAGGACACGTTCGGCATCACCAAGGGTCTGATGACCACCATCCACGCGTACACGCAGGACCAGAACCTGCAGGACGCGCCGCACAAGGACCTGCGCCGGGCCCGGGCCGCCGCGCTCAACATCGTGCCGACCTCGACCGGCGCCGCGAAGGCCATCGGCCTGGTGCTGCCGGAGTTGAAGGGCAAGCTCGACGGTTACGCGCTGCGGGTGCCGATCCCGACCGGTTCGGCCACCGACCTGACCGTCGAGGTCGGCCGGGAGACCACCGTGGACGAGGTCAACGCCGCGATCAAGGCCGCCGCGGAGGGCCCGCTCAAGGGCGTCCTGGTCTACAACGAGGACCCGATCGTCTCCGCCGACATCGTCACCGACCCGGCGTCGTGCATCTTCGACGCGCCGCTGACCAAGGTGATCGGCAACCAGGTCAAGGTCGTCGGCTGGTACGACAACGAGTGGGGCTACTCCAACCGCCTCGTCGACCTGGTCAAGCTGGTGGGTTCCTCGCTGTGACGATTCGTAACCTCGACGACCTGCTCGCCGAGGGGGTGTCGGGTCGGCGCGTGCTGGTGCGCGCCGACCTGAATGTCCCGCTCGACAAGCAGACCGGTGACATCACGGACGACGGCCGGATCCGGGCCGTGCTGCCGACGCTGAGCGCGTTGGTGCAGGCCGGTGCGAAGGTGGTCGTCTGCTCGCACCTGGGCCGTCCGAAGGGCGCGCCGGACCCGCAGTTCAGCCTCCGCCCGGTCGCCGGGCGGCTCGGTGAGCTGCTCGGCGCCCCGGTCCACTTCGCCGAGGACACCGTCGGCGACTCGGCACAGTCGACCGTGGCCGACCTGGCCGACGGTCAGGTCGCGCTGCTGGAGAACCTGCGGTTCAACAAGGGCGAGACCAGCAAGGACGAGGCCGAGCGGGGCGCGTTCGCCGACCAGCTCGCGGCGCTCGGTGACGCGTACGTCGACGACGCGTTCGGCGCGGTGCACCGCAAGCACGCCAGCGTGCACGACGTGCCGGCCCGGCTGCCGCACGTGGCCGGCCGTCTGGTGCTGCGCGAGGTGGAGGTGCTCAGCAAGCTGACCGGCGCGCCCGAGCGGCCGTACGTGGTGGTGCTGGGCGGCTCGAAGGTCTCCGACAAGCTGGCCGTGATCGAGGCGCTGCTGCCCACCGTCGACCGGCTGCTCATCGGCGGCGGGATGTGCTTCACCTTCCTCAAGGCCCAGGGCCACGAGGTGGGCTCCTCGCTGCTGGAGGAGGAGATGGTGGAGACCTGCCGGAACCTCCTGGAGCGCTCCGACGGCAAGATCATGCTCCCGGTCGACGTGGTGGCCGCGGACGCCTTCGCCCCGGACGCCGCGCACGACACCGTGCCGGCCGACGGCATCCCCAGCCACCGGCTGGGGCTGGACATCGGCCCGGAGACGGTGGCCGGCTTCGCCGCCGCGCTGTCCCAGGCGAAGACGATCTTCTGGAACGGCCCGATGGGCGTGTTCGAGATGGCGGCGTTCGCCAACGGCACCCGCGGGGTGGCCGAGGCGATCACCAAGACGGACGCGTTCAGCGTGGTGGGCGGCGGTGACTCCGCCGCGGCGGTGCGCGCCCTGGGTCTGGACGAGTCCTCGTTCGGGCACATCTCCACCGGTGGCGGCGCCTCCCTGGAATACCTGGAGGGCAAGACCCTCCCCGGCATCGCGGCTCTGGAGAACTGAATGGCGAGCACCACCCGCCGGCCGCTGATGGCCGGCAACTGGAAGATGAACCTCAACCACCTCGAGGCGAACCTGCTGGTGCAGAAGCTGGCCGCGAGCCTGACCGAGAAGCAGCTCACCGACGTCGAGTGCGTGGTGCTGCCGCCCTTCACCGACCTGCGCACGGTGCAGACCGCGGTGGACGGCGACAAGCTGCTGATCGGCTACGGCGCGCAGGACCTGTCGCCGTTCCCGTCCGGGGCGTACACCGGTGACATCGCCGGGCCGATGCTGTCGAAGCTGGGCTGCGGGTACGTGGTGGTCGGCCACTCCGAGCGGCGGCAGTACCACGGCGAGGACGACGCGCTTGTCAACGCGAAGGTGGCGGCGGCGCTGGCGAACGGTCTCACGCCGATCCTCTGCATCGGTGAGGGCCTGGCGGTCCGCGAGCAGTCGGGACAGGTGGCGCACTGCTGCGACCAGCTCGACGGCGCGCTGAAGGGCCTCACCGCCGAGCAGGTCACCAAGGTCGTCGTCGCGTACGAGCCGGTCTGGGCGATCGGCACCGGCAAGACGGCGACGCCGGAGGACGCGCAGGAGGTCTGTGGCGAGGTGCGCAAGCGGCTCGTGGCGACCTACGACGAGACCACCGCCCAGCAGGTCCGGATCCTCTACGGCGGGTCGGTCAAGTCGTCGAACGTCGCCGCGATCATGGTCCAGCCGGACGTGGACGGGGCTCTGGTCGGGGGCGCCAGCCTCGACGCGGAGGAGTTCGCGCGGATCTGTCGGTTCCCGGAGCACACGGCCCGCTGATCGCTCGCTATCCTTGACGCTGCCCGTCCACCGGTCGGTGCCGCAGTGCCCGACAGGCCCGGGCAGTGATCGCAACGAGAGGACTGACCCCCGCCATGCCGATCTGGTTCGCCTACACGATGATCACCTTGCTGGTCATCACCAGCGTGCTGCTCACCCTGCTGATCCTCCTGCACCGCGGTAAGGGCGGCGGCTTGTCGAGCATGTTCGGCGGCGGCGTCAGCTCCAGCCTGGCCGGTTCCTCCGTGGCCGAGAAGAACCTCGACCGCTACACCGTTCTGGTGGGGATCGTCTGGTTCGCGTGCATCGTCGGGCTCGGCCTCTGGCTGCGCCTCCAGATGGCCAGCGGCACCTGAGCGAGCGCGTCTACGCGTACAATCTGCGCGCGGTCCGTCACGGACCGCGCGCAGTTTTGTTCCGCCGCCCGTCGCCCGCCGCCGACCCCTTCCGGCGGCGGCCCCTTCGACGACAGGGAGCGCGCAACGTGCCCAGCAACAACGTCATCCGCGGCACCCGGATCGGGTCCGCCCCTGAGCGTTTCGACCAGCGGGCCGAGCCGGCGCCGCGCCGGCCGGTCGTCTACTGGTGCCGCCACGAGCACCGGGTCGAGTTCCTGATCGCCGCCGAGGCGGAGACCCCGGCGTCGTGGGACTGCCCCCGCTGCGGCGAGCCCGCCGGCCCCGACCCGGGCAACCCGCCGGGCCGCACCCGCGCCGAGCCGTACAAGACCCACCTGGCGTACGTGCAGGAGCGGCGTACCCCCGAGGAGGGGGAGGCGTTGCTGGCCGAGGCCCTGGCCGCCCTGCGCCACCGCCGAGGCCGCGCCTGACGCGAGGCGTCAAGAAGGGGCCCCTTCTCTACCGGAAACGTTAAGAAGGGCCCCTCCTCACACCTCAGCGGAGGCTGCGGGCGCGGGGCGGGACGTGGGCCGCGGCGGCGCGGTCGAGCAGCCAGAGAGTGCGGGAGACGCCGTGCACGCCGGCCGCCGGCAGTTGCACCGACCCGGCCCCGGCCAGCGCCATGCCGACCGCCCGGGCCTTGTCCGTCCCGGCGGCGATCAGCCACACCTCCTCGGCCGTGTTGATCGTCGGCAGCGTCAGCGTGGTCCGTACCGGCGGCGGCTTCGGGCTGCCGCGTACCGCGCTGACCGGGCGGCTGTCGTGGTGCACCGGGTGCTCCGGGAACACGGACGCCACATGCCCGTCCTCACCGACGCCGAGCATCAGCACGTCGAAGTGGGGCAGCGTGGCGTGCCCCGGCCGGGCGGCGGCGGCCAGCTCACGCGCGTACCCGGCGGCGGCGGCCTCCGGGTCGTTGCCGGCCGGACCGTCTGACGCCGGCATCGGGTGCACCCGGGCCGGGTCCAGCGGCACCGCGTCCAGCAGCGCCGCCCGGGCCTGGGTCTCGTTGCGTTCCGGGTCGCCGGCCGGCAGGAACCGCTCGTCACCCCACCAGACGTCGACCCGCGACCAGTCCACGGCGTCCCGCGCGGGGAGCTGGCCGACCGCCCGGTACACCGCCGCGGCGATCCGCCCGCCGGTCAGCACCACCGACGCCTGACCGCGCTCGGCCTGCGCGTCGAGCAGCTTCACCACCAGCCGGGCCGCCACCGCCTGCGCCAGCAGGTCGGGGTCGGCGTGTACGGCGACACTCGCCTCAGTCATCCGTCGTGCCCTCGTGTCTCTGTGTGTCCGGTCGCCCGGTCCGGGCGGTCACTCGTTCGCGGTCGCGCCCGCGTGCGCGGTCACGCCCGCCTCGGCCCGCTGGGCGGTCGCCGGATCCTTCCACACGTGCACCCGCTGGGCCGCCCGCTGGTCCAGCCCGGTCAGCCCGGCGGTCGCGCCGAGCGCCTCGGCGTACACCTGGTCGGCGTCGAGCCGGCGCAACTCCTCGGCCAGCTCGTCGCCGAGCGGCCGACGGACCAACGGCAGCGTCCGGTCCTCCTGCCCGGTACGCCGGAACCGGGCCACGCTGTCGTCCCGGGTGAGCGTCAGCTCGTCGCCGTTGGCGCAGCGCAGCTGCACCTCACGCATGCGCGGGTACTCGTCGGAGTGCTCCCAGGCCGGCTCGATGCCGAGGCGTGCGGTCAGCCAGCCCCGCATCAGCGCCGCGGTCGGGTCGGTGCGCGGTGCCACCACCGTCGCCTCGGTGACCCGGGCCTGGGTGGTGTCGAACGCGCCGGCGACAAGCGTGCGCCACGGGGTGATCCGGGTCCAGGCCAGGTCGGTGTCGCCCGGCGCGTAGTCGCGGGCCCGCTGCCGCAGCGCGGCGATCGGGTCGGCGGCCTGCGCCGAGTCGGTGATCCGCCGGTCGGCCACCACACCGAGGAAGTCGGTGGCGATCTCCTCCGGCGGCTCGCCGTGCCACCAGGTCACCACCGGCACGTCCGGCACCAGCAGCGGCATCACCACGGACTCGGCGTGCAGCGCGAGCCGGCCGTACATCCGGGTCACCACCGCCTCGCAGGGGCCGAGCCGGCCGCCCACCACGATCTCCGCGTCCAGCCGGTTGCGGTCCCGCTCGATGTCGGAGCGGACCACCACGAGCAGCCGGCAGGGGTGCGCGGCGGCGGCGATGGTGGCCGCCGCCTCGGCCTCCCGGACCCGCTTCTCGTCCACCACGACGATGAGCGTGAGCGCCATGCCGCTGGCCACCCCGCCCGCGCTGCGCCGCTCGGCGGCCAGCGCCTTGACCACCTCGTTGCCGGTGGTGTCCCACAGTCCGATCATGCTCTTCTCCAAGCTCTTCCCTCGGCGGCCAGCATCTCGTCGGCGGCCCGGGGACCCCACTCGCCGGCCCGGTACGGCTCCGGCGTGGTGCCCTCCCAGGCGTGCTCCAGCGGGTCCACCACCTGCCAGCTCTGCTCCACCTCGGCGGCGTCCGGGAACAGCGTCCGGTCGCCGATGAGCACGTCCAGCACCAGCCGCTCGTACGCCTCGGGGCTGGACTCGGTGAACGCCTCGCCGTACTGGAAGTCCATCGCGATGTCGCGGACCTCCATGGTGGTGCCCGGGACCTTGGAGCCGAACTTCAGCACCACGCCCTCGTCCGGCTGCACCCGGATAACGAGCTGGTTGGCGCCGAGGGACTCCATGTCGGCCGGGTTGAACGGCAGGTGCGGCGCCTTCTTGAACATGATGGCCACCTCGGTGACCCGCCGGGGCAGCCGCTTGCCGGCGCGGATGTAGAACGGCACGCCGGCCCAACGCCGGTTCTGGATGGCCAGCTTCACCGCCACGTACGTCTCGGTGGTGGAGTCCTCCGGGACGTCCTCCTCCTCCAGGTAGCCCTTGGCGCGCTCGCCGCCCACCCAGCCGGGCAGGTACTGCCCGCGCACGGTGTCCCGGGCGACGTCCCGGGGCACGGCGATGGCCTTGAGCACCTTCAGCTTCTCGGCCCGGATCTCGTCGGCGTCGAAGCTGGTCGGCTCCTCCATGGCGACCAGGGCGAGCAGTTGGAGCAGGTGGTTCTGGAGCACGTCGCGGGCGGTGCCGACCGAGTCGTAGAACGCGGCCCGGGTGCCGATGCCGACGTCCTCGGCCATGGTGATCTGCACCGAGTCGACGTACTTGGAGTTCCACAGCGGCTCGAACAGGTTGTTGGCGAACCGCAGCGCCAGGATGTTCTGGACCGTCTCCTTGCCCAGGTAGTGGTCGATCCGGAAGACGTCCTGCCGGGTGAAGACGTCGTCGACCAGGTCGTTGAGCGCCTTGGCCGAGGGCAGGTCGTTGCCGAACGGCTTCTCCACCACCACCCGCCGCCAGCCGCCGGACTTCTCGTTGTCGGCCATGCCGGTGCGGGCGAGCTGCTTGAGCACCACCGGGAAGGCGGCCGGCGGGATGGAGAAGTAGAACGCGGCGTTGCCGTGGATGCCGTGCGTGTCGCGCAGCTCGTCGAGCGTGGTGGCGAGGTGGTCGAACGCGGCGTCGTCGTCGAACGAGCCGCCGACGAACTTGATGTTGCCGACCAGCCGGGCCCAGACCTCCTCGCGCCACGGGGTGCGGGCGTGCTTCTTGGCCGCGTCGTGGGCCAGCGACTCGAAGTCGCCGTCGCCCCAGTCGCGCCTCGCGAAGCCCAGCACCACGAAACCGGGCGGCAGGAGCCCCCGGTTCGCCAGGTCGTAGACCGCCGGCAACAACTTCTTGCGGGCCAGGTCCCCGGTGACCCCGAAGATCACCAGGGCGCACGGCTCGGGGATCCGCGGCAGCCGCCGGTCCTGGGGGTCGCGCAGCGGGTTCACCGGGCCACCTCCTCCTGCATCTCGGTCCACTGATTCCAGGTCATTGATCGTCACGTACGTGTCCGTCCGGCCGTATCCAGCAGCTGGGCGACGCCGGCCGCCCGCTCGGTCAGGTGTAGTCGCAGCACCGGTCGCTCCCGGCCGGTCAGGGCCCGCCGGTCGCCGGCGGCCTGGGCCGCCTGGAGTTCCGCGAAGGTGTACGGGCGACCCGGCACCTCCAGATCACCGGTGCGGTCACCGGTGATCTGGAGGTGCCGGGCGCGCCCGTCGGGGTGGTCCGGATGGCGGGGGCCCCACCCGAAGGTCACCGGCCGCCCGGTGACGCGGGCCAGCAGCGGGCGTAGCCCGGCCACCGCCCCGTCGACCCGCCGGTCGAGGTACGCGGTCACCGCGAGGTGCTCGTCGGGGGCCAGCCCGTCGGCCAGCCAGCGCAGCGCGCCGGCCAGGTCGCCGGGGGCGCCGGCCGGGGCGTACACCTCGACCGCGCCGTCGACCGACGACGGCGGTCCGTCCGCCGGCGCGGGCACGTCGTCGTCGACGCCCACCGGCTCCGCGAACGGGTCGACCCGCAGCGCCACCGCGGCGGTCGCGGCAGCGTACTCCCAGGTGAGGAACTGGGCGCCGAGCGGCCCGTTGACCGCCACGTCGGCGGCCACCCCGGGCCCCACGCCCGCGCCGAGCGCGCCGCCCAGGCCGATCGTGAGCACGCCCGGACCCCCGACGCCGGGCGCGTCCGGGGCCTCCGCCGGGACCGGCAGCAACCGCCCGCCGGTCGCGGCGGCGAGCAGCGCGCCGGCCCAGTGGCGCAACCCGTCGAGGCCGGTGCCGTCGGGCACCAGCGCCACGGTGGCCCGACCGTGCTCCGCCGCCCCGGCCAGCGCCGCGCCGAGCGCGAGACCGGGATTGTCCCGTTCCCGGTCGAGCGCGCCGGCCAGCGCCGCCGCCTCGTCCAGCAACTCGGTCACCGGCGCGCCGGCGAGCGCGGCCGGGACCAGGCCGAACGCGGCGAGCGCGGACCAGGGCCCAGCCACCTGCGGGTCGGCCGGGATCAGCACCGCGCCCAGCTCGTCGGCGAGCGCCTCCAGCGCCGACCCGGGCGGGGTGACCACCACCAGGTGCCGGGCCGCCTCCGGCCCGGCGTCGTGCCAGGACTGCCGGAACGCCCGCAGGTGGGCGTCGGTGGTCCGGTCCAGGTCCCGGCCGGCGAGCACCAGCACGGTACGCGCCGGCCGGTCGGCCAGCGCCGCCCGGACCGGCCCCGGATCGGCCGTGTCGAGCACGGTCAGCGGCCGACCCAGGCAGTCGGCGATCACTCCGGCGGCCGACGTCACGCCGCCGGGACCGGCGAGCACCACGTGGTCCAGGTCGCCCAGTTCGGCGGTCAGCTCGGCGAGCTGGGGGAGCAGTTCCCGGCTGCGGCAGTGGGTGTCCAGCCAGCCCAGCCGGGTGCGGGCCGCCGCCTCGGCCCCGGCCCCCCAGAGGGTCGGGTCCTGGGCGGCCAGCCGCGCGGGGACGTCGCGGGCGACCAGCGCGGCGCGGGCGGACGGGTCCACCCCGTCCGCGCCGTGCACGGCCAGGCCGGCGGCGGCCTCCGCCGGCCTGGCGAGCAGGTCGTCCACCTGATCACCTCACCCGTTCCCCGGGACGGCGGGACGCGTCCCGGGGCCGGGCCCCGGGACGCGTCGGGCGCCGTCTGTCACGCGTTACCGCCGGCCTGCTGGGCGTTGCGCGCGTTGCCCTCGGCGGCCCGGTGCGGGCTGCCGGTGCCCTTGGCCGCCTCGGCGAGGGACTTCTTGACGCCCTCCAGCAGCTCCAGCCAGCTCGCCTCGAACTTCTCCACGCCCTCCTTCTCCAGCGTGGCGATCACGTCGGCCAGGTCCACGCCGGCGGACTCCAGGTCGGCGAAGACCTGCCGCGCGTCGTCGTACGCGCCGGTGATCGTGTCCGCCTGGGTCTCGCCGTGGTCGGCGTAGGCGTGGACGACCGGCTCCGGCATGGTGTTGACCGTGCCGGGGGCGATCAGCTCCTCGACGTAGATGACGTCCCGGTAGTCCGGGTTCTTCGTCGAGGTGGAGGCCCACAGCGGGCGCTGCGGGTGGGCGCCCGCGTCGGCCAGCTTCTGCCAACGCGCGGAGGAGAACACCTCGCCGTACCGCTCGTACGCCAGCCGGGCGTTGGCCACCGCGGCCTTGCCGCGCAGCGACTTGGCCTGGTCGGAGCCGATCTTCTCCAGCCGCTTGTCGACCTCGCTGTCGACCCGGGAGACGAAGAACGAGGCGACCGAGCCGATCTTCGACAGGTCGTGCCCGTTCGCCTGCGCCTGCTCCAGGCCGGCCAGGAACGCGTCCATGACCTGCGAGTAGCGGTCCAGCCCGAAGATCAGCGTGACGTTCACGCTGATCCCCTCCGCCAGCGTCTTCGTGATCGCCGGCAGGCCCTCCTCGGTCGCCGGGATCTTGATGAAGAGGTTCGGCCGGTCGACCAGCCACCACAGCGCCTTGGCCTCGGCCGCGGTCTTGTCCGCGTCGTGCGCCGAGCGCGGGTCCACCTCGATCGAGACCCGGCCGTCCACGCCGGCGCTCGCGTCGTACGACGGGCGCATCACGTCGCAGGCCCACCGCACGTCGTACGTGGTGAGCATGCGGACCGCCTCCTCGACGTCCACGTCGCGGGTGGCGAGGTCACGGAGCTGCCAGTCGTACTCGTCGGCGTCGCTCAGCGCCTTGGCGAAGATCGTCGGGTTGGTGGTCACGCCGGCCACGTGGCTCTCCCGGCGGAGCTTGTCCAGCCCGCCGGAGCTCAGTCGTACCCGGGAAAGATCGTCGAGCCAGATCGCCACCCCGGCGTTCTGGAGCTCGCTCAGCCTGTCCGTCATGCCGTCCACGCTCCCCTCAGTTGCCGGTCGTGAAACCGGTGATGTCGCCCACCCGGGTGAGCGCCGCGTGCGCGGCGGCCACGATCCGGTCGGGGGTGAACCCGAACTGCTCGAAGAGCACGGTGTGGGGCGCGCTGGCGCCGTAGTGCTCGATGCTCACGCACTCGCCGCTGTCCCCGACGATCGCCCGCCAGGACATCGCGATGCCCGCCTCCACGCTCACCCGTGCCTTTACCCCGCGCGGCAGCACCGACTCCCGGTACGCCTCGTCCTGCGCGAAGAACCATTCCTGGCACGGCATGGACACCACCCGGGTCGGGGTGCCGTCGGCCTCCAGCCGCTCCCGGGCGGTGAGGCAGAGCTGCACCTCCGAGCCGGTGCCGACGAGGATCACCTGCGGCTTGCCGTTGGACGCCTCGGCCAGCACGTACCCGCCCTTGGCGGTGCCCTCGGCGGGGCCGAACTCGGCGCGGTCGATCGTCGGCAGCGCCTGCCGGCTCAGCGCCAGCGCGGTCGGCCGGTCGGTGTGCTCCAGCGCCTGCCGCCACGCCCACGCGGTCTCGTTGGCGTCGGCCGGGCGGACCACGTCCAGGCCGGGGATGGCCCGCAGCGCGGACAGGTGCTCGATCGGCTGGTGCGTCGGGCCGTCCTCGCCGAGGCCGATCGAGTCGTGCGTCCAGACGTAGGTCACCGGCAGCTTCATCAGCGCGGCGAGCCGCACCGACGGGCGCATGTAGTCGCTGAACACCAGGAACGTGCCGCCGTAGGGGCGGGTGCCGCCGTGCAGCGCGATGCCGTTGAGGATCGAGCCCATGCCGTGCTCACGGATGCCGAAGTGCAGCGTGCGGCCGTACTCGTCGCCCGGGAAGTCCTTGGTGGCGTGCCCGGCCGGGACGAACGACGGCTCGCCCTTCATGGTGGTGTTGTTGCTCTCGGCCAGGTCGGCCGAGCCGCCCCACAGCTCCGGCAGCACCGGGGCGAGCGCCTCCAGGACCTTGCCGGAGGCGGCCCGGGTGGCGACGCCCTTGGCGTCCGCCGGGAAGGTCGGCAGCGCGTCGGTCCAGCCGGTCGGCAGCGTACGGGTGGCCATCCGCTCCCACAGCGCCCTGCGCTCCGGGTTCGCCTGCGCCCAGGCGTCGAACCGGGTGTCCCACTCGGCCTGCGCCTCGGCGCCGCGCTCCAGCACCTGGCGGGCGTGCTTGAGCACCTCCTCGTCGACCTGGAAGGTCTGCTGCGGGTCGAAGCCGAGGATCTCCTTGGTGGCCTTGACCTCGTCGGCGCCGAGCGCCGAGCCGTGGATCTTGCCGGTGTTCTGCTTGTTCGGCGCGGGCCAGCCGATGATGGTGCGCAGCGCGATGAACGAGGGCTTGCCGGTCTCCGCCTTGGCGGCCAGCAGCGCCTGGTAGAGCGCCTCCACGTCCTCGTGGTAGTCGCCCTGGTCGGCGTCGCCGGTGCGCCAGTCGACGGTCTGCACGTGCCAGCCGTACGCCTCGTAGCGGGCCGCCACGTCCTCGCTCTTGGCGATCCGGGTGTCGTCCTCGATCGAGATCTCGTTGTCGTCGTAGATCACGCAGAGGTTGCCGAGCTGCTGGTGGCCGGCGAGCGCGCTCACCTCGTGGGTGATGCCCTCCTCGATGTCGCCGTCGGAGGCGATGCACCAGATGTCGTGCCGGAACGGCGAGTCGGCGCGGTCCGGCTCGGGGTCGAACAGGCCCCGCTCGCGGCGGGCCGCCATGGCGAAGCCCACCGCGTTGCCGAGCCCCTGGCCCAGCGGCCCGGTGGTGGTCTCCACGCCCGGGGTGTGGCCGTGCTCCGGGTGGCCCGGGGTGAGCGAGCCCCACTGGCGCAGCGCCTTGAGGTCGTCCAGGGCCAGCGGGTAGCCGGAGAGGAAGAGCTGGATGTAGAGCGTCAGGCTGGAGTGCCCGGCGGACAGGACGAACCGGTCGCGGCCGGGCCAGTTCGGGTCGGCCGGGTTGTGGCGCATGACGCGGTTGAAGAGCAGGTACGCCGCCGGGGCGAGGCTCATCGCCGTGCCCGGGTGGCCGTTGCCGGATTTCTCCACGGCGTCCATGGCCAGCACGCGGACCGTGTCGACGGCCCTGCGGTCGAGGTCGGACCAGTTGAGAGCGGGAAGCTCGGGTCGTTTCGCAGCCACGATGGTTGTGCTCCTCGGCAGATGGGCGGAACCCTCACTGATGACCCTATCGAGCGGCGCTAAACGTCCGCCCGGGGATCTCGGCATGGTCTTCACTACGGGCGCGGCCGGCCCGGTCGTTCAACCCCGGGTGTGACGGCCCGCACCGTTGCCGGGTCTGCGGGGCAGCCAAAACGACGACGCGTAGTGTGTGGGGCGGTGTGTGGACCCGGGCTCGGGTCCGGGCCGATCGATCTCCCTTGCCGAAGCCGGAAGGTGGCAATCCGTGAGCATGATCACCGAGCGCCCCGTCAGCAACCCTGCCGGGAAGTCGCCGGTGGGCTCGGTGACGGAGGCGTCGGCGACCGACCGGCGGGACGTGCGCGGCGTGGTGGCCGCGTACGTGGCGCTGACCAAGCCGCGGATCGTCGAGTTGCTGCTGGTGACCACCGTGCCGGCGATGATGCTCGCGGACGGTGGCCTGCCGTCGCTGTGGCTGGTGGCCGTGGTGCTGATCGGCGGCTCGCTCGCCGCCGGCGCGGCCAGCGTCCTCAACTGCTACATCGACCGCGACATCGACCAGTTGATGCGGCGCACCAAGCGCCGGCCGCTGCCCGCGCACACCGTGTCGCCGCGCAACGCGTTGGTCTTCGGGCTGGTGCTGGCGGCGGTGTCGGTGGCGCTGATGGCGGCGACCACCAACTGGCTGGCGGCCGGTCTGACGCTCGCCGCGATCGCCTACTACGACCTGGTCTACACGCTGTGGCTGAAGCGCACCACGGCCGCCAACACGTTCTGGGGCGGCGTCTGCGGGGCCGCGCCGGTGCTGATCGGCTGGGCCGCGGTCACCGGTTCGCTGTCGCCGGCCGCGTGGGGCCTGTTCGCGGTGGTCTTCTTCTGGCAGATGCCGCACTTCTACGCGCTGGCCATCAAGTACAAGGACGACTATGCGCGGGCCGGCATCCCGATGCTGCCGGTGGTGGCGTCGGTCCGGCGGGTCAATGTGGAGATCATCGCGTTCTCCTGGCTGACGCTGCTGTCGTCGCTGGCGGTCTGGCCGCTGGGGATGAGCCCGATCTACGGCGTGACCGCGTTGGTGGTCGGCGGGATCTTCGTGGTCGAGGCGCACAAGCTGTGCCGGCGGGCGGCGCGCGGCGAGGCGGTCAAGCCGATGCGGCTGTTCCACTGGTCCACCACGTACCTCACGATCCTCTTCGCCGCCGTCGCCCTGGACGCGCTGATCTGAGCCGGCCCCGCCCCTGGGCCAGGGCTCGCCCGTCCGCGAGATTGCGGTGTTCCGCCGTGGGACGGGTTCATCAGAATGTCTTCCCGCGTGCCCCCGGAGGGGAGCAACCTGGACAGACCGTGACGATCCCCGGCGGTCATTCTGTCCGTTAATAGGCGGGTGAATACCGACAAATTTCCTGTGCATCTTCTTAAACGCGCGGGTAATTGGCATCACATTCAGTTCATGGTTCTCGCACATCCGGGTGGAAGTCTGCATAGGCTTCGCGTCATGGCAGATGGTTCCGATACGACGCTGACGACTGAGCAGACCACCGAGCAGGCCTCCAAGGGCCTGGTCGCGGGCATCAAGTCGTTCGCCGCCGGACACGGCGGCGCGAAGGCGGTCATCGAGTACGTCGGCAAGCGCGGCGCACGGATCGTCCTCGTGGGTTCCGACGGGGTGTGGGCCGACCAGTTCGCCGACGGCACGGACGTCGCGCGGCAGGCCTGCGCGGAGGCCGGGGTCGATGTCGAGAACGCCTGGGAGCGTGAGCTGATGGACCAGATGCGTCCGAGCAACGACCTCTGGCGGTCGATGGCCCGACGCACGATGGCCCGTTGACACACATAACCGCATGACCGACCACCACCAGTCGACCCGGGGGGAACCCCGGGTCGCTTTCGTCACCTGCGCCGCCCTGCCCGATCTCGACCCGGACGACCGGCTCGCGCTCGGCCCGCTCGCCGCACGCGGCGTCGCCGTCGACGGCGCGGTCTGGGACGACCCGGCCGTGGACTGGTCCCGGTACGACCTGGTGCTGCTCCGCTCCCCCTGGGACTACGCGCTGCGCCGCGACGAGTTCGTCGCCTGGGCACGCGGCGTGCCGACCCTGCTCAACCCGGCCGACGTGGTCGCCTGGAACACCGACAAGCGTTACCTGGCCGAGCTCTCCGCCGCCGGAGTGCCCACCGTGCCGACCACCTGGCTCGCGCCGGGGGAGAGCTGGCCGGCGCCCGCCGACGGCGAGTTCGTGCTCAAGCCGGCGGTCAGCGCCGGCAGTCAGGACACCGGCCGCTACGACCTGGCCGACCCGGAGCACCGCGAGCTGGCGTCGGCGCACGTGCGGCGGCTCGGTGCCGCCGGGCGGTTCACCATGGTCCAGCCGTACCTCGACGCGGTGGACACCGCCGGGGAGACCGCGCTGCTCTTCCTGGCCGGCCGCGACGGCCTGGCGTTCAGCCACGCGATCCGCAAGGGCCCGATGCTGACCGGCCCGGACCGGGGTGAGGCCGCGCTCTACAAGGAGGAGCGGATCGACGCCCGCGCCGCGACGCCGACGCAGCGGGCCGTCGCGGAGCAGGTGCTGGCCGCCGTCCCGGGCGGCGCCGACCGGCTGCTCTACGCCCGGGTCGACCTGATTCCCGGCCCGGACGGCGCGCCCGTGCTGGTCGAGCTGGAGCTGACCGAGCCGAGCCTGTTCGTCGGGTACGCCGAGGGCGCGCCCGACCGGCTCGCCGACGCGGTCATGTCCCACCTGGGCCGCCGCCGCTGACCGCGCCGCCGCCACGGGCCGGGTGTGCGGGCACGTCAGTCGCGGTCGGTGTGGTTGCGGTCCCAG
Source organism: Micromonospora sp. NPDC049201 (assembly GCF_055586805.1). Lineage (NCBI taxonomy): Bacteria > Bacillati > Actinomycetota > Actinomycetes > Micromonosporales > Micromonosporaceae > Micromonospora > Micromonospora sp. NPDC049201. Next base: position 41,534 of record NZ_JBVJHM010000021.1, on the reverse strand, counting down.
CGTCCGCCGATCGGCGGGGTGTCCAGCCGCACCGCGGCCACCGTGCCGGCCAGGTCGTTGTCCTCGACCGCGCACGACACGCAGCTACCCGCCTCGGTGATCCACAGCCCGTACGCCTGGGTGTCGGCGTCCCGGTGCCAGATCCGGTTGTCGCGCACGGTGGCCGAGTCGAACGGGGCGGCGACGGTGATCCCGGCGCAGGCCGGCGGCCCGGCGGGCAGCTCGTACGCGGACCCCGGCGCCGGGGTGGCCTCGTTCCAGCCGGTGGCGCCGTCCGGGCGCACCTCGGCCAGGGAGAGCCGGTCGGCGGTGTTGTCGGCGACCACCGCGGCCCGGGTGCCGACCCGGACGACCTTCCCGCGGTGCCCGCCGGGCGGCCAGTCCGCGTGGGCGTCGGTGACCTCGCGCGGGCCGTAGCGGACCGCGTCGCCCGAGCCCCGGTGGGCGGGCGCGGACCGCTGCCCGTTGTCCCGGATGCGGTTGCCGACGATCGACGCGTCCAGCATCGGCCGGTCGATCCGGATGCCGTCCAGCGCGTTCTCCCGGATGTCGTTGTCCTGGATCACCACGTCCGCCGCCGCCCCCCGGTAACCGTGGCCGAGGTCGTGCTCGTGGTAGCCGTACCCGCCGTTGTTGCTGATCCGGTTGCCCTGCACCGCGTACGGGCCGGGGGTGTTGCCCATGCTGATGCCGTCGCCGACGTTGCAGTCGATCACGTTGCCGGTGAGCAGGCCGCCGCGCCCGGCGACCCCGGCGGTGCCGTTCGCCGAGACGTCGAAGCCGGCCTCCAGGTTGTTGGTCATGGTGCAGCCGGAGACGATCAGTCCGTCCGCGCCCCAGTCCGAGATGCCGAACCGGTTGGCCTGGCTGTGGCAGCCGATGATGCGGATGCCGCGCGGCGGGTCCCAGTAGTCCTTCTGGAGTTCCAGGAAGATCCCGTTGGTGCCGTTGCCGACCGTGGTGCAGTTGGCGATGGTGAGGCGCTCCACGGCCCCCCAGCCGCCGATGCCGACCCCGATCCCGGCGCCGCCCATCTGCTGGCCGTTGTCCAGCCGGCCGCAGCCCACCACCACCACGCCGTCGATCAGGCTGTCCTGGAGGAAGTCGCAGCCGAGACCGGTGGCGCCGGTGTGGTGGATGTAGAGGTTGCGGAACACGCCCCGCACCACGTACTGCAGGCCCAGGCCCTTGGCCAGGTAGTCGTACTCGGCCAGGCCCACGCCCGAGCCGTCGATCTCGAAGTCGGCGAACGTGCAGTCGGCGATGTGCCGGTCCCGGTCCGCGCCGTGCTGCACGGTCGTCCAGTAGGCGAGCGGCACCGGGGCGGCGCGGTTGCCCTCGTTGCTGAGCAGGAACCGGGTCGCCGCCGATCCGGCGCCGATCAGGGACACCCCGCTGCGCCAGACCGTGCCGGCGTCGCGGATCGAGTAGAGGCCGGGCGGGCAGTGGATGACCCGGGCCCGGCCGTCGGCGTCGTAGCCGGCGCCGAGGCGGTCCACCAGCGCGGCCAGGGCCGGCTGGTCGTTGGTGACCCCGTCCCCGGTGAGGCCGTGCTCGCGGGCGTCGCACCACAGCGGCGCGCCGGCCACCGGCGTCAGCCGCTGCGGGGTGGACGTGGCAAGGCCCTTGCGCGACACCGGCGGCTCCCCTCGGGCGTACGGTCCGTCGTCCGGACCGCATTCCCGCTCCCGCCGGGCGGTAACGCCCGGTCCGGCCTCAGGCGGCGACGCCCACCGGCTCGGCGGCGGGCGTCGCCGGTGCCTCCGGGGCGGCCGGGAGCCGTTCCCGGGTGGCCCAGAGCACGCCCAGCGTGGCCAGCAGCACCAGGCAGGAGCCGAGCATGTGCGCGGCGACCAGGACCGCCGGCAGGTGGGTGAAGTACTGGACGAAGCCGATCAGGCCCTGGCCCAGCTCGACCGCGAGCAACACCCCGGCGGCCCGCGCGGCCCGCGCCGCGCCCACCGCCCGGAACGCGAACAGCAGCGCCACCGAGAGGCCGATCAGCAGGAAGACGCCGTCCGCGTGCACCTGCGAGATCGCCTCCGGGTCGAGCCCGTTGCGGGCCGCGCCGTGGTCGCCGGCGTGCGGTCCGCTGCCGGTCACCCAGGTGCCGACCACCAGCACGGCCGCGCCGACCACGACCGTGATCAGGGCGAGGGTACGCAGCGGCGCCGGCACGGTCGGCGTCACCGGCCCGTCCGGCTCCACGGTGCGCCGCCAGAGCGCGTACGCGGCGGCGATCACCACCATCGAGGCGAGGAAGTGCAGCCCGACCACCCACGGGTTGAGGTTGGTGAGCACGGTGATCCCGCCGAGCACCGCCTGGGCCGGGATGCCGAACAGCACGCCCACGGCCAGCGGCAGCAGCCCCCGGCGGCGCGGGCGCTGGGCCAGCACGGCCAGCACCACGGCGAGCGCGATGATCCCCACCGCGAACGTCAACAGCCGGTTGCCGAACTCGATCACCCCGTGCACGCCCATCTCGGACGTGGTGGTGTAGGACTCGTCGGTGCACCGGGGCCAGGTGGGGCAGCCGAGGCCGGACGCGGTGAGCCGGACCGCCCCGCCGGTGACCACGATCGCCACGTTCGCGATGATCGAGGTGTACGCGAGCCGACGCAGCAGCGTGGGGGAGACCGGGAACCGGACGGAACGCTTCACGGAGCGAATCCTACGCACCGTAGTGGACCACGATCGGGCGACTCCGCCAGTGCGGTGGTCGGGATCACCGGACCCCGGGTTTGCGGGCCCCGGCCGAATTACGTAACGTTGCTGTTGTGAAAAACGCGGCAGCGCTGTCCGAGGGGTCGGTGACCGGTACGGTCGTCGGCGCGCCGGCCGCTGCCGACCTGTCGACCCGGGACCGGGTCACCCAGCTCCTGCTGGAGCGGGGCGCGACCACCGCCGCGCAGCTCGGTTCGGCGCTCGGCCTCAGCCCGGCCGCGATCCGCCGCCACCTCGACGCGATGCTCGCCGACGGGGACGTGCTCGCCCGGGAGCAGGCCGTGCGCGGCAGCCGGGGGCGGGGCCGGCCGGCCAAGGTCTTCGCGCTGACCGAGGCGGCCAGGGTGCGGTGCGGCACCCACCACTACGACAACATGGCCACCGCCGCGCTGCGGTGGATCGCCCGCACCGGTGGCGCCGAGGCGGTCGCGGAGTTCGCGGCCGACCAGGTCGCCGCGCTGGAGAACCGCTGCCGGGCCGCCATGGAGGACGCCGGTGACGCCCCGATCGCACGGGCCGAGGCGCTCGCCGGGGCGCTGACCGCCGAGGGTTACGCTGCCAACGCGTCCACGATCGCCTCCGGCGGCCAGCTCTGCCAGCACCACTGCCCGGTGGCGCACGTGGCCGCCGAGTTCCCCCAGCTGTGCGAGGCCGAGACCGCGGTGATCTCCCGCCTGGTCGGCACCCACGTGCAGCGCCTGGCCACCATCGCGCACGGCGACGGCGTGTGCACCACGCACATTCCCGCCCAGTCCGGTTCCACCGTCTCCACTGTGAGGACAGATAGATGACCGAGCAGATCGTCCAGCCCCTGACCCAGGAGGAGCAGCTCGCCGCCCTCGGTCGTTACGAGTACGGGTGGGCCGACCCGGACGTCGCCGGGGCCGCCGCCCAGCGTGGTCTGAACGAGGCGGTGGTGCGGGACATCTCGGCCAAGAAGAACGAGCCGGCCTGGATGCTCGACCTGCGGCTGAAGGGCCTGCGGCTGTTCGGCCGCAAGCCGATGCCGGCCTGGGGCGCGGACCTCACCGGGATCGACTTCGACAACATCAAGTACTTCGTCCGGTCCACCGAGAAGCAGGCCACCAGCTGGGAGGACCTGCCGGAGGACATCAAGAACACCTACGACCGGCTGGGCATCCCGGAGGCGGAGAAGCAGCGGCTGGTCGCCGGCGTCGCGGCGCAGTACGAGTCCGAGGTCGTCTACCACAAGATCCGTGAGGACCTCGAGGAGCAGGGCGTCGTCTTCCTCGACACCGACACCGCGCTGCGCGAGCACGAGGACGTCTTCAAGGAGTACTTCGGCACGGTGATCCCGGTCGGCGACAACAAGTTCGCCGCGTTGAACACCTCCGTCTGGTCCGGTGGCTCGTTCATCTACGTGCCGAAGGGCGTGCACGTGGAGATCCCGCTGCAGGCCTACTTCCGGATCAACACGGAGAACATGGGCCAGTTCGAGCGGACGCTGATCATCGTCGACGAGGGCGCGTACGTGCACTACGTCGAGGGCTGCACCGCGCCGCTCTACTCCTCCGACTCGCTGCACAGCGCGGTCGTGGAGATCGTGGTCAAGAAGAACGCGCGGTGCCGCTACACCACCATCCAGAACTGGTCGAACAACGTCTACAACCTGGTCACCAAGCGCGCGGTGTGCCACGAGGGCGCGACCATGGAGTGGGTCGACGGCAACATCGGCTCCAAGGTCACCATGAAGTACCCGGCGGTCTACATGACCGGCGAGCACGCCAAGGGTGAGGTGCTCTCGGTGGCCATGGCCGGTGAGGGTCAGCACCAGGACGCCGGCGCCAAGATGGTGCACGCCGCGCCGCACACCTCCTCGACCATCGTGTCGAAGTCGATCGCCCGGGGTGGTGGCCGCACCTCCTACCGCGGCCTGGTGCAGGTGCTGGAGGGCTCGCACAGCAGCCGTAGCACGGTCAAGTGCGACGCGTTGCTTGTCGACACCATCTCCCGCTCCGACACCTACCCGTACGTCGACATCCGCGAGGACGACGTGTCGATGGGGCACGAGGCGACCGTCTCCAAGGTCAGCGACGACCAGCTCTTCTACCTGATGAGCCGCGGTCTGAGCGAGGACGAGGCGATGGCGATGATCGTGCGCGGTTTCATCGAGCCGATCGCCAAGGAGCTTCCGATGGAGTACGCGCTGGAGCTGAACCGCCTGATCGAGCTGCAGATGGAGGGCGCGGTCGGCTGACGCCGCCCGCGTCGGGCCGGGCCTCGTGCCCGGCCCGTCTCCGGTTCCACTGACACCGCCGTCGCTGAACAGACCAAGGAAGAGATGACTACCCAGGCTTCCGCGCCGCCCACGACCAAGTCGCAGGCGCTCCGCTCGTACGACGTCGCCGACTTCCCGGCCCTGACCGGCCTGGAGGAGGAGTGGCGCTTCACCCCGCTCAAGCGCCTCCGCGGCCTGGCGGGTGACGGCTCCGGAGCGGCGCGCGGCACGGTCCGGCACGAGCACGGCGACCTGCCCGAGGGCGTCGCTGTCGACCGGATCGGCCGGGACGACCCGCGGGTGGGCAGCGTGCTCACGCCGTTCGACCGGGTCAGCGCGCTGGCCTACGGCGCGGCCGAGGACGCCCTGCTGGTGGCCGTCGCCCGGGACGCCGTGGTGGACGCGCCGGTGCGCCTGCGGGTGGTCGGCGAGGACGCCGGGGCGCTCGCGTTCGGGCACACGTTCGTCGAGGTGGGTCGCTTCGCCGAGGTGACGGTGGTGCTGGAGCACGTCGGCTCCGCCACGCTCGCCGACAACGTCGAGGTGGCGGTGGCGGACGGGGCGAAGCTGACGCTCGTCACGCTCGCCGAGTGGGCCGACGACGCGGTCCAGGCGCAGCACCTGAAGATCCGGCTGGGCCGAAACGCCCAGGTCGTGCACGTGCAGGTGAGCCTCGGCGGTGACCTGGTCCGCCAGCACACCACCGTGGAGTACACCCAGCGCGGCGGCGAGGCCGAGCTGTACGGCCTCTACTTCGCCGACTCCGGCCAGCACCTGGAGCACCGGCAGCTCGTTGACCACACCGTGCCGGACTGCCGCAGCAACGTCGGCTACCGGGGCGCGCTCCAGGGCGACGACGCGCACACCGTCTGGGTCGGCGATGTGCTGATCCGGGCCGAGGCGACCGGCACCGACACGTACGAGATCAACCGGAACCTGCTGCTCAGCGACGGCGCCCGGGCCGACTCGGTGCCCAACCTGGAGATCGAGACCGGCGAGATCGCCGGTGCCGGGCACGCCAGCGCGACCGGCCGGTTCGACGACGAGCAGCTGTTCTACCTGATGGCCCGCGGCATCCCGGAGTCCGAGGCGCGGCGTCTGGTGGTGCGCGGCTTCTTCGCCGAGCTGATCAACAAGATCCCGGTCGAGGACCTGCGCGAGCGGCTCGGCGACGCGATCGAGGCCCGCCTCACGAAGGCCGGCTCCTGATGATCAGGATCTGTTCCACCGAGGACGTGCCGAAGGGCGCGGTGATCAGCGCCGACGTGGACGGTGTGCAGATCGCGGTCGTGCACGGCGAGGACGACGCGTTCTACGCCGTACGCGACGAGTGCTCGCACGCCGCCGTGGCGCTCTCCGAGGGCGAGGTGTCCGGTTGCACGCTGGAATGCTGGCTGCACGGATCCCGTTTCGACCTGCGTACCGGTGAGCCCACCGGGCTGCCCGCGACCGAACCCGTACCCGTCTACCCCGTCGAGGTCCGCGACGGCGAGATCTACGTCAGCATGACGCCGAGCAATGGAGTGACGCGATAATGAGCACCCTGGAGATCCGCGACCTGAAGGTGTCGGTCAAGCTGCCCGAGGGTGAGCTCAAGCCGATCCTGCACGGGGTCGACCTGACCGTGCGCTCCGGTGAGACGCACGCGATCATGGGCCCGAACGGCTCCGGCAAGTCGACGCTGGCCTACTCGATCGCCGGCCACCCGAAGTACGAGATCACCGGCGGCGAGGTGACGCTCGACGGCGAGGACGTGCTCGCCATGACCGTCGACGAGCGGGCCCGCGCCGGCCTCTTCCTGGCCATGCAGTACCCGGTCGAGGTCCCCGGCGTGTCGGTGGCCAACTTCCTGCGTACCGCCAAGACCGCCATCGACGGCGAGGCGCCGAAGCTGCGCACCTGGGCCGGCGAGCTGCGCGGCGCCATGGAGAAGCTCCAGATGGACCCGGCGTTCGCCCAGCGCAACGTCAACGAGGGCTTCTCCGGCGGGGAGAAGAAGCGGCACGAGATCGTGCAGCTCGAACTCCTCAAGCCGAAGATCGCCATCCTCGACGAGACCGACTCCGGCCTTGACGTGGACGCGCTGCGCGTGGTCAGCGAGGGCGTCAACCGGGTCCGCGACACCGGCGACACCGGGATGCTGCTGATCACCCACTACACCCGGATCCTGCGCTACATCAAGCCGGACTTCGTGCACGTCTTCGTCGCCGGCCGGATCGTCGAGCAGGGCGGTCGGGAGCTGGCCGACAAGCTCGAGGAAGAGGGCTACGAGCGGTACGTCGCCGGAGCCGGCGCGGCGCGGGCCTGAGTCTCGCCATGACCTCCTCGATCGCGATCCCGGCGGGCATGCCGCAGTACGACGACGTGCCGCGCTTCGACGTGGCGGCGGTGCGGGCCGACTTTCCGATCCTGGACCGGGAGGTCAACGGCCACCCACTGGTCTACCTGGACAGCGCCAACACCTCGCACAAGCCGCGTCAGGTGCTCGACGTGCTCACCGAGCACTACGCCAGGCACAACGCCAACGTGTCGCGTTCGGTGCACACGTTGGGCACCGAGGCGACCGAGGCGTACGAGGGCGCGCGGGCGACGATCGCCGCGTTCGTCCACGCGCCCAGCGTCGACGAGGTGGTGTTCACCAAGAACTCCACCGAGGCGATCAACCTGGTGGCGTACGCGTTCTCCAACGCCTCGCTGCGTGCGGACGCCGACCCCCGGTTCCGCATCGGTCCGGGTGACGAGATCGTGATCTCCGAGATGGAGCACCACTCGAACATCGTGCCGTGGCAGCTCCTCGCCGAGCGCACCGGCGCGACGCTGCGCTGGTTCCCGGTGACCGACGGCGGCCGGCTGGACGAGTCGGGCCTGGACGACCTGGTCACCGAGCGCACGAAGATCGTCTCGCTGGTGCACACGTCGAACATCCTCGGCACCGTCAACGCCACCGCTCGGATCACCGAGCGGGTCCGCCAGGTCGGCGCGTTGCTGCTGCTCGACTGCTCCCAGTCGGTGCCGCACCAGCCGATCGACGTGGTCGACCTGGACGCGGACTTCATCGTCTTCACCGGCCACAAGATGTGCGGCCCGACCGGCATCGGTGTGCTCTGGGGCCGGGGCGAGCTGCTCGCCGCGATGCCCCCGGTGCTGGGCGGCGGCTCGATGATCGAGACGGTGACGATGGCGCGGTCGACGTTCGCCGCGCCGCCGGCCCGGTTCGAGGCGGGCACGCCGCCGATCGCCGAGGCGGTCGCGCTCGGCGCGGCGGTGGACTACCTCAGCGGCGTCGGGATGCGGGCGATCCGGTGGCACGAGAAGGAGCTGACGGCGTACGCGCTGGACGCCCTCGCCACCGTGCCCGGGCTGCGGATCTTCGGCCCGTCGGTGCCGGTCGGCCGGGGCGGGACGATCTCGTTCGCGCTCGGTGACGTGCACCCGCACGACGTCGGGCAGGTGCTCGACTCGCTCGGCGTGCAGGTGCGGGTGGGCCACCACTGCGCCAAGCCGGTGTGCACCCGCTTCGGGGTGCCGGCCATGACGCGGGCGTCGTTCTACCTCTACACCACCACGGCGGAGATCGACGCCCTGGTGGCGGGTCTGGAGCAGGTGCGGAAGGTGTTCGCGTGATGCAGCTTGATTCGCTCTACCAGGAGATCATCCTGGACCATTACAAGCACCCGCACGGCCGTGGGCTGCGGGACGCGGCGGACCCGGCGGCCCGGGTCGGCGAGGCGCACCACGTGAACCCGACCTGCGGTGACGAGATCACCGTACGGGTGGCGACCGACGGCACGGTGTTCACCGACATCTCCTACGACGGGATGGGCTGCTCGATCAGCCAGGCGTCGGCGAGCATCCTGCACGAACTGCTGCGCGGTCGGGCCGCGGCCGACGTCGCGGTGGTGCACGAGGCGTTCGTCGAGTTGATGTCCGGACGGGGCCAGGTCACGCCGGACGAGGACGTGCTCGGGGACGGGGTGGCGTTCGCGGGTGTCGCGCGCTACCCGGCCCGGGTCAAGTGCGCGCTGCTGTCGTGGATGGCGTTCAAGGACGCCGCGGCACGCGCCGGGGTGGGCGTGGGCCCCGAGACGAAGGCGAATCATCAATACAGCGCGGCGGCGTCCCAGGCCGGTGCCGGGCGAAGCGAGGGGGCGGCATGAGCGAGGACGAGACCACCACGACGCCGGAGACCGGCGCGGTGGCGACCGACAGCCCGGTGACGCCGGCCAACGGCAAGGCCGCTGTCGGCGACATCGAGGAGGCGATGAAGGACGTCGTCGACCCCGAGCTGGGCATCAACGTGGTCGACCTGGGTCTGGTGTACGGCGTGCACGTGGACGACGAGAACGTCGCCACGCTGGACATGACGCTGACCTCGGCGGCGTGCCCGCTGACCGACGTGATCGAGGACCAGACCCGGCAGGCGTTGACCACCGGCCCCGGTGGCGGCCTGGTGAACGACATCCGGATCAACTGGGTGTGGCTTCCGCCGTGGGGCCCCGACAAGATCACCGACGAGGGGCGGGACCAGCTCCGTTCACTCGGCTTCAACGTCTGACCCGTTCCACGGGTCACCAGGCGAGGGCGCGGCACCCCTTCCGGGGCGCCGCGCCCTCGCCTTTCCACCCACCCCCCGCCTCTCCGGCCCGCAGATTCACGGAAAGAGGCCCTTTCCCGCCGCTGATAAGCCCTCTTTCCGTGAATCTGCGCGGGGGCGGGGCGGGGGTGGGAGTGGAGGGCGGGGGTGGGGTGGGAAATGGGTGGTGGGGGTGGTGGGGTGGGGGAAGGATGAGCGGGTGATCGAGGCGTACCCGAAGCAGGTTCCTGTCCGTGCGGCCACCACCGCGCGTCGACAGCGCACCGCGCTGCGGGTCGCCTCGCGTCCCCGTCCGACGTCGTGACCGGGGCGTTCCTCGCCGGTCTGTTGGCCGGTTACGGCGTCGCCGTGCCGGTCGGCGCGATCGCGATCCTCATTCTCGGGCTGAGCGCCCGCCACGGGTTCCGGGTCGGCGTGGCCGCGGCGCTCGCGGTGGCCACCGCGGACGGGCTCTACGCCGCGCTGGCCACGCTGGGCGGCGCCGGGCTGGCCCGCGTGTTGGCCCCGGTGGCCGGGCCGCTGCGGGTGGTCGCCGCGCTGGTGCTGCTCGGCATCGCCGCCCACGGCCTGTGGCGGGCCTGGTCCGGCCGGCGGGCCCGGGAGGTCACCGAGACGCCGTCCGGACGCGGCCTGCACACCCCGGGCCGGGCGTACGCGGCGCTGCTCGGGCTGACGCTGCTCAACCCGGCGACGGTGCTCTACTTCGCCGCGCTGGTGCTCGGCCGCCGGGACGCCGCCGACCCGGACCCGACCGCCGCCGCCGCGTCGTTCGTGACCGGCGCGTTCCTGGCGTCGGCGAGCTGGCAACTGCTGGTGGCCGGTGGCGGGTCGATGGTCGGGCGTGTGCTGGCCGGCCCGCGCGGTCGGCTGGTCACCGGGCTGGTCTCCAGCGCGTTGATCGCCGGCCTGGCGGCGGCCACCCTGCTGTCCGGCTGAACCGCGTACCGTCGTGGCATGAGCAGCCGACCCGCAGCCGGGGGTGGCCGGTGGGTGGAGGTCGATCCGGGCCGCGTCCTCCGCTGGGTCGAGGGCTTCGCCGACCGGCACGGCCCACCCGTCACCACCGTTCGGGGCTTCGGGCTGCTGCTCACCGCCCCGGACGACGCCACCGCCGAGCTGCACACCCCGCCCGGCGCGCGCTCCACACCGGACCTGACCGCGTTCGCCGGTGTCGCCGCCGCGCCGCGCCGGATCGGCCTGCTGCTGGCTCGCAAGGGCGCGGTGGCGGTCGGGGTGGCCGACGGGACCGAGCTGGTGACCTCCAAGGTCGACACCCGGTACGTGCAGGGCCGCACCGCCGCGGGGGGCTGGTCCCAGCAGCGGTTCGCCAGGCGGCGCGACAACCAGGCGAAGGCGGCGCTGGGCGACGCCGCCGATCTCGCCGTACGCCTGCTGTTGCCGGCTGCCGGCACGCTCACGGCGGTGGTCTGCGGCGGTGACCGGCGCGCGGTGGACACGGTGCTGGCCGACCGGCGGCTGGCCCCGCTCGCGGCGCTGCGCGCCGGTCGCCTCCTCGACGTGCCCGAGCCCCGGCACGCCGTCCTGGTCGCGGCCGTCAGCGCCGCCCGGGCGGTCCACATCCTGGTCCGTTGAACGGGAAAGATCACATCAAGACGGTCAATCCCGCGCGCTCCTAGTGCATCGAATCGACTCGATGCATAAAGTCGGTGCACGAAGTGGTGGGTCTCCGGGCGACCCCAGGGCAGCTTCGCCTACGCCGTTCACGCACCGACATCGTCAGGAGAAGGCATTTCATGAACGGACATCAGGGCGGCCGGCTGCGGGCCCGGTGGCGCAGTGCCACCAGGCTTCTCGCCGCGGCGGCGGCGATGTGCACCGGAAGCGTCGTGCTCACCGCCGCACTCACCACGGGCCCGGCATCCGCCGGCCCCGCCGAACGCGTCGCGCTGGCCGGCGCCGCGGCCACCAGCGTCACCACGGGCGGCGCGCACACGTGTGCGATCCGCGCCGACGGGGCGCTGCTGTGCTGGGGCTCCAACTACAGCGGCCAGCTCGGTGACGGGACCACCACGAACCGGGGGACCCCGGCGCGGGTCGGCACCGCCACCTGGACCGGCGTCGACGCGGGCACCGGCCACACCTGCGCGGTGCGGCCGGACGGCACGCTGTGGTGCTGGGGCTCGAACTTCCGGGGCCAGCTCGGTGACGGGACCACCACCAGCCGCAGCACCCCGGTGCAGGTCGGCACCGCCACCAACTGGGCCCGGGTGGACGCCGGCCCGGCGCACACCTGCGGCGTCCGGACCGACGGCACGCTCTGGTGCTGGGGCTTCAACCGGACCTCACAGTTGGGCGTCGGCAGCTCGCCCTACACCGCGACCACCCCGTTGCAGGTCGGCACCGCGTCCAACTGGGCGAGCGTCTCGACCGGCTTCGCGCACACCTGCGGTGTCCGCACCGACGGCACGCTGTGGTGCTGGGGGCTCAGCTCGGACGGCCAGCTCGGCCTCGGCGCGCTGGGCTCCCAGACGACACCCGCGCAGGTCGGCACCGCGACCACCTGGACCGGCGTCACGGCCGGGTACGCGCACACCTGCGGCGTCCGGTCCGGCACGCTGTGGTGCTGGGGCGAGAACGGGTACGGGCAGCTGGGCGTGAGCGGCAACTACCAGACCGCGCCGGTGCAGGTCGGCACCGTCGCCACCTGGAGCCGGGTCGCCGCCAGCGGTGACGCGACGTGCGCGTCCCGCACCGACGGCAGCCTGTGGTGCTGGGGCAAGAACGCGACCGGGCAGGTGGGCGACGGCACCACCACCCACCGGTCCGCGCCGACCCGCGTCGGTACCGCCACCGCCTGGACGGGGGGCCTCGCCACCACCGACCACAGCTGCGCCATCCGGACCGACGGCGGCCTGTGGTGCTGGGGCGACAACAGCGGGGGCCAGCTCGGCGACGGCACCACGGTCGAGCGGTCCAGCCCGGCCGAGGTGACGCTGCCGGCCTGATCCGCCGGTAACACGACGTCGGGCCGTCGGCCGGCGCCGCTGGGTGTTCCAGCGTGCCGGCCGACGGCCCGGCGGGGGAGCGGCGGTGCGGTCTACTTGCCGGCGCCGAAGGTGTCGCAGGCCTTCGGGTCGCCGGTGGAGAAGCCCTTGGTGAACCACTGCTCGCGCTGCTCGGAGCTGCCGTGGGTGAACTCGTCCGGGTTCACCGGCCGGCCGGAGCGCTGCTGGATGGCGTCGTCGCCGATCTTCTCGGCGGTGTCGATCGCCTGCTGGATGTCCTGGTCGGTGATGCTCGTGAAGATCTTCTGGCCCTGCTCGTCGGCGGTGCCGGTGGCGTTCTTGGCCCAGGCGCCGGCGTAGCAGTCGGCCTGGAGTTCGAGCTTCACCGAGAGCGCGTTGGCGCTCTGCGGGTCGCGCTGCTGCTGGCGGCGCATCTGCGCCTCGGTGCCGAGCAGGTCCTGCACGTGGTGGCCGTACTCGTGGGCCAGCACGTACGGCTGGGCGAACTCGCCCTCGGCGCCGAGCTGGTCGGCGAGCAGGCGGTAGAACGTGAGGTCGATGTAGACCAGGTCGTCGGCCGGGCAGTAGAACGGGCCGACGCCGGAGTCGGCCGCGCCGCAGCCGGTGCTGACGTTCTGGCTGAAGAAGACCGTCTTGGACGGCTTGTACTGCTCGCCGAACACCTCCGGCATGGCGGTGCGCCAGTACGCCTGGATCGAGTTGACGTAGAGCGCGTTGCGGCAGTCGAGCTGCTTCAACGCGTCGTCCGCCGAGCACTTCTGCTCCAGCGAGGTGTTGTCGCCCTGCGCCGAGTCGTCGCCGCCGTTGGTGGCCGCGTTGAGGCCGAAGCCGCCGCCCACCAGGGCGACCAGCACGGCGATGATGATGCCCACGATCCCGCCGCGACCGCCGCCGGTCGGGATCGGGATGCCCATCCCGCCTCCCCCGCCGGACCCTCGCCGGTCGTCCACCTGGCTGGTGTCGACCCGCGCGTTCTCATTCAGCTCCATGTTGACCCCGATCACCGATCTGTCCGTGTGTGGTGGTTGCGGTACCGGACCGGGTCCGGACGGCGAATTCGGTACCCGATGATCTTGTGCGGTAATCCGGCGGGACGACCACGGCGCGCCCGGTACACTGGAACCGTGCTGCGCTGCGAAGGCTGAACGGCCCCGCGCCGACGGGAGAACGAGACCCGCCGGCGCTTTCGCGTGCCCTGAGTCAGCCCTTCCGGACCCCGAGAGCGAGTACTCCGAAATGATCACTGCCACCGGCCTGGAACTGCGCGCCGGTTCCCGGATCCTGCTGTCCGACACCACCCTGCGGGTGCAGCCGGGCGACCGGATCGGTCTGGTCGGCCGCAACGGCGCCGGCAAGACCACCACGCTGAAGGTGCTCGCCGGGGAGGGCCAGCCGTACGCCGGGCAGCTCGACCGGCGCAGCGCCATCGGCTACCTGCCGCAGGACCCGCGTACCGGCGACCTGGAGGTCACCGGCCGGGACCGGGTCCTCTCCGCACGCGGCCTGGACGTGCTCATGGCGCAGATGAAGGAGCTGGAGGACAAGCTCGCCGAGGGCGCCGACGACGAGCGGCTGGTCCGCCGCTACGGCGCGCTGGAGGACCAGTTCGCCTCGCTGGGCGGCTACGCGGCCGAGGCCGAGGCGGCCCGGATCTGCGCCAACCTCGGCCTGCCCGACCGCGCCCTGGCGCAGACCATCGGCACGCTCTCCGGCGGTCAGCGCCGCCGCATCGAGCTGGCCCGGATCCTGTTCCGGGACGCCGGCGAGAACGGCGGCGGCATCCTGCTGCTCGACGAGCCCACCAACCACCTCGACGCGGACTCCATCACCTGGCTGCGCGGCTTCCTCGCCAACCACAAGGGCGGCCTGATCGTGATCTCCCACGACGGCTCGCTGCTGGAGGCCGTGGTCAACAAGGTGTGGTTCCTGGACGCCACCCGCTCCGTGGTCGACACCTACAACCTCGGCTGGAAGGCCTACCTGGAGGCGCGGGAGACCGACGAGCGGCGTCGTCGCCGGGAGCGGGCCAACGCCGAGAAGAAGGCCGGCGCGCTGATGGCCCAGGCCGACAAGATGCGGGCCAAGGCCACCAAGACTGTGGCCGCGCAGAACATGGCCCGCCGGGCCGAGAAACTGATCTCCGGGCTGGAGGAGGTACGCCACGCCGACAAGGTGGCCAAGGTGCGGTTCCCCAACCCGGCGCCGTGCGGCAAGACCCCGCTGACCGCCGCCGGCCTGTCCAAGTCGTACGGGTCGCTGGAGATCTTCACCGACGTGAACGTCGCGGTGGACCGGGGCTCCCGGGTGGCCATCCTCGGGCTCAACGGCGCCGGCAAGACCACGCTGCTGCGGATGCTCGGCGGCCTGCTGGAGCCGGACACCGGCGAGGTGCGCCCCGGGCACGGCCTGCGGCTCGGCTACTACGCCCAGGAGCACGAGACGCTGGACGTGGACCGGACGATCCTGGAGCACATGCGCAGCGCCGCGTCCGACCAGACCGACACCGACCTGCGCAAGATCCTCGGCGCGTTCCTGTTCTCCGGCGAGGACGTCGACAAGCCGGCCGGGGTGCTCTCGGGTGGCGAGAAGACCCGGCTGGCGCTAGCCACGCTGGTCTGCTCCGGGGCCAACGTGCTGCTGCTGGACGAGCCCACGAACAACCTCGACCCGGTCAGCCGGGAGCAGGTGCTCGACGCGATCGCCCGCTACCCGGGCGCGATCGTGCTGGTCACCCACGACCCGGGGGCGGTCAGCGCGCTCAAGCCGGACCGCGCCATCCTGCTGCCCGACGGCGACGAGGACGCCTGGTCCGACGACCTGCTCGAACTGGTCGAGCTGGCCTGACCCCGGGTCGGCGGCCGGCGGCGCGGTTCAACCGAGCAGGTCGGCGAGCCGGGGGAGGACGCCGGAGGTGAGCAGGATGACCGCGCCGATGACGATGAAGATCGCCGGCACCAGCCAGTGGCCGGCGCGGCCGACCAGCGACACCACCCGGGGGTGGCCGCCGAGCGCGGCGGCGACGGCGCACCACACGGCGACCAGCACGGCGAAGACCAGCAGCCAGACCAGGCCGGTGAGCGGGTCGAGGGCGCGGAAGACCGGCACGTAGACCGCGATGTTGTCGGCGCCGTTGGCCACCGTGACCCCGGCGACGCCGAACAGGGTGCCGACCACCACCGGCGGGTCGTCGGCCCCGGCCCGGTTCCGCAGCGCGCGGACGCCGAGCGCGATCGGCAGCAGCCCGAGCAGCCCCGGCCACGGGTCGGGCACCACCAGCAGCCCGGCGGCGGCCACCACCGCGACGGCGACCAGCGCGCCGATGCCCGCGTACTGACCGGCGACGATCTGCCAGGGCCGCGGCCGGCCGTCGGTCCGGGAGGCCACGAAGAGCACGGTGAGCACGACGACGTCGTCCAGATTGGTGGCGGCGAACACGCCGGCGGCACCGGCCGCGACGCCGATCAGATCGGTCACCCGGGGCACGATACGACCCGGTCGGTACGGATCGGACGGCCGGGAGGATCACTCTATCGGGAAGCTGACATTGCGTAGCGTGTCGGTTGGCGAATAGTTGATATCTGGCGCATGATCGTTCGAGGCGGTCTAATAGGTGGGACCGTATCCGAACCGCACAGTCTGGGACGTGAGGAATCAGCATGGCAGCCACCGGCACAGCCACCAGCACTGAGAAGGGTCGCCGGATCGTCGGGGCCGAGCGTCAGACGCTCGCCAAAGACCTGGTAAAGCGGTACACCGGGGGTGAGAGCATTCGTGCGCTGGCGGCCTCGACCGGCCGCTCGTACGGGTTCATCCACCGGGTGCTCACCGAGTCCGGGGTGCAGCTGCGGCAGCGCGGCGGTGCCCGGCGCCGCAAGAAGGCGTGACCCGCCCCCCAGCGTCGTCCATCAGCGTCGCGCTCCGGGTGGTCCGGTGACCACCGAGACGACCGGAGTTCGACTCGACTGCGACGGGCCGGTCGCGACGGTGACGTTGTGCCGGCCCGACGTGCTCAACGCCCAGACCCCGGCGATGTGGCGCGCCATGAGCGACTTCTCCCGGGACCTGCCCGGTGACGTCCGGATCGTCGTCGTACGCGGCGAGGGCCGGGCCTTCTCCGCGGGCCTGGACCTCGCGGTCGCCGGTGCCTCCGGACCCGGTTCCTTCGCCGAGCTGGCCACGCTCTCCGAGTCCGAGTGCGCCGACCGGATCGCGGCCTACCAGGCCGGCTTCACCTGGCTGCACCGACCGGACGTCGTCTCGATCGCCGCCGTGCAGGGCCACGCGATCGGCGCCGGCTTCCAGCTCGCGCTCGCCTGCGACCTGCGGGTGCTCGCCGCCGACGCGAAGCTCTCGATGGCCGAGGTGACGCTCGGGCTGGTCCCCGACCTGGCCGGCACGCGCCGCCTGGTGGAGTTGGTCGGCTACTCCCGCGCCCTGGAGATCTGCGCCACCGGCCGTCGGATGGACGCCGCCGAGGCGGACCGGATCGGCCTGGCCACGCTCGTGGTGCCCACCGACGAGCTGGACGCCGCGGTGCGTGACCTGGCCGCCGGGCTGCTGGCCAACAGCCGGGACGCCGTCGTGGAGATCAAGGCGCTGCTCGCCGGCGCGGCCGGGCGCTCGCACGCCGAGCAGCAGCGCGCCGAGCGGGAGGCCCAGACCCGTCGGATCCGGGACCTGGCCGGGCGCGGCGAATAGCGGTAAGGACCCCGGGGGAAGATCTGGGTTACTCGCGAGGTTGTCACAGGCGTCGGGAGAATTGACCCCGGCGGTCCGTGCTGCCCGACGACCCGGAGGTGACGAGTGTCCAACCCCATGGCCGGCGGCGGCATGGGCGGCTGGAGCATGCTCCGGTCGCTGCGCAACCGCGACGAGGTCTCCGCCCACCGGCTCAAGCGCGGCACCGCCCGGCGGATCGTCGCGTTCGCCCAGCCGTACCGGCGCGACATCGTCGTCTTCCTGATCACCGTGATCGTCGCCGCGGTGATCGGCGTGGCCACCCCGCTGCTCGCCGGTGACGTCATCGACGCGATCGCCGGCCGCGGTCCCGACGCCCGTGACACCGTGGTCCGGCTCGCCCTGATCATCGCCGCGCTGGCCGTGGCCGACGCGCTGTTCTCGCTGGCCCAGCGGTGGTATTCGGCCCGCATCGGCGAGGGCATCATCCTCGACCTGCGCACCCGGGTCTACGACCACGTCCAGCGGATGCCGTTGCAGTTCTTCACCCGCACCCAGACCGGCGCGCTTGTCAGCCGGCTCAACAACGACGTGCTCGGCGCCCAGCGCGCGTTCACCTCGACGCTGTCCGGGGTGGTCAGCAACGTCATCCAGCTCGTGCTCACCGCCGGGGCGATGCTGGTGCTGTCCTGGCAGATCACCGTGCTGGCGCTGGTGCTGCTGCCGATCTTCATCATCCCGGCCCGCCGGGTCGGCCGGCGGCTGGCCGAGATCACCCGCGAGTCCTACGACCTCGACGCCAAGATGAACGCCACCATGACCGAGCGGTTCGGCGTGTCGGGCGCGCTGCTGGTCAAGCTGTTCGGCGCACCCGAGGTGGAGGCCGATCGGTTCGCCGGTCGGGCCGAGCGGGTACGCGACATCGGCATCCAGTCCGCCATGTATTCGCGCACGTTCTTCGTGGCGATGCTGCTGGTCGCCTCGCTCGCCCAGGCGTTGACCTACGGCGTGGGCGGCTGGCTCGCGGTCACCGGCGCGGTCAGCGCGGGCACCGTCGTCAAGCTGGCGCTGCTGCTGACCCGCCTCTACGGCCCGCTCACCGCGCTGTCCAACGTCCGGGTCGACGTGATGAGCGCGCTGGTCTCCTTCGACCGTGTCTTCGAGGTGCTCGACCTGCGTCCGGCCATCGCGGAGAAGCCCGACGCGGTGCCGGTGCCGCCCCGCAACGGTCGGGTCGAGTTCCGGGACGTGCGCTTCCGCTACCCGAGCGCCGCGGAGGTGTCGCTGGCCTCGCTGGAGGAGGTCGCCACGCTGGACCGGACGGTCAACGAGCCGGTGCTCAAGGGCGTCTCGTTCGCCGTCGAGCCCGGGCAGATGGTGGCGTTGGTCGGCCCGTCCGGTGCCGGCAAGTCGACGCTGTCCATGCTGATCTCCCGGATCTACGACGTCAGCGACGGCCAGGTGCTGGTCGGCGGCGTCGACGTGCGCGACGCGACGCTCGCCTCGCTGCGCGACGAGATCGGCGTGGTCACCCAGGACTCGCACCTGTTCCACGAGACGATCCGGGAGAACCTCCGCTACGCCAAGCCCGACGCCACCGACGACGAGATCTGGGCGGCGCTGGCCGGTGCGCAGGTCGCCGACCTGGTCCGCGCGACGCCGGACGGGCTCGACACCACGGTCGGCGAGCGGGGCTACCGCTTCTCCGGCGGCGAGAAGCAACGCATCGCCATCGCCCGGCTGCTGCTCAAGGCCCCGTCGATCGTGATCCTCGACGAGGCCACCGCACACCTCGACTCGGAGAGCGAGGCGGCGGTGCAGCGGGCGCTGTCGGTGGCGTTGACCGGGCGCACCGCGCTGGTCATCGCGCACCGGCTCTCCACGGTGCGCGACGCCGACCAGATCCTGGTGCTCGACGAGGGCCGCATCGTCGAGCGCGGCCGGCACGACGAGCTGGTGGCGGTCGGCGGCCTCTACGCCGAGCTGTACCGGACCCAGTTCGCGGTCACCGACTCGCCGGTCCCGTACGCGGAGCCGGAGCAGCCCGAGCCGGTGGTGACCACGGTGCCGATGGGCACGTACGTCGCGCAGGAGACGATGCCGCCGGCGACGGCGAACTAGGGTCTGTCGCACCGGAGCCGGCCCTCGGCGTTCCGCCCGGGCGCCGGTGACCCACCCGCCCGGCTGCGGCGGCGCCGGACGGCGCTATCCGCCGGTGACCGCCGCGCGCAGCTCACCGAACGCGGCGCCGAGCGTCTCCGGGGTGAAGTGCGCGTTCAGCCCGCTCGGGTTGGGCAGCACCCAGAGCCGCGCCGGCCCGAGCGGCTCCGGTTGCGGCCCGAAGCCGGCCTTCGGCCGGGCGAAACCGATCCGGTACGCGGTCACCCCGACCACCGCCACCCAGCGCGGTCGGTGGCGCTCGACCTTGTCGGTGAGCACCCGCGCACCCTCGACCAGCTCCGCGGCGGTCAGCTCGTCGGCGCGGGCGCTGGCCCGGGCCACCATGTTCGTGATGCCCAACCCCAGCGCGGGCAGCTCGTCCTGCTCACCGGGGTGCAACAGGCGTGGGGTGAACCCGCCACGGTGCAGCGCCGGCCAGAACCGGTTGCCCGGGCGGGCGAAGTGCCAGCCGGTGGCCGCCGACCACAGGCCCGGGTTGATGCCGACGAAGAGCACGTCCAGACCGGGCCCGATCACGTCGGGCAGCAGCCGGTCGGCCGCCGCGGCGAGCTGCTCCCGACTGGGTCGCGGGTGACGCCGGGCGGGCACGGCGGGACCGGTAGCGGGTTCGGGTCGCCCGCCGGCGGGGCGGCGTCGGTCGTTCACCGACGTGTCGTCCCGGGACGCGGGCGCGGCACCGCGCCGGCACCGGACCACGAGGTCGTCGACGTGCCGTCACAGGCCACGCAGCGCACCGCCGTCGACCGGCACGGTGACCCCGGTGACGTAGCTCGCGGCGGGGGAGAGCAGGAACGCGGCCACCCGGCCGAACTCGGCGGGCTCGGCGATGCGGCCCAGCGGGATCGCCGCCTCCGCCGCGGCGCGGGCCCGGTCGGCGTCGCCGGAGGCGGCCAGCAGGTCCCGGTTGCGGTCGGTCATGATCCGGCCGGGCAGCAGGCTCACCACCCGTACGCCGCGCGGACCGTACTCGTCGGCCAGGTCCTTGGCCACCCCGGCCAGGCCCGGTCGGAGGCCGTTGGAGATGCCCAGCCCGGCCAGCGGCTCGCGCACCGAGGTGGACAGCACCAGGGCGATCGCGCCGCCGTCGGTGAGCGCGCCGGCCATCGTGCGGGCGAGCCGGACGCTGCCCAGGAAGACCGTTTCGAACGACTCCCGCCACTGCGCGTCGGTGACCGCGGCGGCGGTGCCCCCGGGCGGCCCGCCGACCGAGACCAGCGCGCCGTCGAGCCGGCCGAAGTGCTCGCGGGCTGCCGCCACGAGGCGGTCCGGAGTGCCGGGGTCGGCCAGGTCGGCGGTCAGCCCGATGGCCCGCGCCGGGCCGCCGAGCGCCTCGACGGCGGCAGCCACCCGTTCCGGGGCCCGCGCGGAGACCACCACCCGGGCGCCGTCCGCGACGAGGTGCCGGGCGGTGGCGAGACCGAGGCCGCCGGAGGCCCCGGTCAGCACGTACACCCGGTCGGCCAGTCCGAGATCCATGGCCCGATCCTGCCGCATCGGGTGAGGACCTGTCAGCGCGGGGCGGGCCGCAGCAGGCGTACCCGGCCGGCGAACTGGACCACGACGGCGCCGCCGGTGCGGGCGAGCGCCGGGAGGCGGCGGCGTCGGGGGGTGCCGCGGCCGTCGTAGCGGTTCGCGGCCTCGCGCCCGGCCAGCTCGTCGGCGCCCAGCGGCGGCAGCGTGCCCCGGTCGCGCAGCTCGCGGGCCAGGTCCCAGCCGTCGCGCAGCGAGCCGTTGGTGGGGCGGCCGGCCGCCCAGTCGACGAAGACCGCCGGCCAGTCGGGGCCGAGGCCGGCGGCGAGCAGCGGCCAGTGCCGGGCCACGTCGCCGGCGCGCTTGCGCAGCAGCGCCCGACGGGCGGCCTCGACCGGCCCGGCGGCGAAGCCGGGCGGCAGCGGCCCGCCCGCGACCAGCGTCGCCACCAGCTCGGCCTGCCGGGCCGCCAGGTCGCCGCTCACGTGACCACCGGGTACCCGGACGCGGCGGCGAGCGCGTCCAGCTCGCCGCGCAGTTCGGCGGCGGGCGGGTAGTGGCCGTCGCGTTCCAGCAGCAGCGCTGGCGGGCGGCGCCGGGCGCACAGCTCCCGGACCAGGTCGAGCACCTCGGCGGGCACCGGATCGGTGTGCGTGTCGTGGTAGAAGCCGCCGGCCTCGGCCCCGCCGGCCACGTGCACGTAGGCGATCCGCTCCAGTGGCAGCCGGTCCAGCAGCGCGGTCGGGTCGCCGCCCCGGTTGCGCGCGTTGGCGTGCACGTTGGCGACGTCGAGCAGCAGCAGCGCGTCGGTCGCGTCGAGGATCTCGGTGAGGAAGTCGGCCTCGTCCAGCTCGTCGTCGGGCCAGTCGAAGAGCGCGGCGATCGGTTCCAGCGCCAGCGGCACCGGCAGCTCCGCCCGCGCCCGCCGGACGTTGGCCACCACCGCGGCCACCGCCTCCCGGCTGCGGGGCAGCGGCAGCAGGTGGCCGGCCTCCAGGCCGCCGGCCCGCACGAACGCGATGTGTTCGCTGACCAGCGGCGCCTCCAGCGCCGTGGCCACCGCGGCCAGGTGCGCCACCCGGGCCGGGTCGACCGGTTCCGCGCCGCCGAGCGAGAGACGCACCCCGTGGGGTACGACGGTGACGTCGCGGGCGCGCAGCTCGGTCAGGCCGTCGGGCAGTGGTCCGGCCGGCGCGACCGCCTCCGCGACCACCTCGACGAAGCGCAGTCCCGGCAGGTCGGCCACGAAGCCGGCGATCTCGGGCCGCCAGCCGATGCCGACGCCGGACGGGCCGGTCATCCGCCGCACCCGCCGCCGCCCCCGCAGCCGCCACCCCCGCCGCACGAGCTGCCGGAGCTGCACGAGGAGGAGCCGCCGGAGCAGGAGGAGGAACCGCCGCACGAGCTGCCGGAGCTGCCCGCCGTGCCCATCGCCTGGCGCTGGATCTCGGCCTGCTCCGCGAAGCCCGGGTCCATGGTCCAGAGCGTGGCGGTGCCGAACAGCGCCACCGCCATGGCGGTGGCCGACGGGCCGTACGTCGCGTACGCCGGCGCGGCGGCGGGACGCAGCGCGGTGTGCCGGCGGCGCAGGTCGCGCAGCGCGGCGGTGGCCGCCCGGGTGCGCCACGGCACGCGGTTGAGCAGCAGGAACGCGACGATGAGCGGGACCAGGGTGAGGAGCAGGAAGCCGGCGGGCCGGCCGTTGGTCAGCCCGACGAAGGCACGCGCCACGCCGAGCACCAGCAGCAGTCCGAGCAGGGTGGACCCGCGTCGCAGCGTGCGGCGCCGCTCCGGGTCCAGCGCCAGGCCGCGGCGGACCAGGCCGTCGCGCAGCTCGGCGAGGGCGCGCCGGACCCACTCGTCGCGGGGCAGCTCCCGGGCGCGCAGGCCCTGGCCGGCCGCGTGGTGGACGGCCTGGTCCAGCGGGGTGAGCCCGGCCGGCAGCGGCCCGCCGGTGGCCAGCCGCCGGTCCGGATGCACGCCCACCGCGCCGGCCCGGCGCAGGCCGCCGAGCGCGGTCCAGACCGCGAGCTGGTCGCCCCCGTTGAGGTACGCGACCTGCTGCGGGCCGAGCGAGCCGTGGTCCGGGACCGGGGTGCCGGCCAGCGCGCGGAACCGGTACACCGCCGTGCCGACGACCAGGACGACGGCCGCGACGAGATACCAGCGCAGGAAGACGGGGCCGGGGATGCCCCAGGTGTCGGCCGCGAGGACGGTCATGCTGTGCTCCTGTCGCGAGGGGTCGCGGCTCATTGTGGAGCAGGTACGCCAGTGTCGATCTCCACGGGGCGGCCAGTTACCGGACCGAGACGTCAGTGCCGGCGGACGGCCTCCTCGACCAGGTCCAGCACGCGGGTCAGGTCGCCGGCCGGCCGGCCCATCGCCAGGTGCAGCACCAGCCCGTCGTAGGCCAGCTCCAGGAACTGGGCCAGTACGTCGATCGGCACGTCGTCGCGGAGCACGCCGGCCTCGCGCTGGCGGAGCAGCCGTTCCCGGGTCGCCTCGGCGATGGCCGCCGAGCGCTCGGACCAGCGCTTGGCGAACGCCGGGTCGGTCCGCAGCCGGCGGGAGACCTCGAGCTGGCTGCCGAGCCAGCCGGTGGTGTCCGGGGAGACCGCGCGGGCGAGCAGGTCCCGCATCACCTGGACCAGGCCGTTGCGGGCCACGGTCTCCACCATGGCGGCGGCGTCGTCCTCGGCCACCGCGAGGAAGAGTGAGTCCTTGTCCCGGAAGTGGTGGAAGATCGCGCCTCGGGAGAGACCGGTGGCCTCCTCCAGCCGCCGCACGGTGGCGCCCTCGTAGCCGTGCCGGGCGAAACAAGCCCGCGCCGCGGCGAGGATCTCCTGCCGGCGCGCGTCGAGCTGGTCCTGACTTACTCTGGGCACGGTGCGATCGTCGCAGGTGGCGGGGGCCGACGCAAACCGTACGTACGGCTTGCGAGGCGGGGTTGGCTACCATCCGGTGATGACCCCGCTGACCGTCGCCGCCGTGCAGGCGCAACCGGTGCCCGGTGACGTCGCCGGGAACGCGCGAGCCGCCGCCCGCCTGGTCGGCCGGGCCGCAGGGGCCCGCGTCGTGGTGCTGCCCGAGCTGTTCCTGCCCGCGTACCATCCGCCGACGCTGGGCGCGGACCCGACCGGGACGGACGTGACCGCCGACCCGGACGGGCATGTCGACGATGCCCGGCTGGACCCGCTGCGCGCCGCCGCCCGGGACGGCGGGGCCGCCGTGGTGATCGGCGCGGCGGTCCGCCACCCGGACCGGCGGCGCACCATCTCGTCGCTGGTGGTGGACCCGACCGGCACGGTCACCGCGGCGTACGACAAGCAGCAGCTCTGGAGCGGCGAACGCGAGCTGTTCGACGCCGGCCGGCGGGGCGCCACGCTTGTGGTCGACACGTGGCGGTTCGGCCTCGGCATCTGTTACGACGGCTGTTTCCCGGAGCACGGCCGGGCCGCGGCGGGCGACGGCGCGCACGGCTACCTCTGCCCCAGCGGCTACCTGGCCGGCTCGGCGCACCGTCGGGACCTCTACTACGCGGCCCGCGCGCTGGACAACACCATGTTCGTGGTCTTCGCCAACGCGGTCGGCGGCGTGGCGCCCTGGCGGTTCAACGGTGGCGCGGCGGTCTACGACCCGGAGGGCCGGGTGCTGGCCCGGGGCGCGGACACCGGGGAGGACGTGCTGGTGGCGACGCTGGACCCGGCGGTCCTGGCGGACACCCGCGCGGCGCACACCATGCTGCTCGACCGGCTGCCCGACGCCGGGGCCGCCCGCGCGACGCTCGTCGCCTGACCGCGACCGGACCTCCGGCCCTGCCGGTGCCCAGGGCGTTCCCGTAGGGTGCTCAGGTGCCGTTGCTCCTGCTCGCTCTGGACGACACCCTGCTGGACCGCGACGGGCCGTTCCGCGCCTGGGGAGCACGCTTCCTGGAGAGCATCGGCGCGCCGCCCGTCGACCTCGACTGGCTGGTCTCCGTCGACGCGGACGGGCTGACCAACCGGTGGGACGTGGCCGACGCCATCCGGGACCGCTACGGGCTGCGCATCCCGTCGATCGACCTGGTCGAGGAGCTGCACGACGGCGTGGTGGCGCACATGCGGCTGGATCCGCTGGTGGCCTGCGCGCTGCGGATCGCCGCCGACGCGGGCTGGGTGCCGGTGGTGGTCACCAACGGCGCGGAACGCCAGCAGGACACCAAGATCCGCCGGACCGGCCTGGACCGGTACGTCGCCGACTGGGTGATCTCCGAGGAGGCCGGGGTCAGCAAACCCAACCCCCGGATCTTCGCGCTCGCCGCCCAGCGGGCCCGGTTGCCGCTGCGCGGCGCGTGGGTGATCGGCGACAGCCCGGAGGCGGACATCGGCGGCGCGACCGCGGTGGGCCTGCCCAGTGTCTGGCTGCACCGGGGGCGACGCTGGTCGGATCCCCGCTTCGCGCCGACCCGGGTGGAGGACGGGCTGATCCCGGCCGTGGCCGCCGTGCTGGCGGGCTGAGCGGGGAAAATCGCTTGCCCCGCCGGGACCGGCCCACGAGCATGGTCCCGCGCGAGGGCGCAACCGGGTCGCCCGGTCGAGGAGAGGAGGTCGGTCATGGCCGTCTTTGCAGGGTCGTTCCGCCTGCCTCCACCAGACTCGACCGAAGGACAGACCCACCCGTGCGCGATCACGACTTCCCGGCGCAGCCGCGCCGTGGCCGCGGCAAGAGCCGCTTCGACGACGACGAACCCGACTTCCTGAAGCGGGGCCGGCCGGCCCCGACCCTCGCCGACCCGGACGCCGAGCCCGACGTGGAGGACCGCTGGTCCTCCTGGGACCAGGCCGTCCACGGGCCGGAGCCGCACCCGGCCTGGCTGGTGACCGAGCTGGCCGCCCGGGACACCGAGCTGGGGATGCTCAAGACCGGCAAGGAGGCGGACGTCCACCTGGTCCGCCGCGCGGTGCCGGACACCGACCGGGGCTGCCTGCTGGCGGTCAAGCGCTACCGGGACGCCCAGCACCGGCTCTTCCACCGCGACGCCGGCTACCTGGAGGGTCGCCGGGTACGCCGGTCGCGGGAGATGCGGGCGATGGCCGGGCGCACCGCGTTCGGTCGGCAGATGATCGCCGGGCAGTGGGCGGCGGCCGAGTTCGCCGCGCTGTCCCGGCTCTGGGAGATCGGCGCCGCCTCCGGGCGGATCGCCGTGCCCTACCCGGTGCAGCTGCTCGGCACCGAGCTGATGCTGGAGTTCGTGGGCGACGCCGGGGCGGGCGAGGCCGCGCCCCGGCTGGCCCAGGTCCGTCCGGACGACGACGAGCTGCGCGACCTGTGGGAGCAGTTGGTCGACGCCCTGGTGGTGCTGGCGCGGGCCGGGTACGCCCACGGCGACCTGTCCCCGTACAACCTCCTGGTGCACGCCGGCCGGCTGGTCCTGATCGACCTGCCGCAGGTGGTGGACGTGGTGGCCAACCCGCAGGGGGCCGAGTTCCTGGCCCGCGACGTGCGCGTGGTGGCCGCCTGGTTCACCGCCCGGGGGCTGCCCGCCGTCGACACCGATCCGGTGGCGCTGACCGAGGTGCTGCTGCGGGAGGCGGGGATCCGCTGAACCGTGAGCGTCCCGGGCGGGATCCGTCCCGCCCGGGACGTCGGCTCGGCGGTACCGCTGCGGGCGGCGGTGCCGCCGGAGCGCGGGTCACTGGAGGTAGCGCTCGACCTCCGGCACCGGGCGCTCACCCTGGGCGTCCGGGTCGCCGTGTGCCTGCCGGGCCGCCCGGCGACGGCGGAGCAGGTCCCAGCACTGGTCCAGGGACTCCTCCAGGTGCCGGAGCCGCTCGCGGGCCTCGTCGTCGGTGCCGGCCTCGTGCTGCTGCGCGCCGGCGCGCAGCCGGTGCTCCTCGTCGACGAGTTCGGAGATCCGGCTCAGGATGGTCTTGTCGTCCATGCCCGAAGCTTGGCACAGCGGACGCGCCCGCGCCCGCGTTCCCGCGCCCGCGAGGCAGGTGTCAAGCGGGGCTCCGAGCTATACCGAAGGCGTTGAACGGGGCCCGGCCTTACCCGCAAGACTTTCGGCGTGACGCATATCCCACGGGCTCCATTCTCGACAAAGAGATTGTTGTTAAGTGAAATATCCTCGTTGCCGTCTTTTGATTCAACGCCCAGGATGGCATGCTCGCGAGCAACGTTCACGGGTCGAGACGGGGTAGCGACCCTCAGCAACCCGAGGGAGCGTTCAGGTGGTCGATTCGTCCGGCCTGTCCCGGCCCACCGGCCGGCCTCGTGTCGTGCCGCTGCGGCAGATCCTGCCCGCCGTCCTGCGGGACCCGGCCCGCGCGCTGATCGACGTGGGTAACCGCACCGGTGGCGAACTGGTCCGGCTCAACCTCGGCTCGTTCCGCCCGTACCTGGTCACCCACCCCCGGCACGTGCAGCACGTGCTGCGCGACCGGGCGGACAACTACGAACGGGCCGGCGACGGACTGTTCTGGCGCCCGGTCAAGCGACTGTTCGGCGAGGGCATCCTCGGCGAGGGGCAGGTCTGGTCCGCCAGCCGCCGGATGTTGCAGCCGATGTTCACCGCCAAGCGGGTGGAGGCGCTCATCGACGGCATGGCCGGAGCCATCTCCGACGCCGTCGACGAGCTGGACGAGCCGTGCCGCGCCGGACGGCCGGTCGACATCGGCGTCGAGCAGGCCCGCATCGTCAGCCGGGCGATCATGAAGGTGCTCTTCGCCGACCGCATCTCGGTGCCGGACGCGATGCGCGTGATCGACGCCCAGGACCGCATCGCCACCGCGGTCATCCCCCGCATCGTCGTGCCGTTCGCGCCGCTGTCGCTGCCGATGCCGGGCGACCGGGCGTTCCGTCGTGCGGTGCGCGTGGTGGACGACGTGCTGGTGCCGATCGTCCGGCAGACCCGCGACGACGCCGACTCCGGCGACGACATCATCTCCACCCTCTGGCGGGCCCGCACCGACGACGGCCGGCAGCTCGACGAGCGGCAGGTCCGCAACGACACCGTGGCCATGTTCGCCGCCACCACGGAGACCACCATCAACGTGCTCACCTGGGCCTGGCCGCACCTGCACCAGCACCCCGAGGTCGCCGAGCGGCTCTACGCCGAGATCGACGACGTGGTCGGTGACGGCCCGGTACGCCGGGAGCACCTGGACCACCTCACCTACACCAGGATGGTGCTGGACGAGCTGCTGCGGCTCTACCCGATCGGCTGGATCATCCCGCGCCGCGCGGTCGCCGACGACGTCATCGACGGCGTGCCGATCGAGGCCGGCGCCACCATGGCGGTCAGCCCGCTGATCACCCAGCGGATGCGGCAGTTCTGGGACCGGCCGGACGAGTTCGACCCGGAGCGGTTCCGGCCGGAGCGGGTCCGCGACCGTCACCGGTACGCCCACTTCCCGTTCGGCGGCGGCCCGCACCAGTGCCTCGGCATGTACCTGTTCTATCTGGAGGCCCAGCTCATCCTCGCCACGATGCTCAG
Source organism: Micromonospora sp. NPDC049201 (assembly GCF_055586805.1). Classification (NCBI taxonomy): domain Bacteria; kingdom Bacillati; phylum Actinomycetota; class Actinomycetes; order Micromonosporales; family Micromonosporaceae; genus Micromonospora; species Micromonospora sp. NPDC049201. Next base: position 13,185 of record NZ_JBVJHM010000021.1, on the reverse strand, counting down.
CCGCTACCGCTTCCGGCTGCGCCGCACCGACGTGCCCTGGTTGCGCCTGGCGGCGGCGCTGCGACCCCGCGAGCGGGTCGAGCTGACGTTGCTCGCGGCCGGCCGGGCGGAGCCGGCGTGACCGGCGGACCGACGCCGGATCCGATCACCGCCGCGGCGGAACAGGGCCGGATCTGCGCGCTCGTCGCGCACGGCCAGCGTGGCCTGCGGCGGGTGGCCGCCGCGCACCCCGACCTGTTTCCCGCCGACCCGTTCGACGCGACGCTGTTCGGCAGCATCGCCTCGGCGATGGCGTTCAGCGCGCCCTGGCACACCGCCGCCGAGCTGGCGGTCACCAACCGCGCGGTGCTGTGGGGCTTCGCCGTCGACTGGCTGGTCGACCAGCGGGCGACCAGCCGCGCCGAGGTGGACCGCATCACCCGTACCTGCCTGGACGTGCTGGACGGCGCGTCGACGACCGACCCGCTCGGCCGGTTCCTCGCCGAACTGCGCGACGACGTCGCCACCGCGCCCGGCTACGCCGCCCTGCGTGGACGCTGGCGTACCACCATGGAACGCACGCTGGACGCGATGGCCCGCGAGTGGACGTGGCGGCGCACCGGCCGGCCCACGCTCGCCGAGTACCTGGCCAACGCGGACAATCTCGCCGCGACGGTGGTCAACGTGGCGCACTGGATCCACACCGGATCGGTAGCCGACGCCGCCGCGCTGGACCGGCTGATCCAGGTCGGCGACGAGGTGCAGCGGGCGCTGCGCCTGGTCAACGACCTCGGCACGTACCGCCGGGACGCGGAGTCGGGCGACCTCAACGCGTTGCTGCTGGTGGACGACCCGGCGGAGGTCGAGCGGCGGTTCGCCGAGCAGGTCGACCACTGCCGGGTGCTGCTGGCGAAACTGGCCGACGAGGCGCCCCGGGAGGCCGACTTCCTGTCCCGCCAGCTCGGGTTCACCACCGGGTTCTACCGGCACACCGACTTCTGGGGCGTGCGGTGAGCCTCACCGCCCAGCCCGCCACCCGGAGCGGGCCCGCTCGGGAACTCGTCGACGCGCTCGCGGACGACCCGACGGGGCAGACCTCGCCGTCGATCTACGAGACCGGCCGGCTGGCCGCGCTGGCACCCTGGCTGCCCGGCCACGACACCCGGCTGGCCTGGCTGCTCGACCGCCAGCGCCCGGACGGCGGTTGGGGCGGGCCCGGCGGCTACGCGCTGGTGCCGACGCTGAGCGCCGTCGAGGCGCTGCTGACCGAGCTGCACCGGACCGGGCCGGCCACGGCGCCGACCACCGCCGCGCACCGCGGCCTGGCGTTCCTGGCCGCCGCGCTGCCCGGCGACACCCCGCCCGACCTGCCGGCCACCGACCTGATCGTGCCGGCGCTGCTGACCGCCGTGGACCGGCGTCTCACCGGCCCGGCGGGCCCACCGCCCGGGCTGGCCGGGTGGGCGGACCGGCCCCGTCTGCCCCTGCCGGCCGGCCTCGACCCGGTCCGGCTGACCCGGGTACGCGGACTGCTTGCCACCGGCCGGCCGGTCCCGGCGAAGCTGGCGCACGCGCTGGAGGTGACCGGCGAGCTGGCCCCCGGGGCGGCCGGTGTCCGCCCCTCGGCGAGCGGTTCGGTGGGCGCCTCCCCGGCCGCCACGGCCGCCTGGCTCGGCCGGCCCGAGCCCGGCCCCGCCCTGGACTACCTGCGCGGGGTCGGCCGGCCCGGGCCGGTGCCCTGCGCCAGCCCGATCACCGTCTTCGAACGGGCCTGGGCGCTCGCCGCCCTGATCCGGGCCGGCGTCCCGCTGCGGGTGCCGGAGCCGGTGCTGGCCGAGTTGGGTGCCGCCGTCGGCGCGTCCGGCGCGGCCACCGCGCCCGGCTTGCCGGCCGACGCCGACACCACCTCCGTGGTGCTCTACGTGCTGGCCCGGCTGGGCCGGCCGCTCGGTGTCACCCCGCTCGCCGGGTACGACACCGGACGCCACTTCTGCACCTGGCCGGGGGAGGACGGCGCCTCGCTGACCACCAACGCGCACGTGCTCGACGCGCTCGGCGAGCACGCGACCCGGCCCGGCGTGACGGCGGCCCGCCGCCGGGTCGCCGACTGGCTCGTCGAGCGGCAGGGGCCGGACGGGCGGTGGGAGGACCGCTGGCACGCCTCGGCGTACTACGCGACGTACGCGGTGCTGCTCGCACTGGCCGACCACGCGCCCGACGGGGCGGCCCGGACCGCCGTCGAGCGGGGCGTCGGCTGGCTGCTGGACACCCAGCGGGCGGACGGATCGTGGGGGCGCTGGCAGGGCACCGCCGAGGAGACCGCGTACGCGGTGCTCGCGCTGACCGGCGCGGGCCGCGCCGGGGACCCCCGGATCGCCGCGGCGCTGGCCCGGGGCCGGGCCCGACTGTCCGAGCTGGACGGATGCGACGGCGGTCCGGCACTCTGGCACGACAAGGACCTCTACCGTCCGACGCGGATCGTGCGCGCGGCGGTACTGGCCGCGTCGGGGCGGGCCGGCTGGACGTCGCCGCATCCGGCACCCACCATGATCAGGATCGCTTGAATGGAGTTCCCGACGGCTGCTAGCGTGCGCCGGAGTCGATCGGATTCCGGACCGACCGAAGACCGGGCCAGGACGGTGTGATGGGTTCCCGCAGTACGAATCTCCGTACGAAGATCATCGCGCTGCTGGCGTCGCTGACCGCGCTCTGGGCGTTCGCGGCCTGGGTGACCGTACGGGACGGGTTCAACCTGCTCGGCGTGCAGGCGCTCAACGCGCGGGTCTTCGAGCCGAGCGACCCGCTGCTGCTGGAGCTGCAGAACGAGCGTCGACTCTCGCTGCGCTACCTGGGTGAGTCCGACCCCGGGCAGTTGCAGGAGCTCCAGGCCCAGCGTGGACGCACCGACAGCGCGGCCACCGCGCTGTGGACCTCGGTGCAGGACTGGCGCACCGAGGTCCCGGCCAGCGACGAGCTGGAGCAGCGGCTGGCCGAGCTGAAGGCCGAACTCGGCCAGCTCGTCCAGGTCCGCGACGAGGTGGGCCGCAAGACCATCGACCGGACCGCGACGCTGGCCGCGTACGACGAGGCGGTGGACGGCATCTTCGCCGTCTTCGACGCGCTCGGCGGTCTCGACGACGACCAGATCGCCCGGGACACCGCGGCGCTGATCGACCTGAACCGCTCCCGTGAGCTGCTGTCCCAACAGGACGCGCTGCTCACCGGCGCGGTCTCGGCCAACCGGCTGACCGTCGCCGAGCAGACCGCGTTCGCCCGGCTGGTCGGCGCCCAGTGGTTCCTCGCGGACCGGACCGCCCGGGAACTCGCCCCGACCGACCGATCCCGCTACCAGCAGATGGTCGAGGGGGAGGCGTTCGGGCAGCTACGCACGCTCCAGGACCGGGTGCTCGCGGCCAAGGGCGAGGACGTCCGCCCGCCGGTCACCGCCGCGGCCTGGCGGGCCGCCGCCGACCGGGCGATGGCCGACCTGCGTGGCGTGATCCTCGCCGGTGGTGAGGACATCGTGTCCCGGGCCACCCCGGTCGCCATCGGCGTCATCGTCCGACTGGTGCTCGCCGCCGGTCTCGGCCTGATCGCCGTCGTCGCGTCCGTCATCGTCTCGATCACCACGGCCCGCGCGCTGGTCCGGCAGCTCGAACGGCTGCGCGAGGCCGCCTTCCGGCTGGCCAACGAGCGGCTGCCCAGCGTGGTGGAGCGGCTGGGGCACGGCGAGGAGGTGGACGTCGCCCGGGAGGCGCCGCCGTTGCAGTTCGGCGACGACGAGATCGGCCAGGTCGGCAAGGCGTTCAACGCCGTGCAGGAGACCGCCGTCCGCACCGCCGTCGAGCAGGCCGAGCTGCGCCGCAGCGTCCGCGACGTGTTCCTCAGCCTGGCCCGGCGCACCCAGGCGCTGGTGCACCGCCAGCTCACGCTGCTCGACGCCATGGAACGCCGGGAACACGACGCCGAGGAGCTGGAGGACCTGTTCCGGGTCGACCACCTGGCCACCCGGATGCGGCGCAACGCGGAGAACCTGATCGTGCTCTCCGGGTCGACGCCGGGTCGCGCCTGGCGGCGCAGCGTGCCGATGGTCGACGTGGTGCGCGGCGCCGTCGCCGAGGTCGAGGACTACACCCGGGTGACCGTCCGGCCGCTCGGCGCGGTGTCGCTGACCGGCCGCGCCGTCGGTGACGTGATCCACCTGCTGGCCGAGCTGATCGAGAACGGCCTCTCCTTCTCGCCGCCGCAGACCGCTGTGGAGGTCCGCGGCCAACTGGTCGCCAACGGCTTCGCTCTCGAGATCGAGGACCGCGGCCTCGGCATGAGCGGCGAAGATCTGGCCGCCGCCAACGCGCGCATCGTGGACCGCTCCGAACTGAACCTCGCCGACGCCGCCCGGCTCGGCTTGTTCGTGGTCAGCCGGCTCACCGAGCGGCACGGCGTGAAGGTGCAGCTCCGGGAGTCGGCGTACGGCGGCACGACCGCGGTGGTGCTGATCCCGCGCGAGCTGATCAGCACGGACGCCGGTGACCCGGGCGACTCCGACGACGCCCGCGACGACGACGCCGTGCCGTCGCCGGCCGCCGTGACGCCTGCCGGATCGGGTCGGCCCGCCGAGGAGACCGTCGTGGTCCGGGTGGGCGAGGACGGCACCACCGGCGGGTTCGGCCCGATCGACACCGGTACGCCGGAGGCCGAGCCGGCACCGCCCGCGCCCCGGATGACGCCGTCCGGGCTGCCGGCGCGTACCCGCAAACGGCAGCCCGCGGTGGCCGGGCCGACCGCGGAGCTGGCCGTGGTCGAGAACCGCGCCGCCCCGCCCGCGGCCGAGGCGGCGGCGCCGCAGACCGACGCCGGGCTGCCCGTCCGGGTACGCCAGGCCAGCCTCGTCCCGGAGCTGCGGCACGAACGGTCCGAGGCGGACGACGACGGGGCGGACGACACGGCGCGCGCGCCGGAGCAGGTACGCCGGATGATGAGCTCCTACCAGAGTGGAACCCGACGTGGCCGCACCGACGCGGCGCGGCTGCTCGGCGGGGCGCACGGGGCCGGTGACGGGCCGGCCGACGGAAACGAGCAGGTCACCTGACCGGGCGTCGATGCCGACGCATCCGGGACGAGAACGGCACACCAGCCGGGGAGAAGAGGACGACGAGTGGCGCAGAAGACGGCTTCGAGCGCGGATCTTGCGTGGCTGCTGGATGACCTGGTCGGCCGGGTCAAGCAGGCGGAACACGCCGTGGCGCTCTCCACCGACGGACTGCTGATGGCCTCGTCCCGCGGGTTGAGCAGGGACGACGGCGAGCACCTGGCGGCGATGGCGGCGGGCATCCAGAGCCTGGCCCGGGGCGCGGGCAAGCGGTTCGGCGGTGGTCAGGTGCAGCAGACCATCATCGAGATGCAGTCCTCCTTCCTGTTCGTCACCGCGGCCGGCCGCAACGCCTGCCTGGCGGTGCTGGCGGCGGAGGACGCGGACGTCGGCCTGATCGCGTACGAGATGGCCATGCTGGTCACCCGGGTCGGCCGGTTCGTCGCATCACCCACCCGGGAACAGCCCCTCGGCGAGAACGCGGCGCGATGACAGGCCGGGGGGAGCCCACCGAGCAGGAGTGGGTCGACGACCACGCGGGTCCGGTGGTCCGCCCGTACGCGGTGACCGGTGGCCGGGCCCGCCCGGTGACCGGCACGTTCGACCTGATCTCCCTGGTGACCGCGACCCGCACCGAGGTCGGGTCCGAGTCCGGGCTGGGCCCGGAGCACGTGGCGATAGTCGGCCTCTGTCAGCGGATCCTCTCCGTGGCCGAGATCGCCGCCCATCTCGACCTGCCGGTGGGCACCGTCCGGGTTCTCCTCGGAGACCTGGCGGCCCGCAGTCTGGTGCAGGTACGCGAGCCGCGCGCCACCCCCGCCGGCCTTCCCGACGAGCATGTTTTCGAGGCGGTAATCAATGGACTACGGGCGCTCTGAGCGGCCGGCGGGAGCAGCGCCGCTGCCCACCGCGATCAAGATCCTGATCGCCGGTGGTTTCGGCGTCGGCAAGACCACAATGGTCGGCGCGGTCAGCGAGACCCGGCCGCTGCGTACCGAAGAGGTGCTGACCGAGACCGGGATCGGCATCGACGACCTGTCCGGGGTGGAGGCGAAGTCGACCACCACCGTGGCGATGGACTTCGGTCGGATCACGCTCAGCGACGATCTGGTGCTCTACCTGTTCGGCACGCCCGGACAGGACCGGTTCTGGTTCGTCTGGGACGAGCTGGCGCTGGGCGCGCTCGGCGCGGTGGTGCTCGCCGACACCCGCCGGCTGGCCGACTGCTTCCCGTCGATCGACTATTTCGAGGGGCGGGGCACGCCGTTCGTGGTGGCGGTGAACTGCTTCGAGGGAGCCCGGCAGTTCCGGCTCGACGAGGTTCAGGCGGCGCTCGACCTGGACCCGGGCGTGCCGGTGGTGCTCTGCGACGCACGTCAGCGCGAGTCGGCCAAGGAGGTGCTGATCACGCTGCTGGAGCACGCCATGAAGCTGCGTGAGGCGCGTCGGCGGGCCGCCGGTGACTGAGCCGGCCGTGTCCGTCCGCGCGATGGCCCCGGAGGAGTTCGACCGCTGGCAGGACGAGCTGGCCGTGGAGTACGCGCGGGAGCACGTGACGGCCGGCAACTGGACGGAGGCGGAGGCGCTCGACCGGGCGCGGGAGGCCAATGCCGCCCTGCTGCCGGACGGCCTGGCCACGCCCGGCATGCTCCTCCTGATCGGCGTGCTGCCCGACGGTTCGTCGATCGGCCGGCTGTGGATCGGCCTGACCCATCCGCGCGGCGTCCCCCACTGCGCCTTCCTCTACGACATCGAGGTGGTCGCCGACCGCCGCGGTCAGGGCCTGGGCCGGGCATTGCTCGCGGCGGGGGAGCGGATGGCCCGGGAGCGGGGCGCCCGGGCCCTGGAACTCAACGTCTTCGGCGCCAACGAGACGGCGGCGACGCTCTACCGGACCTCGGGCTACCAGGTGGTCACCCAGCAGATGCGCAAGGACCTGCTCGCCTAGGTCGCGCGGACCTCGGCTCGTGCGGCCCCTTGACTCGTGCGGCCCTTGACTCGTGCAGGGTCGCTGGTTACTGAGCGTCGCCGTGGCAGGGAACAACTCAACTTGGTGCGGTATACCTCTCCGTCATAATTATGACCCAGAGGTATACCGCTTCGCGGGCAACTATGCCGCCGGCCGCGACACGCCCGGGGCGTAGTTGCGGCGGGCCCGGCCGAGCGCTGCCTCCGGACGCACCCGGCGACTGCCGAGGCGGCCGGGTGGCGCGGCGCGCCCTCGGGAGAGCAGCGTGGCGCGTGGCCGCAGCGGTGGCTGGGCAGCCCCGCGCGGGCGTGGCTAGAGGCGGGTGGCGGTGCGGACCAGGGCGGCCAGGGACCGCGAGCGGCTGTGCGGCGGCCACGCGATCACCGTGGTCACCGCCGGCGCGTCCGGCACCGGCACGGCGGCCAGGTCGGGGCGCAGGAGCGTCCGGCACGACTCGGGGAGCACCGCCACCGTCCGGCCGAGCGCGATCAACTGGAACAACTGGACGTGGTCCCGGACCTCGGGCCCCGGCCCGTCCGGATAGCTGCCGTCCCGGCGCGGCCAGCGCGGCAGCGGCAGGTCGGGCAGCGCGGCGACGTCGGCCGTCCGCACCTGCGCCCGGCCGGCCAGCGGATGCCCGGCCGGCAGGACCACCACCTGCTGTTCGGTCACCAGTTCCTCGGTGTCGAGCCCGGCCGTCGAGTCGAACGGCAGGTGCAGCAGCGCCACGTCGGCCCGCCCGTCGCGCAGCAGTCGCTCCTGTTCCCCGATGCCGCACAGCAGCACCTCCACGGCGACCGCGTCGGGCTCGGCGGCGTACGCGTCGAGCAGTTTCGGCAGCAGCTCGCTCGACGCGCCGGCCTTGGTGGCGAGCACCAGGCCGGGCTCGCCGGCGGCGGTGGACGCGGCACGGCGGGTGCGGCGGTCGGCGGCGGCCACCGCGTCCAGCGCGGCCCGGCCCTCGCGCAGCAGCACCGCGCCGGCCGGCGTCAACGTGACGGCCCGGCTGTCGCGGGCCAGCAGCGTCGCCCCGAGCCGCCGTTCGAGCTGCGCGATCGCCCGCGACAGCGGTGGTTGGGCGATGCCGAGGCGGCGCGCGGCGCGGCCGAAGTGCAGCTCCTCGGCGACCGCGACGAAGTAGCGCAACTCCCGGGTCTCCACCCGGCCACCGTACCTCCGGGCGATACCCGTCGGGTATCGCCCGCTACCGAGACGGTGTTGGCCGCCCGGTGCCGGCCCGGCCAGGATCGATCGCATGAGTGAAGGCACGATCGCGCTGGTGACCGGCGCTAACAAGGGAATCGGGTACGAGATCGCGGCGGGGCTGGGCGCGCTCGGCTGGCGGGTGGGCGTCGGCGCCCGCGACGGGCAGCGCCGGGAGGCCGCCGTGGCGAAGCTGCGCGCGGCCGGCGTGGACGCGTTCGGCGTACCGCTGGACGTGACCGACGACGCGAGCGTGACCGCCGCCGCCCGCCTGCTGGCCGAGCAGGTCGGCGGTCTCGACGTGCTGGTCAACAACGCCGGCGTCACCGGCGGCATGCCGCAGCGGCCCGGCGGCGCGGACGTCGCGACCGTGCGGGCCGCGGTCGAGGTCAACGTGATCGGCGTCATCCGGGTCACCGAGGCGATGCTGCCGCTGCTGCGCCGCTCGGCCGCGCCCCGGATCGTCAACATGTCCAGCGGCGTCGGCTCGCTCGCCCGGCAGAGCGCCTCCACCGGGGAGGAGCAGACGGGCCCGCTCTCCGTGGCCTACGCGCCGTCGAAGTCGATGCTCAACGCGGTGACGATCCAGTACGCCCGCGCGCTCGCCGACACGAACATCCTGATCAACGCCGGCTGCCCCGGCTTCACCGCGACCGACCTGAACGGCTTCCGCGGGGTGCGTACGCCGCAGCAGGGCGCGGCGATCGGGATCAGGCTGGCGACGCTGCCCGACGACGGGCCGACCGGCGGATTCTTCGAGGACGCCGGCGTGGTGCCCTGGTGACCGTGCAAGGAGGGGCCCCTTGTTAACAGACGTCTGTTAAGAAGGGGCCCCTCCTTGCACACCAGGTGCTAGCTGGCGATCATGCGGCGCAGCACGTACTGGAGGATGCCGCCGTGCCGGTAGTAGTCCGCCTCACCGGGGGTGTCGATGCGGACCACGGCGTCGAACTCCACGCCGGTGTCGGTGGTGACCTTCACCGTGCGCGGGGTGTCGCCGTCGTTGAGCGCGGTGACACCGCTGATCGAGAACGTCTCGGTGCCGGTCAGGCCCAGCGACTCCGCGGTGGTGTCCACCGGGAACTGGAGCGGCAGGACGCCCATGCCGATCAGGTTCGAGCGGTGGATCCGCTCGTACGACTCGGCGATGACCGCCTTCACGCCCAGCAGCATGGTGCCCTTGGCCGCCCAGTCCCGCGACGAGCCCGAGCCGTACTCCTTGCCGGCCAGGATGACCAGCGGGACGCCCGCCTCCTGGTACGCCATCGAGGCGTCGTAGATCGAGGACTGCTCGCCGGTCAGGTGGTTGACCGTGAAGCCGCCCTCCACACCGGGGACGAGCTGGTTGCGCAGCCGGATGTTGGCGAACGTGCCCCGGATCATCACCTCGTGGTTGCCCCGGCGGGAGCCGTACGAGTTGAACTCGTGCCGGGCCACGCCGTGCTCGGCCAGGTACTTCCCGGCGGGGGAGTCCGCCTTGATGGAACCGGCCGGGGAGATGTGGTCGGTGGTCACCGAGTCGCCCAGCTTCGCGAGGACGCGGGCGTCGGCGATGTCCCGCACCGGGGTCGGCTGCTGCTGCATGCCCTCGAAGTACGGGGGCTTGCGCACGTAGGTGGAGTCGCCCGCCCAGGAGAACGTGTCACCGGTCGGGGTCGGCAGCGACTGCCAGCGCTCGTCACCGGCGAACACGTCGGCGTACGCGGCGCTGAAGCCGGTGGCGCCGATCGCCGAGGCGATGACGTCCTGGATCTCGGCGCTGTTCGGCCAGATCTCCCGCAGGAACACCGGGTTGCCCTGGGCGTCCTCGCCGATCGGCTCGTTGGCCAGGTCGATGTCCATGGTGCCGGCGAGCGCGTACGCGACCACCAGCGGCGGGGACGCCAGGTAGTTCATCTTGACGTCCGGGTTGATCCGGCCCTCGAAGTTGCGGTTGCCGGAGAGCACCGAGACGACGGCCAGGTCGCCCTCGTTCACGGCGGCGGAGACCTCCTCCGGCAGCGGGCCGGAGTTGCCGATGCAGGTGGTGCAGCCGTAGCCGACCAGGTTGAAGCCGAGCTTCTCCAGGTACGGCGTGAGGCCGGCGCGGTCGTAGTAGTCCATGACGACCTTGGAGCCCGGCGCGAGGGTGGTCTTCACCCACGGCTTGCGGGCCAGGCCCTTCTCCACCGCGTTGCGGGCCAGCAGCGCGGCGCCGATCATCACCTGCGGGTTCGAGGTGTTGGTGCAGGACGTGATCGCGGCGATCACCACCGCGCCGTGGTCCAACTCGTACTCGACGCCGTCGGCGCCGGTCACCCGGACCGGGTTGGTGGCCCGGCCACCCGCGCCCACGGCGGCGGTCTCCAGGTCACGCGGCGCGTCCGCCGGGTCGTTGACGCCGTTGGCCGGCGCGTCGCTGGCCGGGAACGACTCGGCGCTGGCCTCGTCGGCCGGGCCGTCGGTGCCGAACGGCTTCTGCTGCTGCGGCACGCCCGGCTTGCGGCCCGGGTCGCCGCCGGTCTCGTCGGCCGCCACGTAGTCGGTCAGCGCCGAGCGGAACAGCGTCTTCGCGTTGCCCAGCGGCACCCGGTCCTGCGGGCGCTTCGGGCCGGCCAGGGACGGCTCGATGGTGCCGAGGTCCAACTCCAGGCGCTCCGAGTACTCCGGCTCGTGGTCCGGGTCGTGCCAGAGGCCCTGCTCCTTGGCGTACGCCTCGACCAGCGCGACCTGGGACGCGTCGCGGCCGGTCAGCTCCAGGTAGCGGACCGTCTCGGCGTCGATCGGGAAGATCGCCACGGTGGAGCCGTACTCCGGCGACATGTTGCCGATGGTGGCGCGGTTGGCCAGCGGCACCGCGCTCACGCCGGGGCCGTAGAACTCGACGAACTTGCCGACCACGCCGTGCTTGCGCAGCATCTCGGTGATGGTCAGCACCAGGTCGGTGGCGGTGGTGCCGGCCGGCATCTCACCGGAGAGCTTGAAGCCGACCACGCGGGGGATCAGCATGCTGACCGGCTGGCCGAGCATCGCGGCCTCGGCCTCGATGCCGCCGACGCCCCAGCCCAGCACACCCAGGCCGTTGACCATTGTGGTGTGCGAGTCGGTGCCGACCACGGTGTCCGGGTACGCCTGGCCGTTGCGCTCCATGATCGTTCGGGCCAGGTACTCGATGTTGACCTGGTGCACGATGCCGGTGCCGGGCGGGACGACCTTGAACTCGTTGAACGCGCTCTGCCCCCAGCGCAGGAACTGGTAGCGCTCCTTGTTGCGCTCGTACTCCAGCTCGACGTTGCGCTCGAACGCGTCCTCGCGGCCGAACAGGTCGGCGATGACCGAGTGGTCGATGACCAGCTCGGCCGGGGCGAGCGGGTTCACCTTGGTGGCGTCGCCACCGAGGTCGCGGACCGCCTCGCGCATGGTGGCCAGGTCGACCACGCAGGGCACGCCGGTGAAGTCCTGCATCAGCACCCGGGCCGGGGTGAACTGGATCTCCACGCTCGGGTCGGCGGTGGGGTCCCACGCGCCGAGCTGCCGGATGTGGTCGGCGGTGATGTTCGCGCCGTCCTCGGTCCGCAGCAGGTTCTCCAGCAGGATCTTCAGGCTGTAGGGCAGTCTGTCGTGCCCCGGAACCTGGCCGATCCTGAAAATCTCGTAGCTCGCGTCTCCGACGCGTAGCTGGGTCTTCGCACCGAAGGTGTCGAGGCTCGCCACGTCGTACTCCTTCACACCAGCGACCGTGAGTAGTCCTGAGCAGTTTGTCGCACCGACCGGGGCGCCGCCGTGCTTAGGCGACACTTACCTGCGTCGGTATCTACAAAACCGTACGTCCGTCTTGCTATTCACGCAACCTCGTGCCACGCTGCGGGACGAGGAGGTGCCACCATGATCCACCACGTGCTGCTGGCCTGCCCGCGCGGCTCCGAGGACCGCTCCCGCGCGTTCTACGTCGGTCTGCTCGGCCTCACCGAGAAACCCAAACCCCCGGCCCTCGCCGCCCGCGGCGGTTGCTGGTTCACCGGGTACGACGCCGAACTGCACCTCGGCGTGGAGGACGATTTCGTGCCCGCCCGCAAGGCCCACCCGGCGCTGGTCCGCGTCGACCTGGACGTGCTGGCCGCTCGGCTGTCCGCCGCCGGCCACGCCGTGACCTGGGGCGACGACGAGATCCCCGGCATGCGGCGGTTCCACACGTACGACCCGCACGGCAACCGGCTGGAGTTTCTGGCCCCCACGGGCTGAGTTCCACCCGGGTAGTGTCGGAGCGTGGTCGACGTGCAGCACTGGCTCTCCGCGCTACCCCCCGGCGTGATCTACCTGATCGTCGCCGGGGTGATCGGCGTCGAGAGCATGGGCGTCCCGCTGCCCGGCGAGATCGTGCTGGTCAGCTCCGCCCTGCTCGCCGCCACCGGGGTGGTCCAGCCCGAGTGGGTGGCCGTCGCGGCGGCGACCGGCGCGATCGTCGGCGACTCCATCGGGTACGCCGTGGGCCGCCGTGGCGGCCGGCCGCTGCTGGAACGGCTGGGCCGGCGTTTCCCGAAGCATCTCGGCCCGGCGCATCTGGCCCGCGCCGAGCAGAGCTTCGCCCGGCACGGTGTGTGGGCGGTCTTCTTCGGCCGGTTCGTCGCGCTGCTGCGCATCCTCGCCGGCCCGCTGGCCGGCGCGCTGCACGTGCCGTACCGCCGGTTCCTGGTGGCGAACGCGGCCGGCGGCCTGGTCTGGGCCTTCGGCACGACGTACCTGCTGTTCTACGTCGGCCGGGCGGCCGAGCACTGGCTCAAGGACATCTCCTGGGCCGGGCTGGTGCTCGCCGTGCTGGCCGGCCTGGTCAGCACATGGTGGCTGCGCCGGCGCGGGAAGCGGTTGGCCGAGGCCGAGGCGCCCGAGCTGAGCGAGCCGGTCGGCGCGACCGAGCGCTGACAAGGGCCCGACCCCGTTGGTGGGGTCGGGCCCTTGCGCGTTGGTG
>NZ_JBVJHM010000020.1:0-71038 GCF_055586805.1 Micromonospora sp. NPDC049201 | reverse complement strand
CCCAGAACGCCGCCGGACCAACCGCACCCGGCAAACGACACGACACACCAATAACAGCAATCGCACTATCCTGACCCCGGAAGGCCTCAGACATCACTATCCCCAGACATCTTCGTCCACACTGCGGAAAACACGAACCAGCGGCCGGGAAGCACGCCTGCCGGTGTGGCCTCGGCTGGGCTCACACAGTCACCTGACCCACATATGGCCTTCGATCATGGGCCAACAAGTCAACGCCACGCGGTCAGAACCTCGACAGTGAATCGTTTGACGAGACGCCGTGAGCAATGATCCCGCAGGGCCGGGCTCGTGAAGGTTCTTGGCGAATGTCCCTGAAGATCTACCAGCGGGCCCAATCGCGGGAGGAACAGCGCAACGATGCGACGATTCGTCCACGCCCACTGGCGAGCACCAATCGGCCGCGCCTTGAAGCGAGTTGAGCGAAAATGTAGTGCGTGATGCCCTGATCGTGGCAGATTCCGTCGCCACAGCCCCGATCGGATTCGAGCGCATCCAGCAGACGGCAGAGCCGCCGCAGTGCTCGCACTATTGGGACGGCGAACGTGGACGAGGCATCGATGATCCTTCCGTAGAAGCTTTCTTCACCGGAACGACTCCTTCATACACGATCTCCAATCTCTGCCCGCCATGTCAAGGGTGAGCTTGTCGAGACCTGCGTCGGTGCAGCTCAAGCAGCACGGTGCATTCGTTGAGGAGGCCGCCGATGCCGTTGCGACCTCGGGATGCCGAGCCTGGATTCGGATCTTGTCTGAGCCGGCGCGCGGTGAGGAAACCGAGGTGACAGGTCCTGCCTTCGTGGTGCTGTGGTGCAGACGGTGGTCGTCGTCTGCGCACGAGGTCTAACCGTGGTCGGGGTCTGCCGCCCCGAAAGGTGGCATCTGAGATGGGGTCGCCCTCATGGCGGGCTGGAAGGATCTCGTTGTGCCCAGGCCTTACCGCGAGAGTTCCGTGATGACGTCGTGCGTGTCGCTCGTGACCGCGAGGCGGGTGTGACGGCCGAGCAGATCGCCAAGGACGTCGGCGTGCACCCGATGACCTTGTTCAAGTGGCTGAACCCCGACGGTATCCCCCCTGGCGGTGACGTACCGGGTACTTCAGATCGCTCGCCGGCCCTACTACCGGTGGCTGGCCCGACCTGTCACCAGCGCCGAGGAGGTGGCGGCGTACCGGGCCAACGCATTGTTCGACGCTCACCGTGACGATCCGGAGTTCGGCCACCGGTTCCTGGTCGACAGGACTCGCGATGCGGGGCAGCCGATGGCCGATCGCACCGCGTGGCGGATCTGCTCCGGTGACGGCTGGTGGAGGGCGTTCGGCAAGAGAAAGTATCGCGCAAAGAGCGGCAAGCCAGGCCCACCCGTGCACGACGATCTCGTGCGCCGGGACTTCGCCGTCGACGGCCGAACCGGCTGTGGCCGGCCGACATCACCGACCAGCACACCGCCGAGGCAAGCTCTACCTACACGCGATCAAGGACGTCTGGTCCCACCGCATCGTCGGCTACTCCATCGGCTCACGGGTGAAGTCCCGCCTGGCCGTCGCCAGACGCGCCGGCCTGGCCGGTTGCATCCTGCACACCGACCGCGACCACCCGCCAGCAACTCCGGCTCGCGACCGTGACCGGATCGAACGGGTCTACCACCGCCGATGACGCCAGCGATCACCGGCCCGGTTCGACCCGACCATCGTGCATCCACCGGCCAGTCAGGCCGCGTGACTTCACCTGTCACCCTGCCGGTGCAGCAGAGAGCTCACCCGGGTCAGCTTTCCGGTAGGCGCGCGTCGTCGCTTCCCGTGCGCAGTCGCTCGTGCAGGCTCGCGTGGCGGAACTGGTAGACCGCGCCGGCCTGGCGCAGCACACCGCGCCGATGGGCGTCGTCGAGGAACCTGGTCAGATTCCAGGGCAGCTTGCCGGTGGCCGCCAGCCAGGTGCGGCTGACCAGCGACCAGGCCCACCCGCTGCCCACCAGTCCGGCGGAGAATCCGTCCCGGTGGCCGGCCGCGTGGCGGTCGGCGAGACCGGCCGCGATGCCGGCCACCAGCCCACCGGCGAGCCCGACCGCGAGCCCGGCGTAGGGGTCGACCACGACCGGCACCACCGTCCCGATCACCTGTTCGCGGTCGCGGTCGGGTTCGTGCTGCGCCTCGTGCAGGGCTACACCGCGGTCGACGCGCCGCCGTCGGGCTGGCTCACGCTCTGCGTGCTGTCCGTCTGCCTGCTGCTGATCTTGGGCAAGCGGCGTCACGAACTGCGGGTCGCCGGCGCCGTCCACCGACCGGCCCTGGTCGGCTACACCGAGCACCTGCTCGACCAGTTGCTGGGGCTCACCGCTGCCAGCGCGCTCATCACCTACCAGCTCCACGCGTCGGGGGTCAGCCGCACCGCGCTGCTCACCGCTCCGTTCGCGCTGTTCGCGCTGTTCCGCTATCTCCAGATCGTCCTGGTGCACGCCGGCGGCGGCAGCCCCGTCCGGGTGCTGCTGCGTGACGGCGTGATGCTCGCCAACGCCGGGCTCTGGCTGCTCGTCCTCGAAGGGGGAAGCCTGTATGGCTGAGGCGCTTGCCGACGACCGTGTCACGGTGTCGGTCGTCATCCCGATGTACAACGACAGCCGCACCATCGAACTCTGCCTGGCCTCGGTGCACGCCCAGTCGATGCCGGCACACGAGGTCATCGTGGTCGACGACGCCAGCACCGACGCCAGCGCCGCCCTCGCCGTCCGGCAGCCGTGCCTGCTGGTCAGCGCGGACGCCAACGGCGGTCCCGGCGCGTCCCGCAACCTCGGCGTACGGCACGCCACGGGTGAGATCATCTTCTTTCTCGACGCGGACGTGACCATGCATCCGGATGCCATCCGCAACGCGGTCCGACTGCTGCGCGGCGACGAGGGCTACGGCGCGGTCTTCGGCGTGCCCGACAAGGAGCCGCTGTTCGCCGAAGGGCTCGTCGGGCAGTACCGCATCCTCCAGTACCACTACTGGCGAAAGAGCGCGGAAGGGCTGGTCAGCGGCGGGTTCTACGCCCTCGGCGCGGTCACCCGCGAGGCGTTCGACCGGGCCGGCTGGTTCAACCCCGCGCTGCGGCAGACCGAGGAGATCGACCACGCGGAGCGGCTGTCGCGGTCGTACCCGATGCTGTTGACCTCGAAGGTCCGCGGCCGGTTGTCCGACGAGAGTCGGATGGTGCCCATCCTCCGCAAGGCGTTCCGGCGCAGCCGGTTGCGGGTGCCGTTCTACCTGCGGCGCGGCCGTGCCATGCAGGGCATGGAGACGGGCGGCCGGGCCGCCGCGGCGGTCCTGGCGGCGGCGACGTTGCTGAGCGTGCCGGCCGCAGTCCTGTTTCCCCCGCTCGCCCTGCTGACGGTCGTCCTCCTCGGCGGCTTCGTCGGGAGCGATCTGGGCCAGTACGTCTTCGTGCGACGCGAGCGCGGCTGGGGCTTCGTCGTGTTCTTCACGGCCGCGCATGTGCTGATGAACACCGCAGTTGTCACCGGTCTCGCCACGGGGTTGATCGAATGGCTGCTACGCCCTCGCTTCCGCAGCCTCTACCAGGAGGTCGCCCCATGACCACCACACGCGAGGCGGAGGTCGTCGCGGCGCCCCCGGCGCCGGCGTCACGCGGTCGACGGGTCGCCCGCGCGCTGCGCCTCGGCTACGGCTGGGGCGTCGTCGGCGTCGGCGCGCTCTTCCTGGCCTTCACGGTGACCCGTCGGGTGGCGACCGGGCGGTGGCACTGGTCGATCCTGTTGGACTCGGCCCCGCCGGTGCTGCTGGTGCTGGCACCACTGGTGCTGGCTGCTGCGGCGGCGGCGGCCTGCGGTCGTCGCCGGCACTGGGCCGTGGCGCTCGCCGTGGCGGGCCTGCTCCCCGGTGTCGACCAGCTCGGCGTCTATCCGGCCGCGCTGCTGCGCGACGCGCGACCGGTGCCGGTCGGCGCGGTCCACCTCTTCACCTGGAACACGAACTACTGGGGGATGAGCAACCGCGACCCCGAGGCGCAGTTCGCCTTCCTCCGTCGACAGAACGCCGACGTCTACCTGCTACAGGAGCATGTGGTCTGGCTGCCGGGCAGCGCCGAGGCCGGCTACCTCCCGGTGGACGACGACGAGAAGCTACGCAACGAGTTCCCCGGCTACCACATCGCGCGCAGCAGCGAGCTGGTCACGATCTCCCGGTTTCCGATCGTGGCGAAGCCGCTCTTCGGACCGGCCGCCCGGCTGCCCGCCGGCACCCCCTTCGCCGAGGTCTTCGCGCGGGACAAGGTGCTCCGGACCGACCTGCGTGTCGGCGAGCGGACGGTCTCGGTCTACAACGTGCACGTCACCGTGCCGACCGCGATCGACCTCGACTTCCTGCACCCGCAGGTCGACCTCGACGAGTACTACCGGCGCAAGTTCACCTGGCGGCAGGAGGAGGTCGCGGCCGTCACCGAGGATGTGCGGCGCAACCCGAACCCGTCGATAGTCTCCGGCGACTTCAACGCCACCTCGGCGATGGGCACACTCGACGGGCTGCGGGCCGTCACCCGCGACGCGTCCGACGAGGGCACCCAGGTGCTGCCCCTGAGTTGGCGCTTCGACGCGCCGATGAACTTCAGGTGGGACAGCCCGCTCGCCGGCCTGCCCCTGCCGTTCTGGCGGATCGACTGGACGTTCACCCGAGGAGCGGTCGACGTGCACCGCTACCGACTGGTCTCCGCCGAGCGGCTCTCCGACCATCGCCCGCAGGACCTGTGGTTCTCGGTGCGTTGACGGCTCGTCCGGCCCGGCAGGCAACACGCCGGGCCGGACGATCGTCGTTCCGACCCGGGGAGGCGGCGCGGAGCGGGTCGGCATCGCGGGTGCTGTTCAGGATCGCGTACGTCATTCGGAGGGTCATGGGCGCGGGCGTCGTCGGGCTGGCGTCGGCAGCACCGACATCTGCCGCTACACGGTCCCCACACCGGTGTCGGAGCCTGTCCGGCGTACGCGGCGGGTGACCCGGACGCCGGCGCGGGACGGCCTACTGCCAGGGGCCGCTGCGGCAGATGAACTGGGTGGT
Source organism: Micromonospora sp. NPDC049201 (assembly GCF_055586805.1). Classification (NCBI taxonomy): domain Bacteria; kingdom Bacillati; phylum Actinomycetota; class Actinomycetes; order Micromonosporales; family Micromonosporaceae; genus Micromonospora; species Micromonospora sp. NPDC049201. The sequence continues at coordinate 65,977 of NZ_JBVJHM010000020.1, read as the reverse complement.
GCCGCTGTACTGGGTCGTGCTGCCGTCGAAGTAGCTGTAGCTGGCCCGCACGGGATGACCGAGGTTGCTGGCCGGGCAGGCGGCGAAGAGGGTCGACCCGGCGGTCGTGAAGGTGCCGACGCTGCCGGAGTACCAGGTGATGCTCCAGGTCGTCGTGCCGGTGCTGCTGCCGTCGCAGTAGAACTGCGAGGCGCCGGACTCGCAGAAGGGCGCCGGGGCGGCGGCGAGGGCCGGGGTGGCACCGGCGGTGGCGAGGCTCAGAGCGGCAAGGGCGGACGCGGCAAGGACCTTGACGGTGGTGCGCATGGAACTCCTCCCAACGTAGCCAAGGGATGACTCAGTGCAATGCCAGCCTAGCTGTCGCATAGACGTACCTGGATTAGCTGTTCGGTCGATCAATCACCCGCTCCGGCCAGCGGTCGTGGTGCACCGCCTCGGCGAGGGCCTACGCCGCCGCCTCCCATGCCGTTCCAGGTCAGGCATGGTCTCCAGGCGCGCTTCCCCAACTTCGGCGAAGAGATCAAGCAGTGGACCAACGTGCATGGCATCAGCCAGACGCCGACCTCCACGGAGCAGAACCAACCACGCTCCGGCTGGGTCCGCACTCGCTACGGCAACAACGTCGAAGCGATCCAGGAGACCGGCCAACCGCACAACCTGCAAATTCTCGCGGATGAGACGATCCACTTCTTCGGCCTCGACGCCTCCACCACCCCGCCGCCCTCGACGCCACCACCCTCGACAGCCGGCGCGATCGTCGGCGCGGCCTCCGGCCGCTGCGTGGACGTGGTAAACGCGTCCCAGGCGAGGGCACCGCGGTGGCGCTCTGGGACTGCAACGGCGGGTCCAACCAGCGCTGGGATCGCACCGGCGCGGGACAACTGCGGGTGTACGGCACCAAGTGCCTGGACGCGGAGGGCGGCGGCACGTCCCCCGGCACGAGGGCCATCATCTGGGACTGCACCGGCGGCGCCAACCAACTGTGGAACGTCAACGCCAACGGCACCATCAGCGGTGCCCAGTCCGGCCTGTGCCTAGACGCCGAGTCGGGCGGGACCGCCAACAGCACCCGGGTGATCCTGTGGACCTGCGCCGGCGGGCCGAACCAGCGATGGAGCATCCGCTGACATCGAGGTAGGACGGCGTACATGCCGCGACGATGGCTCGGGGTGCGGCCCGGGCCATCGTCGTCGGTGCCTACGGCGCGGAGGTGGCAGCAGGCCGACAAAGGCAACCCGACCACGCCGGCGGAGGCTGACGCCGGACCCAGACCGGGTGTCAGCGGCAGAGAGGCGGATCGACACCACAGCTGCCTCCATCAGCGCCACCCCCGCGATACGCGGTCAGGATCCGGACCACGTCGCCGGCTAGCTGCGGCTGAAACATGATCATCGTGTGCCACCAGGACGCCTGGCTGGGTCGTACGCCTCAGACCAAAGGCGAACGAATCCCGACGCAAGAAGGCCAGGACCGCCTATCGGCTTCGAGTTCCCCCACAGCCGCCCACTGGTCCGGCCATGAAACTGGCGCTGGTCCGACAGCCGGACACACCTGGTCCGACCACCGGACCGGATTGAAACACCAAACATCGCCCCACCGCGCGAGGATCAACGAGCACTAGCCGACGTCGCCCCTACATCCGGGGCGCTAACGGCTATTGCGCCTTTCCCGACTTCGGCAAGCCCGCGCCACTTCATCCACTGCCTGACCTCGACACTCCCTTGGGCGTGTTTCATAGCTGAGGTTGGCCCGACGCGATATCCGGGCCGGCGGCCGACTGTCCTACCGAACGGTCTAAAGGACGTCGAACTCGTTGCCCGGTGCGGCCGGGACGTATCCCAGCGCGAGGCACCAGAACGCAGCCAGCTCGCGCGGGCGCGCGCAGTCGACGTTCAACGACCACTGCTCAGACATCGCCACACCATAGACCAAACCTCACACCGAGGGCCGGGCCAGTCACGGCCCGATCAGGACACCCCTGTGCCGCCAGCAGGCACGGTCAGCAGAACCAGCCGTCCTGCACCCAGCCGCGCCGGTTGATGTGACCGTAGGCAAACCCGTAGACGTAGCCGCCGCTGCGGGGACCCTCGACCAGGAACGTCTGACCCTGATAGAGGGTGCCCATCCAGGCGCCGACGGGCTGAGTGCGGACGAACAGGTCACTCGCGCACACCGTTTCCCGCTCCCCGATCGTGCCGTTGGCGGCCTGCGCCGGGGTCGGCATCGCGAGTGTCGCGGCGACGACTGCGACCAGCAGGCCGGCGGTCACCCGGGTGCTACGCCGGCTCACCACGAGTCGTACCCACCGATGCACTCGGCGCGCAGGTAGCCCCAGTCGTTGGGGCCGAAGTCGAAGGAAGCCGCCCACCCGTTGTAGACCGGGTGCGCCCCCGGCGTGTGGCCGATCTTGTTGCCGTAAGCCAGGGTCCGCTTCAGGCCGGCCGGACCGCCGGCGGAGTCGTAGTTGGCGTAGAAGCTGGCGCTCTGGCAGATCACGATGGCGTGCCGCGGCACCACCGGGTCGGCCTGGGCCGGCGTGGCGCCCAGGGCGATCGTTGTCGCTCCGATGGCCAACGCGGCGGCCCTCACGCGCTTTCGTCGGGGCATGCCCACCTCCCGTACGGCGAAACTTTCCTACCGGTGACCCTATCGACGGGGTTGATAAATGTCGATGGCGAGGTGGTGGCCGAACGGGCTCCCGAGGCGAGGCCGACGAGCCACCGGCAACTCCCGATCCAACGCCACCCGGTCAGTCAACCACCACCGGCAGGTGCCCAGTTTCGATCACCTGGTCACCGGACCATGACCTGACTGAACTGCACTCGCAACACTGCGCCGCACACCCAGCGCAGATCCGCACAGGCAAGGCTGCGGGGTTGAGCTGGGCCGCGACGTTCGCTCGCTGCAGTACGCTACGGCCGGCGGGGGCATTCGGCCTACCGGCTCGTCGCCCCGACCGTTACGCAGCGCTGGGACCCAGAGGGACGTCGGCAGTCGGCGCGCCGGCGGGCGCCGGCTCCTTCAGCTCGACAAAGACGCTGTGTGAGGCGGTGTCGCCGATGTTCTGGCCGGCGTGCTCCTGCGCCCCCACCCATCGGGCTTCGCCGGGCTTGAGTTCGACCTCGACTTTGCGTCCGTCGGCCGTGACACGGCGCCGGAAGGCGCTCAGTGTCACCATCACGCTGTCCGGGTGCCGGTGTACATGAGTGTGGTCACCGGGTTCGTCGCGGTACTCCAGGACCCGCACCCGCTCGTTCTCGAACATGACCTTGTAGAGGTGAGGGTCGGTGACAGTCGGGTCGTTGGGGTTCATCGCCGCCTCCGCGGAATTTCGTGGAACTCCGATCCCATATGGGATTACGGTACCATGAAGACGTGACGACGCCCTACGAGTCGACCGGCCGGACAGCGCAGAAGTCGCGCACCCGACAGGCGCTCGTCGCCGCCACCCAAGAGCTGCTCGCCGCCGGACACACCCCCAAGGTCGAGGACGCCGCCCAGCGAGCGGGCATCTCCCGCACCACCGCCTACCGTTACTTCGCCAACCAGCGCAGCCTGCTTCTCGCGGCCCGGCCCACCATCTCGCCGGACAGCCTGCTGCCCCCCGACGCGCCCACAGATCCGAAGGAGCGCCTCGACGCGCTCATGACCGCGTTCACCCGGTACAACCTCACCTGGGAACGCCCACTGCGCACCTCGCTGCGGCTGTCACTGGAACCGAATGCCGACCAGCCGGTCCTGCGCCAGGGACGCGCTGTCGGCTGGATCGCCGAGGCCCTGTCACCACTGCGGGACAGCCACCCGCACGTCGACACCGACCGGCTCGCCATCGCGATCCGCTCGGCAACGGGCATCGAAACACTCATCTGGCTTCTCGACATCGCCGGCTACACCCACGAGCAGGCAGCCAGCACCGTCACGGCAACCGCGCGCGCCCTCCTGGACGCGGCCATCACCAGCGACCCGCAACCGCCTCGGTGACGCGAGGTCCACACGCTTCGGTGCCGTCGACTCAGCCGGTCCGGGCCCTGGCTGACCACGCAAACCGTCGCGGGCATCCCCTCATCGGCACGTGCGTGCACGAGGGTCGAGCCGATGCATACGCCAGACATCTACGGAGAGTGACGGAAGCTCCTGTTGCCGGCGCGCCCGCTCGGCGGCATGTACGGGCGTCTCGGGTCACGGGCATGCCTGGTTACACTGCTCGGCTATGCGCTCGGTCGAGGTCCTCGAACAGTTCGACGCCGCAGCCGAGGAGTTCCTGTTTCCGGACCTGGGGCACGGCTACAACTACGCTGTTGACGTTCGGCTACATGGGTAGCGTGACGCTGAGCAGTGGGCTCTCATCGTCGAGGCGGTCGGCTATTCGCCACGGGCCGGCAACCTCACCGACGTGCTCCACGTGTTCGGCAACTGCCTAACCAGCGGCGAACCTGGCTATGGGCGACGGTGACTCTCTCGACCGAGTCGACAACTGGGACGAGATAGAAGACCCCGACGAGCCCGAGACCTACCGGGGAGGACGCGGGTTCGTCGCGGGTGCCCGCGCGGCGGCCACGTCGGAAGGGTGGCTCAGCCGGCGGTGCGGTGAGCAGTTGCACGTCGACCAGCAGCACGTCCTCGACGCCCTCGACGGCGCCACCGGGGCCGAGCGGGCCGCGCTTCTCGACCGGCTCGGCATGTTCCACACCGCCGCCACCACCCGCGTCACCGCGCTACGCGACCAACTCGCCATGGCCGAAGGCTTCGCCGACACCCTCCACGACAAGCTCGACCACCACCGCTCGACGGGTTGAACCACCGCCGAGCACCAGTGATCGTGGAGGTATGCCCGGGGAAACGGATCCGTCGGCCACGCTCACCCGGCGACGCGGAAGCTGCGGGTCGCGAACGCGCCGAGCGCGATCCGGTCGGCGGCCGTCTCCCCGCCCGCCGGCTGCTCGGCGAGGTCGCACTCGACCAGTCGGCCGTCGAGCCCGGACACCGTGGCCACCACCTCGACGGCGGTCGGATTCACCAGCCGGAGCACCGCGCCGTCGCCGTCCTCGGCGAGCTTGTACGCCGACACCTGCGCCCCGTCCACCCGCAGCCCGGACGTCGGCGCCGGCGCCGCCGTACCGGGGCGCAGTTGCCAGGCCCGCAGCGGCGCCCGGCGGCGGGCCGCCGCGGCGGTGACCACGGCCTCGGCGTCGTCGAGGCGTACGCCGACGGCGGCGGTGATCCGGCGCCGGGACTGCGCCTCCGGGGTGGGCAGCTGCGGACCGGCGCCGGCGGTGCGGGCGCGCAGGTCGGGTCGGGACAGCCAGCCGACCGCGCGCAGCACCGTGACGGCGAGCGACGGGCGCTCGCCGGCGATGCCCTGTACCTCGGGCAGGCCCGGCGCGAGGACGGCGAGGCCGGGCAGGGTGGCCAGGGAGCGGACCGGCGCGACGCCGGCGTCGGCCTCGTAGCCGCGCTCCTCGGGCAGCGGCCCGAGCGGCGCCTTGAGCGGGCGGGTGAGCAGGCTGAAGTGGGTGTCCGCGGTCCAGTCGCTCGCCGGGGCGTCGGTCGGGAAGTGGGCCTGGAGGCGGTGGTCGTCGGCGGCGTTGTCGAACTCCAGTCGCCAGTCCAGCTCCGGCACGCCGGCCCAGAGCGTGGCGGTGACGGTCAGCGGCAACACCACCCGCTCGGTGGACCGGGCGCTCCGGTCGGCGGTGAGGCCGGCCGGCACGTCGAGGTCGGCGCGGACCACGATGCGGGAGGCCACGGCGGTGTCGTGGACCCACGCCTCGCGCAGCACCGGCGTGACCGTCTCGTCGGTCCGGGGCGGGTCGTAGGTGTAGGTGTCCCCGGCGTCGCCGCAGTCGACCAGGCGGCCCAGGCCGGGCAGGGTCCGGCCGGTGGCCGCGTCGGTCAGCGTGAAGGAGGCGTCGTCGGCGACCGTGAGCGTCCAGTCGCCGCGGGTCACGGCGCGGCCCGGGCGGCCGGTCGGCACGGCGACCGGTTCCCCGGCGGCGACGGTGGCGGTGTAGCCGGTCCAGCCGCCGGCCGGCGGGTCGGCGACGAACGCGATGCGGTGCCGCAGCGTGTCCCGGGTGTCCGGGAGGATGTCCAGGTCGGCGCAGAACAGCGGCGTCGGCTCGGTCTCCCGCAGGTCGTACGGCACCGGCACGCCGCCGGCGTCGACCAGGCCGGTGAGGGTGTGTCCGGGCGCGGTGTACACGTCCACCTCGACCGGTGCGGTGACCGGCGTGGCGTGCGGGTTGACCACGACCAACGCGGCCGCGTCGGTGACCGGGTCGCCGGCGAGCCGGGTGTCCAGCCCGAGGTCGAGCAGGGCCCGCTCGACCAGGTGCTCGCCGGCCTGGCGGGCGCGGGCGAAGCGCACCTCGTTCTCGCGGTGCACCTCGTCCACCGAGCAGCCGCAGATGGAGTCGTGCGGCGCGTTCTGCAGCAGTTGGTCCCACGCGTGCCGGAGCAGCCCGACCGCGTCGGCGCGGCCGGCGCGGACGGTCAGCGGTTCGGCCCAGGCCTCCAGCAGGGTCTCGGTGGCGGCGTTGGCCTGCTTGAGGTGGAGCCGGGCGGAGAGGGTGCCGGCGAGCACGAAGGTCAGCCAGTCCCCCGGGTAGCGCAGCTCACCGGTGACCACCTCACCGGCCGGCACCGTGTCCCGGATCGCGTCGAAGTAGTCGGCCAGGGTGCTCTCCACCGCCGCGCCGTCGGCCAACCCCGCCGGCAGCGGGCGCGGCGCGAGGTGGTCGCCGCCGTTGAGCAGCAGGTACGGCCCGTCGGCGTCCCGGCCGGCCTGCTTGTCCCGGAACGTGGTGAGCCGGTCCGCCGCGGCGGCCGCCTCCCAGAGCACCTCCGGCTCGTAGTAGCCCTGGTTGACCGCGAGCACCTCGGAGCCGTCCGGGGCGCGCCAGCGGAACCGGGCCAGATGCGGGGGCGCGCCCCGCCAGACCAGCGCGGTGTCCAGACCGAAGCCGCGCAGCACGCGGGGCAGGTCGGCGGGGTGGCCGAAGGCGTCCGGGCAGTAGCCGACGCCGGCGAGGGTCAGGCCGAGGTCGGCGGCGACCCGGCGGGCGGTGAGCAGGTTGCGGATCAGGCTCTCACCGGAGACGAGCTGGTTGTCGGCGAGGACGTGCCACGGTCCCACGTGCAGCCGGCCGGCGGCGGCGTGCGCGCGGATCCGGTCGGCGAGGTCGGGGCGTACGGCGAGTGCGTCCACGGCGGTGACGGTCTGCCCGTCCAGGTGGAACCGGCCCAGCTCGCCCGAGTCGAGCTGGTCGCAGACGCGGGCGACCAGCTCGGCGAGACGGGCGCGGAACGACTCCATCGGCCGGTACCACTCGCGGTCCCAGTGGGTGTGGCTGACAACGTGCACGGTCATGACATCTCCCGGTCGGTGACGAGCGCGGCGGCGAAACGGGCGGTGACCACGGCGGGTCGGGTGATGGCGGTGCCGACCACCACCGCGAGCGCGCCGTGGCGCAGCGCGGCGGCCGCCTCGTCGGGCGTGTTGATCCGGCCCTCGGCGACGACCGGTACCGGCAGCGCGTCCGCGAGCGTGGCGATCAGCGCCAGGTCCGGGTCGTGCGGCACCGCGCCGCCGGTGTAGCCGGAGAGCGTGGTGCCGACCAGGTCCACGCCGGCGGCGACCGCGGCGTGCCCGTCGGCGGCGTCGGCCACGTCGGCCATCACCAGCACCCGCGGGTGACGGCGCCGCAGCCCGGTCACCGTCTCGGCGAGCGTCAGCCCGTCCGGGCGGGGCCGGCGGGTGCCGTCGAGCGCGACGATCTGCACGCCGGTGGCGGCGACCGCGTCGGCGTGCGCCAGGGTGGGGGTGATGTAGACGCCGCTGCTGCCGGCCTTGACCAGCCCGATCAGCGGGGTGTCGGGCAGCGCGGCGCGCAGCGCCCGCAGGTCGCGCAGGCCCTGAGCGCGGATCGCGGCGGCCCCGCCGCGCAGCGCGGAGCGGGCCAGCGCCACCATGTGCGCCGGGTCGTCGAGCGGTTCTCCGGGGTCGGCCTGGCAGGAGACGACCAGCCGGCCACGGATCGTGTCGAGCACGGTCATCGGGTGATGTCCTCCACTACGGCGCCGAAGGCGCGATCGGGGTCCGGGCCGGACGGCGCGGCGCCCAGCGCCCGGGCGGCCCGGCGCAGCGCAACCAGGTCCGCCGGCCCGGCGCGACGGTCGGGGTCGACGACCAGGTCGGCGGCTCGTTCCCCCTCCAGCGCCCCGTGGGCGGCGGCCAGGTGCACGGCGGCGAACCGTGGATCCTCCGGCGGCACGTCGGCGACCCAGGCCAGCGGCACGCCGGCGGCGACCAGGTCGCGCTGCACCGCGAGCAGGAACGCCGGGTCGTCGCGGACGGCGTGCACCGGCCGGCGGTCCAGGGCGGCGCGGGCGGCGAGCGCGCCGGCCGCCTCGCCCACGGCCCACTCGCCGTGGTGCACCCGGTACGCGGCGGCGGCGACCTGGGTGGCGCCGAGGTTCTTCGCGGCGGCCAGCAGGTTCACCGCACCGCGTGGGACCAGCGCCGTGGCGGGGATGGCGAACGGCGCCGTCTCCCGGTAGACGGGCTCCGGGTGCCCGGTGCGCTCGTGCAGGTCGACGTGGTACCAGGTGACGCCGAGCGAGCCGGGCAGGTGGCGGGCGCGGGCACGCCCGGCCACGGGTGCGAGGTCGTGGCCGGTGACCGGCCGGTCGACCACGATCCGGCGCGACTCGCGCAGGTACGGCGCCTCGGCGAAACCGTCGGGCGTGCCCGCGGCCTCCGGGGCGAGCCGCAGCCCGGGGAAGCCCCGGCCGCCGTCCTCCCGGGGCGCCTCGGTGCGCAGCCAGTGCACGAACGCGGCGGTCAGCTCGCGGCCGGCGCGTTCCGCCCCGGCCGGGTCGCCGATCGGGTCGTGTCCGGCGCAGTCGTTGGACGCCCAGTTGAGCACCGCCAACTCCGGCCCGGTGGCGCGCAGCCGCCGGTAGGTCCAGAACGGCGGCCGACCGTCCGGGCCGTCGGTGAACATCCGGTACCGGTGCGTGCCACCGTCCCATCCGGCGATGTCGAAGGAGAGCCGGTGCCGCAGCTCGGCGTAGCGGGCGGGTGCGGGGCCGGTGAAGTCCGCGCCGGGATGGTGTTCCACCAGGGCGCACCAGGTGAACGACTGCTGGGCGGCGGGGTCGGGCCCGCCGGGCACGGCGTCCGGCTCACTGTGCGCCGCGCGGCCCTCGGAGCCGGTGACGGTGGCGAACCCGGCGAGCGGGACCAGGTCCCCGCGCTCGGTGGCGTCGCAGAACACGGCGGCGGCCAGCACCGTCCCGTCGCTGAAGGTGACGTCGTGTACGCGGCCGTCCCTGGTCCTGGCGGCGACCACCGGGTGGCCGGTCAGCACCGTCACCTTCGCCTCGGCCAGGGCGGTGTCGAGCACCCGCTGGGCGACGGCCGGTTCGAAGCAGAGCCGGCTCACCCAGCCGCCGCCGGGGTTGGCGGTGCCGCCGTAGTGGGCGCGGACGGCGTCGCGGAACGCCCGGTAGCCGGTCGAGGCGCCAAAGCTCTCGACGTGCGGATGTTCGTCGAGCGCCGGCAGCGCCTGCGTGGTGACCTGGCCGCCGACCCGGGACAGTTCCTCGACGAGGACCACCGTGGCGCCGGCCCGGGCGGCGGCGAGCGCGGCGGCCACTCCGCCGAGGCCGCCGCCGATGACGGCCACGTCCGCGGTCAGGTCCGGTACGGGGCTGTTCACCTGTGGTCCTCCAGGGTGAAGTCGATCTCGTAGGTCCGGTGCCAGGGCAGCGTCACCGAGCCAGGTCGGACCGCGAGGTCCGCGATCGCGTCGAGCTGTCGCCACCGTTCGCGGAGCAGGTGCTCGACGCGGCCGGTGACGGCTGCGGTCTCCGCGTCGGGGACGTGGTCGTGCCGGGTCGGGTCGGTGCCGCGTTCGTGGCGCAGCCGCGGCCGGGCGTACGACATCCAGATGTGGTCGTCGACCAGCCGGTGGGCGAGCAGCCGCCGGGCGGCGCGCTCGTCGAGGGTGCCGGTGGCCCGCCCGACCTGGTACGCCACGAGCGTGGCGAGCGCGCTGCCGATGGTGTTGCCGGCGGTGTTCCAGCCGGCGAAGCCGGCCAGCCGGGCGTACGTGCCGTCGGTGGCCAGGTCGGCCACGAGCCGGGGGTCGGCTCCGTTGCCGATCGCGCAGTCGGCGAGGGCCACCGGCCGTCCCTCGGCGAGCAGCCGGCGCACCAGCTCGGCCGTCCGCGCCGCCGGGACGGGGTCGGTGTCCGGCGGCGGGGCGGTCGCCCAGTCGGCCCGGCCGGGTTGCGGCGGGTGGACCACAAGCACCGCGTCGGCCGCGTCGTCCACGATCGTCGCCCCGGCGGCGGCGGCCTGGCTGGCGATCCCGACCCCGACCGGGACGGGCTCGTAGCGGGCGACCCGGTCCAGCCCGTCGGGGTCGGCGCAGGCGACCGCGATCCGGGGCACGTGGCCGGTGGCGGCGGTGAGGGCGCGGGCCACCAGCACGGCGCCGATCTCGTCGGCGCCGGGATGGGCGAGCACCCGGTCGGTGATCTCCAGCCAGGCGGTCCAGGTGCGCAGCCACTGCCACTCGGCGGTGCCGACCGCCGCGACGGCGGTGTCGTCGGCGCCGACGACGAGCGTGTCCAGCACGCCGTCGGCGGCGAGCCCGAGCGCGGCCTGGTTGAGCACGTGGTTGCGCTGACGGCGGCGCAGGAAGTCCCGGCGGATCGGCGCCGGCACGTCGGTGGTGGGCAGCCGCGACGCGCCGATGTCGTGGTGCAGCGCGGCCGAGTACGCGTGCAGCGCCCGACCGTGTCGGGCCCAGTAGTCGGGTTCCTCGCCCGCGTCGTCGGCGTCGGGCGTGCGTTGCACGACGGTGGCGGCGTACACCGGGGTGGGGCCTTCGGCCAGCGCGGCCCATCGGCCGAGCACAGCCGCGACCGGGTCGTCGCGCAACCGGGAGGCGATCAGGCCGCCGAGGCCGAGCGTCTCCAGCGCGACCACGGCGGCGTCGGCGCGACGGCCGGCGAGCCATCCGGCCAGCCGGTCGGGGTCGCCGGGTCGCCGCTGCGCGGGCAGCAGCTCGGCCGGCGGAGTGTGCACCCGGGCGCCGGCGACGGCGGCGACCTGGCCCGGCAGGGTGCGGCAGACCGGCCGGTCGTCGAGCGGCACGAGCGCGATGTCGATCATCGGGTCGCCGCCGCGTCAGGGGTCGGCAGGTCGAGCGCGCGCCGGGCGGCCTCGGCGGCGCCGACGAGCGCGGCGTCCGCCCCGAGCGCGGCCGGGACCAGCGGCACCGCGCCGAGCACCGGCATGCAGGCGGCGGCGAAGGCCGGGCCGGCGGCGGCGAGCAGCTCGGGCACGGCGGCGCCGCCGCCGACGACGATCCGGTCCGGGTCGAGCGTGTTGGCCAGGCCGGCGAGGGCGGTGCCGAGCGCCGTGCCCGCGTCGGACAGGACGGTGCGGGCGTCGTGGTCGCCCGCGCGGGCCCGCCGCACCACCTCGGGCAGGTCGACCGGTTCGCCGGTGCGCTCGGCGTAGCGGGCGGCGACGGCGGGGCCGGCGGCCACCGCCTCCACGTGCCCGGCGGCGCCGCACGGGCAGGGGCGTCCGACGGCCTGCGGCACCGGCACGTGGCCGAGGTGCCCGGCGGCGCCGCGGCGGCCGGTGAGCAGGGTGCCTGCGGCGTGCACGCCACCGCCGATCCCGGTGCCGACGGCCACCCCGATCACGGTGGGCAGGCCGCGGCCGGCGCCGTGCACGGCCTCGCCGAGGGTGAAGGCCTGCACGTCGTTGAGGACCGCGCCGGGCAGGCCGAGGCGGTGCCGCAACGCGCCGGGCACGTCCACCCGGGACCAGTCGCTGATCGAGGTGGTGGCGGCGGTGAGCAGGCCGGTCGCCGGGTCGACCAGGCCGGGCGCGCCGACGCCGACCGCCACCGGGTCGGCACCGAGCGCGCGGACCAGAGCGGCGGCGTGGTCGAGGACGACGGCGGCGCCGTCGTGCGCCGGCGTGGGGGCCTGGGTACGGGCCAGGACGGCGCCGCCGCGCACCAGCGCGGCGGCGGTCTTGGTGCCGCCGATGTCGAGGGCGGCCAGGAGCGGGGCGGTCACGGCGTCCTTCGGGTCACGGTGATGCGGAAGTCGTAGCGGTCGGCGCGGTAGATGCTCTCGGCGCGCTCGACGGCGACGCCGGTGTCGGCGAAGGTGGTCCGGTCCACCCGCAACGCCGGTGAGTAGGGCGCCACACCGAGCAGCGCGGCCTGGTCGGCGTCGACCACGGTCGCGGAGATCACCTGGTCGGCGTGGTCGGGCCGGACGCCACGCTCGGCCAGCACCTCGTAGAGGGAGCCGCTGACCAGGCCGGCGTCGAGGTCACCGACCCGTTCGGTGGGCAGCCACACCTCCTCGACGCACATCGGCAGCCCGTCGGCGAGCCGGAGCCGGCGGACGTGGGCGACCTGCGCGCCGGGAGACAGTGACAGCTCACGAGCCACCGCCACACCGGCCGGGACGACGGTGAGGTCGAGCAGGCGTGAGTCGGGGCTGAGCCGACGGCTGCGCATGTCCTCGCTGAACGAGGTGAGGGCCAGCGACTTGGAGATGGTGGCCGGGTCGGCCACGAACGTGCCCGCGCCCTGGGCGCGGTAGACCAGGCCCTCCTCCTCCAGCCGACCGACGGCCTGCCGGACGGTGGCCCGGCTGACCCCGAACCGGGTGACGAGTTCCCGTTCGCTGGGTAGCGGGTCGTGCGGTCGCAGCGCCGCGCCGATCTCGGCGCGCAGCGCGGTGTAGAGCGCCTCGTGCTTGAAGGCGGTCTTGTTGCCGCTGACGGCGGTCACCCCTTCACCCCTCCCTCTCCGATGCCGCGGAAGAACATCCGCTGCAGGGCGAAGAAGACGGCGAGCAGCGGAATGACTGCGATCATCGTGCCAGCGGCGACCACCCGTTGGTCGTTGGTGAACGTGCCGGAGAGGTACTGCAGCCCGACGGTGAGCGTGAAGTTGTCCGGGTTCTTCAGCACGATCAGCGGCCAGAGGAAGTCGTCCCAGGCGAACAGGAAGCTGAACACGCCGACGACCGCGAGCGAGCCGCGCACACTGGGCAGCGCGACGCGCCAGAACCGGGCCCACTCCCCCGCGCCATCGATGGCCGCGGCCTCCTCGGTCTCCTTCGGCAGCGCGAGGAAGGCGGTCCGCATGACCAGGATGGACAGTCCGGAGACCGCGCCGGGCAGCAGTACGCCGAGCAGGGTGTCGACCAGGCCGAGGCTGCGGACGGTCAGGAAGACGTTCACCATGATCACCTCGAACGGCACGACGAGCGAGGCGAGCACGGCGGCGAAGACGGCGCCCCGGCCCCGGAAGCGCATCCGCGCCAGCGCGTAACCGGCCATCGCGCCGAGCAGGCAGTTGGTGAGCACGCTGGCGACCGCGACGATCGCCGAGTTCCCGATGTAGCGCCACACCGGGATGACGTCGGCGACCTTGCCGAAGTTGCCGAGCGTCGGTTCGGCCGGCAAGAGGGTGGTGTCCGGTCCGTAGATCGGCTCGCCGGTGCCCTTGAGCGCGGTGGAGAGCTGCCACAGGAACGGGCCGACCAGCAGCGCGGTCATGGCCAGCAGCAACAGGTAGCGCAGGGCCGGCCCGGCGTACCGGCCGACGCCTGCCCTGCGCCGCGCGGGGCGGCGTGCCGGTGAACTCGTCGTGGCCCGCCGCTCGTGGCCCTCGCTTCGCTCGGTGCGCTCGCTCATGCCGTTCTGGCCGGGCATGCGCTCGTGGCCCTCGCTTCGCTCGGTGCGCTCGCTCATGCCGTACTGGCCGGGCATGCGCTCGTGGCCCTCGCTGCGCTCGGTGCGCTCGCTCATGCCTCGTTCCTCTCGCCTCGGCGGCGCAGCACGAGCGCCAGGACGGAGAGGCCGAGGGTGCCGACGAAGAGCGTCAGGCTCATCGCCGAGGCGTACCCGATCTCGCCGTCGACGCCGAGGCCGACCTCGCGGATGTAGTAGACGATCGACTTGGCCTGGCCGCCGGGGCCGGCGGTGCCGGAGGACAGCACGTAGATCTCCGCGAACACCTTCGTCGCGGAGATCGCGGCCAGCGTCCCGACCAGCAGCATGGTGGGGCGGACGGTGGGCACAGTGACCGACCGGAACCGCCGGACCGCGCCGGCGCCGTCGACGCGGGCGGCCTCGTAGAGTTCGTTCGGCACGTTGGACAGGGCCGCCAGGTAGATGACCATGTAGTAGCCGAGGCCCTTCCAGACGGTCACCAGCATGCAGGAGAACAGCAGCAGGGTGGAGTCGGTGAGGAACGGCAGCGGCTCGGCGATCACCCGCAGCTTGACCAGTACGGCGTTGACCAGGCCGTCGGAGGAGAGCAGCCAGCTCCAGATCAGGCCGACCACGACCATCGAGGCGATGACCGGGGTGTAGAACACCGCCCGGAACGCGCCGATGCCGGGCAGCTTCGCGTGCACCAACTGGGCCAGCAGCAGCGGGAGAAGCACCAGGCACGGTACGACGACGACCAGGTAGAGGACGGTGTTGCCCAGCGCCCGGAAGAACTCGGTGTCGTCGGCGAGGCGGGTGAAGTTGTCCAGCCCGGTGAACTGCCCGCCGCCCAGCGCCTGCGCGTCGGTAAACGCCAGCACGCCCGTGTTGGCGAGCGGTCCCCAGGTCATCAGCGCGGTGACGAGCAGCGCCGGGGCGAGGAAGAGCCAGGGCACGTACCAGCGACGGCCGATCACGTCGGTGAACTCCTGTCGTGGGAGGGGTGGTGGCGCCGCCCGGCGGGGGCCGGGCGGCGCCGGGCGTCGGTCAGCGGGCGAGCAGCTTGTTGGCCTCGTCCACGGCCTGGTCCAGGGCGGCCTTCGGGTCGAGGTCGCCCTTGACGGCGAGCTGGATCTTCCCGATCACCGCCGCCTTGGTGCGGTCGTCCCACTGCACCGGGGTCAGGTTCTCGGCCTTGGCGATCTGCTCGGCGGAGATCTTGCGGGCCGGCGACGTCGGGTCGGCGGGGTCCACCTGGGTGAAGTACGGGTCCTTGAGCGAGTCCGCGGTGGACGGCAGGATTGTCACGATCTTGGCGAAGGCGAGCTGGTTCTGCGCGTTGCTGACGAACTTCGCGAACTCCAGCGCGGTCGCCGGGTTCTTGCTCTTCTTCGGCACCAGCAGGCCCATCACCGACATGTTCGTGGTGCCGTCGGCGCTGGCGATCTGGGGGGCGACGGCGGTGGCCTTGGCGACGGCGGGGGCGTTCTGACCGACCACCTTGAGGAAGTTGGGCCCGGAGGGGAACAGCGCGACCCGCCCGGCGGAGTACGCCTCGGTCTCCTTGGCGTGGTCCTGGGTCAGCCAGTCCGGTGCGATGGCCTTGCTGGTGTAGAGGTCGCGGACCCGGGTCACGTACTGCACGGCCTCCGGGGTGTTGAACGTCCACTTGGTGGCGTCGTCGTTGAGCAGCGGCACACCGAGCTTCGCCAGGTTGGGCACGAAGCTGTTCTCCAGTGCCGGGTGCCAGCCGTAGAAGCGGCCCTTGCCGGCGGCGGACAGCTTCTCGGCCTGGGTGAGCAGCTCGTCGATGGTCTTCGGCGGGGCGGTGTCGGGCATCCCGGCCTGGGCGAAGAGGTCCTTGTTGTACATGGTGACCTCGCTGGTGAGGTACCACGGCAGGCCGTACGAGCCGGCCTGGCCGGGGACCTTGAAGGCATCCCACGCGCCGGGCACGAAGGTGCTCTTCACGTCGCCGGCGTTGGTCTCCATGTCCACGAAGACGCCCTGCTTCTCCAGCTTCTGGGCGAAGTTGGGGTTCAGGTTGACGACGTCGGGCAGCGTGCCGGCCTGCGCGTCGTTGGTGATCTTCTCCTGCGCGCCCTGGAACGGCAGGTCGACCCACTTGACGGTGGTCCCCGGGTGTTGGGTCTGGAAGTCGGAGATCAGACCGTTGATGTAGTCGTCGAAGGTGGGCTTGAGCGCGAGGGTGGCGAAGGTGATCTCGCCCTTCACCCCGCCGCTGATCTTGTCGCTGGAGCCGGCTGAGCCGGAGTCGTCGCCGCTGGACAGGCCGCAGCCGCTGAGGAAGAGGGCGGCGGCCAACGCGGCCGCCGCGAAGGCGCGGGTACGCCTCATGAGGATCCTCCATGCAAGGGGGGTGAAGTGGTACGGACCAGTTCGGCAGAGCTTGACCGATGATCGCCGCCAGGTCAAGCCTCAGCTCGGCTTTTATGCCGCACGTCCGGAATCGACGTCAAAAAGAACCCTTGACTTGTCCGTACCAGTGCGCCAACGATGGGCCGTATGCCATCCCCCACATCCCTGCGACGGACCGCCGTCTCCGCGGCCGCCGGCGTGGTCCTGCTCGGCCTGCTGGCGGCTCCCGCCGCCGCCCAGCGCGCGCCCGCCGCCGACCCCGGCCTGCCCACCGTCGTCGCCGCCGATGCCGCCACCGCCACCATCGACGCCATCGACCCGTCCTCGCGGGCCGCCGGCATCCTCGCCCTCTACACCCCGGACTCCGGCGCCGAGACCAAGACCAACGCGTTCGGCGGCGAAGCGGTGCTGCGCGCCGCCGGCGGCGGGGCGTACGAGGTGCTGAGCGTCTGCACCGTCCTCGACTCCTGCCCGAAGCCCGGCAACAACGCCATCCCGGCCGACGGGGTGGTGCTCTCCGCTTCCCCACCCGAGACCGGCGGCGTCGACGACCGCCGGTGGCTGCGTGACCACCTGCGCGCCGGCGACCGGGTGCAGCTTCGCAACCTGCTGATCCGGCGCGCCGCCACCACGCTCGACGCCACCGACCCGACCGCCGCCACGAACCCCGCCGGGGTGGACCCGGCCAAGGGCGAGTGCTTCCCCGGCTGTCGGGGCGCCGAGCAGCTCGTCGCCTACACGCCCGCCGCCGGCCGGGACCGCACCGGCACCAACGACTACGGCTTCGAGGTCGCCGTCCGCGACGGGCGGGTCGTCTCCCGGCAGGGCGGCGACAGCGCCATCCCGGCCGGCGGGTTCGTGCTCTCCGGGCACGGCTCGCGCGGCTCCTGGCTGGAGGGCAACGCCCCGCTCGGCGCGAAGGTCACCGTCGACGGCGCCACCGTCACGGTCGACGTCGACGCGCAGAGCTTCCTGCTCGGCGCCGAGCGGGCGGTGACCGCCGCCCGCGCCGGGAAGACCGCCGCGGTGGCAAGCTGCCTCGACATCGACCCGGCCGCCGTGGACGCCGCCCTCACCGAGGCCACCGACCTGCTGGCCCGGGCCCGCTCCGCGGCCGACGGCGAGCCGGAACGGGCCGCGGAACTGGCCCGCGACGCCACCCGCCGCGCCGACGTGGCCGGCTACCGCACCCGGGAGTCCCGGCCCGTCGAGGGCCGTGGCCTGTGGGTACGCCCCATCGAGACCAGCCCGGAGCAGATCCGCGCCTCGCTGGACCGGATCTCCGCCGCCGGCTTCAACATGGTGTTCCTGGAGACGGTCTGGGGCGGATACACGATCTACCCGAGCGCGGTGGCCGAGCGGGCCGGCATGCCGGCGCAGCGACCCGAGATGCGGGGCTTCGACCCGCTGAAGGTCTGGGTCGACGAGGCGCACGCCCGGGGCATCGAGCTGCACGCCTGGACCCACACCTTCTTCGTGGGCGTGGAGAGCGGTGGCGGCCCGGTGCTGACGGCGCACCCCGAGTGGGCCGCGGTGGAACGTGAGGACGTCGGCAAGGCCGGGCCCCAGCCCTCCCGGATGGAGCCGGGCTACTACTGGATGGACGCGGCGATGCCCGCCGTGCGCGCCCACGTGCTGGCCACCTTCGAGGAGATCCTGCGCGGCTACGCCGTCGACGGGTTGCACCTGGACTACATCCGCTACCCGGTCTCCCTGCCCTACGGGGCGGACTTCTCCTACTCCGCGTACAGCCGCGGCACGTTCGCCGCGGAGCACGGCGTCGACCCGTACACCCTGACGCCCGACTCGCCGCAGTGGCCCACCTGGAACGCCTGGCGGGAGAAGCAGATCACCACCTTCGTCGACCAGGTCCGCACCATGCAGCGGCGGGTCGCCGCCGACCGGCAGCTCTCCGCCGCCGTCTTCGCCGACCCGACCGACGGCCTGGCCAAGAAGTTCCAGAACTGGGGCGCCTGGGTCGACGCCGGCACCCTGGACTTCCTCACCGGCATGTCGTTCGGCACCTCAGCCGAGTCCGTCGGCCACGACACCGCCGTCATGCGCGAGCGGGTCGGTGACGTGCCGCTCTACACCGCGACCTACGGGCCGCTGCGGGGCACGTCACCGGACCTGATGCTGGACCAGGTGCAGGCGGTGGACGACGCCGACTCCGACGGTGCGGCGCTGTTCGCCTACAACCAGCTCAACGCCCGCCAGCAGGAGGCGCTGCGCGAAGGTACGTTCCGGACCCGCTCGGTGGTCCCGCACGCCGACTACCGGCACGCCGCCCGCGCCGGCGTCGCCGCCCTGCGCGCGACGTTGAAGCGAGCCACGGCCTGTGCGCCGACGAGGACCACCGCCGACGTCCGGGCCCGGCTCGCGGTGGCCGAACGACTGCTGGCCGACGGGATGCCCGCCCCGGCGGTCGACGCGGCCGCCCGACAACTGGCGAAGGCGGCTGCCTCGGCGGCCGGTTGGGGCGACGCGGTGAATCCCGAGCTCACCCGGCGCACCGCCCGGGACCTGCGCATGTACTCCCGCTGGGCAGACCTGGCCTGATCTGGGCGCGGCAGGGCGTGCCGGTGCCCGGCGCGCCCTGCCGCGTGACGCCCACGACGAGCCGCGTCAAAGGTGCGGCACCACGGTCGGGCTCGTACAGAAAAGTTTGTCTATGCGCCGTGACTACGATGACCCGGTGGCGACGGACAAGTGAGCACAGCGGCTCTTCGCGGCGCGGCTCCGGGCCGACGGCCTGTTCGGCATCGACGCAGCGCCCGTCCTCGACGATCTCGCCGCGATCGGCTACCAGCGCGGTGTCGGGCCTGGGGGGTGGGACATCCATTCGCCCCGGGTGCCGTCCCGGGACGAGGTCGTGGACGCGCTGCGGCGGGCGGTGGCGGCGGTCCCCGCGCAGCGGCTGTGGGTCAACCCCGACCGCGGGCTGAAGACCCGCGGCTACCCGGAGGTCGAGGCGTCGCTGGAACACCTGGTCACTGCGGCGGCCGAGGTACTCGGCGCGCCGGGTGGAGTGGCGGACCGCGCGTCGGCGGTGACCGCGAGGGCCACCTCCTTGCGCAGGCTGTCGGTGGCCGGGTACAGACGAACAACCCACGACGGCGAGCGCGAGCAGAGCGGCGGCAGCCGCCGCCGCCACGCGCACGGAAAACGCTTGACCGTGACGTACTCCAGGAGATCGTGCGCCGACGGGCGGCGCGGCGCTGGGCGCCGTCAGCCGGGCGGGGGTGGCGGTGTGGCCGCCACGAGCAGGGTGAGTTCCCGGACCAGGTCGTCCAGGGACTGACCGGTCCGCGCGCGGACCAGCCCGAGGGCGAGATCGGCGAGCAGGTAGAAGCCGAGCGTGCGCGCCTGGTCGGTGTCGAACGAGGCCAGCAGCGCCTCCGCGCCGGCGAGGTCACCGCGGTTGCGGGCGGCGACGACCCCGGCGGCACGCTGCACGAGGTCGGCGGCGACCGGGACCGGGCCGGTCACGCCGGTCAGAGCTTCGGGGTGACGGTGCGGGCGGCGTCGAAGCGGGCGGTCACGTCGGCCCAGTCGACCAGGTTCCACAGCCGGTCGACGTAGTCCGGGCGAACGTTGCGGTACTGCAGGTAGTAGGCGTGCTCCCAGGCGTCGAACACCAACAGTGGCGTCGAGCCCTGCCCGACGTTGCCGTGGTGGTCGTACACCTGCTCCACGATCAGCCGCCGGCCCAGCGGCTCCCAGGCGAGGACGCCCCAGCCGGAGCCCTGCACGCTCTTGGTCGCCGCCGAGAGCTGCCCGGCGAAGCCGTCGAACGAGCCGAAGTGCTCCTCGATCGCCGCCGCCAGCTCGCCGTCGGGGCGGTCGCCGCCGTCCGGGGACAGGTTGTTCCAGAAGTCGAGTGCAGCACGTGCCCGGACAGGTTGAACGCGAACGTCTTCTCCAACCCCACCAGCGCCGTGAAGTCACCCTTGTCGCGGGCCTCGGCGAGCTGTTCCAGGGCGTCGTTGCTGCCCTTGACATACGCGGCGTGGTGCTTGCTGTGGTGCAGCTCCAGGATCTCGCCGGACATCGCCGGCTCCAGCGCACCGTAGTCGTACGGCATGTCGGGCAGAGAGTAGACGGCCACCAGCAGCTCCTCGCACCATCGTCGTCGACGTGAGCTGGGCGGGCACCCCGGCGGAGGTTCAGATCATCGCGTTGCCGGAGCACCCGCCCACTGATGCCATCATTACGTAGTTGCCAGACTATGGCAATAATCCCGCCCGACTCCACGGAGACGAGGCCCGAGGTCGAACCGGGCGAAGCATGTTGCTCATTCGGCGAGTTCCGGGTGCGCAAGCGGCGGCAGGCTCACCGACACCCGCCGTCGCCCACTCAGGCGACTCCAGGATCGGTGTCGTCGTGTCGTACCCACGGCTCGGTCGTCGACCGGCACCTGGGATTCCGGTACCAGACAGCACCCTGCACCGGGTGGGCGAGAGCCTGCACCGGCTCATGGCCGCAGCCGCGCCCACGCTATCGGCTGCCATGGCCGGGCGGTGCCCTGCCGGTTCCCCATCCCCCGCACCCGATCCCGCACCGCCCGGCCAGGCCCGGCCGCCGGCGCACCTTGACCGACTGGCTCCAGGTGCTGGCCTACTCACCGACGCAGCGGCCGGTGACGGTGTCGAGCACGGTTGTGCCGGTCGGAGCGCGGTGTGCCGGGGTGTCACCGGGTGACGACACCGGCACACCGCACGGCCGGTGGAACGGATCCGCCCTCGCTACCCGGTCATCCAGCGGTGCACGGTGCCCCGTTGAGCGTGAACGAGGCCGGGCGTGGGTTGGTGCCGCTGAACGTACCGTTGAAGCCGAGCCCGACGGACGCGCCGGCCGGCAGCGAGCCGTTCCAGTCGGCGTTGGTCGCCGTCACTGCCGTGCCACTCTGCGACCAGGTGGCCGACCAGCCCTGGGTGACCCGCTGGCCGGCGTCGGGGAACGCGAAGCGTAGCGCCCAGCCGGACAGGGCTGCGGTGCCGGTGTTGCGCACGGTGATCGTGGCGGTGAAGCCGCCGCCCCAGTCGTTGGTCGCATAGGTGACCTGGCAGGCGGCCGGGCCCTGGGTGGGCGTGGGCGTGGGCGTAGGGGTGGGGGTGGGGTCCACCCCCGCCGCCTGTAGCAGGACCGACGTCGAGGCCGGCGAGGTGTTGCCGGCCGCATCCGCCGCGACCACGAAGAACTGCCGCGACACGCCGGGAACCAGCCCGGTGATCGTGAGGGACGGGGTGGCCGTCCGGCCGTACACCGTGTCGGACGTGCCGACCATCTCGTGCACGACGTACTCCCGCACCCCCACGTCGTCGGTGGACGGCGACCAGGTCAGCGTGGCGGACGTGCCGCTGACCGCGGCGCGCAGGCTGGTCGGCGCGGTCGGCGCGGTGGTGTCGGGCACCGGGTTGCCGTAGCTCAACCCGTAGCCGAACGGGAACAGTACGGGTTTGCCGTCGCCGTCGTTGATCGGCTGCTGGCTGGCCGACTGCATCCAGGTCACCGGCAGCTTGCCGGTCGGCTGGCGCGTGGCGAACAGCACGTCCGCCACGCCCTGGCCCTCGGTACCGGGCAGCCAGGCGGCCACCAGGGAGTTCCAGTTCGACACCTGTGCCGCGATGTCCAGCGGACGGCCGGAGACCAGCACGACCACCACCGGCACGCCGGCCGCGCGCAGGGTGTTGATGGTGTTCAGGTCGGTGGCGTCCAGACTCATACCGGCGGGCCGGTCGCCTTGGCCCTCGGCGTACGGCGTCTCGCCGACAACCGCGACCGCGACGTCATAGGAGGAGTCGATGCCGCTGCCGTTGAGGCTGTAGGTCACGGTCCCGGCCGAGCCCACGGTGTTCCGGATGCCCTGCAGGATCGTCGTGCCTGGGGTGGTGTTGCCGCTGCCGCCCTGCCAGCTGACGGTCCATCCGCCGCTCTGGTTGCCGATGTTGTCGGCGTTCCTGCCGGCCACGAAGATCCGGCTGTTGGTGCGCAGCGGCAACGCGCCGCCGTTCTTCAGCAGCACCTGCGACTTGGCCACCGCCTCGCGGGCCAACTCGCGGTGCGCCGCGCTGCCGAGGGTGCCCGCGTACGAGCGGTCCGCGAGGGGACGCTCGAAGAGGCCCAACTCGAACTTCTTGGTCAGGATCCGTCGGTTGGCGTCGTCGATACGCGACAGTGGCACCCGACCCGCCTGCACCTCGGCGCGCAGCAGCGTGATGAAGGACTGCCAACCGTCGGGCGCCATCACCATGTCGATACCGGCGTTGACCGCCTGCGCCACCTCGGCGCCGGTGAAGCCGGGAGCGCCGTCGATCTGGTCGATGCCGTTCCAGTCAGAGACCACGAAGCCGGGGAAGCCCAGCTCGTTCTTCAGCAGATCAGTGATCAGGTACCGGTTGCCGTGCAGCTTCTGCCCGTTCCAGCTGCTGTACGAGATCATGATCGAGCCCACCCCCCGGCGAACGGCCTCCACGAACGGCGGCAGGTGAACGGCCCGCAGCTCCGCCTCGGAGAGCTGGGTGTTGCCCTGGTCGGTGCCGTTCGTGGTGCCCCCGTCGCCGACGTAGTGCTTGGCGGTGGCCAGCACGCTGGCCGGTCCGCCGAGGGTGGTGCCCTGGTAGCCGGTGACGATGCTGCTCATCTGCGTCGCCAGCTCGGGCTTCTCGCCGAACGACTCGTAGGTGCGGCCCCAGCGGTCGTTGCGGGCCACGCAGAGGCAGGGCGAGAAGGTCCAGTCCACACCGGTACCGGTGACCTCCTCGGCGGTCGCCCGACCGATCCGCTCGGCCAGGCCCGGGTCGCGGGTGGCACCCAGACCGATGTTGTGCGGGAAGATCGTCGCGCCGACCACGTTGTTGTGCCCGTGCACGGCATCCGAGCCGTAGATCATCGGGATGCCGAGCGGCGTCGCCAGTGCCCCCCGCTGGAAGGTGTCGTACATGTCGGCCCAGCCGGCCGCGGTGTTCGGTGACGGCGCCGAGCCGCCGCCGGAAAGGATGGAGCCGAGCCGGTAGGCGGTCACGTCGGAGGGACTGACCTTGGCGCGCTCGCCCTGGGTCATCTGACCGATCTTCTCGTCGAGCGACATCCGCGACAGCAGGTCCGCCACCCGCTGAGCGACGGGCAGGGACGGATCCTGGTAGGGCAGTGTCTGAGCCGCCGCGACCGGGGCCTGGGTCAGCCCCGCCGCGGCGAGTGCGACCGCCGTGGCCACTCCGACGACGGCCGTCCGGACACGAAACGGGCGCGTGGATCTGAGGAACCCGATGCGCATGAGCATTCCCTTCGGGGAGCATGATGGTGCCCTGAGGTTGCCCTGTGCCCGGACGCTGGCTCTGTCTCATGATGCCACGCCCCGCGCCCTGCCTTCGTGGACGGCCGCGTTCTCCGGTCCACCCCTAAGGCGGCGGCGGTGCGGCCGATCTGGCCGACGCGACGCGGTCGACGTGTTCATGCCCACGCCCGACGGAAGCCGACGAGGCTCGGTCCGGTCTCGAATCCGGTCGTGGTTCTTCTCCGGCCGACTCTGCCCGGGTGGCACGCTCGGCGCGAATGTGGTTCACCAATAGGGCGGGCCGAACCTGGGGATGGGCGTCGCACAGTGGGTGATCATGGAGGGCTGCCGTGGACGACCCGACGCTCGCACCTGTCGCACCCGGTCAGGAACGTCTGTGGTTCCTCCACCGCCTGACGGCGGGCGAGCCGACCCGCCACTTCAGCGTCGTCAGCCGACTGGCCGGCACGCGTCGTGACAGACGAGGGCCACCACGAGCGCTCGTCCCGCTGGACGGCCGCGCCGACCCAGCACATTCCCGGCACATTCCGCGCTCATCGGGGGTAGGCGCCTTGACTGCTGTCGGAGGCACGCCAATAGTCCTGCGGCATGCAGTCACATCGACCTATGTGCGCTCATCCCGCCGCCCCACGCCGCTGACCGGACGACCGCCTCGAGAGCCTTGACGGAGCACACATGATCACCAGAAGGAAACTGCTCGCCGGTGCCGTCGGTCTCGCCGTGGCGACCGGTGGACCGCTCGCCGCGGGCCCGGCGTCCGCCGCCCTGCCCGCGGTCGACATGGAGGCGCTCATCAAGGCGGCCCAGATCGACCCGCGACGCGCGGACACCGCCCTCACCGAGGGTGCGAAGGACAGCGTGCTGCTGGTGGAGCGCGCGCTCCAGGCCAGAGGGCTGCTGTCGACCTCCTACCTGGACGGGCACTTCGGCACCAGCACCGTCGCCGCGTACGCGGCGTACCAGCGCTCTCTCGGTTACACCGGCCTCGACGCGACCGGCCTGCCCGGTCCGTCGTCGCTGCGGGCGCTCGGCGACGGACGCTTCACCGTCGTCCGGGCCCTCTCGCCCGGAAGCGTCGTGACCCTGCGCGGCGTGCAGGTCAACACGCGGACCAGGGCCATGCTGCTGGAGGCCGAGCGCCTGCTCGGTCGCCAGCTCGGCATTACCCAGGGCTCGTACAACTCGGGCGTCGACGCGTCCGCGGGCACCCACGACGGCGGCGGCGCGCTCGACCTGTCGGTCAGTGGCCTCTCCTCGGTTACGCGGACGGATGTGCTGCGCCGGCTGCGCACGGTGGGCTTCGCGGCCTGGCTGCGCACCCCCGCCCAGGGGGACTGGGGCTACCACATCCACGCCGTCGCGCTCGCCGACACCGACCAGTCGACCGGTGCGCAGAACCAGGCCGGCGACTACTACCTCGGCCGCAACGGCGTGGCCAACCGGGGCCCCGACGACGGCCCGGTGGTCGGCAAGCGGACCTGGGAGGAATACCAGCGGTCCCTCTGACCGCTGTCACACCGGCACGACCAGGAGGAACCATGCCCATTCGTCACCACCGCCTCGTACGCGGCGCCATCGCCGTGCTCAGCACGGCCCTGATGACCGCGGCGGCCGGCCTCACCGGCGCCACCCCCGCCCAGGCCGCCGTCAACACGTCGCCGAACTACCTGGTGGTCTACAACAACAACATCGAGAACTGGCTGCCGACCGCGTGCGCCGACGGCTACCTCTGGGACCGGCTGCTCACCTACCTCAAGGGCCGGCCGCTGAGCCCGGACATCTTCACCGTCCAGCAGATCTCGAACCAGACGCAGCTCAACACCCTCCTCAAACGGCTCTCCGACGACCTGCCGGGCACCTACGCCGGCGAGATCGCCATCGCGAGCCCGGGCTCCATGGGCTACACCAGCACCTGCGGCAAGCTGAAAAACCAGCAGACCAACGCGGTGATCTGGCGCTCGGACCGGTTCACCCCCGAGGCTGAGACACGCTGGCGCTCCGACGCCCCCGAGAACAAGACCGGCGGGTGCAAGAACCTGGAGCCCACCTCAAGCAGTCAGGACCGGGTAGAAAACATCGGCGTCCGGCTGCACGACAACGTCCGCAACGAGGACGTCTCGGTCGCCTCGATCCACTGGCCGACCAACACCTGGAACGGCCCCGACTGCGCCGACGAGAACATGTCCGAGGCCGAGGAGGCGATGGGCCGGCTCGGTGGCGACCTCAAGATCGTCGCAGGTGACATGAACACCGAGGCCAAGACCAGGGGTTGGTGGGACGACGCCAAGGCGCTCGGCTACCGGGACCCGATCGCGGAGAAGTGCGGCAGCCGCGACTGCTCCTCCGCCTACGACACCAACGGCGAGCGGCGGATCGACTTCCTCCTCGCCAAGAGCAGCGGCGGCTTCAGCAACGCCGCCCACATCAGCCCGACGGCGACCGGCGGTGCCTACTCCGAGCACATCGCCGTCACCGCCTACGTCAACTACTGAGGCGGCCGGTCCACCCCGCGAGGCCCCGTGGGCCGCCAGCCGGGTGCCGCCGGCGATGCTCCCCGCGAGCGTCGCCGGCGGCACCCGGCTGCTACGCGCACGCCACGCGACGGGCACCAGGCACCCGAACTTCCTCCGGATCCCCGCCCACCCGAACCGCCTGAAGATCAAGCTAGGCTCTCACGGCCAGCAATCAGATCTCCGAGGGTACGGGGGGTCGCGGGTCATGACGGTCGCATTCGGTCTGCTGGGGCCGGTGACTTTGCACGTGAACGGGAGCGCCGTCGCGCTGCCGGCCGGCCGCACGCAACTCCTGCTGGCCGCGTTGCTGCTGGAGCGCGGGCGGCGGGTCTCCACGAAGCAGCTGCTGGGCGACTTGTGGGATGAGCCGCCGCCGTCGGCGTCGGTCAACCTCAGAACGTACGTGACGCGGCTACGTGGCCTGCTGGGACCGTACCGTGACCGGCTGGTCTGGGTGAACTCCGGCTACTCCCTCACTGTCGAGACTGGCGAGCTGGACCTCGACGGGTTCGAGGTCGACATCCGGGAAGCCCGGGACGCGGTCCGCCACGGACGCCCCGAGCAGTCCGCACAGACCCTCACGGCCGGGCTGGGGCGCTGGCGGGGCGAGGCCGCCGAGGGGCTACCACGCTTCGGGGCGCTCGGGCACCGCCTCGATGCGCTCGACGAGAGTCGATGGGTCGCGGTGGAGCGGTACGCCGCAGCCTGCGCCGAGGCCGGCCAGCAGCGCGCCGCGGTTGCCGCGCTGCGGTCGCTACTCGCCGACCGACCGGCCCGCGAGTCCGCCTGGGAGGCCCTGGCTCAGGCCCTCATCCGGCTGGGCGAACGGGCCGAGGCCGTGACCGCCCTGGCCGCGGCGGACGCCGCGCTGCGCGCCCGGACCGGCCGCGGGCCAGGGCTGGTGCTGCGGGAGATCGAGCGGGACCTGCGCGAAGGAACGCCGACGCCGCCAGGACGTCCCGATGCCACCCCCGGCGACACGTCACCGCATGCCACGCCGTCCAACCTCCCGCCGACGGTCGTCCTCATCGGCCGGGAGCGCCTGCTGAGCCAGATCGAGGCGACCCTCGGCACGGCCGGCGCGATCGTGCTGCACGGCCCGGCCGGCGTCGGCAAGTCGGCGCTGGCCGGCGCCATCACCGCCCGGCTCGCCCCGTCCTACCCGAGGGGCCCGCTCTACCTCGACTTCTGCGGCAGCAGCCCCGGACTGACCCCGATGACGGTCGAGGAAGCCACCGGCAGCCTGCTCCGCGCGCTCGACGGCGAACACTCTGGCGGCACCGAGGGCACCGCGGCCGCGGAGGCGGCCGAACTGCGGATGCGGATCGGCGACGGGCGGATGCTGCTGGTCCTGGACAACGTGGTCGACGCCGGACAGGTGCGCCGCCTGCTGTCGGTGCCCGGCACCGCGACCGTGATCGTGACGAGCCGCACGGCGCTGCCGACGTTGGACGTAGCGCACCTCGCCGTCGGCGCCCTCGCTCCCGACGAGTCGGTGGCGCTGCTCGCCCGGCACGCAGGGCCGGAACGCATCCTCGCAGCAGCGGAGGAGGCGGCGGTGCTGGCCGACCTGTGCGACCACCTTCCGCTCGCGCTGCGCATCGTCGGGGCCCGACTATCCGCCCATCCGGAGTGGGCCCTCGCCGACATGGTCGCCCGGCTCGCCGACGAGCAGTTCAGGCTGGACGAGCTGAGCTGCGACGACCTCGCCGTACGCGCCAGCCTCGCGGTCACCGCCGATCTCCTCGCCGAACGGCCCGGCGGGCCGGAGGCGGTGGACCTGTTCGACCGGTGGGGCATGGTCTGTCCCCCGGCTATCGGCATCGAACTGGCCCAGGTTCTCACCGGAGCCGATGCCCGTGAGGCGCGCACGCTGCTGGACCGGCTGGCCGCCGCCGGCCTCGTCGAAGCGTGCGCGACGGACCGCTACCGCCTGCACGATCTCGTCCGGCTCTACGCGATGGAGCGCGGCCGGCGCGACCCGACGACCCGGGCCGCGACGATCCACGCCGCCCGGTGCCACTGGCTCGGCACCACGCGACGGGCCGGGGACCACCTGCGACGCGTCCCCGACCGACCGGCGGACGGGTTCGTCGAGGCGCGGGCCGTTGTGACCTTCGCCGACCAGCGGGAGGCCCTGCGGTGGCTGGAGCAGGAGCGGGAGAACCTGATCGCCGCCGCGCGCGTGGCGGCCCGGGACAGCACCACCGAGGGTGACCTGTTCGCGGTCCGACTGTGCGCGGAGTTGTATCCGTTCCTCCCCATGCGGGGGTACTACCGCGATCTCCGTGAGGTGGCCCAGGGTGCGCTGCGGTGTGCACGGCGACTGGGCAGCCGGCCGGACGAGGCGACCGCGCTGACCTACTTCGCGGTGGCCCAGTCCCGGCTGGGCGAGACCGACCAGGCGGTTGACAGCCTCCGGACCGCGCTCGCACTGCGGGAGGCGGACGACGACACTCAGGCGGTGGCGGTGGCCCTCGACCATCTCGGCGTCCTGCTCGCCGCCGCCGGCCGCCTCGACGAGGCCCGGGCGGCCTTCCTCCGAGCCCTCGGCCTCCACCGCCCACGCGCCGACCGCCAACGGATGGGCGTCACCCTGAACAACCTCGCAGACGTGCTGCTGCAACTCGACCAGTCCGACGCGGCGCTCGTCCATCTCAGGGAGAGCCTGCGGCTGCGCCGGGAGATCGGCGACGAACTGGGCCTCGGCATCACCATCCTGACCATCGGTCAGGCGTACGCCCGCAGTGGCCGGTACCGGCAGGCGTACGGGTGGCTCGACAGAGCCCTCACCGCCGCCCGGGACAGTGGCAACCGCGAGGCGGAGTGGCGGGTGCTCACCGAGCGCGCGAAGGTGCACCGCGACACGGGCCAGCACCTCCCGGCCCGCGACGACCTGCACCTCGCACTCGCCATCTCCGAGCAGACCGGCGACACCATCGGCGCCGACGAGGTGCGCCGCGCGCTGACCGCGCTCCGCGTCCCCGCCGCACGGCGATCGGCCCGTCGGACCTGACCCGGGCACGAGAGCCTCGGCAGCGGGGCGGTCAGCAACACTCGGACGGTCCCCTTCCGCGCCACTCCGGGGAGTTCCACCGAGAGCCCGGGCACTCATCCGACAACGCGGTCGCGCCATCGGCTGACCGCGGTCGCGGAGGCGGTGGTCCGGGCGTGCGGCGGTCCGGGATCGTCGCGTCAGTCCTCCGCCCGCGCCGTGCGGACGGTCTTGCTCAGCGTCGCGGTGAGGCGGACGAGTCCGTTGGTGCAATCGAGGTCGACCAGCCGTAGAGCCAAGACACCGCCGCGGCGGCACGCGGTCTCGGTGTGCAGGCGCAGGAGCAGCGCGTCGAGGATGACGTCGTTCCCGCTGGTGCGCGCCATCGCGTTGATCTCCTCCAACTCGTTTGCGGTCAGCGCGCGACGGGTGCCGGGTAGGCGTCGGGGTTTCGCGACCCGGTGCGCAGGGCTGGCGGGGGCGTCGATCAGCCCGTCGGCGATGGCCCGTCGGTAGAAGGCGCGGGCGGCGGCGATGAGGTGTTCGCCGGCGTGCCGGCCGTTGCGGCTGTTGCGCCGCGCCACGGCGCCAGCGATCATCGCCTGTTTCAGGGCCTCGACGTCGCTGGCGGTGATGGTGTCCAAAGGCCGTTCGGGCCACGCGGCGGCCATCCGGTCCCAGTAGGTGCCGTACGTACGGCGTGCTCCGGGCCCGGCAGCGGCGACAACACGGGGCAGGTACTCGGCGACCGTCGGCAGGACGGCCGGCGTCACAGGGTGCGATCGCAGATCGGTCACCGTGACGCCCAGGTGAGCCAGAACTTGGCGAGCGGCAGCGACGGTGGCGGGGTCAGCGGTCATTGCCGGCTCCCGTCAGGTGGGTGTGCAGGTCGGCGAGCAGGCGCACGACGGTGCTGACGGGATGCACGACGAGCAGGTCATGCGTGACGATGGCGGCGAGCAGCACAGGCTCACCGGGCTCGATGCGGCACAGTTGCCGGGCATTCGCCGGCAAGGGCAAGTCTGTTCGGCTGCCCACCTGGTGGCGACCCTCGCTGGCCGATCGCATGACGAGCATGCCGTGACGCGGCTGAATGTCGGGACGGTGGGACGGGGGCCAGCCCAGTGCGCGCAGAAGGTGCTGCGCGCTCACCCGGCCACAGCGTGCCGGACGAGCCATCCACAGCAACAGGGCCGTGTCCTTGATCTCCGACGGACAGACTCGGGCAGGTAGAGCCGGCATCGGCATCGGACTTGGAACCGAACGCACGGGTAGGACAGCAGGTACGAGCGGACCGACGAGGTGTTACTTCGGCTGGAGAGAACGTGTCATGGCCGAACAACTGCGTTCGCGTAGCACGTGACGAGGAACCATTCGTCCGGGGACCAGCCCAGGCGCCGGGTGGTCGTTCTCTGCAGACATCGCCTAGGGTGCCATGGCGCGCTGCACAAGCCTGTCAACCGGCACCAGCCCGTCGGCGCGTATCGTGGACCCGGTTGCTGGACCACCGCAGAGTCGGCACTGCGGTGGGTGCGAGATGGGGCTGAGGCCGTGAGCGTTGCCGCAGAGGCGGAGGATCGCGGAGTCGCGCTGATCAGGGAGCTGGTCGCGGGCGTGGGCGCTGTCGTGCTGGCCACGTTCGCCGCGGTGGTGATGTTCCCGGCCGAGGACCCGGTGGGACGCGTACTGGTGATGGCGGTTGCCTGCGGCCTGCTGGCCGCCTGGTTGACCGATTGGCGCGCGACGATCGTCACGGCGGCGGT
This sequence comes from Micromonospora sp. NPDC049201, assembly GCF_055586805.1. Taxonomy (NCBI): domain Bacteria; kingdom Bacillati; phylum Actinomycetota; class Actinomycetes; order Micromonosporales; family Micromonosporaceae; genus Micromonospora; species Micromonospora sp. NPDC049201. Next base: position 35,265 of record NZ_JBVJHM010000020.1, on the reverse strand, counting down.
GGCCGCCGGCGTCTTCGTGGGCCTCCTCGCCGACGGCGCGCCACCGACTCCGCCTCCCTGGGGTTTCACGCCAATCTTCGTGGTGGCGGTGGTACTCGGGATGGGGAACCGGCTCCTGAGACTGCTGGGGCGCAGGAACGAGGGGCACCGCCGGTCGTAGCTGGCAGCGGGCGTTGCGGGCGTGACTGCCGGTACGAGGGGTTGCGGTGAGCCGCAAGTCTGGTCGGCACATGGCTCCGACCCGTCTTCCGACAGGTGCTCGCCTGTGAGGTCCAATCACCAGTCACCTCCTCGTATCTCGGCCGTGGTTCCTGGACCGAAGCTCGTCGCATCGCCGAGGTGCTGCGTGACGATCGGCGACGCGCTGCTGATCTCTGAGACCGAGCAGGTCGGCCGTGATCATGACGGCTTTCCGGACGTCTACCAGAGGTAGGTCCGCTGCCGGTGGCGGGCCCGGCGGCATGCGTGCGACCAACGCGACGGCCCCGGCGTATCGTCGGTGCATGCGCGCGAGCGACGTAGCGATCTCGATGGACACGGTCACCGAGGACATGCCGGCCCGAGAGGCCGCCCGGATCCTGGCGGCGCAGGATCTGCCCGGCCTGATCGTGGTGGACACCGCGGGTCGACCGTCGACGGTCCTGGCGGGCACGCAGGTACTGCGCATGGCGCTGCCGTCCTACTGCCAGGACGATCCGGCGCTGGCGCGGGTGATCGACGAGGCTGCCGCCGATGTGGTCCTGGCGGGGATCGGTGACCGTACCGTCGCGGATCTACTTCCCCGCAACCGCCCGGGTCTGCCGGCGGTCAGCGCCGACGCCACTCTGCTTGAGGTCGCCTCGGTGATGGCCCGGACGAACGTGCCGCTGGTCGCGGTCGTGGACCGCGACCAGGTGATGACCGGGGCGATCACCCTGGACGGGTTGCTCGACCGGATCCTCGGCACCTGAGAGTCAGAAGAACCGCAACCACAGGTACGGCACCGCGATCGCCACCGAGATCACGGTCACGATCAGACCATACTTGGTGAAGCCCCAGAATGTGATCTTGTGCCCGGCCCGGTCCGCGATGCCGAGCACCACCACGTTCGCCGACGCGCCCACGGCAGTGGCGTTGCCGCCGAAGTCAGCGCCGATGGCGAGCGCCCACCACAGCACCTGAGCCTTGTCGAGCCCGCCCTCGGCGTTCACCAACTCGCTCACGATCGGGCTCATCGTCGCCACGTACGGAATGTTGTCCACGATCGCTGACAACCCCGCCGAAGCCCACAACAGCAACATGGTGGCCGGCCAGAGCTTGCCCTCGACGGCCTCGGTCGCCGACCGGGCGATGCTGTCGATCACCCCGGTGGCAACCAGGGCGCCGACCATGACGAACAGGCCGGCGAAGAACACCAGTGTCGGCCACTCGACGTCCTTGGCCACCTCTTGAGCGTCCAGCCGGGACAGCACCAGCAGCAGCAGTCCACCGAGTAGCGCCACCACCGACGGCTCCAGGTGCAGCACGGTGTGCAGGCTGAACGCGAGCAGTACCGCGCCGAGGACCACCAGGCTGATCACGACGAGACGGCTGTCGCGAATCGCGTCCGCCTCCCGGAGCGCCATCACCCGTGCGGCACGCTCGGCGTCGTACCGAAACGCCCTGCGGAACATGATCCGGCACAGGCCGACGAACACGACCATCACGATGAGTACCAACGGGGCCATGACGTTCAGGAAATCGGTGAAACTCAACCCGGACCGGCTGGCGATGATGATGTTCGGCGGGTCGCCGACGAGGGTGGACGCACCACCGATGTTCGACGCCATGACCTCGGCGATGAGGAACGGGATGGGTGGCACGTCGAGTCGCTCACAGACCAGCAGCGTGACCGGTGCCACCAGCAGCACCGTGGTGACGTTGTCCAGCGCCGCCGACACCACGGCGGTCACGACCACCAGGATCACCATGATCGGGAATGGACGGCCCCGCGCCTTCTTGGCGCTCCAGATGGCCAGGTACTCGAACAGGCCGGTGCGCTTCAGGACGCCGACGATCAGCATCATGCCCAGCAGCAGGAAGATGACGTTCCAGTCGATTCCCGCTTCTTCGGAGAAGAACGCGTGCTCGGCGTCGGTGGCGCCGATGGCCAGCATGATCGCCGCACCGCCCACCGCCACCGTCACTCGGTTGATCTTCTCGGTGGCGATCAGGACGTACGCGGTGGCGAACACGGCCACCGCCATCCAGGCCAGGATGCTCATTCGGCGTTTCTCCGGTTCTGGTCAGCCGTCACCGCAACGCCGACCAGACTTCCCGGCACACCGAGATCAACCTATCAGTCTGGGCAGTCATCCACTGTTTGTGAGGGCCTGGGCGACGAGGCCGCCGGCAGCCAGACGCCGATGCTGTGCAGCGCACAACTCCAGCGGGCGGCGTCAGTCTGTGGCTGGCGTTCATGGATGGCTGCCTGGTCGAGGTCCGGCCGAGGAAGCTGCTCATCGCCGAGGCGGCCGACGGCTGGCGGCTGGTCGGCTCAGTGTTCGGTGGCGTGGCCGGGCCGCGGCTGGTAGATGTCCGGCACGCCGTCCTGGTCATGGTCGGTGGTTTCCAGTTCGCGGACCCGTCGATAGACCCGGGTGCGGGCGCGCAGGACGACCGTTGCGAGCAGCGCGGAGAGCAGCGATCCGGTGAGTACCGCGACCTTGACGTGGTCGTCGCGTTCGCTGCCGAGGCCGTAGGCGAGTTCGCCGATGAGCAGGGAGACGGTGAACCCGATGCCGGCGAGCAGCGCCAGGCCGAGCACGTCGTACCAGTTCAGGCCCTCTTCCGGGTCGGCTCGGGTGACGCGCGACGCCAGCCAGGTGGCTGCCATGATGCCGATCGGTTTGCCGACGATCAGGCCGACCACGATGCCGAGCGCGACCCGGTCGGTGAGCGCGGTGGTCAGCCCGGCCAGGCCGCCGACGGTCACCCCGGCGGCGAGGAAGGCGAAGACGGGCACCGCCACCCCGGCCGAGAGCGGCCGGATCCGATGCTCGAAGTGCTCGGCCAACCCCGGTCCGGCGTCCGGACCGCCGGCCGCGGCGCTGCGGACGACCGGGACGGTGAACGCGAGCAGCACCCCGGCGACGGTCGCGTGCACGCCGGACTCGTGCACCAGCACCCAGGTCGCCGCCGCCAGTGGGAGCAGCAGCCACCAGGACCGTACCCGGCGCTGCACCAGCAGGCCGAAGACCGCCAGCGGGATCAGCGCCCCGGCCAGCGGCCCGATGGACAGGTCGGAGGTGTAGAACACGGCGATGATGACGATGGCCAGCAGGTCGTCGACGACGGCCAGGGTGAGCAGGAAGGTCCGCAGCGCCGAGGGCAGCAACCGGCCGACCACGGCGAGCACGGCGAGGGCGAAGGCGATGTCGGTGGCGGTCGGGACGGCCCACCCCCGCGCGGCGCCCTCCCCCGCGCCGGCGGCGATCAGGACGAACAGCAGCGCGGGCACCGCCACTCCGCCGACCGCGGCGGCGACCGGTATCGCCGCGCGGCGGGGATCGCGCAGGTCACCGGCGACGAACTCGCGCTTGAGTTCCAGGCCGGCGACGAAGAAGAAGATCGCCAGCAGGCCGTCCGCGGCCCAGGTGGCGAGACTGAGGTCGAGGTGCAGCGCGGCGGGCCCGACCCGCAGGTCACGCAGTGAGTGGTAGCTCTCCGCCCACGGTGAGTTGGACCAGAGGAGCGCCAGCACCGCCCCCACCAGCAGCAGGGCGCCACCCACGGTCTCCTTGCGGAGGATGGTGGAGATCCGGCTGGTCTCACTCCACGAGCGGCGGGCGAACAGGCTGGTGCTGCGGCGGTCGGCGTCAGACACGGAACTCCTCGTGGGCAGGCAGGGACCATCACCTCGCCGACCAGGCTTCCCGGCACACCATGACCAGCCTATCCGCCACGGCGCCGGACGTATCGATCTTCGCCGGTCAGGCAGCCGCCGCTCGCCCGAACGGTCGTCTCCGGCACCCTGCGGCGGGGCACCGGACGGCGTCCTCCCGGCCTGGCGGTCGCCACCGGATCGGCGTCACCTCGGCTCGCCGGGACCGTCAGGTCCATTGCCGTGGGAGCCGTCGCCGGTGACCGGAGCGGTCCGACTCCCGCCGTCCACCCGGTCGGCGCCGGGCGGTGGCGTCACCGCCGAGCGGCGGGCCTGCCCGATCCGGCGCAGCACGCCGTGCCAGGCGGGCGTCTCACGGACCTCGTCGAAGGCCCGCGCGACCACGACGTCGGTGGAGGAGTGCGCCAGGATCGAGATGACGATGGTCAGCGCCACCAGGTGGAAGACCTCGTCGCCGGCGGCGATGCCGGATTCGAGAACCAGCAGCCCGTAGACGACCGAGGCGAAGCCTTTCGGGCCGAACCACATCGCGGCGGCCTGTTCCCGCAGGCCAAGCCCGGAGCGCAGGAACGAGATCCACAGCGCCACCGGCCGGGCCACCACGATGGCCAGGACGGCGAAGACCCAACCGGTCCAGGAGATCTCCCCGAGGAACTCCACCGAGATCAGCGCCCCGAACACCAGCAGCGCGGCGAGTTTCAGCAGTTCGGCGACGTTCTCCCCGAAGTGCTCGAACGCCGCCCGCTCCCGCGGCCCGAAGGTGGCCACGGTGATGCCGGCGGCGAACGCGGCGAGGAACAGGTTGCCGTGGGTGGCCTTGCCCAACGCCAGCACCAGCAGCCCGATCGCCACCCCGTTGAGCGGGGCGTACGCCGCCGACGCGGCGAACCAGCGGGTGCGCTCCAGCGCGATGGCGGCCAGCGGCACCAGCACACCGATCAGCAGCCCCACCGCCAGCTCGGTACCCAACTCCCCCAGATGCAGATCATCGGAACCGGCCGCGACCGCCAGCAGCACCACCACGAAGGGCAGGGCGAGACCGTCGTTGACGCCGGACTCGACGTTGAGCAGGTGCCGCAGCCGGGCGGGAACCTTGTCGTTGCCGACCAGCGCGGCGGCGAAGACCGGGTCGGTGGGGGCGAGGATCGCCCCGACCAGCAGCGCCTCCGGCCAGTCGAGCCCGGCGACATAGTGCGCGAGCACCGCGGTGACGAGCAGGGTGAGCGGCAGTCCCCAGCCCAGCGCACGTCCGGGCAGCCGCCACGCCGAGCGTAGGTCGGCCCAACCGACCCGCATCCCGTCGGTGAACAGCACCGCGAACAACGCCAGCTCCGCCAGCTGCGCCACGATCGGGGAGTCGGCACGCAGGTGCAGCACCCCGGTGGTGTCCTCACCGAGTAGGAAACCGGCCACCAGGAACAGCGCCGCGGTGGACAGGATGGTCCGGTGGGCCAGCGCGGAAACGAGCACGGCGGCCAGCAGGACGGCGGCGAAGCACAACAACAGCATGGGGGACCTCCGGGGCGCGGACCATCACGGTGCCGACCAGACTTCCCGGCGCTCCACGGATCCCGGTGATCATAACGGCCGCCGGCGCAGGGCGCGACGGCTGTGAGCGGGAGCCCGGCCGTGCTGCTCTATTCCGGGCGTGGCATGGCGGCGTACGGTGAGGTCCGGTGCGCCGGGAAGCCTGGTCGGCAGTGTGACACGTCGTCGAACGGAGGCACCCGTGGCCGCACCCGCCATCCGCACCCAGCACCTGACCAAACGCTACGGGCGGCTGCTGGCCCTCGACGGGCTGGACCTCGCCGTGCCGGCCGGTGAGGTGTTCGGGTTCCTCGGCCCCAACGGCGCCGGGAAGTCCACCACGATCCGGCTGCTGCTCGGCCTGGCCCGGCCCACCGCCGGGAGGGCCTGGATCTTCGACGCCGACGCGGCGGACATCGCCGCGGCGCACCGGCTGCTGGCGTACGTGCCGGCCGACGTGGCGCTCTGGCCGCAGCTCACCGGCGCGGAGACCCTGGAACTGCTCGCCGCGACCGGGCCGGGAGTCGACCGCGCCTACCGCGACGAGCTGGTGCAACGGTTCGCCCTCGACCTGTCCACCCCGGCCCGCGCCTACTCCACCGGCAACCGGCAGAAGGTCGCCCTGGTCGCGGCGTTCGCCACCCGCGCACCGCTGCTTGTCCTCGACGAGCCGACCAGCGGCCTGGATCCCCTGATGGAATTGCAGTTCCGGCGTGCTGTCGCGGTCGCCCGGGACAACGGGCAGACGGTCTTCCTCTGCTCCCACCAACTCGCCGAGGTCGAGGCGGTCTGCGACCGGGTGGCGATCCTGCGCGCCGGTCGGCTCGTCGACGTCGCCACCGTCAGTGAGTTGCGCCGGCTGCACCGCACCGAGGTGACCGCCCGCTTCACCGGCCCCGCACCCGACCTGCAGAATGTGGCCGGGATCGAGCTCGTCGCACGCGACGGCGGGATGCTCCGCTTCACCATGACCGGGCCGCCCGCACCGGCGCTACGCGCCCTCGCCGCCGCCGAGGTCACCGCGCTCACGGTGCGGGAACCGAGCCTTGAGGAGATCTTCCTCGACTACTACGGGGAGTCGGCCCGATGACCGCCCTGGCAGGAGGTCGCCCCGCGGTCCGTTCGGTCGCCGGCCGAGCCGTGACCCGGCTCACCGTCCGGCAGGTACGTCGGGGGGCGTTCATCGTGCTCACCCTGGCGGTCGGCATGTCGGTGCTGGTCGCCGCCACCTACGCCGGCACGATCGCAGACGGTGGCGGCGCGCAGGCCCTCGCCGTCCTGGCCGGTAACCCCGCGATCCGCACACTGTTCGGCGAGCCGGTCGCCCTCGACACCGTCGGCGGTTTCACGGTCTGGCGCACCGGCGTCGTCCTCGCTGTGCTGCTGTCGGTGTGGGGAACGCTGGCCACCACCCGCGTGACCCGGGGTGAGGAAGAAGCCGGCCGATGGGATCTCCTGCTCGCCGGACGGCTGAGCCGACCGGCGCTGCTCGGCCGACACGTCGCGGTGCTGACGGCCGCGATGATCCTGACCGGGATCACGCTCGCCGTCGCGCTCACCGCGGTCGGCACCCCCGCCCGCGGGGCGGTCGTGCACGCCGCCGGCCTGGCGTCCGCCGGCCTGGTGGCGGTCGCGGCGGCGGCCCTCGCCGCGCAGATCTTCCCGACGCGATCGGGAGCGACCGGGGCCACGCTGGCGTTCCTCGGCCTGGGACTGATGGCGCGCATGGTCGGCGACGGCGTCACCGCCCTCGGCTGGCTGCGCTGGCTGCCGCCGTACGGTCCGCTGGCGTTGCTCCGCTCCTACCGGGACAACCGGTGGACGCCCCTGGTCGTCCTCGCGCTCACCGCCATCGCGCTGGCCGTCGCGGCGCTCGCCCTGGCCGGGCGGCGGGATGCCCGGGACGGGCTGCTCGCCCCCGCCACCGGCCGGCCACCCCGGCTGCGGCTGCTCGGCTCGGTGGACGCCTTCGCCATCCGGCGACTGCTGCGACCGCTGGCCGGTTGGTCGGCCGGGATCGGCGCCTACTTCCTGCTGATCGGCATGCTCGCCGAGTCGCTGACCGGCTTCCTCGCCGACAATCCCCGCTTCGCCGACCTGGCGGCGCAGGCGGGCTTCGCCGGCCTCGGCACGGTCCGCGGGTACGCCGCAACGCTGTTCGCCCTGCTCGCCGTTCCGGTCGGCGCGTTCACCGCCGTACGGCTCGCCGCGCTCGCCGCCGCCGAGACCGGCGGACGTCTGACCCTGCTGCACGCCGGGCCGGTCACCCGCGCCCGACTACTCAACGCCGAGATCCTCACCACCGCGGCCGGCGCGGCGGTCCTCGTCACCGTCGCCGCGACGGCGACGTGGCTCGGCGCGTCCCTGGTCGACGCGGATCTGCCGCTGTCGGCGGCACTCGCCGGTGCATGGAACGCGCTGCCGGTCGCGTTGCTCAGCCTCGCCGCCGCGACCGTGGCCCTCGGCCGCGCCCCGCACGGCGTGGTGGCGTGGGGCGTGGTGCCGACCGCCGGCGGGTTCCTGCTCACGGTCGTCGCCGACAGCATCCACGCGCCCAGCTGGGTGAGCGCGCTGTCGCCGTACCGCCATCTCGCGGCCGTGCCGCAGGCGGTGCCCGACTGGCCGGCGCTGGCCGCCATGGGTGCGGTGGCGGTCGCGTCGGTGATGGTCGGCCGGCACGCCTACCAGCGACGCGACCTGCGGCGGTAGGCCGCGCGTGCCGCAGGTCGACGCGGTGGCCGTGGGCAGCGGCCGGCCCGCCTTGTCGGTGACAGGTCGTGAGAGCATGCGGTTCATGACCCGGACCGGCCAGACGACCACGGCGAGAGCGCGCACTGCGGATGGTCGCCGTCACGGTGCGGGGGCGCATGCTAGGCCGAGCACCGGCGTGGCAACGGCGTAGCAGTCGGCTGCGGCATCCCGCGCAGGTGATCGCCGTCGGCTTCGGCACGGCGGTGGCGGTCGGCACCGGCCTGCTGTCACTGCCCGTGGCCACCCGCTCCGGGGAGCGCACCGGCCTGGTGGATGCGCTGTTCACCGCGACCTCCGCGGTCTGCGTGACCGGCCTGGTCACCGTCGACACCGGCAGCTACTGGTCCGGCTTCGGCCAGGCGGTGATCCTGCTGCTCATCCAGGCCGGCGGGCTGGGGATCATGACCCTCGCGACGCTGTTCACCGTGCTGCTGTCCCGGCGGCTCGGCCTGCGGGCCCGATTCCTGGCCCAGGCCGAGACCAAGAGCCTCGACCTCACCGACGTGCGCGCGGTGGTCCGCCGTATCGTGCTGTTCAGTCTCGCCAGCGAAGCCGTCGTCGCGGTGGCGCTGACCGACCGGTTCGCCACCGCCTACGACGAACCGTTCGGCGAGGCGGTGTACGACGGGGTCTTCCACGCCGTGTCGGCGTTCAACAACGCCGGTTTCTCCACAACGCCGACAGCCTCGTCGGCTATGTCACTGACCCGTGGATCTGCCTGCCGATCGCCGCTGCGGTCGTCCTGGGTGGGCTGGGCTTCCCCGTTGTGTTCGAGCTGCTCAGGTGCTGGCGCCGCCCGGCGCTGTGGTCGGTGCTGACCCGCATCACCCTGGCCCTGACCGGCGCGCTGCTCGTGCTCGGCACCGCCGTGCTCACCTCGCCGAGTTCACCAACCCGCGTACCCTGGGCCCGCTCGGCGGCGGGCAGAAGCTGCTGGCCGGGTTCTTCGCCTCCACCATGACGCGCACCGCCGGGTTCAACAGCGTCGACATCGGCGCGATGCGGCCGGAGAGCCTGCTCGCCAGCGACGTGCTGATGTTCATCGGCGGTGGCAGCGCCGGCACCGCCGGCGGCATCAAGGTCACCACGTTCGGGCTGCTCGCCTTCGTCCTCTGGTCGGAGATGCGCGGCGAGCTCCACGTCCACGTCGGCCGGCGGCGCATCCCGGCCAGCAACCAGCGCCAGGCCCTCGCCGTCGCCCTGCTCAGCGTCGGCACCGTGGTCACCGCCACCTTCGCGCTGCTGGCCACCACCCCGCACCGGCTCGATGTCGTGCTGTTCGAGGCGGTGTCCGCGTTCGCCACCGTCGGTCTGTCCACCGGCATCACCGCCACCCTGCCGCCGCAGGCCGACCTGCTCCTGGTGGTACTGATGTTCGCCGGCCGCGTCGGCCCGCTGACCCTGGCCTCCGCGCTGGCGCTGCGCGACCGCAACCGCCGCTTCGAACTACCCGAGGAAAGGACGATCGTTGGCTGAGACACGCACCGAACCCGTCGTCGTCATCGGGCTGGGCCGATTCGGCTCCGCCGTGGCCCTGGAACTGGTCAACCGGGGCAGTGAGGTCCTCGGTATCGATCACCGCCCGAAGGTCGTGCAAGCCCTCTCCGGACAGCTGCCGCACGTCATCACCGCCGACTCCACCGACATCGAAGCCCTACGACAACTCGGCGTCGCCGAGTTCCACCGCGCGGTGGTGGCCATCGGCACCGACATCCAGGCCAGCATCCTCACCACCAGCCTGCTGGCCGAACTCGGCATCCCCGACATCTGGGCCAAAGCCATCAGCGGCCAGCACAGCAACATCCTCACCCGCATCGGCGCCCACCACGTCGTCGCACCCGAACACGACATGGGCGAACGCGTCGCCCACCTGCTCTCCGGACGCATCCTCGACTACGTCGAGGTCGACGCCGGCTTCGCCGTCATCAAGACCACCCCACCCCGCGACATCGTCGGCGTGCCCCTGCGCGAATCCCGCGTCCGCAGCAAGTGGGGCGTCACCGTCGTCGCCGTCAAAGCACAAGCAACCCCACCCGGCGGCGAACCCCGTACCTTCACCTACGCCACCCCCGACACCGTCCTCGCCTACGGCGACCTCATCCTCGTCGTCGGCACCATCGACAACGTCGAACGCTTCGCCACCACCGACTAGCTGCGGAGCAACCTGCCCCGGGGGTTCGTGCACGCGCTGATCGTGGAGACCGCGGTGACGCTCGGCCAGGTCGATCCCTGCCGGTGACCGGCTACCGACCAGGCCCGACGATGAGCGCCAGCCCGGTCTCCGGGTCGACCCGCTTGGCCAGTTCGGGGCGCCACCTTCCACCCTTTCTTGCGGGAGCGGGTGCGGTGGCCGACCGGCCGCCGATGCTCCAACTGGCAGCGAGGCACGGTGTGCAGCCAATCGATGTCCAGTCGGCCGCACGCGAGGGCGTCGTACAACGCCCCGTGACCCCGTTTAGGTCCCTGGGTAGCCGGGCCATCGGGAGGGATCGGCGCGCAACGCGGCGAGCAGGTCCGGGCAACGTTCGGCCAACAGCCTGATATGTCGGTCACGCAGCCACCCCGCCAACCACGCGGCGGTCGGCGCGGCCGGGGCTCCGCGCCGCCACGCGACGGTCAAGGCGACCCGGAGGTCCTCGGCCAGCCGTACGGTGTGCAACTCGCCGGAAGGCACGAGGGTAGCGCTGGTGAGGGCGACCGCTACCCCGTCCTTGAGGATGTGACGACCACTGGGACCGTTGACGGCTGTGAAACGGATCCGGGGTACGAAACCCGCGGACTGACATACAGCGAGGACCGATCGCTGGTTACGGGTGCCGGCGGGTCCAGTGAGCCAGTCGTGCTCCGCCAGTTCGCGCAGTGCGATGGACGTCCGGTTGGCACCGGTGTCCCTTGGCAGCAGGACGTACGCCGGATCCTCGAAGGCGACGATCGTGTCCCACCCGGCGGGCGTGGTGAGGCCGGCGAGGGGCAGATCCGCGTACACGCAGATGTCGGCGGCAAGCATTGCCGGTGCCCAGCCCGGGCCGGGGATGGTGACGACGTGCTGCCGTACGTTGGCCAAGCCTGCGTCGCGTAGCGCGTCGACCAGTCCGGTGAAACCGAATTCACTGGCCACCGTCAGGCCATCCGGGACCTGCGCGGTGTCGTCGGTGGTCGTCCCGGACAGCCGGGACAGTTCACGCTCCAGTCTCTGCAGATGCGGCAGCAACTGGACGAGTAGTGGGCTGGCCGACACTCCCCTCGGCGTTCGGTCGAACAGGGTGCCCCAGCGACTCTCGATCCGTGTCACTTGGGCGCTCACCGCCGGCTGGGGCAGCCCGAGATGGCGGGCTGCCCCGCTGATCGATCCGGCTGCGGCGACCGATGTCACCAGGCGTACATGCCGCATGGCGACGACGTCGACGCAGACCAGGGCGGTGATCGCCTCGGCGGCGACCGCCGCCTGGCTGATCGGGTCCAACGCTTCCAGTCCCCGTTCGGTCAGGTGGTATTCCGTCCCGGCCCGGTGCAGACACGACGTTCCGGCGGGAACGGCCAGTCGACGTAGCCGCTTGCGGACGGCGGTCTGGCTCAGACAGAGTCGGGCGGCGAGGCCGGGGCAGTCGAGCCCGTCGGCGATGCCCAGCAGCAGCCGCAGGTCGGTCGTGTCCACGTTGGCCCAGGAGAGAGAGCGGCGGGTTCCTCCGGCTGTCACTCTCAGCCGGCTCGCGCTTCAGCGAAGGCGGGCCAGTTGACCGGGTCGGCGCGCATCTCGGCGAGTAGGTCGGGGCGTAGCTCCGCCAGTCGCCGGATCTGACCGTCGCGCAGCCAGCGCACGATCCACTGAGCCGTCGCGGTGGCCGTGCTGCCGCGCCGCCATCCGACCGTCATCCGCACCCGGACGTCCTCGGCCAGTCGGACCGCGCGCAGCGCGGCACTGGGAACCAGGGTCGCGCTGGTGAGGGCCACCGCTTCACCATCTTCGATGATGCGGCGTCCACTGGGGCCGTTCAGGGCGGTGAACCGGATCCGTGGGTCGAATCCCATCGACCGGCAGAGCAGGACCACGGACTGATGGTTGCGGCTGCCTGGCGGACCGCTGATCCAGTCGTAGGCGGCCAACTCGCGCAGGCTGACTGCCGTCTGGCCGCCAACGGCACCGACCGGCATCAGGACATGGGCTGGATCCTCGAACGCGACCGCCCGGTCCCGTCCGGGCGGTACGGCCAGGCTGACGAACGGAAGATCGGCGTACAGGCAGATGTCGGCGGTGAGCATCGCCGGCGCCCAGCCCGGACCAGGGATGTCGACGATGTGTTGCTGCACGTCGACCTGAGCATCGTTGCGGAGCGCGTCGATGAGACCGTGGAATCCGAATTCGCTTGTCAACTGCAGGTTTGCCGAGTTTACCGCAGTTCCCTCGGCTGCGGCCGGCGCGGCTAGGCAGGACAGCGTCCGTTGCAGTAGCCGCAGGTGTGGCAGCAGTTCGACGAGTCTCGGCCCAGGCTCGACACCGCTTCGGGTGCGCTCGAACAGGGTGACCTGCCAGCGGCGCTCGATCCGCGTCAACTGCGCACTGAGCGAGGGCTGCGGAATCCGTAGCTGGCCGGCGGCGCTCCCGATCGAGCCGGTGGCGGCGATCGTGGTGACCACTTCGACATGCCGCATCGAAAAGGACTCGACGCCGATGAGCTGCGCGATCCGCTGCGACGCGGCCACCGCCTGGCTGGCCGGCCCCAACACGGCTCTCCCCCGCTCGGTCAGGTGATGGCCTCGCCCCGCCTGCCGCAGCCAGGCAATTCCCTCGGGAGCGGCGGTCAACCGGCGGAGGCGCCTACGCACCGCGGACTCGCTGAGTCCGAGCGAGGCGGCGAGAGCGGGGCAGTCATCCCCGTCGGCGACACCTAGCAGAAGTCGAAGATCTACCGTCTCCACGAGCTCAGATGGTATGGCCATTGCGCGTGATCGGCGACGCCAACTCTCACGACGCGCTGATCGGTCGGTCAGGGCCTGCGGTTGCAGTAGGTGCGGCTGGTGGGGTCGTCGAGGGGCGGCGACAGCCGAGTGCCGGCAGCAGGAGGTACGGCCTGCCGCCGTCTCAATCGGCCCGTCGGCCGTTCACACCTCCGGCGCACACGTGTCGGTCCTGGTATGGGCCACAAAACCAGTTGGTAGTCCTCAGGCCCAGCCTGGTGCTGATCCAATTCATGACAGTCACGGCCGCTCCGACGACGGCGAGGGCTGTCGGGCCGACCGTCAGTGTCGCCCCGTCAATTCGCCACGGTCATAGCCGTCTGGGAGTGAACGAATTCCATCCAGAACGAAGGAGAATCGATGAAGACGGGCCAGCATCCGAAACGTCACCTGAATCTCGTACACCGGGTTCTGATGGCAATGGCGCTCACCACAGCCAGCCTCGGCCTCTCCCTGGCTGTCTCGAACCCCGCACAGGCAGCCACCACCACGATGTGCTCGGCCACGCCGGTCCCTGCTGGCTGGGTGGTCACCCAGGCGCAGAAGGACCCGGCCAGTTGCGGCTCCCACGTGCTCTACTGGATCACCAACGATCTGTACAACGGGATGCACATCTGCTCCGCCACCCGTGTGCCCGCCGGCTGGGTGGCGACTCAGGCGCAGACGAATCCGGTCAACTGTGGGCCCCACCTGAGCTACTGGATCACGAGCAACCTGTACAACGGGATGTCCATCTGCTCCGCCACTCAGGTGCCCGCAGGTTGGGTGGTCTCTCAATCGCAGACGGACCCGGTGACCTGCGGGCCCTACCTGCGCTACTGGATCACCCGAGTCTGACGCTCCACCTGCAGGAAAACGGTGGGTGAGCACTGTCGGGGGCCATCTTGCGGATCGCCAGGAGATGGCCCTCGGCCCAGGCGCTGGCGGTTCGCTGATGGGTGAGGATCGGCGCGGTCACGGCTCGTTAAAGCCGCGACGTCCGTGCTCGTCGCAGGGGTAGTCGCGTCGGCGGTAGTGGCAGGTTCGGGCTTGGTGTTGGCGTCGTCTGCGCCGTCGTGACCGGCCCCAGCCCCGCTCGGGCAAGTGCGTTGATCGCACTACGAGTGCGGTGAGCAGTCTTCGGATCTCCGGTACCGTGTGGCCGATCATCATGCCCGTCTCCGGAGCGAGATTCCCTTCTGTGGTAAGGGGCCGGGCGACGGACAGCCAGGCGTGGGCGGCCGTGGACAGGGTGATGTTGGCGGCTCGCCAGTCGCGGACCTGGTACTCGTCGAGGCCAGCCTCGTTCCTGGCCTGTTGAAAGCACGCCTCGATCGTCCGCGGGCCCCAGCGATGGGGGCGAGGTCGACCAGGCGGGTGCGGCGAGGACCGCAGCAGACGTAGTAGGCGATCTCGCCGGTGCTGATGCTGTGCCGGGCGAGCAGCCAGTGCCCTCGTTCGGGCTGCCAGCCGACACGCACCGGCACCCGCGGCCACCAGTACTCGCGAGGCTGGTTGTCCGGCGGCGCCGCCGGACAACCAGCACCACGCTCGGGCAGGCAGAGCAGCGATGAGCCGGTCGGCGCGGCAGATCCCGTGGTGGTGATCATGTCGTCGTTGCGGCGGGTCGCGACCACATAACCTCGTGGATCGCGGCGGACTCCACCTGCGCCGACCGACTGACCGGGCCCTGACGGAAGACTCCGATCGGGCAACGCCACCGGGTCTGCACCTTGGCGGTCATGGGTCTCTTCCTCTGGTGATTCCGTGGAATGCTCGTCGCCGGTGGCGGCGAGGGTGTAGGCCGAGGGCCCGGTCGAGGCGCTGTCCGCCGTGGTCGTAGCGGCGGAGTCGGAGGTTCCGGTGTGGGTGAGGACGATGTCGGCGATGACGTCATCGCCAAGTCGGCGTAGCCCGCGGAAGTCGCCTGCCAGGGCACGTGCCGCGCCAGTTCGTGTATGCGCTCGCGGCACGGGTGCCGTGCGTGGATGTGACTGCGGTCTGCCGAACTCGGTCGCGGTCACCGGCCACGGCGGGCCCACCTTCGGGGCCGCTGCTGTCCCGTCACGACCGCGTGTGGCGTGGCGTGGTACTGCGGCCCACGGTAAGTGCTGGTCCTGTCTTTCGGGTACGCCACCAGATGGTTGCGGTGATGACGACGACCGCGAAGGCGGGGACGAGTTGATACGGCGTGCCGACTCCGGCTGAGCGGTCCTGCAGTGCGCTACCGAGGTCTACCCGCAGGGACACGGCCAGAATGAGGCTGAATGTGTTGAGTACGGCGTGCAGCATGACGGGGATCTCAAGCCCGCCGGTGCGCCAGGTGATGACGGCCAGTCCGGTCCAGAGCACGAAGTACCAGACGATGATGTACGGATCCGTGGCGCCGTGTGCGGCCGTGAACAGCGCGCTGGAGAGCAGCACCCCGGCGATCAGTCCCGCCCGGGGGCTGCGGGTCCAGCTTCCGATCACGCGGAAGATCAGCCCACGTACGCCGTATTCCTCGCCCGCCGACTGAAGCGGGGTGAGGAGGATCGTGGTGAGAAAGATGGCGATGAGGTCGGTCTGCGACCAGGGGGATTCCTCGACGGGCGTGAGGGCTCCGAGGGCGTTGACCACCAGCCAGGCGGGACCGAAGATGAGCAGCGACTTGCCGAGCAGGTCGAAGCGGAACCGAGACGTCACGGAGTGCAGGGACGCACCGGGCACCCCGTAGAGCCACCGCTGGATGAGCATGCTCCAGGGAATGAGCAGGCCGAGGGAGAGCATCGTGCTGGCGTGGTAGAGCGGCGTGTAGTCGCTGCCCCCCAGGATTGGCGGGGTATTGCCCATCTGTACGTCGATGAGCGCAGCCGCCCTGCCGAGGACCGTTGGGAAGATGACGAGCCCTGCCAGCAGGAGGAGGATGGCGAGGACGCCGCGACCGATCCGGCGTTTGTCGCCGGCGAGTACCCGGTGGTATTCCACTCCGGTGGGGACTGACGGCCCGTTGCGGGGCTCGGCCGGCGTGAGTAGCGAGGCCGGTTTGTTCATCGTGGTCATGGCTTCCTCTGGTGGATGTGGTTACTTCCCGGCTTGGTCGAGCACGCTGTGACGCAGGCGGAGTGCCCGCTCGGTGCTCCCCAGTACGGCCCCGACGGCGAGGGCGAAGTTGAGCCAGATCGGTAGCCGAACGGGCGACTCGAAAGTTCCGATGTGCTCGGCGATCGGGGGGATCCGCGACACCGGTTCGGCGAGTTGCAGCAGGTTCAGGCCCACGCCGACAAGGAGGACCAGCACGGAGAGGTAACTGATCGAGCGGCTCAGCGTCGGGTGCTCGCGGTCGACGCGGGCGCGGCGTCCTTCGGCGGATTTCGGATCCGGGATGAGAGGGTGCTCCGCGCCGGCGGTGGTGACGTAGTGGCAGCGCTTGAGCCCGAATGCACTGATCGCCACATCGATGGTGCCGCCCTCGACGGGGAAGGCTGCCGGGAGCTTGGACTCGGCGTGGTGTCTGCCGTCGAGATACAGGTGCGCTCTCGCCTTGCCGCCGCCCGGGTCGGTCCGGCGTGGGATGTCGACGGCACACACCGTCTGCCGGCCATCCCCGTGGGGCAGCGGCAGGTAGAACAGTGCGCGGAAGGGTAGCTGCCACCAGCGGAGGCGTTTCAATGCCCGCCCGTCTCCGCTGGTGATGCGCTTGGCTGCCCGCCGTTGCCGCCAGTCCTCGATCACGTTCCCTCGCTAGCTGTCGACCCGCCGCTTTTCACTAGTACGCTGTATTAGTGGCAACGCTAGCACGGCGTGCTAGTACGCTGTGCCAGGAGGTGGCAGATGACACGGGAGGACAGGAGTACCGGCTCGCGGGAACGGATCCTCGCGGCTGCGGCGGCGATGCTCGCGGAGGATCTGACCACGCGGTTGAGCGTGCGTGCGGTCGCGGCGCGGGCCGGGGTGAGCACGGGCTCGCTCAGGTTCCACTTTCCGACCCAGCGCGCGTTGCAGGACGCGGTGCTCGCCAGAATCTACGACCACCTGGTCCCGGACGACCCGATCCACGACCGATCGCTACCGGCACGGGATCGACTGGTCAACTGCCTCCGGCAGGTGCTCGCCCCCGCCGGCGTCGGTGAGCAGGCACGTGAGGCGTGGGGCAGGGCGTACCACATGTTCATCGCCCCCGAACCCACCGAGGAGGTACACGCCGCGTACCTGGCTGTGGAGCGAGGAGGGTGGCGCCGTGTCGAGTACTGGCTGACGGTGCTCGCTGACGAAGGCGCGCTACCCAGGGAAGACCACGCACGCCGAGTGAGATTCCTGCTCACCGTCCTCCAAGGGCTCTCCATCGAACGAGCCCTGCCCGCCGGAGACTCGATCCTGAAGTCCGAAACCGAAACTCTCTATACCGCCGTCGACTGCGTCCTCAGCGCCTCGACCGCATGAACGGGTAAGCCGCGCTGTCGGGACAGCAGCCGCCTGTTCGGACAACGCCGCAACGTTCTCTGGGCCTGCATCCGCGACGAGACCCCCTATCAGCCAAACAGCCAAGATCAGGGATGCTGACGCCACGTCAGCTCGCGTAGGAGACTCCGGATCGGAACGTGGCGTCGACGTCGATGAAGTCCCGGGCGAACGCCCGCCCGTAGAGGACGCTCATCTTGCTCGCGATCGCGTCGTCGGGGTGGAGTACCGGCCCGATCGCCATGAGGACCGGTTCGTTGCTTGCCAGTCCAGGCCGCGTTCGACCTTGGACCCGGACCAGGCGGCGTTCGTCATGGCCCGGCCGCCTACCGGCTATCCACCTCGCGGTCTCCAGATGCGGCAGCGGGCCGAGAGGCGGAACAGGGGCACTGTGGCCCGCATTCGTCATTCGATCTCCGCGTCGAACGCCTTGCGGGCGTGTTCGATCTGCGGCAGGTAGGTGTCGGCCCACTCGAGGAGGGCGTCGACCGGGGCGCGCAGGGTTTTTCCCAGCCGGGCGATCCGGTACTCCACGGCGACCGGGCGGGTCGCCACGACGTGACGTTCGATGATCCCGTTGCGTTCGAGCCGTCGTAGCGTCGCCGTGAGCGACTTCTGTGTCACCGCCGGGACGGCGCGGCGCAGTTCGTTGAAGCGGCACGGGCGCTCGCACAGTTCGTTGAGAACACTCAGCGACCACTTGTCCAACACCTGGTCGAGCAGCTCGCGGTGCGGCGCGTCGATACGCACCTCCTCGGCACGGGCGGTGGTGGTATCGCGCATGAAACCAGGTCTCCTTGAAGTGTCCTCCGTCAACTAGGTATCAATGGTAAACCAAGTTGGTTCCAACGGAGGAGAATTGATGCCCGTTACCCGTTTCAGCCCTGACGGTCTCCAACCGAACACGCCCTACCATCATGTGGCCGTGGCTACCGGGTCGCGTCACATCCACGTCAGCGGTCAGATCGCTCGACTGGCAGATGGCTCACCGGTCGCGCCGCGCGATCTGGCCGGGCAGGTCGCGCAGGCGCTGCGTAACACCGGCCGGGCCCTGGCCGGAGCCGACGCATCATTCGACGATGTGGTCCGGTTGACCTTCTACGTCACCGAGTGGGCACCCGAGAAGATCGGGCCGTTCATGGCCGGGATCGAATCGGTCGTCGAGGAACTCGGCCTGCCCTGGCCCCTTCCGCCGGCGTCACTGATCGGAGTGGACCACCTCTTCGAGCCCGACGTGCTCGTCGAACTGGAGGCGACCGCCATCTCACAGTGAGAACCTCCTACAGGATCGCGAGTTGAGACAGCGGTCCGCGCGGCCTCTCGTCGGCGTCGCCACCTCACGCCCCGCACCATCTTGTGTCATCGCGCCCGGCATCAGGCCGGCTCCGGCCTGATGCCGGGCAGGCGACGCGCCAGTTCGTCCATGCGCTCCGGGTATAGGTTCGGTGAGTGGATGTCGTCGCCGCCTGCCGGGCTTTCGTCGCGGTCAGCGGCCACGGCAGCTTCACCTCCGGGGCCGCCGCTGCGGGCATTCCCCAGTCGGTTGCCAGTCGCCGTATCGCCGCCCTGGAGGAGCACTTTGGGGCACGGCTGTTCGACCGGTCGTCCCGGGCGGTCCGGTTGACGTCGTTCGGGCAGGGCATGCTGCCGTCGGCCCGGCGCCTGGTCGACCTCGCCGACGCATGCGCGACGACGCCGAGCGGGCACGGTTGCGCCCGCTGCTGGTCGCCGTACCCGAGATCTGCCCGCCGCACCGCCTCGCCGACCTGGTGGTCGCGGCACGGCGGCAGCGGATCCACCTGGAGGTACGGCCGGCCGGCCCGTCCGAGCGTCAACGGCTCTGCCGGACCCTGGAGGTCGGTGCCGGGATCGTGGCGGTTCCGGAGGCGACAGCGCCCTGGCGGGTCCCGCTGGGGCTGGCTGCCCGGACCCCGTTCCCCGCGCCGACGGTGTTCCTGGAGACGCTGCGCAGCGGCCGAGCCCGCACGCAGGCACGCCGGAGGATCCTGATCCAACCCGAGGACGACGTCGCGCACCTTCGCGACCCACTGACCCGCGCCGGCCAGGCGGTCGGCCTGGCGCCGACCCAGGTGACGGTCGCGACGTCGCTGGTCGACGCCGCGGCAGCGGTTCTCGGCTCTCCGGACCTGCTGCTCTCCTCCCGTCAACAGGCCGAGGAGTTCGACCTGCACTGGCGTCCTCTCGCCGGCCTGCGGCTCCTGCGGGGCTACGACGTCGCCACCGGCACACGCGAGGACCTCGATCAGCTCACCACGGTCCTGTACGCGGACATCGCGCGCTGCCTGGGCGCCTGCTACGGGCACGCGAGGCCGACCGAGGGGTCGCCACCGGGGAGCCCTTCGACCGCAGGTCCGACATGAGCGCCGTCGCGGTGGTACGCAACGCCCAGGACCTGCTCGACGAGGCAGGGCTGCACGGCGCCTTCCTGGTCCGCGACCTCGGCACCGGCGCGGAGATCGGCTTCGACGCGGACACCCCGTACCCGTCGGCGTCGCTGGTGAAGGTGCCGCTGGCGGTCGCCGTGCTGGAACGGGTCGCGCGCGGGGAACTGGACCCGGCGACGCCGGTCGACGTCGCGCCCGGTCGGATCACCACACCGGGTCCGACCGGGCTGAGCCGCTTCCGCCATCCCGCGCGGATCGCGGTGGACGACCTGCTCTACCTGAGCACCTGCATCAGCGACTCGGTCGCCGCCGACGCCCTGTTCGGCCTCGTCCCGCCAACCGCGGTCACCGCCGAGTTGCGGCGGCTCCGCATCGACGGGATCGCCGTGCGGCACCGGGCCGGTGACCTCGCCGACACGCCGGCGGAGCGTCTCGGCCCCGACGAGGTTCATCTCGCCCACTCGCTCGCCATCGGTGGCGCCGACCCCGGGCAGGGCCACCCGGTCGCCCAACTCGACGTCACCCGCGCCAACGCCGGGTCGGCCCGGGCCTTCGTCAACCTGCTGCACGCGCTCTGGCGGCCCTCATCGATCCGGGCGTCCACTGCCGCACGGGTACGCGCCCTCATGGCTGACAACCTGCACCGGCAGCGGCTCGCCCCGGACTTCACCTCCGACGCCTCCCGCTGGTCGTCCAAGACCGGCACCCTGCTGCACCTGCGCCACGAAATCGGTGTGGTGGACCACGCGGACGGGCAGTCGTACGCGGTCGCCGCGCTCACCGCCTCGCGGGTGCCCGCCGCCGCGCAGCCCGGCAGTGAGGCGGCGATGGCCCAGGTCGCCCGCTCCCTGCACGACCACCTACGCACGGGCACCCTTCCCTGGTGGGGTTAACCTGCGATCGCGGCGCGGGCTCGCCGCTCGCGCCGCCAGACCAGCGCCACCATGGCGATGTTGACGGCCGCCAGGATCATCAACAGGGACGGGTCACCGGACTCGGTGGACCTGTCGATCGCGTAGGGCTTGCCGTCGGCCATCACCGTGTTCACGATGCCGAACAGGACGTTGTTGGCGACGTGGAAGGCGACCGGCGCCTCGAGGCCGTGACTGATGATCGCCATCAGCCCTGTGCAGACGCCGAAGAAGGCGAAGTAGCCGAACAGCCAGGGGTCGCTCGAACCGTGGAGCGTGGCGAAGCCCAGGCTGGAGACGACGATACCGACGCCCAGGGCCGGCCGGACCGCACGCGCCCAGGAGGCGGCGACGGGCAGCAGGGCACCCCGCCACCACAGCTCCTCGCCGGCGGACTGGAGCGGGATGGTCAGTACGGTCACCACCAGCAGGGCGATCGTCGTGCCGCTGACACCGAAGCCGATCCAGCCCGCCTGGCCGGGCGCGACCAGTGCCGTCACACCGATGCCGACGCTCACCAGCAGCGCCGCCGCGAGCAGGTAGGTTCCCAGTCGGCGGGCGTCGAAGGCCCGGGGTGCGCTGATCAGGCTGCGCCACGGCACCCGGGCGATCCGCGCCAGGAGCAGGATCGCCACGACGCCGGACGCGCCGATGCTGAGGTTGATACCCAGGGACTTCAACGGCGTCATGGTGGGAGACATCGGATCGTCACTGCCCTCGACGACACCTACCAGCTGCCAGGACAGCACCTGGAGCACCAGCATCACCACCGGCGGCACGGCGAGGACCACGAGCGGCTTCCACCAGGCCATGCGCAGGTGGGCGCCGAACGGGCGGGAGGGATCGACGGCAGGCGGCGAATGCCTCCTCGCTCGCGAGTGCGTCGCGTCAGAAGGGCTCGGGTGATCCGTCGGCTTCCACGCTCCGCCGGATCGAGGGGTGTTCATCGGAGGAGTACCTTTCGTTGACGGTGGTGACATCCCATTGCACCGCTTACCGAACCTGCCGGGCAGTGACACTGTGTCACCACCGCACCGTGACATTTCGACGTACGGGCGGCACCCGGCTCAGCCGGCCAGGTCCGTCGGTGCCGGGGCGAAATCGATCCGTGGCTTGCCCTTCATGGCGTCCCGCAGGGTCTCGTAGACCGGCGGGTTGATGCCGTCGCGCTGCTGGTGCCCCATCTTGACGGAGGTCTGCGGCCAGTCCGGGTCGGTCAGAATGCCGGCCACCGCGTACTGCTTGGTCATCGCGACCATGGAGGCGTAGTTCTCCGCGTCGGTGGTGCCGGCCTTCCCGGCGACCGGGGCACCCACGGCGACCTTCACCTGTCTTGCCGTACGGCTGTCGCCGCACCGGCTGGTGCTGGAGTCGTCGCCGACGGGACAGCGGGCGACGTCGACGGCGGCACGGGCCACGTCGGTGCTGATGCGTTTCTCGCAGCGAGGCGTGACGATGCCCAAGGTCCCGCCGTCCGGACCGCGGATCTCCTGCACCGGTGTCGGCGCGCACCAGGTGCCGTCCGCGGCCAGCGTCGCGTACGCGTGGCGAGCTCCAGCGGCGTGGTGGCGGAGACGCCCAGGGTGAACGCGCCCCAGTCGTGGGCGGCCTCCCGGTCGTTGGCCCACCGGTCCTCCCGGTCGACCCGGAACCGGATGCCGAGCCGCTCGGCCACGTCGACCACGTTCTCCGCGCCGACCTGTTGCTGCAGCGGGACGAAGTAGGTGTTCGTCGACCGGGCGAACGCGCTCCACATGTTCCGCACGCCACCGGCCTTCTTGTCCGCGTTGGTAGGGCAGTAGCGGGAGGTGCCCGGACACGCGGTGGGACTGGCGCGGTCGATGACGTACTCCGACCGGAACCGTCGTGGTGCGTCGATGGTGTGGCTGGCAGGGATGCCCTTCTCCAGGGCGGCGACCACGGTGAAGATCTTGAAGGTCGAGCCGGCCTGGTAGCCGGTGATGCCGTCGCCGCCGGTGAGCAACGGGTTCACCGTTCGGGGATGGTTGCCCAGGGTGCCTTGCGCCCGCTGTCTGGGGTCACTGTGCGGCTTGTTGGCGGGCTTACGCGGGTCGTCGGGCCGGAAGACTCGGTTGACGGCGAGCGCGCGGACGCGGCCCGTGCCCGGTTCCACCGTGGCGACCATCGCCGCCTCCTCGGCGGTCTCGCTCTTGGCCCGGCGTACCGCCTGGTCGGCACCGCGTTGCGCCTGCTCGTCCAGGGTGGTGACCACGCGGTAGCCGCCGCTCTTGAGGCGTCGTTCGCGGTCGTAGGGGGTGGAGCCGAAGGTTTCCTGCGACATCCACCAGCGGTAGAAGTAGTCGCAGAAGAAGCCCCAGTTGCGCTGGTTGGTGGCGACGCAGCCGTTCGGGGTGCGCTTGTCCCTCACGACCATCTTGGTGGCCTTGGCCGCGTCGGCCTGCTGCTGGTTGATCGCACCGGTGGTGACCATGTCCTGCAGCACGTAGTTGCGCCTGTCGAACGCCAGACCCCGGCCGCTGCGGGTGGTCGGGTCGTTCTGGGATGGCGCCTTGACCATGCCGGCCAGCAGCGCGGCCTCTTCCAGCTTGAGCCTGCTGGGCGGCTTGCCGAAGTAGACCTGGCTGGCGGCGAAGATGCCGTACGCGCCGTTGCCGAACGCGGCGATGTTCAGGTAGCGCTCCAGGATCTCGTCCTTGGAGAACTCCTTGTCGATCTGCAGGGCGTAGCGCATCTCGCGCAGCTTGCGGGCGCTGGTGTCCTCGGTCGCGGCGACCACGTCGGCCGGGTGCGACGCGGAGTACGCGATCGCCAGCCGCACGTACTGCATGGTCAGCGTCGAGGCGCCCTGCTGGCCGTTCGCCCCACCGGACTGGTTGTTCACGAACGCCCGGGCGATGCCGTTGAGGTCGACCCCGTTGTGCCGGTAGAAGTCGTGGTCCTCCGCGGCGATGATCGCCTTGCGCATCAACGGCGACACGTCGGCGAGCTTCACGTCCCGCCGGTTCTCGTCGTACATCGTCGCCAACGGCGTCTTGCCGTCCGACGCCAGCAGGCCACAGATCAGCAGCGATGCGGCGCTGGTGAAGACGTTCCCTTCACGTTTCCCCATCCAGGTCACCTCGAAATCCATAGGGGTGCGGGGCGGCAGCGGCCCGCTGGTCGGTGTCTCACGCCCCGGTGAGGTCTTCCATCGCTGCCGCCCCGCGGTGTCCGACACGTCCATCCGGGCGCTCGGCGACGAGTGAGTACCGGTCACCAGCCGCCCAGGGCCACCTTCGTCGCCTCGGCGATGAGGGCGTCGTTGTAGGCGGCGTCCTTCTCGTCACGGCTGGACAGCACCGCGAGGACGATCGGCGCCCGGTCCGGCGGCCAGATCACCGCGATGTCGTTACGGGTGCCGTATCCGCCGGATCCGGTCTTGTCGCCGACCACCCAGCCGTCGGGCACACCGGCCCGGATCAGCGCACCGCCGGTGGTGTTGCCCCGCAGCCAGCCGTTGAGGATGTCGCGGTCCGCGGGTTCGAGGGCGTCACCGACGGCGTACGCCCGCAGGTCCTGGGCCAGGGCCCGCGGAGTGCTGGTGTCCCGCCGGTCGCCGGGCCGCGCCTCGTTGAGGGCGGTCTCGTACCGCGCCGGATCGGTGACCTTGTCGCCGATCCCGCGCAGCTCCTTCTCGATCCTCTGCGGTCCGCCGAGGTGACGGAACATCAGGTTGGCGGCGGTGTTGTCGCTGTAGCGCACGGCGGCGTCCGCGATGGCGCGCAGGGTCATGCCGTCGGCGACGTGCTGCTCCGTGATCGGCGAGTAGGTCACCAGATCGTCCGCCGAGTACCGCACCACCCGGTCCAGCTCGGCGTCCGTGGTCTCGTCGAGGATCTCGGCGGCAGCCAGCGCCTTGAACGTCGAGGCGTACGCGAACCGCTCGTCGGCCCGGTGCTGCACCGTCCGCCCGGTACCGGTGTCGATCGCGTAGACCCCCAGCCGCGCGTCGAACCGCTCCTCCAGCTGCCGGAACGCGTGCTCCCGGTCGGGCGCGGACGACGCGGAGGCGGCCGCCGCGCTGTCCCGCGTCGGCTGCTCGGCGGCGTCGGCGGGACCGCAGGCGGCCAGGGACACCACTGCCACCACGGCCACCAGGCGGTGTGTCGCGAAAACCATGACTGCTCCTTGTCGATGGGGGATCGGGTGCCGGGTAGCCCGGCGGGGGTCGGACTCGACCCTGACAGTGACCCGGCATGCAGTCGAAGACAGAAGTCGCGGGATTCATGCCGATCGGGCATCAACGGCGCGGTACGGATCGACCGCAGGCGAATCAGGAGCGGGGTTCCGCGAAGGATCCGGCGACGATCACCCGCTGAATCGTCCGGCGATGCGCCGGTGAGTGGGGTTGTCCGGGTGGAGCCGGTCGGGCAGCGGAAGCTCGCGCAGCACGAACACGTCCTGTGCACCGCAGGCACGTGGTGCGGCTCTGGGTGGACGACCTCGACGCGACACTCTCGTCGCTGCGGTCCGCCGTGGGAACGGACCCGCTACGGGCACGGCTCCGACACCGTGATCGTCGATGATCTGGGCAGCGCGTCCAGCTCGATCGCGGTGGCGCGGGTGCGGATGGCCAGCCGTACGCCGGCGGGCTGGCCCTCGGCCATGGCGAGCTGACCGTCGGTGTTCTGGGCGCGCGCCCATGCGGGCAGCCGGTGCGGCAGCACCCCGCGCGCGGTGTGCTGCACGTCGAGCGTGCCGGGTAGGAGGTCCGCGGTGATCGGGTGTCGATCCACGTGGAGGTCATGCTCTCAATCCATCGAGTGTTGTGGGTCTCGCGCCTCGGCGAAGACGCCCGTACCGTCTGTTGCGGTCAGTTGTGTACGCGGGCGAAGCCGGATCGCTTCGGGGCGGGTGCGGTCTTACGCACGGCGGTGGAGCGCGGTGCTGGGGCAGTGAATCTCCCAGTATCCGGCGGCCGGCGGCGGCGACCAGTGACACTGCGTCACAAGCGATCGTGACACCGCGCGCCCGACGGCGCCCGGTGTTCCCGCAGCGGCAGGCCACATCCTGTTCAGGGTCGACGCGGCAAGAGCTGGTCTCCCCATCTCGGGGGACCGGTGTATGACCTGCCGGATCCAGCCTGACGGGGACCGGCCCGACCGCCGGTCACAGCCAGTCGTGTTCGCGGGCGTATCGGGCCGCTTCGTGGCGGGTCCGGGTCTGGGTCTTGCGCATGGCGTTGGAGAGGTAGTTGCGGACGGTTCCCGGCGCGAGGTGCAGGCGGGCAGCGATGTCGGTGACCGAGTAGCCCTCGCCGGTGACCCGTAGGACGTCGGCTTCGCGGTCGGTGAGGGGGCAGTCGTCGGTGACGGCGAGCGCGGAGACGTCCGGGTCGATCCAGCGTTTGCCGGCGTGCAGGGTGGCGATGACGGAGGTGATGTGGGCCGGTTCGGCGGACTTGCTGACGAAGCCTTGGACGCCGAGCTTCAACGCCTTGCGCAGCACCCCGGGGCGGGCGTGCCGGGTCAGCATGAGGATCACCTGCTCGGGTCGAGTCTGGCGGATCTCGGCGACCGCGGCGAGGCCGTCGACACCGGGCATCTCCAGGTCGATGACCAGGACGTCGGGGCGGTGCCGCAGGGTGGCTTCGATGGCAGTCGCACCGTCGTGCACCTCGGCGAGGACGGTGACGTCACCCTCCATGGGCAGCAGCGCGGCGAGGGCCGACCGGAGCAGGACCTCGTCGTCGGCAAGCACGACCGTCGTCATCGTCCGTTCTCCTCAAGAGCCGGTGGGTTCACCGCACCACGCGCGGGAGGGAACGTCGCGGCAGTCCGGAAGCGCCCCTCGTGCTGCTCCACGACCAGCTGACCTCCGTCGCCTGCGACCCGCTGCCGCAGCGCGGAAAGTCCCCTGAGCTCCGGTGGGGTGTCGGCGGTCGCACCGTCGTTGACGATGGTGATGCCCGACGCGGCCAGCGTGATCTGCACCTGGGCGGCCTGCGCGTGGCGCAGGATGTTGGTGGTGGTCTCGCGCAGCACCTGGCCGAGCAGTTCGCTGACGCGGGCGTCGACCTCGGCCTCGCGGGTCACCCGCACCTGGATGCCGGCGGCCTCGAACAGGTTCTTCGCGTTCTCGATCTCCGCGGTGAGGTTGAGCCGCCGCTGCGCGTACGCGAGCTCCTTGGTCTGCGTGATGGTGTCGCTGACCAGCGCGTACGTCTCCCGCAGCTCCTTGCCGGCCCGCTCGGTGTCGCGGTCCAGCAGCCGCTGGGCCAGGGCCATCTTCAGCTTGACCACGTGCAGGGTATGGCCCTGGATGTCGTGCAGGTCGCTGGCGAATCGCACACGCTCCCGGACGACGGCCAGCTCCGCCTCGCGTTCCCGGGTCTGCTCGAGCTCCCGGATGAGGTCGTAGAACCGCTCGCCCACGATCGTGAAGACCGTCACGACGACGGTGAGGGCGGTCGGGATGAGGACGTAGGTGACCAGGACATGGCCGATGTCGTCCCGCTGCACCAGCAGCCGCGTCGCGCCGACGGCGGCGACGTAGGAGAACAGCCCGGCCACCGCCAGCCGGCGGTGTCGCCGGACCTCTCGCAGGGCGAGGGACCCGACGGCGCAGAACCCCCAGTAGGCGTTGGGACTGCCGGTCACCAGGACCCCCAGTGGCCACACCGCTGCCCCGACGATCAGGCAGGGCACCGCTACCCGGGCCAGGTCGTTGGCCGTCCACCGTTCGAAGGCCACCACGGCCGCCACGGCCCCCGGCACCAGGATGACGAGGTGCCACCAGGCACGCGCGTCGGTGTAGAGCAGGACCACGGCGGCGAACACCACAGGCGGTAGCGACGTGGCGAGATTGAGCCGGCGCAGCCTTACCTGCGTCGACTCGGTGAAGCGCGGGGATGTCGCGGACACCACACCAGTATCCGGCAGCCAGGGGGCACGACCAGTGACACCACGTCACATGCGGCGGTGACACGGTGCCACTGACGGGACGGTGGCGCCCGCGCTGTGATGGGTGCATGTCCACCTCACCCGTCATCGAAGTCGACCGGCTGAACCTCACTTACGGTGACTTCCACGCCGTCAGGGACCTCTCCTTCGAGGTACGGCCCGGAGAGCTGTACGCGCTGCTGGGCACCAACGGGGCCGGCAAGACCTCGACCCTGGAGGTTGTCGAGGGACACCGCAGGCCGACCTCCGGCGCCGTGCGCGTCTTCGGGCACAGCCCGCAGGACCGGCGCGTCGTCCGTCCCCGGATGGGCGTCATGCTCCAGGAGAGTGGTTTCTCCCCGGACCTCACGGTCCGTGAGTCCGTCCGGCTCATCGGCCGGCTCACCCGGCGCGCCGACGACGTCGACCGGGTCCTCGACCTCGTCGATCTCACCGGCCGGGCCGGCCGCAAGGTGTCCCAGCTCTCCGGCGGCGAGAAGCGTCGGCTGGACTTCGCCACCGCCGTCTACGGCACCCCGGAGCTGATCTTCCTGGACGAGCCGACCACCGGCCTGGACATCCAGTCCCGCGACGCCGTCTGGACGACCGTCGACCGGCTCCGCGAGAACGGCGCGACCATCGTGCTCACCACCCACTACCTGGAGGAGGCGCAACAGCGAGCCGACCGCATCGGACTGATGCACCAGGGCACCCTGCACCGCGAGGGCACCGTGGCCGAACTGACCCGCACCCTGCCGGCCGTCATCCACTTCTCCCTCCCGGCCGGCGCGCCGGCGCTGCCGCTGCCGGCGGCGGTAAGCGCCGAGGGAAAGGTCGCCGTCGAGACCTTCGGACTGCAGAAGGACCTGCACGTCCTGCTCGGATGGGCCCAGGACCACGCCGTCGAGCTGCAGGGCCTGGAGGCCGGACCGACCCGCCTCGACGACGTCTTCCGCGCTATCAGCAACTGACCCGCGACCGCGACAGGAGCTCCACCGTGTTGTCCATCGCCGCAGGCGAACTGATCCAGATCTTCCGCAACCGGCTGGTACTGATCACCAGCCTCGTCATCCCGGTCGTCGTCAGCGCGTTCTTCGTCCGCCAACACGAGACCTACGCCGCCCTCGGCAGCCTCGGCTACATCGCCGCGACCGTGATGTTCACGATCACCGCGTTCGGGCTCTACGCCACCGCCGTCACCACCCTGGCCTCCCGACGGCAGAACCTCTTCCTCAAGAGACTGCGCTCCACCGCCGAAGGCGACGCCGGCATCCTCGCCGGCCTGCTGCTGCCCGTACTCGTCCTTGCCGTGGTGCAGGTGAGCGCGATCCTGACCGCCCTGGCCGTGGTCGCCGGCGCACCGGCCAACGTCGCTCTGCTGGTCGTGGCGTTCCTCGCGACCATGGCCATGATGATCGGCTTGGCCCTGGCCACGGCCGGGCTGACGAACTCCCCGGAACACGCGCAGGTCACCACCTTGCCCGTTACCCTCGGTGTGATCGCCATGGCCAGCTGGGTCGGCATCTCCGGCACCGAGAACCTCGCCTGGCTCAAGCGGCTGCTGCCCGGCGGCGCGGCCACCGAGTTGACCATGAACGCCTGGAACGGCGGCGTCGCCGTGACCGACTCCCTGCTCCTGCTCGCCCCCACCCTGGGCTGGGTGGCCGTCGCCGTCGCCCTGGCCTCCCGACTCTTCCGCTGGGAGCCCCGCCGATGACCACCGGACCCCGATCGGACGGCCCGACCCTCGTAGAGGATCTCCTCCTGCTCCTGTTCCAGCCCGCATCCGGGACCATCGCCGGGGAGAACACGCTCTTCTATGTCCTCGGTGGAGCTGTTCTCGCGGACCTGGCGCTCGGCGATCACCTGACCACCGCGGACCGAGGGCGGGTCAGCAGCGTGGCGGGTCGTCCACCGTCGGACGACCTCCTCCGCCTGGCGTGGGACTACCTCGCCGAGAGACCGAGGGGGGCGCAGACCGCACTCGCGGCGATCGGTCCCGTCCTGCGCCAGCCGGTGCTGCAGCGGCTCATTGCGCGAGGCGACATCGACCAGGAGCCCCGTAAGGTGCTCGGCCTGTTCCGGACGACCGCCCTGCGGGAGGGCAGGACCGGACGGCGCGCCCGCCTGCTCGCCGACGTTCGGCAGGTCCTCGTGGACGGTGCGCAGCCGCAAGCCCGGGTCGCCGCGCTCGCGGCGCTGCTCTCGGCGAGCGGAACCCTCCCGCAGTTTCACCGCGAGATCCCCTGGACGTCACCGGTGATCAGCCGAGCCAAGGAACTCGAACGCGGCGACTGGGGCGCTGACGCCACGGCGCAAGCCGTGACCCGCACCGTGACGGCAACGGTCGTCAACAGCGCCATCGTGGCCATCACCGTGCTGCCTCGAAGCTAGGTGAGGACTGCAGCGGCCCGACCGCGCCCACCGTGGGTCGGGCGGCTGCTGGGCCAGGTCGACCGGCCGCACCTTGAGCTTGGTGGCGATACGCATCAGCGCGCGTCGGTCGGCGGGGGTGAGTGGATCGAGCACGTACCGCCGCACCGACCGCACGTGTACGGGGGCGACGACGACGTAGCCGGCGTCGGTGAGGGCGGCGATCGTGTAGCCACGGTCCACCGGGTCGGGAAATCGTTCGACCCGACCTCGCTGCTCGAACCGCTTGACGACGTTGGAGAGACGGGACAGCGAGCCGTTGGCCAGGTAGGCGAGCTCGCTCATCCGCAGGCGTCGGTCGGGCGCCTCCGACATGTGGCTGAGAGTCAGATAGTCGAAGAGGGTCAGACCACCCACCTGCTGCAGGGCGCCTCCAACCGGCCCGGTAGCAGCAGGACCAGCGACACCAGACCGGTCCAGGCGTCCTTCTCCTCCGCCGACAGCCAGAGCGCCTGGTCGGCGGCGTCCGCGTCGGGGCCCAGGCTCGGGGTGCTTGCCATACCGACACCATACCCAGCGGCCAACACTTCATGGTTGAAGTTATCCGCGCATGAGACGCCGAACGGCGGCCCGCTGAACCAGTCGGGCCGCCGTTCAGAGAATATGGATCAGAGCGGGCGGATGTTCTCCGCCTGCGGGCCCTTCTGGCCCTGCGTGATGTCGAACTCCACCTTCTGGTTCTCGTCGAGGCTGCGGAAGCCGCTCGCCGAGATCGCGGAGAAGTGGGCGAAGACGTCGGCCCCGCCGTCGTCTGGGCTGATGAAGCCGAAGCCCTTGTCGGCGTTGAACCACTTCACGGTACCTGTAGTCATGTCTGCTCCTTCGCAGGATGTTAGAGACCGCGCTGTGCGGACCCTTACGCCGCCGCGTTGATCACCCGCGTCGAAACGACACGAAAAACGAAAAGCGCCTAGATGGGTTTCAGATGCCCCATCAGGCGCCGGAAAACGTCTACGGAAATCAAAACTGCAACTCGGACACCGTAGCACATGATCCGTCGTCGGTCCGATGGCGGAGAGTGGGGTCTGGCTACTGAGCTTGCGTCCTGCGGAGACGCGCCCGGATCCACGCCGTGCTCGGCGACCTGCTTGACAGGATTGCCACGTTCCACACCCGCCGCCACTGCCCTAAGGGACCAACTCGCCACGTCCGAGGGCTTCGCCAACACCCCTCCGCGCCGAACTCGACGATCATAGCCATGGCGGCCCCATTTCCTGAGCACCGCCGGCGTTTGGCCAGCGGCGGCCTGCTCGGTCCGGTCGGCGGCGACTGGCATCGCTTCCCCCTCGCGCGACCTGGCATCGGGCGAGGCCACCGTGGTGCACCAGGGCGGGATGAGTGAGGCGCCCGCGTACTCTGACGGCTCGGGCAGCCCCGCGTGGGCGGGGGCGAAGGTCGGTGGGCATGAGCGAGCGGGACGCACTGCGAGGTCTGCTGGGGCAGTCGCACCACGCCCGGCCTGAGGACCCTGCTGGCCGCGCTCGACGACCCTGATCGCGGGTTCGAGGCGATCGTGGTCGGCGAGTACGAACGGGCGTTCTCCGCCCATCAACTGCAGCACTTGGCGCCCGTGCTCGAACAGCACGATGTGCAGCTGTGGCTGCCCGAGACGGAAGGGCCTGTCGATCACCATAATCCGGCCCATCAGGCGCTGATCATGATGCTGGGCGCCCAGTCGAAACGTGAGGTGCAGCGCGCCCGGTCCCGGGTTGTCACGGCGATGCGGGCTCAAGCGCGGGAGCAGGGACGGTATCTCGGAGGCCGGCCGCCCTATGGCTACCGACTCACCGACGCCGGCCCTCATCCGAACACCGCCCAGGCACGCTGGGGGTCGCCGGCTTCAACGCCTCGAACCGGATGCGGCTACGGCCGGACACGTGCGGTGGATGTTCGCTCAACGCCTGGATGGCCAGAGTCTCGCCAGCATGGCGCGCGCCCTCAACGATGCCGGGATACCGTGCCCGTCGGGCGTCGATCCTGACCGCAATCCACACCACAGTGGCGATCGGTGGACTCTACGAACGGTCGCGGCGGTACTCGCCAATCCGCGCTACACGGGTCGGCAGGTCTGGAACCGGCAACCCGCGCACAACGACGCCGACGCTAGCCGCTCGGAGCGAGAGCCGATCCGGAGAAACCCGACCGTGGACTGGGTGGTCTCCACGCAAAAGGCTCACACCGCGCTGGTCAGCGAACAGGACTTCGTCGCCGTCCAGGCCATCCGCTCCCACCGGGGCGCACACGACGGCACCACCCGCCGCCACGGCCACACCAGCACCCAACAGCCCTCTAATCACCGGCGCAAGATCCTCTACATCAGGGAAGACCACGTCCTTGCAAGACTCGCCGACCATCCCCGCCTCCCCAGCGGGATCCAGACTCCACACGACCTGGTGACGCTCCTACACAGAAGGAAGATCACCATCGTCTGCGACCAGGAACACTGCACACCAACCACAGAAAAATCCGCGCAGGTCAACCTGCGCGGATCATGATCGATATGTGGTAATGATGTGTCCGAGGGGGGATCCGAACACCTGTACGTATCATATGTGCACCATTTCGGGTGCGCATGCTCATAGACTACGGTACGGCCAGGGCTGGCTCAAGTGCTTGCCTTCCGGCTGGTGTTCGCGGCGCGGCCACGCTCGATCTTGCGGCCGAGATGCGCAGGCTAACCACTTGCAGATCGGCATTGTCGGTGACTTTTACGCACTCGAGGGTGGTGCTCGACCTACTCGAACAGTTCGCGGATGACTCCCATGGCCCGCGGCGAAACGACTTCGTCAGGGTAGAAGTCGCTGCACAGACGTAGGGCGTCATCGACTGTCGCCACCTTGGCCAGCGCTGCCAGGGTCCGAAGGTCGTCCACGTCGCGGGCCCGCGCCGCGAGCGCCTTCATGGCGAAGATGTGCTCCGGCGAGGCCGCCATCACGCGCAGGCCTGGGTGGTCGAAGACCCGCCGCCTGCCTGGGTCGTCCTTGCCGGACACATACACGCTGGCCTGCTCGTTGAGCCACCACGGCGGCAGACCTAGTTCGTCGGCGACTGCACGCGCCTCGTCAAGGACGACACCGTGCGGGACGAACATCGCGTCGACGTCCCTGGTGACCCGTTTCGCGTCGTAGGCGAGCGCCATCGCGGCACCACCCACAACGAAGAGGTCGGCGACGACCCCGCGACGGACAAGCCGCTCGCCCAGGTGAGTGAACGCGCGTTCGAGTTCCGCGCGCCCCATCAGGACGCCGCCTGACCCGCTCACGCCGCCGCCAGATCGTGCACGGACAGGTACACGCCATGCTTTCGAAATGCAGCCGGCGCCCATGCCAGGGCGTCGGCTCGGTGGATGGCCAGTTCGGCAGGGAACCACGCCCGGCGCAGCACACGCGCGTCGACCCACGCGGGCGGAGCAAGATCCGCCTGAGCCAGCAGATGCTCCGCAACAGCGGCGAGCAGCGCATCCCACCGCGGATCCCCCGTCAGCCCGGGCTCGTCGCTCAACAGGGCGACCCGGGTTTCGGGGGGTTCCCAGCGGTACTCCTCGAAAAACTCCCATACGAGCTTCCAGCGAGTCCGGTCGGTGTCCGCGGATACCAGATGGGTGGCCAACTTGGCCAGACTCATCGGTTCGTAGCTGGTACCCATCGGGCAGGCCTCACCTTCGAGCCGACAGCTTCATCCGTTGCAGACTATCGCGGCGCCGCCCGCGACCACCGCAGAGGTGAGGTGGCGAAGGGTCCGATTTTCTTGCCACACCTCTGCTCGGACCGTTCACTCACGCTGACCACACGGCGCCGCTCTTATGATCTTGGTGGAAGGCGGCGCCGTCTACGACGTTGCCGCGAACTCACAGGGGTGCATGCGAGCGTGACTATCAGTCAGATTGCGATCGAGAAGGCGACTCCGGCCGGGCTTGGCAGACCCGTTGCCCGCCAAGCCCGGCGGACGGCATCACTTCGCGGGTGTGGTCTTGACGGTGGCGCGTAGCGTCTGTGCGAGGCTGGGCATCGCCTTCCAGCCGTCGGCGACTCGTGCGATTCGGGCGGTGGTGGTGAACTTCTGCAGGTCGTTAGCGGCGGCGTTGACGACTCCATCAAGCCGTGATTCACGGCAGGCCCAGTCGGCAGCGGCTACCTTCTTCTCGAATGCGACAGCGTCGGCCCATTCAGGGAGGGCGGTCGGGTCCGACGGACGCTCAAATGACACAGGCGGGAACTTCTGCTCGACCTTCAGGTACGCCTCGGACAGGTCACCGGCGTCGATTCCGGCCGACTTCATGCAGCTGGCGTATTGGCGAGTCAGGTCCGGTGCGACCTGCTGCTGGACGCTACCGAGCAGGTCTACCAGCTCGACTTCCAGTTCCTCCTGCCCGTCAGGAACCCTGAGCTTCTCACCCTCAGTTGCGGCGTTCTGGCAGGACTCGACAGCAGTGAACCAGCGAGCTTGGTCATCCGAGGCGACAGGCAAACCCGGGTTGGGGGTCTCACCTCGCTTGGCCAGCATCTCGATACGGGCGGCGACCCCGAAATCGGCGCGCTGGGGCGCAAATCCGAGCAGATCGCCGGGGGCCGGGTCGGTAGGCGGGCTCATCGGCTGATAGGGGGTGACGCCGTACACGACGCCCTTGGTCCGGGCGCAGGCGGCGATCGCAGACTGGCTCGTGAGCCACATTCGCTCCTCGCCGGCCAGACGCTGTTGCGGCGTTCCATATACCTGGTCGATCACAGCGGACAACATGGCCGGGGCATCGACGCCGACGGGCGCGGCGGCAGGCATGCCGGGCTGGGCGCAGCCGGCCAGCCCGGCGATGGTGACGGCGGTTGCAACGGCAACGTTCCGGCGGCGCTTAACCATTGGTCGGCGGGCTCCCTTCATACGAAATCAGGACGAGCAAGAAGTGACCGAGCCGCCCCCGTCGTACAAGTACGAGCCGGTGGAGGTGAGCCACCACGAGCGGGTGCACTTGTTCGGAATGCTCACGATGACATCAGATGGTACGCCGATGGGTCTGCTGCACCGATAGGTGACATCTGAGATGGCTTGCCCTGCGGGCGAGCTGGAAGGATGTCGCTGTGCCCAAGCCCTATCCCCGAGAGTTC
>NZ_JBVJHM010000019.1:0-74456 GCF_055586805.1 Micromonospora sp. NPDC049201 | reverse complement strand
TTCAACTCCCCATACGACAACGACACCCCACCCACCACCACCGCCACCGCATCCGGCGACCGCCGCACCCGCTCCTCGAACAACTCGTGCAGACACGACTGGACGGGAGCCGCCGACTGGGGTGCACCGATCACCACAGCTCGTTCCGCGGCGTCGAGCAGTTCCAGGCTCGCCAGCGGCGCGTCCACGTCGGCCACCGCGGCGGCGAGCAGGTTGCGCAGGTGGGTGGCCATGCGCTCGACAGTGGACTCGTCGAACAGGGCGGTCGCGTAGACCAGATGGCCGCCGAGACGGCCGTCGCCGGCGTCGCCGACCTGCAACTCCAGGTCGCACTTGGCGATGCCGCCGGTCAGCGGGTACGGCCACATCCGCGCACCCGGCAGCGTCACGGCGTCGCGGCGCGGCTCGTGCATGGTGAGGGCGACCTGGTAGAGGGGGCTGCGGGACATGTCCCGCTCCGGCTGCAACTCGTCCACGAGCCGCGCGAACGACACGTTCTGGTGGTCGTAGGCGTCGGCCAGCACCTCGCGGGCCGCCGCGACGAGTTCGGCGAAGCTCTGCCGCTCCTGCCAACGGGTACGCATCACCAGGTTGTTGATGCCGTACCCGATCAGTCCCTGTAGCTCCGGGCGGCTGCGCCCGGACACGACGGTGCCGACCGGCACGTCGGTCAGGCCGGTGTACCGGGAGACCAGCAACTGGAACGCGGCGAGGAAGACCACGAACGGAGTGGTGCCGAGCCGCTCAGCCAGCTGCCGCACCTGACCGGCGAGCGCGGCGGGAAGCGCGAACTCGACCGCGGCGCCGTCATGCTCGCGCACGGCTGGACGCTGCCGGTCCGCGGGCAGGTCGATCGTCGGCAGCTCGGCGAGCTGCTCGCGCCAGTAGTCCAGGTGCCGGGCGGTCTCCCGCTCGGCATCGGCGGCGTGCTGGGCGGCGGCGAAGTCGGCGAACTGCACGGGCAGCTCGGGCAGGTCGGGGACGGCGTTCTCGACGAACGCGCGGTAGAGCTGGGCGAACTCACGCACGAAGACCTGCGCCGACCAGGCGTCGAACGCCACGTGGTGGAAGATCACCGCGAGGACGTGGTCGTCGGCTTCGAGGGCCACCAGCCGGGCCCGGATCGGCCAGTCCCGCTCAAGGTCGAACGGCCGGGCCGCCTCGGCGGCGAGCACCTCGGCGCAGCGCGCCTCCCGCTCGTCGGCCGACCCGGTGAGCACGTCCGTCGCCACCTGGATCGGGGCCGGCGCGTCGATCACCTGCTCCGGCTCGTCGCCGGTGAGCACGTAGCGGGTACGCAGGATCTCGTGCCGGGCGATCAACGCGGACAGCGCCCGCTCGATCGCGTCCCCATCGGCCACGCCGCGGATCCGGAACGCGAGCGGGACCAGGAACTCGCGGCTGTCCGGGTCGAGCCGGTTGAGGAACCACATCTGCTGCTGACCCGACGACAGGCGCAGCGGCCGGTCCCGGTCGGCGCGCGGCAGCCCGGATCGCCTGGCTGTCCGGCCCCCGCCCAGCCGGCGCAGGAGCAGTTCGCTGCGCAGGTCGGACACGGACGGGACCTGATCGATATTTTCGGTGGTCATCCGAGACCGCTCCCTTGCTCGCGACGGTTCCGCTCGTGGCGCGGACGTAGTGGTGGTGCGGGAAAGCACGGCACCAAGGCAGCCTCTCGGCGGGCGCGATAGTTCATCTATACGGCGACTATCCGCGCGTCCGCGCAGCTCACGGGTGGGTGGCCGCCGGCGGCGCCTCGGCCGGCTCGTCGTACGCGCGCAGCCGCATCTCCTCGTCCGCGGTGATCTGCAGCCGGGACATGCCGAACCGCAGCAGTGGCGGACTCATCAGCGAGGTCACGATCGCGATGAGGACGATCGTGGTGTACATCGTGGTCGTCAGGACGCCCAGCTGCACACCGACCATGGCGATGACCACCTCCATCACGCCGCGCGCATTCATGCCCGCGCCGAGAGCGACCGCCTCCCAGCGGTTGAGGCCACTGAGCCAGGCGCCGAGGAACGCGCCGCTGAACTTGCCCACGATGGCGATCACCAGCAGCAGCGTCGCGATGCCGAGCACGAGCGGCTTGGCCAGCAGCGTGAGATCCATGCGCAGCCCGGCGGTGGCGAAGAACAGCGGCGCCAGCACCGCGGTCACCAGCAGGCGCAGCGGGGCGAGGCGCCGCACCACCTCCGGCCCGGCGCTGCCGATCAACATGCCCCCGATCAACGCGCCGAAGATGGCCTCCAGATGCAGCGCCTGAGTGGCGGTCGCGCACAGCACGATCAGGATGGTCGCGCTGACCAGGACGGGGCCCTGGCCCTCCGACCGGCTCGCGACCCGCATCACACGGCCGACCAGCGGACGCCCGACGAACACGGCGACCAGCACCACCGCGGCCAGGTACGCGATCGGCAGCACCAGGTCGCTGGCGCGCAGTCCCGTTGTCGCGACGGCCGTCACCACGGACAGGCCGAGCCACCCCAGCAGGTCGTCGACCGTGCCTGCCATCAGGATGAGCTGGCCGACGTTGCGGTGGATCATCCGCAGGTCCATCAGGGTCTTCGCGATCACCGGAATGGCGCTGACCGCCATGGCGATACCCAGGAACAGCGCGAACGCCGGCCGCTGACCGTGCGTCGACAGCAGCGAGCGCGGAAGCAGCAGCCCCACCGTGACGCCGAGGGCCAGCGGGATCAGCAGCCCGGGCAGACTCACCCGCAGCGCGGTCTGGTGGCGCCGGCGAATCATCCGCAGATCCAGGCTCGCGCCGGTAAACGCCACCAGCAGCACCAACCCGACCTGCCCGACGGCATCGAGCAGGTGAAACTGTTCGACGGTGGGCGGAAACAGCCATCGGAACGCCGCCGGTGCGACGCCCCCCAGCAACGACGGTCCCAGCAGGACGCCGGCCAACAGCTCGCCGACGATGGCGGGGAAGGAGAGCCGCGCGGCCAGCTTGCCGAGCAGGGCCGCGGCCAACAGCAGCACGCCGATCTGCAGGAGCAGGAAGAGCAGTGGGGTGCCACCGAGCGGGCTGATCGGGTCTGCGGCGTACATGGAATCCCCTGCCTGAAGGCGACCGAGAGGGCTCGTCCACCATGAGCAGGATCCCTATACTCCGTCAGTATCCCCAGCTTGGTGCCGCTCGCCGAGCT
This sequence comes from Micromonospora sp. NPDC049201, assembly GCF_055586805.1. NCBI lineage: Bacteria > Bacillati > Actinomycetota > Actinomycetes > Micromonosporales > Micromonosporaceae > Micromonospora > Micromonospora sp. NPDC049201. The sequence continues at coordinate 71,295 of NZ_JBVJHM010000019.1, read as the reverse complement.
GGCGTCGGCACGCTCGCCGCGCCGGCGCCGAGGGCTGGGCGCCGAAGGCTGTGCGCCGAGGGCCGGGCGGGATGGCGACGCGGCCCCGTCGTCGGCGCTCGCCGCGGGCGGCGCCGGCAATGGCCGATCCGGTATGGTATTTCCCTCAGTGGCCGGGCGAAGTGTGGGGGGTTTCCTTGGGGCGTCGAGGGTTCCTGTGGACGTCCGGGCCGGCCGACCGGCAGAGGATGAGGACGTGACCCGGCCCGCGTCCACGTCCACCAACGACCCGCTCCGGCCCGACAGGCGGCCCGGCGCCCGGTCCGATCCGCCGCGGACCCGGGTCCGTCGACTGTGGGCGCGCCACCTGGTCCGGGACGAGGGCGGCGCGGACCGGTTCACGCTGTTTCTCGTCGCCGCGGTGGTCACGATCCTGGTGACCAGGGCGTTCCTGGGCATGACCGGCTACCCCCAGGTGGGCAGCGGCGGGCTGCACGTGGCGCACGTGCTGTGGGGCGGCCTCGGAATGCTCGCCGCCCAACTGATGACCACGCTGTTCCTCGGCAGCGCGGTGAAGAACGCCGCCGCTCTCGTGGGCGGTGTCGGGTTCGGGTTGTTCATCGACGAGGTCGGCAAGTTCCTCACCGCCGACAACAACTACTTCTACGAACCCGTCGCCGCCATCATCTACGCCGTCTTCGTCGCGACGTACGTCGCGGTGCGACTCGCCGTCAACCGGCGGCCCCTGAGCGAGCGGGAACGGCTGGTCAACGCCGCGCAGCGGACGGCCGACGGCTACGCCGGCTCGGCGACGGGCGGTGAGCGGCTGACCCGGATCCGCGAGCAGTGGCGGGCGGCGCTGGCCCGTTTCTGCCGCCGCCCGTTCGTCCGTCGCTGGACCGCCCCGGCGATCGCGCTGATCACCCTCTTCTCGCTGGGTCGCCCACTCGTGCTGCTGTCTCGGCAGCCCAACCTGCCCAACGCCATCTACGCGGCGTTCGCGGCCACCGGGTTCGTGCTCGGGGTCCTCGGGCTGTGGCGCTCGACCCGTGGCCGGCCTGCGGCCGGGCTGTTCGAGGTGGCCCTGATGGTGGAGCTGCTCGTGGTGCAGGTCTTCTGGCTCCTGGACAACGAGTTCGCCGGCATCCTGCCGGTCGCCGCCACCGTGGCGCTGCTCGTCGTGAACCGGCAACACGCCGCCGCCGCCAGGACTGACGGGGCACCATGAAGCAGTCGGGTGTGGCAGCCCGACCCGGAGATCGACGCCTGCACGCGCGACGTCCCGGCGTGACAGGTCTCGCCGCCGGCCGAGGTCCTCGCGCCGCTCCGCGACGGGGCGGCACGGGCCGGCCGTCACGACCCGTCGGTGGGCGGGGCGGTGGGCGGAGCACCGAGTCGCTCACCCATCCGTACGGTCGCCCCGACCGGCAGCGGCTCGATGGTGCCGGCGTCTCGGGAGCAGGCCAGGACGACCGTGGAACCGAACTCGAAGTGCCCCAGCTCGGCGCCGGCCGACGCGGGAAGCGCCGGATCGTAGCGACGACGGCGCACCTCGCGCCGTCGGGCGTTGGTGTGCAGGTCGTCGAAGGCGAGACGGGTCATCCCCACCATGGTGGCGCCGACGGCGACGATCGCCACCCGCCCGCCGCGCTCGCCGTCGACCTCGATGACGATGCGCTCGTTCACCGCGAAGAGGTTCGCCACGTTGGCCACGGCGGCGACGTTGACCGGCCAGAGTTCACCGGGGATGTAGGTGGCCGCGGTGACCTTTCCGGACAACGGGAAATGAATGCGGTGGTAGTCCTTCGGCGAAAGGTAGAACGTGGTGTACGTGCCTCCGTCGAATCTGTCCGCCAACTCGCGGTCACCGAGCAGCGCGGTAAGGGAATAATTGCGTCCCTTGGCCTGCACGAGCGTGTCGGACTCGATGACTCCGTATGCTCCGACGGTGGCGTCGACCGGGGAGACGATGGCGTCGGCCGCGAGCGGACGTGATCCCGGCCTGAGCGTACGGGTGAAGAACGCGTTGACGGACGGGTACTGCTCAAGGGGAAGAGCCGCCTCCTCCGGCCGAGCACCGAAGACACGGCTGTAGGTGCGGTACGCCGGGCCGCGCCACCGGACCGGAACGGTGCGGGTGGCGAGCCATCCCGCGCCGCGGCTGATCGCGTGCTTCGGGATGACCGAGAGGACAAGAATGAGCATTCGGCCGAGCATCGCGGAACTCTAACACGACGCCGATTGTCGAGATCGGGTGCGTCAACCGGAATGGTGTCGACGCGCTCGGACTCATTGTGCGTATTCAGTTGTCCGGCGTCGACCGCCCGATGTGCGTGGGCTCCGGACCGCGCACCGTCGACGCGGCCTTCTCCAACAACTCGTAGCCGTACTCGCGGGAGATGGCCAGGGCCCGCGACGCGTACGCCCGCGCCTCGTCGTCCCCGGTCCCCCCGCGCAACCGGTGGGCCCGGGCCAGACCGATCAACGCCTGCGCCTCGGCGTGCCGGGCCCCGTCGCCCCGGGCCAGGGCGAGGACCTGCCCCAGGCGGTCGATCGCCGGATCGGCGTCGCCGGCCCGCAGGTCGAGGTCGGCGTGGGCGAGCAGGGCGTGCGCCTCGACCCACCGGTCACCGACCTCGCGGGCGATCCGCAGTGCCTCGACCGCCTCGCGTCGCGCCCGGTCGAGGTCACCGGTGGCCCCGTGCACCGCCGCCAGCAGCCGCAGGGTGTCGGCCTCGCAGCTACGGGCGCCGGCCCGCCGGTGCGTGGCCAACGCCCGGCCCAGATGGACCGACGCCTCGTCGTAGCGGCCGAGCAGCAGGTGGGCCTCGCCCAGGCAGCCGTGCGCCGTGCCCTGCCCGTGCCACTCGTCGACCTGGCTCTCCAGCTCGATGACCTGCTCGCAGTAGGTGACGGCGTCGGCCAGCCGGCCCTGCTGGAGACGGATGTTGCCGAGATTGGCCAACCGCGCCAACCGGCCGGCGAACCGGCCGATCCGGGTGTCGATCTCCAACGCCTCGAGGCTGTAGCGGGCGGCCAGGTCCAGCCGGCCGGTCTCGAACGACACGTGGGCCAGATTGCTCAAGGCGCTGCCCTCGCCCTCGGCCCAGCCACCGCGCCGGGCGAACCCGAGCGCCCGCCGGAAGTCGTCGAGCGCGTCGGCGTACCGGCTGGTGGCCAGCAGGACGGTGGCCCGGCTCAGGTGGGCGGCGGCCTGCCCCAGCGGATGGTCGTCCGCCCGTGCGTACGCCAGAGCGGCCTCGGTGACCGGCAGCCACTCCGCCGACGGCGAGGTGAAGTCGAGGTGCCAGCGCAGGTGGTCGGTGAGCCGCCAGGCGGCCGTCCTGTGCTCCGGCCCGGCGGCCATGACGGCGGCGATCATGTTGTCCCGCTCGGCCTCCACCCAACTCCGTGCCTCGGCCGCGGTGGAGAACCCGCCCCGGTGCCGCGCGCTCACGCCGGACGGCAGTGGCAGCCGCACGACACTCGGATAGAGCAGGCCGGCGGCGAGGTCCATGGTGGACAGATAGTGGTCGTACAGTCGGTCGAGGGCAGCCCCCCGGTCGGTGTCCTCGACCGAGCCGCGTCGCCGGGCGTAGAGGCGCACCAGGTCGTGCCAGCGGTAGCAGGCGGGAGCGGACTGCTCCAGCAGGTGGGCCCGGGCGAGGGCGTCGAGCAGCGGCTCCGCCTCGACCACCGGCACGTCGGCCAGGGCCGCGGCGGCGGGCGGGGTCACGACATCTCCCGGAGCGACGCCCAGCAGCCGGAACACCCGGCGGGCAGCCGCCGGCTGCGCCTCGTACGACAGGTCGAAGGCGGCCACGGTGGCGGTCGTGGTGTCGCCGGGAACACCGAGCGCCGCCAACCGGTCACCGGCGGCGAGCCGCTGGTTGTACCGGCCGATCGGGGTCAGCTCGGCCCGCAGGTTGGCGGCTGCGATGCGCATGGCCAGCGGAAGGTAGCCGCACAGTCGGGCGAGTTCCGCCGTGTCCCGCCCGGCCGCCCCGGGCAGCAGCATGGCCAACAGGTCATCGGCCTCGTCCGGGGAGAGCACGTCCAACCGGAGCCGGGCCGCGCCCTCCCGGGCGGTCAGGCCACGCAGTTGCTCGCGACTGGTCACCAGCACCACGCACCCGGCTCCCCCGGGCAGCAGCGGACGGACCTGGTCGGCGTCGGCGGCGTTGTCGAGCACGACGAGGATCCGCCGCAGGGCGGTCACGCTGCGGTAGAGCCCGACCGCCTCGTCCGGCTCCGCCGGGATCTGCTCCGCCGGCACGCCCAGCGCCTGGAGGAAGTGGACGAGCGCGGCCATCGGTGTCACCGGCGGCCGTGGTGAGCTGCCGCGCAGGTCGACGTAGAGCTGACCGTCGGGAAACCGGTCCCGCTCCGCGTGCCCCCAGCGGACGGCCAGAGCCGTCTTGCCGACTCCGGCCAGCCCCGTGACGACCACCGGCGGCGCGGGCCGCTGGCCGGCGAGGGCGTCCAGGGCCGCCAGTGGATCGCGGCGGCCGGCGAAGTGCGTGACCACGGCCGGCAACTGCGCCGGGGCCACCGGCCGGACGGCGGGCGCGGCGAGGCTCCGGTCGTCGGTGAGCACGGCGCGTTCCACGTCCCGCAGCTCCGGGCCGGGCTCGATCCCGGTCTCGTTGACGAGCACGTCACGGACCCGGCGGTAGGCCTCCAGCGCCTCGGCCCGCCGGCCGCAGCGGTACAGCGAGACCATCAGGTGTCGGCAGAGCCGCTCGCGCATCGGATGCGCGTCCGCGAGCGCGGCCAGTTCCTCGACGATCTCCGCGTGCTGGCCCAGCTCCAGTTGCGCGGCGAAGCGTTCCTCGTACGCTGCCAGTCGGAGCTGCTCCAGGCGGGCCGCCGCCGCCGAGACGGTGAGCGTCTCGGGCACGTCGGCCAGCGCCGGGCCGCGCCACAGCGCCAGGCCGCCGGACAACTGGCGTACCCCGTCGGCGACGCGGCCCTCGGCGACCTCCCGCTTCCCGGCGCGCGCCATCCGCTCGAACACCTGGACGTCGATCGTGTCCTCGCCGGTCACCAGCTCGTAGCCGGCCGCACGGCTGACCACGTCGCCGGCCCCACCGGCCCGCAGCAACCGGCGCAGACGCATGACGTACCCGTTGACGGCGCTGGCCGCCGTCCGGGTGGGACGGCCACCCCAGATCTCGTCGACCAGTCGATCCCGGCTCACCGGCTGCCCGGCCTCGGCCAGCAGCACGGCCAGCACGACGCGGTGGTGCGGCGCCGTGACCGGCGCCCACTGCCCGCCGTCCCAGATCCGCACCGGTCCCAGCGCTCGTATCCGCACGACCAGTCCCACCGCCTCATCGCGGATTCATCGACGAATTATCACCCGTGGCTACGTTCCACGCGAGGCGTAGGAGCACCGACCGGCGTCGTGCGCCCGCGCCGGCCGACCGCACGAGAGGAGAACGCCAGCTCATGACATCCGCGTTGCACCGAAGGGCGAGGGCATCGGGCGCCGTCACCGCCGCCCTGGCGACGATGGCCGTCCTCGGCCTCACCCTGGGGACCGGCGTCCACGTCACCCCTCCCGAGCCACTGACCGTCAGTCCGGTGGCGGCCCAGGCCGGCGCCGACCCGGGGATCTGCACCCGCGACATCACCTACCGGGGCGTGCTCACCCGCTGGACCTTCGACCCCTGTGTCCCGGACGGGGAACCGCTGCCCGCCGACGTGCACCAGGCGTTGGTGGAGGACTGGCAGGAGGTGAACGGCTGTCCGTCGGCGACCCCGACCACGACGGCGACCCCGGTGCGGCGGACCGTGGCCGCGGAGCCGGCCCTCGCCGGGACGACGGCGTCGGCCTACCCGAGCGGTCCCACCGGCAGCCCGAGCGCACCGGCGAGCACCAGCGCGAGCCCGAGCGGCAGCTCCTCGCCGTGCGCCAGCTCGTCGGCGGGACCGAGTGGCAGCCCGAGCGGTTCCCCGTCGGGCAGCCCCAGCGGTTCGCCGTCGACCAGCCCGAGCGGGTCGACCAGTCCCAGCGCCTCACCGTCCACCAGCCCGAGCGGATCCACCAGCCCCAGCGCCTCACCGTCGACCAGCCCGAGCGGGTCGACCAGCCCCAGCGGGTCCCCGTCCACCAGCCCGAGCGGATCCACCAGCCCCAGCGCCTCACCGTCGACCAGCCCCAGTGGATCGACCAGCCCCAGCGGGTCCCCGTCCACCAGTCCCAGCGGATCGCCGACGGACGGTCCGCCGCCCACCGACCCGCCCACCGACCCGCCCACCGGCCCGGTGGACCCGCCGCCCAGCCCGACGCCCGGCCCGCCGTGTCCGGGCAACGCGGCCGACGAGAGGCTGGGCGAGGCGCGCAAGGACCGCTACTGCCCGCCGAACCGCAACCCCGCCCAGCCGGTGGTGCTGGTGGCCACCGGAGACTCGGTCACCTCCGCCCACCTGCAATTCATGAACGCTTTCCCGATGGGCGCCTGCGTGGGCAACACGAGAGCCGACTTCCGCGGCATGCCCGGCAACGACATGCTGTTCAGCTACGCCGGCAAGTACGCCGTCAATCGCAACCAACGGGTCGTCGAGTACTACAACTTCGCCCGCACCGGCTACGGCACCCAGCAGATCCTCGGCGCGGCCCCGGGACACCAGGACTCCTGCCAGAACCCCTGGGCCCGGAACTGGCCCCCCGTCGACCTGGCCACCCGGGCCATCCAGCAGGCCAAGGCCGACCGGAAGGCCGCCTACTTCGTCAGCACCGGCGGGGTGAACAACACCACGTGGACGGGGCTGCTCAAGGCCCTCGCCAGTTGCGGGCTGATGGACCACTACCGCGAACTGATGCAGCGGTACTTCACCGAGCACAAGCTGCCGTTGCAGGCACAGATGGACTGGTTCGACGGGGCGGGCAACTTCACCGCGAAGGCCAGGGTCATCGACGGCGGCGCGTGTCACGGGAAGATCGTCGGTGACGTCACCGGGATCAGGTACATCCACCACCGGGTCGAGGTGCCCACCTGGGACGGCCCGGCCCTCTACCAGCAGATCAAGGCGGACGTCGAGGAGATCGTCGACGAGGTGCTCGGCGCCGGCGCCGACAAGGTGGTGTGGATGGGCTACTACGACATCAGCCCGGCCCGGTTCGACGTCGGCCGGCTCGCCGAGCAGTACCGGGTGAACCTCGCCCAGGAGCTGCATGGCTACCTGCCGGGTCAGATCCCCTCCCAGGAACGGGACCTGATCGACGACCCGGGCTGGAAGGCGACCGTCGCGCAGTGGACGAACCAGCTCAACCTGGTGATCCGCACCGGACTGCCGGCGGACAACCCGAGGGTGCGGTTCGCCCCGGCTCCGGCCCTCGGGGTCACCGACCTCCAGAAGACCGCCTTCGGCGGATCCCCCCACCCCAACGAGTCGGGTCACGACAAGCTGGCCGCGGCGCTGGACGCGACCTTCAACTGACCCTGTGCCGACCGGTCGGGGCCCGTCACCACCCGGTGGCGGGCCCCGACCGGGAGGTGGCCCGCCGCACGACGCCGGGCCCGGTGCCACGGCCCGCGGTGACGACGCCGCGGCGCTAGAGTTCGCCGACGCCCGCCGACGCCACCGGGACGGCCGGCGCGGCCAGCTTCGCCCGCGGGCGGTCGGCGTCCGGATGGCGCAGCTCGTCGAAGATCGTCAGCGCCTCCCGCCACGCCCGGCGGGCGGCGTCGACGTCACCGGCGGCCCGCAGACTGTCGCCCAGGTTGTCCAACACCTCCGCCTCGTCGTACCGGTCGCCGAGTTCCCGGTGCAGCGCCAACGCCCGCCGGTAGCAGTCCGCGGCCCGGTCGTGGTCGCCCAGGCCGTGCCGGACGTAGCCGAGGCTGTCCCAGGTCAGCGCCGCGCCGTGCCGGTCGCCGTTCTCCTCGTGCAGCCGCAGGGCGGCCCGGCAGCAGCGCAGCGCCGGCCCCGGCTCGTCGAGCCGGGCGTGCATCCAGCCCAGGTTGTTGAGCGCCTTCGCCTGGCCGACCCGGTAGTCGGCGGCCCGGTACAGGTCGAGGGCCAGCCGGGTCTCGTCGAGGGCCGCCCGCAGTCGGCCCTGCCGCGCGAGCACCCAGCTCACCCCGAGGTGCGTGTGCGCCCGGCCGGTGTCGTCGCCCAACTCGCGGTACAGCTCGAGGTCGCGTCGGTAGTGCCGGTGCGCCGCCTCGTGCTCGCCCGACCAGGTGCAGGCGATGGCGAGCCCCCGGTGCGCCAGGGCCTGACCGGCCAGGTCGTCCCGGCGCACCGCCGCCGCCAGAGCGGTCCGCTGCGCGGCGGCCAGCTCGGGCCAGTGCCCGCTGCGGTCGAGATAGGTGGTGAGGGCCGCCGCCAGCGTCCACGCGTGCCGGTCCAGGCCGATGCCCGCCGCCTGCTCCACGCACGCCAGCAGGACGTGGTGCTCGGCGGCGAACCACGCGGTCGCCCACGCGTGCTCCGGCCGGTCGCCCACCGTCACCCCCGGTTCGGGCGGCGGCAGTGCGGCCGGCCGCGCCAGCCGGTACGGGTCGAGCAGGTGGTCGGCCGCGTGCGAGGCGTGCAGGTAGTGGTCGAACAGGCGACGCCGGGCCGCCTCCCGCTCGGCCACGGGGTCGGTGTCGTGACACAGCTCCGAGGCGTACGCGCGGAGCAGGTCGTGCATCGCGTACCGGCCGGTGGCGCGTTCGGTGAGCAGGTTCGCCCGGGTGAGCCCGGCCAGCAGCGGGCCGACCCGGGCCGGTGGCAACCCGGCGAGGCTGGCCACCGCCGCCCGGCCGGCGTCCGGGCCGGGGTGCAGCCCGAGCAGCCGGAACAGCCGGGCCGAGTCGGCGTCCAACGCGCGGTACGACCAGGAGAAGACCGCCCGCACATCGGTCGCGGGGTCGCCGGTGGCCAGCGCGGTGAGCCGGTCCGGGTCGGTGTTGCGCAACTCGGTGGCGAGCGCCGCCAGCGGCACGTCGGGCTGCCCGACGGCGCGGGCCGCGACGACGGCGAGGGCCAGCGGCAGGCCGGCGCAGCGGCCCACGATCTCGTCCAGCGCGGTCGGGTCGCGCCCGGCCCGGCCGCGACCGAGCCGACCGGACAGCAGCTCCCGGGCCTCGGCCGGCGGGAGCAGGTCCAGCGTCACCGGATGGGCCCCGTCGCTGACCACCAGCCCGGTGAGCCGGTTGCGGCTGGTCACCACCACCAGGCTGCCCCTCGATCCCGGCAGCAGCGGACGCACCTGCTCGTCGTCGCGGGCGTTGTCGAGCAGCACCAGGACCCGGCGGTCGGCGAGCAGGGTCCGGAACAGCGCGGCCTGACCGGGCAGGTCGGTGGGCACCCGCTGGGGCGGCACGTGCAGCGCCTCCAGGAAGCCGCGCAGCGCCTCGCCCGGCGGCACGGCCCGCCCGTCCAGGTCGAACCCGCGCAGGTTGACGTAGAGCTGCCCGTCCGGGTAGCGGTGCGCGACCCGGTGGGCCCAGTGCACCGCGAGGGTGGTCTTGCCGACCCCGGCGGTGCCGGCGATCGCGGAGATGACCACCGCCCGCCCCGGAGCACGCTCACCGCCGTCCGGGGTCGCCCCCGTCGGTTCGGCGGGCAGCAGCGCGTCCAGTCGGCGCAGCGCCGCCGTCCGGCCGGTGAACCAGGCGGGGTCGCCCGGAAGCTGCGCCGGGGGCGGGCCGGCGGGCAACGCGGGTGCGGGTCCGGGGACGGGTGCCGGCCCGGCCGGGGTCTCCCCCCGCAGCACCCGCAGGTGAGCCCCGCTCAACTCGGGGCCGGGCTCCACACCCAACTCGTCGACCAGGTGGCGGCGGGTCTCGGCGAAGACGCGCAGCGCGGCAGCCCGCTGGCCGCAGCCGGCCAGGGCGAGCAGGTAGCCGGCCACCAGTGGCTCCCGCAGCGGATGCTCGACCACCAGGGGACGCAACACACGCGCGGTCGCGGCGAACCGGCCGAGGACGAGTTCCACGGCGGCGAGCCGCTCGTACGCGAGCAGCCGCTGCTCGTCCAGGCCGGCGACGGCGTCGTCGACGAAGGCCCCGGCCGCACCGGCCAACGCCGGCCCGCGCCACAGCGCCAGCCCGTCGCGCAGCAGCCGCGCCGCCTCCGCCCGCCGGCCGGCCGTCTCCTCGGCGCGGGCCCGTTCGACCGCCACGGTGAACTCGGCGAGGTCCAGCTCGGTCCCGCGCACGGTGAGCCGGTAGCCACCGCCCTGGGTCGCCAGCAGGTCGGCCGCGTCCGCGTCCCGCAGGGCCGCCCGGATCCGGGAGACGCAGACCTGCACCTGGGTCCGGGCACTGGCCGGCGGGTCGGCACCCCAGAGCGCCGACACGAGCTGCCCGAGGGGCACCAGCCGGCCGGCGTTGAGGAGCAGCAGCGCCAGCACCGCGCGTTGCTGCGGGCGGTCGATGGGAAGGACCCGCCCACCGGCGGTCACCTGGACGGGACCGAGGAGGGACCACCGCATGGCTTTCCCCGTCAGTCGTGGTCGGACGACCCAGTCTATGGACCGCGTGGCCGACGTGGCCGACGACAAGCGGTCGGATAGCGGACGACAAGCGGCCCCGCCCAGGCTCTTCCCAGCCGCCGGGCCACGGGTCCGGCGGGAGGCGGGCCGGCGCGACGCCGGCCGAGACGAACAGGGAGAACGAGATGCGGGTAACCAAGGGACGGGGCGCGCTGACGGTTGCCATGTCGACGGCCGCCGTGGTGGCCGGTCTGGGCTGGGCGGCACCGGCCTCGGCGACGCCGGCGGGGTTGGCGACGGTCACCCAGTCGGTGGCCGAGAGCAGCGCGGACAAGTCGGCGCTCGCGTCCTGCCCGGCCGGCAAGGTGGTCACCGGAGGCGGTGGCTTCCTCACCGCCGGCTCGTCGGCCGCCGGACGGGTCGGGCTGGACCGGCTGGAGCCGCTGGCGAACGGCACCGGGTTCGTCGCGACGATGCGGGAGGTGGGCCCGGTCAACTTCGTCGGCGACTGGGGACTCCAGGGCCTCGCTCAGTGCGCCACCGCGCCGGCCGGCTACCAGGTCGTGGCCACGACCGGAGCGGTCGGGACGGCGCTCGTCACGGCGAGCTGCGGGACCAAGAAGGTCATCGGGATGGGCGGGCGGATCAACAGCGGCCTGGGCGACGTCGTGCTCGACCAGGTGGTGCCGTCGTTCGACCTCACGTCGGTGACCGTCCGGGCGGTCGCGGTGCAGGGCACCTCGCCGGCCGGCTGGAGCGCCACCGCGATCGCCGTCTGCGCCACCGCGCCCGCCGGGCTGGAGCGCATCTCCCTGATCGGGACGAGCGCGAGCAACCCGTCCGACAACAGCAACACGGCGTGCCCGGCCGGCAAGGGCCTCTACAGCGCGGGCGCGGACATCAACGCCGGCAACGGCCAGGTGCTGCTCACCGCGGTCAACATCACCGGGGGGAACACCGTGCGGACGCGGGCGGACGAGGACGCCGACGGCTTCGCCGGTTCGTGGAGTCTCCACGCGTACGGCATCTGCGGAAGCTGACCCGGCGGTCGGGGCGGCACGGTCACCGGATCGGGCCACCCCGACACCCGTGCCCCTGATCCACGACGTCCCCGGGTGGGACCGGCCCGCGGGCCGGTCCCACCCGAACGGGTCAGAGCCCGCCCTCGCTGAGCCGCCGACGGTAGCCGCGGGCGCCCTCGGAGCCGACGTTCTCGTTGACGTCCACGCCGCCCGGGTTGGTCTGCACGTGGTAGTACGTGGCGCCCCACAGGTTGCCGGCGACCGAGTTGTCGAAGTGGATCAGGTTGGCGTACTTGTAGCCCTTGTCGTACTGGGAGATGGCGGTGGTGCGGATCGAGTACTCGGTGCCGATCACCCGCTTGCCGGGCCAGATCGACGCGGCCCGCTGCAACGTCTCGGCGTAGGTCAGCTCGTTGACGTTGCCCTGCTCGGTGAAGCTTCCGTTGCTCGGGTTGCTGTAGAAGTGGACACCGACGAAGTCGCACTTGGCGATCGCGTCCCGGTAGTTCTGGTTGCCGTACCAGTCGTCGGGCCGCACGCCCTTGTTCGGCGACAGGGCGGTGCCGCAGATCAGCGCGCCGGGGAACTCCGCCCGGATGCGGTCGATCGTGGCGCTGAGGCACCACCCGTAACCCCAGATGTCGCTCACCCCGATGTTCGGCTCGTTACCGAGCTCGATGATGCACTTACCGGCGCCGGACCGGATCCGCTTGTACTCGAAGAACCGCGAGTTCCGGATCTCGTTGACCGCGTTGTTCGCGTCGATCATGGTGTTCGTGTCCCCGGTGACGGTCCGCACGATCAGGTAGTCCGTGGCACCGCACGCGGTCCAGACGTGGTCCGGGTTGGCCGCCCAGCCACCCGCCAACCCCCACCCGGTGACGACCTTGGCGAGGTTGGCCGACTGGTTGGAGATCGCGGTCAGCCAGGTCTGGTAGCCGTCGGTCAGCACCGGGCCGTGCGCCCGGTAGAACGGCGCCGCCGAGGCCGGCTGCCCCGCCCCCAGGTACGCGCCCACGCCGACCGCCGCCGCCGCGCCGCCGGTCAGCCGGATGAGCGACCGCCGGGACAGCCCCCGACCCGGCCGGTTGTTCTCGTCCTCGTCCACTGTGTCTCCTCACGCATCGATGCGGACGTGGCCCGGGCGGTCGCACCACCGACCGGGCCACGTCCGCGGTCGGCGTACCGAGCCCGGTCGACGCCGGGCCACACCACCATCCGGCCGGGCCGGTATAGCGGTGGTATACGGGTGCGCTGAGCAGGGCGTACGGGGCGGACGGGCGCGACTCAGACGCCGCCCGCGTGGATGGCCGGGGCGGCCAGCAGCCCTCGGGTCCGGTCGATCCACAGCGCGGCTGCCATCCGCTCGAAGATCCGCAACGCCCCGCGCAGGGCGTCGCGGGCCTCGTCGGGCCGGCCCCGCGCCAACTCCAGCCGGCCGATGCTGAACAGCGCGTAGCCCTCCCAGCGGACGTCCCCGCCGGTGCGGAAGACCGCCAGCGCGGCCGTCAACTCCCCGGCGGCCTCCTCGTGCCGCCCGAGCCCGGTCAGCGCGTCGCCGAGACCACGCCGGGCGTACGCCTCCCCGAGCGCGTCCGCGACGTCGGCGAACGCCGCACGGCAGTCCCGGTAGGTGGGCACCGCCCGCGCGAAGCGCTCCTGGTCGACCTGGGTCATCCCGAGACCGAGCAGCGCCGCCGCCTCGCCCAGCCGGTCTCCCAGCGCGGCGAAGTCCGCCCGGCAGCGCAGGAAGCACTCGGTGGCCTCGTCGTAGCGTTCCTGGTCCAGCCGGATGCTGCCCAGCGTGCGCCGGGCGTACGCCTCCCCGTCACGGTCACCGAGCGCGGCGAACGTGCTGAGGCACCGCTGGGCCGCCGCCGCCGCGTCGGACAGCCGGCCCAGTCCCCGGTACGCCACCGACAGCCCCCGCAGCGTCTCCGCCGTGCCGCGCCGGTCGTCACCGGCGACGAACAGCGGCAGCGCGGCACGGTAGCGGGTGATCGCGGTCCGCGCGTCGCCGCGTCCCCAGCCGGCGTCGCCGAGCCCGCGCAGCGCCGCGGCGCGCTGGAGGTCGTCGCCGGTCCGTCCGGCCAGGTCCAGGCAGCGGCCGAAGTGGTCGGCGGCCTCGGCGAAGCGTCCCCGGTCCCGGTAGAGGTCACCGAGGCGCTGGGTGAGCGCGACCTCGACGCCGACGTCCCCGGCGCGGCGGGCCGCGTCCTGCGCCAGCTCGTGGGTGGTCCGCCAGGCCTCCCACTGGGAGCGTTCCTCCAGGAACCGGGTCAACGACCGGGCCAGACGCCAGGTGACCGGCCAGACGCCGGCCCGGTGCGCCTGTTGGACGGCGGCCACCAGGTCGGCCTGCTCGGCGGTGAACCAGCACCGCGCCTGCTCGGCGTCCGGGCCGGTCAGCGCCGCGGCGGCGCGTTCCGCCGGCGTCAACCAGGCCCGCAGCGCCGAGCCGACGGCCGACCGCCGCGCCGGTTCGGGCTCGGCGGCGGCCATCTCCGCGGCGTAGACCCGAAGCAGGTCGTGCAGGCGGTACCGGTCACCGGCGGACGACTCCAGGAGTTGGGCGTCGACAAGCGACTCCAGCAGCCGTTCCGCGCCGGTCGGCGTGGTGCCGAGCAGGGCGGCGGCCAGCCACGCGGTGACGGTCGGCTGGTCCAGCAGGGCCAGCAGGCGGAACGCGCGACGGGTGTCCGGGTCCAGGCCGTCATAGCTGAGCTGGAAGCTGGCCCGTACGTCGAGGTCCCCGGCGCGCAGCTCGTCCAGCCGCCGTCGGCTGTCGGCCAGGCGCCCGGCGAACGCGGCGAGCGTCCAGTGCGGACGGGTGGCCAGTCGGGCGCCGGCCACCCGCACGGCCAGCGGCAGCCGACCGCAGAGCCGCACCACCGCCGCGGCGTCGGCCGGATCGACCCGCGCCCGGTCCCGGCCGGCGGCGGCCAGCAGCAGCGTCACCGCCGCCTCCGCGTCGAGCACGTCCAGCGGCAGGTGGCGGGCGCCGACCAGGCCGGCCAGCGGGGTGCGGCTGGTCACCAGCGCCGCGCAGCCGGCGCCGCTGGGCAGCAGCGGGCGGACCTGCCCCTCCCCGGCCGCGTCGTCGAGCAGCACGAGCACCCGGCGGTCGGCCAGCGCGCTGCGGTAGAGGTGGACGCGCTCGTCGAGGTCGCCGCCGGGCGGCGGGGCCGGCCGGCCCAGGGCGCGCAGGAACTGCGCCAGCACGTCGGCCGGATCGACGGGCCGTTCCCCGTGGCCGTGCAGCCGCACGTGGAGCTGCCCGTCCGGGTAGTGCGGTCGGAGCAGGTGCGCGGCGTGCACCGCCAGGCTGCTCTTGCCCACCCCGCCGGTCCCGGACACGGCGTGGATGCGCAGCGCGCCCGCCGTACCGCTGAGGTGGTGGGTGATCTCCGCTACCTGCGCGGCCCGCCCGGTGAAGTCGGCCAGGTCGGCGGGGAGCTGGGCCGGGCCCGGCTCGGCCGCGCGGTGCCAGGGCAGCCGGGCCCCGAGGGCCCGCAGCGCCGGACCTGGCGCGACCCCGACCTCGGCGGCGAGCAGCCGACGGAACTCCCGGTACGCGGTCGCCGCGTCGGCGTGGCGGCCGGCGGCGAGCAGCCCGCGCAGCTCGTGCTCCCGCAACGGCTCGTGCAGCGGGTGGTCGACGATCAGCCGCCGGGCCCGGGGCAGGACGGCGACCGGCCCGTACAGGCGGGCCTCCACCGCCAGGGACTCGTCGAGTGTGACGAGGTGCCGGCGCTCCAGCAGGGTGGCCTCCTCCCGCAGCAGGCCCCGGTCGACCAGGTCGGCCAGCGCGCGCCCCCGCCACGTCGACAGCCCTCGCCGGTAGGCGTCGTGGGCCGTCGGCAGGTCGTCGGCGGCGGCGGCCCGCCGGGCGGCGTCCACCAGGTCGTCGAACTCGGCGGCGTCCAGCCGGTAGGCCGCCCGGTCGAGCCGGTAGCCGCCGTTGCGGTGGCTGAGCGCCGTGCCGAGCAGCTTGCGGAGCTGGTGCACGTAGAGCTGGAGGTTCTTGACCGCCGACCGTGGCGGGTCGTCCGGCCAGAGCGTGTCGACGAGTTCGGTGACGGTCGCCGCCCGCCCGGCGCGCAGCACCAGCGCGGCAAGCAGCGCCCGCTGCTTGGGCGGGCCGAGCGGCACCGCGTCGCCCCGGTCGGTCTCGGCGGTGCAGGGTCCGAGGACGCGGACAAGCATGCTGATCACCCCGTCGGAGGCGGTCACCGACCACTCACGGTGCTCCGCGACGCAGTTTAGATCGCCCGTCGCCGATGCGTCCGGGTCCGCCCGGTCACCGGCGCAGGGCGGCGGCGAGCGCGGCCAGGTACGCGCCGGCCCGCGCCCCGTTGACCAGCCGGTGGTCGTAGGCCAGGCCGAGGTCGGCGGTGGTCCGCTCGCGCAGCCCGCCGTCGGCGTCGAGCACGACCTCGCGGTGCACGTCGGGCACCGACAGCGCGCAGGTGACACCGGGCGGGATGATCGGCCGGGCGTGGGTCACGCCCGGGGTGTCGTTGAGCGCGACCAGGAAGTTCATGCCGGCCATGTCGTCCTCGCCGAGCCGGTTGCGCAGCGCCCGCATGCGCAGCGCGACCACGGTGTCGGCGAGGTCGCCCAGGTCCAGCTTCGCGGCGTCCCGGATCACCGGCAGGAACAGCCCGGTGCCGACGTCCACGGTCAGCCCGACCGCCGGCTGCGCCGCGTCGCGCACCCGGCCGTCACCGGTGAGCGTGGCGTACAGGTCGGGGAACCGGTCGTGCAGCGCGGCCACGGCGGCGATGACGAGTTCGGTGAGGCCGACGTCGGCGCCGGTCTCCTCGGCGGTCCGGCGGGCGTACCCGAGGGCGGCCGTCACGTCGACGCGCACCACGGTGAACGCGGTCGGGATCTCCCGGTGCGAGGTCGCCACCACCTCGGCGACGCGGCGTTGCGCCGGTGACAACGGCCGTCCGACCGGCGACACCACCGGCGGCCGGACCGCGGCGGCCGACCGTGACGTCGACTCCGGGGACGGCGGCGGTTCCGGGGACGGCGGCGGTTCCAGGCCCGACGTCGATTGCGGGGGCGGCGGCGGTTCCGGGGACAGCGCTGGCTCCGGGGGCGGCGCGGTCGGGGCGGGCGCGGCCCCGACCGGCAGGACGCGGCCGATGACGCCGCCCGGAACGCAGTCCGCCCCGGCGGCCACGTCGTGCCGCAACTCGCCGGCGTGCGTCGCGGCCAACTCCTCGATCGCCTTGGCGGTCTCCACCGCCGCGATCGGCTCCCCGACACCGACGGTGGCGCCGGCCGGCACCAGCCACTCCAGCAGCAGGTAGCTCTCGTCGGTCGGGTTGAGCGTGGGCACCCGCACCGGGACACCCGGCTCGGCGGTCCCCACCGGACGCGACCCGGCCGGCGGCGGGTCGACGCCGGCCGCCCGCGGCGCGGCGGGCCCGCCGGCCGGAACCCGCATGATCCGCTCCAGGATGGTGTCCGCGCCGAGCAGGACCGCGCGTTCCAGGTGCGGGGCGGACGGGATGACCCGGTCGGCGGAGCTGACCAGCTCGACCGGCCGGCGCAGCAGCGGCCACGCCTCGGCGTGCAGCCGGGCGGCGACCTCGCCGCCCCAGGTGCCGCCCGCCGTGCTCTCCTCGGCGACGATCACCCCGGCCGCGCCGTCGAGCACGCCGCGCAGCCCGTCCACGTCGACCGGGTAGAGCCGGGCCGGCACCAGCACCTCGACGGCGCGGCCCCGCCCGGCGGCGTCCCGCGCGGCGGCGATGGCCCGGTCGGCGACCCCGCCGGGCGCGATGACGAGCGTCGGCGCGGTGTCGGCGGCCGGGTCGTGCACGCGGGCCCAGTTGCGGTCCGCGCCCCGCATCTCGACGGCGAAGCGGTCGTCGACGCGGCCGTCGACGTACCGGCGGCGGGTGTAGAGGGTCTTGTCCTCGAACAGCATCGCCGGTTCGCCCCGGCGCAGCGCGGCGGCGAGCACGTCGGCCGCGTCGTGCAGGGGCGACAGTTCGAAGAGCGCGAGGTGCGGGATGCCGATGAAGTGCTTCTGCACGCTCTGGCTGTGCGTCGCGCCGTAGCCCCGCCCGCCGCCCACCGGGCAGCGGACCACCACCCGCATCGGGACGCGCTCGCCGTACATGCTGACGGACTTGGTGAGGAGGTTGAGGATCGGGTCGAACGCGAGACCGACGAAGTCGCCGAACATGATCTCGACGATCACGGTGTCACCGCAGAGCGCCAGGCCACCCGCGACGCCGGTGATGCCGTTCTCGCTCAGCGGCGTCGACAGCACCCGGTCCGGGTAGGCGGTGGACAGCCCTCGGGTGACCTTGAACGCGCCGCCGTACGGGTCGGCGACGTCCTCACCCAGCAGCCAGACCCGGTCGTCGGCGGCGAACAGCTCGTGCAGGGCGCGGTTGAGGTTCTCGCTCACCCGTTCGGCGCGGGTCACGCCACGCCGCCGCTCACCAACGGCCGGGACAGCACCTCGGCCGAGACGTCCGCGACCCGCCGCCGGGCCCGCGCGTCCGCCGCCGAGAACTGCTCCGGGTACGCGGTGGCGTAGCGCTCCAGCCAGTCGAGCCGCCGCACCTCGCGCAGCTCGTCGGCGGCGCGGGAGTCGTCGCCCTTGCTGTGCGGGCCGAGCCGGACCGTGTGCTGCACCAGCACGTGCGGTTGCCGGGTGGCGCGGACCCGCGCGACGTGCGGCGCGGCGCCGGCCCGCACCTCGTTGAGGTCGAGCGAGTCCGACTCGCTGACGGTGATCCCGAACCCGGCCACCCGGCCGGCGATGGTGCCGGCCAACTGCGCGGTGGTCGGGGTGGACTGGGCGATCCGGTTGTGTTCCACCACCACCAGCAGCGGCACCCGCCAGAGCTGCGCCATGTTGAGCGCCTCGTAGACCGCGCCCTCGCCCCAGGTGCCGTCGCCGACGTAGGCCGCCACGATCCGGTCCTGCCCGGTGCGGTTGAGGTGCAGCCCGACGCCGACCGCGGCGGGCAGGCTCTCCCCCTGCACCCCGGTGGACAGGAACCCGTCCCGGCGCAGGTGCTGGCTGCCGCCGTGCCCGTGGCACACCCCGCCGTCCCGGCCGAGCAGTTCCGCCAGCAGGCCGTGCGGGTCGGCGCGGTGGGCCAGGTAGTGCCCGTGCCCCCGGTGGTTGCTGAACACGAAGTCCCCGGTCAGCAACGGGGCCAGCGCGACCGGGATGTGCTCCTGGCCCAGGCAGGTGTGGGTGGTGCCGGCGAGGTGGCCGTCGGCGTACAGGCGGAGCAGCTCCTCCTCGAAGCGGCGGATGAGCAGCCCGGCGTCGAGGTCGGCGTCGCCGAGCGGGGACGGCGCGACGGCCGTCATTCCTCGACGCCCCGCCGCGCCAGCAACGCGCGCAGGTCCGCCACCGACCGTACGGCCCGGATCTCCCGCGGGGTGATGGTCACCCGGTAGGCGTCCTCGACCGCCGCGACGATCTGGAGGTGACGCAGACTCACCCAGGCGGCCGTGGTGGCCGGCCCGGTCTGCGCGTCGACCTCGTCGACCGGCAGCTCCAGCACGTCGGCGACGAGCCGCACCAGCCGACTGGACATGCCGTGTCCCTTCCGGAACGGGTCCTCCGGCGGCAGCGGCGGCGCGCTGGCACACCGACCGGATGATCGATGCCTATACCGCGACGATGGTACAGGCCCAGTGCATGCCCCGGCCCAGCGAGATCAACGCGACCCGGTCGCCCTCGACCAGCTCCCCGGCGGCCAGCAGGCGACTCAACCCGAAGAGCTGGTCCGCGGCCCCGAGATGCCCGTGCTCGGCGGCCAGCTCCCGGTTGGTCCGGGCCAGCGGCACCCCGTGCGCCTCGGCCAGCGACGTCATGGCCCGCTCGTTGTCGCCGACCAGGATCAGCCGCGCCAGGTCGGCGACCGCGACACCGGCCCGGGCGCAGGCCCGCTCGGTGACCCGCACGGCCCGTTCGTCGAGTTCGCGGGCGAACTGCGCGAACTGCTCGGCGTCGTAGTCGAAGAACTCCATCACGTGCCACCCGTCGAGGGCGGCGGGTGGATCGCCGCCGGGCCCGAAGGGCGTGGCCGCGCCGCCGCTGTCGAGCCGGTGGAACCCGGCGTAGCGACCGTCGGTCACGGCCTCGGTGGCCAGCCAGCACAGCCGCGGGTGCCCCCGCCGGGCCACCGTGGCGACCGCGCCGTCGGAGAACACCATCGGCTGGGTGTCCATCCGGTTCCAGTACGCCTCACAGGTCCGGTTCGCGGCCACCACCAGCGCGGTGGCGTACCCCGGGTGGGTGGCGAACCGGCCCGCGACGGTGTCGAGGCTGAGCACGCCGGTGGTGCACGCCTGGGTGAGCAGCACCGCCTCGGCGTCCACCAGGCCGAGCCGGTGCGCCAAGTCGGCGGCGGCGTCCCAGTAGAGGTGTTCGGTGACGTCGGTGACGGCCAGCACCAGCAGGTCCAGCTCGGCGGCGGGCAGCGCGGCGGCGTCGAGCGCCCGGCGGGCGGCCCGTTCGGCGAGGTCGGTCAGGCCGACCGCCGGCGCGGCGCGGTGCACCTGCCGGTAGCCGTAGCCGAGGACCCGTTGCACGTCGTCGGTGTACTCCCCCACCACGTCCGCCACCGGCGCCGGGTCGCCGAGCGCCTCCCCGAAGGACACCAGCCCGAAGCTCATGTTCGCCCGTCCCGCCGTGGATCCCGTCGATGCCTACCATTGCCGGGTGCCCCGAGAGCATCTCACGCCCCTGACCGGAACCCCGTGGCACGTCTGGCGTTCCGCGCTGCTGCGCTCGGCCGGCTTCCCGGCCGCCGGGATGCGCCGGTTCGCCGCGCCCGCGCTCGCCGCCGTCGCCGACGCCCACCTCGCCGGGGCCTGCGACGAGGCCACGTTCGACGCCGCGTTCGACGCCGCCGCCGCCGAGCTGGGCCGGGCGGTTCACGACGTCGCCGGGGACGACGCGTTCCGCACGGCGCTCACCTGGCAGAACCCGGCGGTGCTGGTGGCCGTCGACGCGATCCGGCGGGACGGCCCGCACGCCCCGCGCAACCTGCGCCGGCGCCACCGGGAGGAGGTAATGGCGAAGTACTGGCAGCGCTACTGCCTCAAGAACGACACGGTCGGCTTCTTCGGCCCGATCTGCTGGACCGAGCTGGGCGGCCCGGGTCCGGTCGTCACCGTACGGCCGGGTCCGGCCCTGACCCGGGACCGCCGGGTCTTCCTGGAACGGTGGGGGCTGGACGCGCTCGGCGCGGCGTTCGCCCGCGCGGCCGGCGTCCGCGACTGGCTGCCGGTGCGCCTGTCCCCGGAGCTGACACTGCGGGACCGGGTGCTGCGGCACCCGCACCGCGCGCCGCAGGCGCTGCCGGCGGGGACGGCCGCGCTGCTGGCGCTGGCCCGGCGGCGACCGCGGGTCGGGGACCTCGTCGCCGGGCTGCTCGCGGACCCGGCCAGCGGTTTCCGTCGCGCCGCCGACGTGCACGCGCAACTCGACGCGCTCGCCGGCAGCGGCGTGCTGCGGATCGGCTTCGACCTGCCGGTCGACCTCACCGCCGAGGACGCGCTGCGCGACCAGCTCGCCGCGATCGGCGACGACGCGCTCCGCGCCCGGCTGCTCGGCGAGCTGGCCGAGGTCGGCGCGCTGCGCGACGCGGTGGCCGCCGCCGCCGACCCCGACACCCTGGCCGCGGCGATGTCCACGCTGGAGCGCCGGTTCGTCGAGCTGACCGGCCGGCCCGCGCGGCACCAGCCCGGCGAGGTGTACGCCGGGCGCACCCTGTGCCACCTGGAGACCGTACGCGACCTCGACATCCGCTTCGGCGACGCGCTGCTGCGCCGGCTCGCCCCGCTGGAACCGCTGCTGCTGTCGGCGCGGTGGCTGACGGCGGCGATCGGCGACGCGTACGCCGACGCGCTGGCCGCGCTGCACCGCGACCTGTCGGCCGACGCGGGGAGCCCGGACGTGCCCCTGGCCGACCTGTGGTTCCACGCCCAGGCGGTGGTGTTCGGGGCGGACCCGCCCAGCGCCGCCGTCACCGCCGACTTCCTGGCCCGCTGGGCGACCGTGCTCGGGCTGGCCGACGCCGATCCCGACGCCCGCGAGTTGCGCTTCGACGCCGCCGAGCTGACCGCGCGGGTCGCCGCCGCGTTCCCCGCCACCGCGCCCGGCTGGGCCGCCGCCCGGATCCACAGCCCGGACGTGCACCTGTGCGCCCCGGACGAGGCGGCGCTGCGACGCGGCGACGTCACCGTCGTGCTCGGCGAGCTGCACGTGGCCCTGGCCGCGTTCGACACGCACTTCTTCGCCCACGGCCACCCGGACCCGCAGCGGCTGCGCGACGCCATGCGCGCCGACCTGCCCGAGGGCCGGGTGCGGCTGCTGGCCCCGGTGGACTGGCCCCGGCACACCGCCCGCATCGCGGAGTGGCTGCACGGGCCCGCCGACGCGCAGCTCGGCTTCACCGGCGCCCCCGGCGCCGACCCGGACCGCCTCGTGCCGATCACCGACCTCACGGTGCGACCCGATGCCGACGGCGGCCTGCGGGCGTACGCCGGGGACGGGCGGCAGTGGCCGCTGCTGGAGGTGTTCGCGCCGCTCGTCGACCACCAGGTGTTCGACACGTGGAAGCTGGCCGGGAACGCCGGGCACACGCCCCGGGTCACCGTCGACGATCTGGTGCTGGTGCGGGAGACGTGGCGCACCACGGTCGGCGCGACCGGGCTGCACACGGTGAAGGGCGAGCGGGCGCGCTACCTCGCGGTGCGGCGCTGGCGGCGGGCGCTCGGCCTGCCCGAGCAGGTCTTCGTCCGGGTCGACACCGAACTCAAGCCCACCTTCGTGGACCTGACCAGCGGCGTCTACACCCGGCTGCTGTGCACGCTGCTGCGCGGCGCGCACGAGCGGGGCGGGGACCGGGTCGGGTTGACCGTCACCGAGCTGCTGCCCGGCCCCGGCGACGCCTGGCTGACCGACGCGGCCGGCCGGGCGTACGCCTCGGAGCTGCGGCTACAGATCGTCGACCCGGCGCCCGCGCGGTAGCCACCGCGTCGCGTCCGCCGGGGCGTCCGGGGTCTCGGTGTCGAAGTGGCGTAGCCGGCGCATGCCGTAGGCGCCCGCCGCCACCACGGCCAGCGCCAGGCCGGACACCACGAACGCGAACCCGAGCCCCCGGCCGGGGCCGGTCCCGATCAGCGCGCCGACGCTGCCGGCCAGGGCGCCGCCCGGGGCGAACATCGGTTCGAGCACGGCGCCGCTCAGTGGCACCAGCACGGCGAAGCCCAGCGGCAACGTCGCCCAGGTCAGCGTCTGGATGATCGCCAGCACCCGGCCGTGGAACCGCTGCGGCACCTTCACCTGGATGAGCGACAGGTAGATGCCGTTGTGCAGGCCCAGACCGAGGCCCACGCCGAAGCTGCCGAGCGCGATCAGCCACAGGCTCGGGCGTACGCCGCTGAGCACCAGGCTGATCGCGACCCCGAACGCGATGGCGATCAGCGCGGGCATCCGGCGTCGGGTCGGTCCACCCCAGACCGCGACCGCCAGCCCGCCCAGGACCGCGCCCAGCGCCTCGGCGAACGCCACGGTGCCGACCTGGCCCATGGTGCCGAACGCCAGCACCATCGGCGGCACCAGCAGCAGGCTGGCCAGGCAGAGGTTGTAGAGCGAGAAGAAGCCGAGCATGGCCCGGAAGCCCGGCTCCGCCCACGCCATCCGCGCCCCGCCGACCAGTTCGGCCAGGAACGGCTCCTTGCGGCGGCGGCCGAGCAGCCGGGGGAAGCGGACCACCGCGAGCACGCCGATGGCGACCGTGTAGCTCACCATGTCGATCACCAGCACCCCGGTCAGGCCGACGGCCGCGAGCAGGCCCGCCGCCAGCAGCGGCACCGCCAGCGAGCTGAGCCCCACGGCGAGCTGGGCGATGCCGTTGGCGTGGCCCAGGTAGCGCTTCGGCACGACCTGCGGGATCGCGGCCAGGTAGGTGATGCGTTGGAACACCGACGCCGCGCCGAGCACGCAGACCAGCGTGTAGACGGCGGCCAGCCCCAGCCGGTCGGTCCACAGCAGCGTGGCCAGCAGCGCCTCCGCCGTCACCGCGACCGCGCAGGCGGCGATCAGCACCCGACGCCTGTCGAACCGGTCCGCGACGGTGCCGGCGACCGGCAGCGCCAGCAGCGCCGGCAGGTAGGCGATCACCCCGGACAGGCCGAACCACAGCATCGAGCCGGTGCTCAGGTAGACCCAGACCGGCACCGCCCACTGGGTCAGCGCCGAGCCGGTGGCCGAGACGAGCTGGCTCGCGGTGAGCGCCAGGAACCGGCGTACGCCGGGTTGCACCCCGGCCTCGACGGCGGCCGGGTCGGCGCTGGTCGCGGCGAGTTCCCAGCCGTCACCGGCGACCGGGGCGGGCGCGGTGCCCGGCGCGGACAGACCCGGGTGGGTGAGCACCTCGGCGAGCGCCCGGGCCCGCTGCTTGACGAAGTAGTGCCCGGCCTGGTCGAGCACCACCAGCGCGGTGGAACCGCCGAGGAAGTCCCACTCGCGGTAGCGCTCCTCGTAGTACTCGGTGAGCACGTCGTGGGTGCCCACGACGGAGATCACCGGCGCGGGGACCCGGACCGGCTCGGCGTCCAGCCAGGCGGTGAACCGCTCCTGCGCCTCGGCCGCCTCGCGCCGCACGTGGTGGACGAACCGGTCGACCTGGGCCGGGTCCAGGTCGGCCAGCTCGGCGCCGATCGACCGCAGGAACGTCTCGTAGCGCCGGTCCGCGCCCCGCGCGTCGACCCAGTCGACCAGCCGGCCGAGCATGTTGTCCGGCCGGGCGGTGGGGAACACGCCACCGGCGTAGATCGCCTCGATCGGCCGGCCCCGCTCGTGCAGCCGCCGGGCGATGCCGGTCAGCAGCGCGCCGCCGACGCAGTGGCCGTAGAGGACCAGCGGGCCGTCCACCCGGTCCTCGATCTCGGCCACGCACCGCTCGACCAGCTCGTCGAAGGGCAGCTCGGTGTCGTCGACCCCGACGTCGTGCCCGGGGACGGCCAGCGAGTAGAGCGTGTGCCCGGGCGGCAGTTCGTCGGCCAGCGGCTGGTAGATGCTGGCCAGCCCGCCGCCGTAGGGCACGCACACGTAGGACCGCACCCGCTGCTCCGCCGGCACCGGCCGGGTCAGCTCGTAGAGCAGTGGACGCCGGCGGTCGTCGGCCGGAGCGTCGATCAGCGCGGCCAGCCCCGCCACGGTGGGGTGCTGGAACAGGTCCATCACGCCGACGTCGACCGGCCCGTACGCCGCGCGCAGCGTGGCCAGCATCCGGATCGCCAGCAGCGAGTGCCCGCCGAGGGCGAAGAAGTCGTCGTCGAGGCCGACGTCGGCGACCCCGAGCGCGTCCTGCCAGGCGGCGGCGACGGCCCGTTCGACAGGGGTGACCGGTGGGCGGTGCGCGGCGGTCCCGCCGCCGTCGGGCACCGGGTCGGGCAGCGCGGCGGTGTCCAGTTTCCCGTTGGCGGACAGGGGCAGCGCGTCCAGCGGCACGAACGCCGACGGCACCATGTAGTCCGGCAGCCGCCGCCGCAGCGCCTCCCGCAGCGCCGCCGGGTCCACCGCCCCGGCGCCCGCCGCCGGTGTCACGTACGCGACCAGGCGCTGGCCGGCGGGCGCGGCGCCGCGGACCGCGACGGCGGCGGCGCCGACGCCCGGCTGCTCGCGCAGCACGGCGGCGATCTCCCCCGGTTCGATCCGCAGTCCCCGCAGCTTCACCTGGTCGTCGAGGCGGCCGAGGTACTCCAGGGTCCCGTCGGCCCGCCAGCGGGCCCGGTCGCCGGTGGCGTAGAGCCGCCCGCCGGCCGCGCCGAACGGGTCGGGGCGGAACGCGTCGGCGGTGAGCCCGGGCCGGCGCAGGTAGCCCCGGGCCACCTGCACCCCGCCGAGGTGGAGCTGCCCGGCCACCCCGACCGGCACCGGCCGCATGGCCCGGTCGAGCACGTGGACGCGCACGTTGCGGATCGGCGCACCGATCGGCACCCGGGTGACGGCGGCCAGCGCGGCGGGCGTGGCCGCCCAGGCGGTCACGTCGATCGCCGCCTCGGTGGGCCCGTAGAGGTTGTGCAGCGACGCCGCCGGGAGCGCGGCCACGGCCCGGCGGGCGAGGTCCAGCGGCAGTTCCTCACCGCTGCACACGATCCGCCGCAGCGAGCCGCACCGGGCCAGGTCGGCGGCGTCGGCGGTGGCCAGGAACGCGTCCAGCATCGACGGCACGAAGTGGACGGTGGTGATCCGCTCGCGGGCGATCAACTCCCGCAGGTACGCCGGGTCGCGGTGCCCGCCCGGCGCGGCCAGCACCAGCCGCGCGCCCACCACGAGCGGCCAGAACACCTCCCACACCGACACGTCGAACCCGATCGGCGTCTTGTGCAGCACCGCGTCGTCCGGCCCCAACGCGAAGGCGTCCTGCATCCAGTCGAGCCGGTTGACCACGCCGTCGTGCGCGTTGACCACGCCCTTCGGTCGCCCGGTGGACCCGGAGGTGTAGATCACGTAGGCCGCGTTGCCCGGCCCGGCGGCCCGGCCCGGCACCGGTCCCGGCCGGTCCGGACCGGTCCGCGGCACCGGCCGATCCGGTCCGCCCGCCGGCACCGGCCGGTCCGGACCGGTCAACGGCAGCACCACGCCCGCCCCGGTGAGGCCGGTCGGCACCTCGTCGGCGAGCAGCACCTCCGCGCCGGCGTCGGTCAGCATGAACGCCAGCCGCTCCGGCGGATGGTCCGGGTCCAGCGGCAGGTACGCCGCGCCGGCCCGGTGGACGCCGAGCAGCCCGGCGACGAGACGGGTGGAGCGGGGCTCGTGGACGGCGACGACCGACTCGGGCCCCACCCCGTGGGCGGTCAGCCGCCGGGCCACCCGGTCGGCGGCGGCGGACAACTCGGCGTAGGTCAGCCGGGTGTCGCCGTCGACAAGCGCCACCGCGTCCGGCGTGCGCCGGACCTGGGCGTCGAACAACTCGGCCAGGGTGCTCCGGCGCACCGGGGCGGCGGTGTCGTTCCAGCCGGCCACCACCCGGTCCCGTTCGGCGTCCGACATGACCGGCAGCGCGCCCACCCGGGTCTGCGGCGACGCGACGGCGGTGGCGAGCAGCAGCAGGTATCGGTCCGCGAACGCGGCCATGCCGGCCGGCTCGAACAGCGCGGTGTCGTACTCCAGCCGCAGCTCGTCGCCGGCGATCTCCAGCGACAGGTCGTCCATCGCGCCGCCGAACGCCGCGCCGCGCCCGGTCGGCAGGTGGTGGAACGTCACCTGGTAGAGCGGCGGCAGACCGGGGTCGCGGCGCACCGCCAGGTCCTCGACCAGCTTCTGGAACGGCATGTCCTGGTGGTCCCACGCGTCGAGCACCACCCGGCGGACCCGGCGGACCAGCGTCCGGAACGGCGGATCACCGGAGACGTCGACGCGCAGCGCCAGCATGTTCATGAACATGCCGAGCAGCGGTTCCAGCTCGGCGCGGTCCCGGCCGGCCACCGGCATGCCGACCACGACGTCGTCGCTGCCCGACAGCCGGTGCAGCAACGCCACGAACGCGGCGAGCTGCACCATGAACGGGGTGGCGGCGGTCTGCCGGGACAGCTCGGGCAACGCCTCCGCCACGCCGTCGGGCAGGGCGCGGCGCACGTCGGCGCCGTGGAACGCACGCGTCGACGGGCGCGGGCGGTCGGTGGTCAGCCCGTGCACGGCGGGCAGGCCGGCCAGCGTCTCCCGCCAGTACGCGCGCAGCTCGCCCCGGCGGGGCCCGTCGAGACGGTCGCGTTCCCAGGCCGCGTAGTCGGCGTACTGGACTGGCAGGTCGGGCAGGTCCGGCGCGCGGCCCGCCACCGCGGCGGCGCACAGTTCGGTCAGCTCCGCGCGCAGGTTGAGCAGCGACGTGCCGTCGAGGATCACGTGGTGACCGGCGAAGAGCAGCCACCAGGTGTCCGCGTCGAGCCGCAGCAGCCGCGCCCGCCACAGCGGCAGGCCGTCCATCGGCAGGTCGAGGCGGGCGTACTCGGCGACGATCCCGACGCGGGCACGCTCCCGCTCCGGCGGCGGCAGCCCGGACAGGTCGGTCACCGGCAGCTCCACCGGCACGGTCGGGTGGATGTCCTGCCGGAGCTCGCCGTCCACCAGGCACAGCGTGGTGCGCAGCGCCTCGTGCCGTTCGGTGACCGTCCGCAGCGCGGCGAGCGCCTGCTCCGGGCCCGCCCCGGCCGGCAGGGTGACCGCGTCGGTCATCGTGAACAGCGGCTGCCCCGGGCTGAGCTGGGCGGTGAACCAGACCCGCTCCTGGGCGTACGAGGCGGCGGTGCGGTAGACGCCGTCGACCGGGGTGAGGTCCGGCGGCGACTCGGTCACGCCGGCCGCCCCGGCCGGCGCAGGCGCGGGATCGGTGCCTCCGCCGCCGTGGCCGGCGGGGAGGCGCGCAGCGCCTCGATCCGGGCGGCCATCGCGGCGACCGTCGGCGCGTCGAACAGCACCCGCATGGACAGCCGGGCGCCGACGGCCTGGCGGATGCGCAGCACCAGGTGCGCCGCCACCAACGAGGTGCCGCCGAGCCGGAAGAAGTCGTCGTAGGGGCCGACCTCGGCGACGCCCAGGACGTCGCGGAAGATCCCGGCGACGGTGGCGGTCAGGTCGCCGTCGACGGCGGTCGCGGTGGCGGTGGTCGCGGCGGTGACCGAGGCGAGCCGCCGCTCGTGGCCGGCGACCGCGGCCACGGTGTACGCGCCGATCGCGACCGAGCCGGCGCGGCCCTCGGCGAGGACCCGCCGCGCCGCCGCCGTCGCCGCCGCGGCGGGTAGCCCGTCGTGGTCGGGCACGCCGTCCTCCCGCCACGCGCCCCAGGCCAGCGCCACCACCCGGGTCGGCCAGCCGTGCGGGGCGCGGGCGTACGCGTCGAGGAACGCGTTGGCCGCCGTGTCGTCGACCCGGCCCAGGCCACCGGCGAGCGCGGTCACCGAGGCGCTGAGCGCCACGAAGTCCAGCGGCAGGTCACCGAAGACCTCGCGCAGCACCAGCGCGCCGGTGAGCTTCGGCCGCAGCTCCGCGGCGGCCTCCGCCAGCCGTGACCCGGCGGCCGGGCCGGTGTCCGGCCGCCGCGCGGCGTGGATGATGCCGTCGAGACCGCCGAGGTCGCGCAGCACCTCGGCGCGGACCGCCCGCATCGCGTCCGGGTCGGCCACGTCGGCGGTGAGGTGCCGCACCCGGGCGCCCGCCCGCTCCAACGCCTCGATCCGGGCGGCCGGCGGCGCGGTGGCGCGGCTCACCAGCACCAGCCGCGCGCCGGGCCGGGCCAGCTCGGCGGCGAACGCGCCGCCGACCAGGCCCGCGCCGCCCGTGATCAGATACCGCCCGCCGTCCCGGACGACCGGCCCGGAACCGGCCCGACCGCCGGCCGGCACCGCCGCGAACTCGCGCATCCAGCGACGCCCACCGAGCCGCAGCGCGACCGCCTCGGCCCGGTCGGCGCCGAGCAGCTCGTCGGCCAGCGGGTCGACCGCGGATTCGCCCGGGTCGGCGTCGATCCAGTGAGCACGCAGCCGCGGGCGTTCCAGCGGCGCCGAACGCACCACCCCGGCGACCGTCGCGTGTTCCGGGCGCAGCAGGTCGGCGCCGGTCACGTCGGCCACTCCGGCGGTCACCACGTCCAGCTCCACGTCGGTGTCCGACAGCGCCTCCAGCAGCGTCAGCAGCGCGAGGTAGCCGTGGTCCTGGGCCGCCGACACGGCCGCCACGTCGGAGCCGGCCGGATCCCCGTCGAGCGGCCAGGCGTGCACGACCCGGCCGGCGCGCTCGTCGTCGGCGCACTCGTCGAGCAGCCGGCGGTGGTCGGCGACGCTTGTCGGCCGCACCTGGTAACCGTCCGGGCGGACCGCGAAGGCCGGCCCGGGGCGGACCACCGTGACGTCGACGCCGCGTTCCCGCAGCCGCTCCGCCAGTGCCGTGCCCCGCCGGCCGGAGGCGAACAACAGCAGCGCGGCCGGCACGTCGGCGGACGCCGGGGCGGGCAGCTCACGCCAGAGGGGAACCTCGACGACGCCGTCGTCGTGGCGGCGGTCGGCGGCCGGCGCGGCGGGCGCCGCGGCCACCGGCGCCGGGTCGATCCAGTGCCGGGTCCGCTGGTACGGGTAGCCGGGCAGGGACACCCGGCGCGGCCGGCCGGGCGTGGGCAGGTGGACCGGCACCCCGGCGGTCCACAACCGGCCGGCCGCCTCGTGGGCGGTCTGCCGGTCGGTCAGCCGCTCCCCCGGCGCGGGCAGCGTGCGCAGCGGCGCGCGGGCCCCCGGCGGCAGGCTGAGCCGGGCCAGCCCGGCGAGCTGGCGGCCGGGGCCGCACTCCAGCAGCAGCCACCCGTCGGGCGGGCCGGTCGCCGCGAGGGCCGCCACCGTGGCCCCGAAGCGCACCGGCCGGCACAGTTGCTCCGCCCAGTACGCCGGGTCGGCGAGCTGCGCGGCGGTGAACGGCGCGGCGGTCGCCGCCGACCACACCGGACTCGCCGGCGCCCGGCGCGGCACCGCCGCCACCAGCGCCGCGAACTCGTCGCGCACCGGCTCCAGCAGCGGCACGTGCATCGCGTACGGCGTCCGCAGCGGGGTGCAGCCGATGCCGCGCCCGCGCAGCGTGTCGGCGAACGCGGTCACCGGCTCCGGCGCGCCGGCCAGCACGCAGGTCTGCGGCCCGTTGCTGATCGCCACCGCGACGCCGGCCGGCAGCAGCGGCGTGATCTCGTCGGCGCCGCGCTGCACGGCGAGCATCCGGCCCCCCGGCGCGGCCCGGACCAGCCGGCCCCGGGCGGCGGCGAGGCGCACCGCGTCGGGCAGGTCGAAGACCCCGGCGACGGTGGCCGCCACCAGCTCGCCGATGGAGTGGCCGAGCATCGCGGCGGGCGTGACGCCCCAGTGCCGCCACAGCGTCGCCAGCGCGTACCCGACCGTGAACAGCGCGGGTTGCAGCACCTCCGGCTCGGCCAGTCGCTCGTCGGCCCCGGGTCCCGCGCCGACGAGCAGCTCGTGCGGGTCCCGGCCGAGGACCCGGGCGCACTCCTCGACCGCGGCGGCGAAGACCGGCTCGGTCGCGGCCAGGTGCGCGCCCATGCCCGGGTGCGCCGAGCCCTGGCCGGAGAAGAGCAGACCCACCCGGGGCGGGTGCGCCGCGTCCCCGTCGCCCCGGCGTCGCGGATCGGTCAGGGCAGCCGCCGCCCGGGTCCGGTCCACCGCGACCACCGCGGCCCGGTGCCGGTAGGCCGGCCGTCCCTCCCGCAGCGTGTACGCCACGTCGCGCAACTCCAGCTCCGGCCGGTCGGTGAGGTGGGCGGCCAGCCCGGCGCACGCCGCCGCCAGCGCGGCCGGGGTCGCGGCGGACACCTGGAGCAGCTCCCCGCCGCCGTCGTCCGGTTCGGTGGGGGCGAGCGGTGGGGCCTCCTGGAGCACCAGGTGCGCGTTGGTGCCGCCGAGGCCGAGCGAGCTGACCCCGGCCCGCAGCGGGCGCTGCTCCGCCGGCTCCCACTTGGTCAGCGTCGACACCACGTAGAACGGGCTCGCCGCGAAGTCGATCTCCGGGTGGGGCCGGTCGTGGTTGATGCTGGGCGGGATCAGCCGGTGCCGCATCGACAGCACGGTCTTGATCAGGCCGACCACGCCGCCGGCCGCGCTGAGGTGACCGATGTTGGCCTTCGTCGAGCCGACCCCGCACCAGCCCCGCTCGGCGGTGCGCCGCCCGTACGCCGCGCTCAACGCCGCGATCTCGATCGAGTCGCCCAGGACCGTGCCGGTGCCGTGCGCCTCCACGTAGCTGACCGAGCGCGGGGCGACGCCGGCCACCGCGAGGGCCTGCACGACGACCTCCACCTGGCCGGTGACGCTGGGCGCGGTGAAGCCGGCCTTGGTCGCGCCGTCGTTGTTGACCGCGTTGCCGATGATCAGCGCCCGGATGTCGTCCCCGTCGGCCCGCGCGTCGGACAGCCGCTTGAGCACGACGACACCGACGCCGCTGCCGTAGACGGTGCCGTCGGCGCGTGCGTCGAACGGGCGACAGTGCCCGTCGGCGGAGGTGTAGCCCTCGTCCGCGACGTACCCGACGGCGTGCGGCAGCTCCACGCAGACGCCGCCCGCGAGCGCCGTGTCGCACTCGCCGTTGCGCAGCGCCTCGCTGGCCAGGTGCACCGCGACAAGCGACGACGAACAGGCGGTCTGCACGGTCATCGCCGGGCCGCGCAGACCGAGCCGGAACGACACGGTGCTGGCCAGGTAGTCCGGCTTGTTGCCCAACGACACCCGCAGCTCACCGGCGTCGGCCAGCGCGCGCGGGTTCCGCCGGACGTTGAGCCACTGGTAGAGGTCGGCGTTGCCGCCCGCGTACACGCCGATCTCGCCGTCGTAGCGGGCCGGGTCGCAGCCGGCGTCGGTCAGCGCGGCGTGCGCGTGTTCCAGGAACAGCCGCTGCTGCGGGTCGGCCAGCTCCGCGTCGCGCGGGCTCATCCCGAACAGGCCGGCGTCGAACTGGTCGACCTGGTCGAGCACGGCGGCCACCGGCACGTACGCCGGATCGTCGAGTTCGTCGGCGGCGACGCCCCGGGCCAGCAGTTCCGCGCGGCTGAACCGGGTGAACGACTCGGCGCCGTCGACCAGGTTGCGCCAGAACCGCTCCGCCGAGGCCGCGCCCGGCACGCGCAGGCTGAGCCCGACGATCGCGATCGGCTCCACTGTCTCGTTCGTCACGGCATGACCTCCGGCTCGGCGGCATCGCGGATGTGCAGGCGCAGCTCGCTGACGTAGTGGCGGTCCCGGCCGTCGGGCAGCCACGCCTGCGCCGGCGTGGGCAGCACCTCGGTCACCGTCACCGGCACGTCCGCGCCGCCCGCCCGCCGGGCCGCCCGCAGCATCAGGCAGAGCCGGTTGGCGTAGAGCGGGCTGGTCAGGTCGACGTACTCGGGTTTCAGCTCGGTGGCCACCCGGACGAAGACCCGCTCCGGCAGGCCCAGCGCGGCCCGCCACCGGCGTACCGCGAGGTAACGGCGCGCCGGGTCGACGGCGTCGGTCAGGCCGGTCGCCCCGACGGTGACGCGCCACGTCTCCCGGGCCAGCACCAGCCGGTCCACGGTGACCCGGGGGCTGTGCGGGCGTTCGGTGATGAGCTTGAACGCGTCGCCGGCGTGCACCGCGATCAGGTCGGAGAACACCTCGACAAGCGGCCAGCGGGTGCCGTCGGGGCCGGTCGCCACCAGCACGCCGGCCACCTCGGAGACCACCGCGGCGTTGGCCGGCACCAGCCGGTCCCGGCCCGCGCCGGGGGCGTCGGCGAACGCGAGCCGGTGGTCGTCCGGCCCGAACAGGGACGCCGACAGCCGGCCGCCGACCCGGGGGAAGTCGACCGGGTAGACCGGACGCAGCCGCGCCGGGCCCAGGTCCGCCGCGTACGCCCGGCGCAGCCGCGCCAGGTCGGGATGGCAGTGGGTGAACAGCTCGGCGTTGAACGTCGGGTACGCGGCGTGCAGCTCGCCGAGCACCGCGACGAACTCGGCGTCGGGCGACTCCGTCACGAGCTGGAGGTCCGGGCTGTGGATCCGGCCCGCGCTCCAGCCGGGGCGGGTCGCCGGGAACTCGGCCGCGACCCGGGGCGCCAGCTCGGCCGCGTCGACGGTCAGCCGCGCGGTGCCGGCGGGCAGGTCGGCGAGCCGGAGCACCCGTTCCCAGCGGGCGGCGAACTCGCGCGCGACCCGGTCGGCGGGCCGGTCGTCGGGACCGAACAACGGGCCCTGGGCGACGAACCACAGGTCCCCGAGCCGGACCGGCCCGTCAACGCTCAGGTCGTCGTGGAGGTCACGCAGCGCGTCGCCGTACGCCGTGGCCAGCTCGGCGGTGAGCCAGCGCGCGGCCCGCAACGGCAGGTCCAGCGCCGGGGCGAGGGCGTCGAGCAGGTCACGGCCGACGGTGAACTCGACGTCGCGGACGGTCTCCTCGTGGCACAGCGCCCGCCCGGCGTAGTTCTGCCCGGCCCGGCGGCGCGGCGGGCGGCCGGTCAGTCCGGTGAACTCGGTGTCCAGGGCGGCCAGCGCGGCGGCCAGCGCGGCGGGGTCACCGGCGGCGTCGGCGACGCGGTCGCGGGCGGCGGCGAGCCGGTCCAGTCCGGCGCGGGCCGGCTCCCGGGCCGCCGGATCGCCGACGGCGTCGATCCGCTCGCGCAGGCCCGCCTCCGCGGCGAAGCCCGGCGGCAGGTCGAAGTCCCAGCGCAGCAACCCCCGCTCGGCCAGGTGGGCGAGGAGCAGGAAGCCCTCCTCGGGCCGGCGCACGCCGGCCTGTTCGTCGCGGACCAGGTCGTCGACGATCTCCCGGGCGGGGCGGCGTCCGTCGCAGCGGGCCAGCGCGATCGACTCGGTGAGCGACACCGGGGCGGGACGCTGGGCGGGCCGGTGCACGACCCGCCCGTCCAGGTGGGCGTGCGGCGCCAGCCTGGGGGCCAGCCACGACCGCAGCAGCGGGTCCGCCACCAGCCGGTCGGCGTACGCGGACAGCGCCCAGTGTTCCAGGTGGACGACGCGCCGACGGAGCAGGTCGGGGCCGGGCCGGGCGGTGACGGCAGCCGGACCCGGCGCCACCACGCCCCAGCACACCGGGCCGAAGAAGCCGATGGTCTCGCACTTGGCGACGTAGCGCTGCCAGTAGCCGGCGACGACGTTCTCCCGGCCCCGGCGGCGGACGTTGCGTGGCCCGTCCGGGCCGTCGCGGACCAGCCCGTCCAGCGCCACCAGCACGTCCGGGTTCTGCCAGGTGACGGCCTCGCGGAACAGCGGGTCGGCGGCGATCCCGCACACCGCCGCCGACGCCGCCCGGGTGGCGTCGGCGTACGCGGCCGGGAACGCGGCGTCGTCCGCCTGGCCGGCGAGGTGCCGGTCGGCGGCGGCGGCGCACTCCGGGGCGGCGAAGCGGTCCAGGCCGTCGGCCGGGAACCCGGCGCCGCGCAGCAGCGCGTCCCGCCAGACCGACCAGCCGGTGTCGCCGAGGGGCACCAGGTGCGTCATTCCGGTTCACCCACCCCGGCCGGCCCGTCGGCGGCCCGGCGCAGCACCCGCTGGCGGCGCACCGCGCCCCGGCGGGCGGCCCGTTCCACCGCCGCGTCCTCGGCGCTGTCGCCGGGCGACCCGGCGGCGTGGCCGTTGTCCAGGTGCGCGGCGAGCGCGCGGACGGTCGGGTGGTGGAACAGGTCCACCACCCGCAGGTCGGTGCCGAGCAGCCGGTTGAGCTGCCGCTGCACGACGGCGACGGCCAGCGAGCCGCCGCCGACGTCGAAGAAGCTGTCCGTCGCGGCCACCTCGGGCACGCCGAGCACGTCGCACCAGACCGACGCGATCCGCCGTTCGGTGGCGGTGGCCGGGCGGGCGGCGGTCGCTCCCGGCCGGCTCGTGGCGCGGGTCACCGGCGCGGCCCGGGGCACCTCGCCCGGGCTCCCGGCGGGAACGGCCATCCAGGCGGGCAGCTCGGAGACCGGCCGCCCGGGATCGGCGGCCCCGGCGCGCAGCACCCGCTCCACCTCGCCCAGCACGGCCGCCATCAGCTCGCGGCCGTAGACGTCGGGGTTGAACACGATCTCCACCCGGAGCTGCCCGTCCCGGGTCACGCCGTACAGGGTGAGGTCGAACGGGGACCCGGGCGCGGCCACCGGCACCGGCTCGCTGGTCAGGCCGGCCAGCTCCAGTTTCGGCTCGTCGAACGTGTACATGTTGAACAGCACCTGCACCAGCGGGCTGCGGTCCAGCAGGCCGCCCAGGCCGAACCCGCCGACGACGCGTTCCACAGGCGCCTCCGGGTGGGCGAGCGCGGCGAGCAGCTCCGCCCAGGCGGCGCGGACGTGCGCGGCGAAGCCGGCCTCCGGGAGCGGACGCAGCCGCAGCGGCGCGATCTCGATGAAGAACCCGACCATCGGCGCGAAGTCGGCCGCGCGCCGGTCCACCGTCGGGGTGCCCACGAGCAGGTCGGGCAGGCCGGTACGGCGGGCCAGGACCAGCGCGAACGCGGCCAGCACGGTGGCGGCCGGGGTCGCGCCGAGCCCGGCGGCGAGGTCGGTCAGGGCGGTGGTGGCGGCCCGGTCCAGCCGGGTGCCGGCCGTCGCGCTGGCGTACGTCTGCTCGGCCGGCCGCTGCCGTCCCCCGGGCAGCTCCACCACCACGGGCGCGCCGGTCAGGTGCGCCAGCCACCAGTCCAGGTCGGACGCGCCGCGGCGTCGGGAGCGCTCCTCGCGCCACGCGACGTAGTCGCCGTAGGTGGCGGCCAGCGGCGGCAGCGGCGGCCCCTGCCCGAGCGCGGCGCGGTAGGCGGTGGCCAGGTCGGCGTGGAACAGCGACTGGGACCAGCCGTCGAACACGGCGTGGTGGGCGTAGACGGCCAGCACGTGCTCGTCGACGCCGGTCCGGATCAGCTCGGCCCGCCACAGCGCGTCGGTGGCCAGCGTGAACGGCCTCGCCGCGCCGGCCGCGAGGTGCGTGGCGAGGTCCGTGCCCGGCGGCAGGTCACGTACCGGCAGCGGCACCGGCGCGGGCGGGTCGACCACGGCGTAGGGCACGCCGTCGGTGTCGGGGATGCGCCACCGCAGGATCTGCTGGCGGTCCGCGACGGCGGTCAGCGCGGTGGCGAGGGCCGCGACGTCGAGTCCGCCGGTGAGCCGTTCGGCGAAGGCGACGTTGTAGGCGGACGCGGCGGCCGGGAAGTAGCGGTCGAGGAACCACAGCCGGCGCTGCGCCGGGGACAGGGCGGGCGGGCGCCCCTGGACGGCGGCGGTCGGGCCGGTCCCGGCGGCGGCGTCGACGCGGGCGGCGATGCCGCGCAGCGTCCGCCCGAGCAGCACGTCCTCGACCGCGACGTCCCGGCCCAGCCGCTCCCGCAGGTCGGCGACGAGCCGCATCGCAGCGATCGAGTGTCCACCGTGGTGGAAGAAGTCCGCGTCGCGGTCGACGGCCGGCGCGTTCAGCAGCGCCGACCACGCCCGCGCGACGAGGCGTTCGGTGTCGGTCGCCGGCGCCTCGCCGGTCGGCGCCGGCTCCGGCGCGGCGGCGGTGAGCGCGGCCAGCCGGTCGACGTCGATCTTGCCGTTGATGGTGACCGGCAGCGCGGGCATGGTGTGCATCCGCGCCGGCACGGCCGTCGCCGGCAGCAGCCGCGCGCAGTGGGCGCGCAGCTCGGCCACGTCCAGGCGGGTCGCCACGTACGCGACGAGTTCCGGCCCGCCGGGGCCGCCGCCCGCCTGGACGCTGGCCAGGTCGACGTCGGGGTGGCGGCGCAGCACCGCCTCCACCTCGCCCAACTCGATGCGCTGCCCGCGGATCTTGACCTGCCGGTCGGCCCGGCCGAGGAACTCCAGGTTCCCGTCCGGCAGCCGGCGGGCCAGGTCACCGGTGCGGTAGAGGCGCTGCCCGGGCCGGTCGGTGAACGGGTCCGGGACGAACCGCTCGGCGGTGCGCGCGGCGTCGAACAGGTAGCCCCGGCCGAGACCGGGCCCGCCGGCCAGCACCTCACCGATCTCGCCGGGACCGACCTCGCGGAACCGGTCGTCGACGAGGTGGATGCGGTGGTTGGCGGCCGGCCGGCCGATCGGGATGGGCCGGGTCCACACGCCGCTGCCCTCGAACCAGGTCACCAGCACGGTCGCCTCGGTCGGGCCGTAGACGCTGACGAACCGCCGGCCGCCCTCGGTCCACCGGCCGACCTGCTCCGGGCCGGTCGCCTCCCCGCCGGTCATCACCAGCCGTACGCCGGGCAGCCGGGCCGGGTCCAGCAGCGGCAGGACCGGCGGCGGCAGCACCACCACGTCGACGTCCTGCTCGGCACAGATGCGGTACAGCCGGGTCGGGTCGGCCCGCTCGGCGTCACCGGCCAGCACGACGGTGCCACCGGCGGCGAGCGGGGCGAGCAGGTCGGCCACCGACGCGTCGAACCCGATCGAGGCGAAGGCCAGGCAGCGGGTCGAGGGGCCGAAGCCGGAGAACTCCGCGATGCCGGTGACCGCCTCGGTCAGCGCCCGGTGCTCGATCACCGCCCCCTTGGGCCGCCCGGTCGACCCCGACGTGAACATCACGTACGCGGTGGTGGCCGGCGTGGCGGGCGTCGGCCGCCAGCGAACCGTCGACGCGGGTATGTCCCGCACGGTGTCATCGGCGAAGACGCCGGGCGCGACGGCCGGCGCGCCCACCACGACGCGCAGGCGGGCCTCGGCGGCCAGCTCGCGCAGTCGCGGCGCCGGCAGCGCCGGGTCGAGCGGAACGTAGCCGGCGCCGGCCGCCTGCACGCCCAGCAGCGCCACCACCAGGTCCGGGCGGCGGTCCACGCAGACGCCCACCAGGTCGTCCGGGGCGACGCCGTCCGCGCGCAGCGACGCGGCGAGGGCGGCGGCGCGGCCGACCAGGTCGGCGTAGCTCAGCGTCCGGCCGCCCTGCGTCACGGCCGGCGCGTCGGGTCGCCGGGCGGCGTGTCCGGCGACCAGGTCGGGCAGGCACATGTCGGGATACGGCAGGTGGGGGCCGGTCATCGCACCGCCTCGACCCAGTGCCGGGTCCGCTGGAACGGATAGCCGGGCAGCGGCACCCGCCGTCCCCGCGCCACCGGCAGGTCGCCACCGTCGCGCCAGGACCGGGTCGCGACGTCCTCGGCCACCGGCCCACCCCCGGCGAACGCGGTGAGCTGCGCGACCGCCTCCGGCACGTCGGCGCACCCGACCGCGCCCCGGTAAGCCAGCCGCCGCCGGCCCACCGCCAGCGTGTACGCCACGTCGGCGACCGCGACGTCGCCCTCGGTCAGCCGCGTGGCCAGTCGCCCGGCCAGCTCCCGCAACGCGGTCGGGCTGCCCGCCGACAGGCCGAGCACCACCCGTTCGCCGGCGGCGGCCGGACCGTCCCGGTCGCCCGCGGCATCCGCCTGCTCCACCAGCACGTGCGCGTTGGTGCCGCCGAGGCCGAACGAGCTGACCCCGGCCCGCCGCGGCCCGTCCCACGACCGGGTCCGCGCGGTCACCTCGATGCCCGCCGCGGCCGGGTCGACGTCGCGGTGCGCGCCGGTGAAGTGCGCCGTGCCCGGCACCTGCCCGGTCCGGACCGCGTACGCGGCCTTGATCAGTGAGATCACGCCGGCGGCGGCGTCCAGGTTGCCGACGTTGCCCTTCACCGAGCCGAGCAGCAGCGGGGCCCGGCTCCCCCGCCGGGCCCGGGCCAGCGCCTCGACCTCGATCGCGTCACCGACCGGCGTGCCGGTGCCGTGGCCCTCCAGGTAGCCCACGTCGGCCGGATCCCAGCCCACCGACGCCAACGCCTCCGCCAGCACCGCCGCCTGCCCGGCCACGCCCGGCACGGTGAAGCCGGGCCGGTCCGCGCCGTCGTTGTTCACCGCCCAACCGGCCAGGACGGCGTGCACGTGGTCGCCGTCGGCGCGCGCGTCGGCGAGCCGTTTGAGCACCACCGCGCCCGCGCCGTTGCCGAACACCTGCCCGGTGGCCGCCGCGTCGTAGGGGCGGCACACCCCGTCGGTGGCCAGCAGGCCGCCCGGCCGCAGGCGGTAGCCGGCCTGCCGGGTCGACACCACCGCCGCCCCACCGGCGACCACCACGTCGCAGCGGTAGTCCAGCAGGCTCTGCGCGGCCTGGCAGACCGCGACCAGCGAGGTCGAGCAGGCGGTCCGGACCGCCACCGCCGGCCCGGTCAGGCCCAGCGCGAACGCGGCACGGGTCGGCAGGTAGTCGCCGTCGGCGCCGGTCAGCACGTCGTCCCAGTCCTCGGCCAGGTCCCCGGCGGCGGGCCGCAGGGCCGGGCTGCCCAGCAGGTGGTGACGCAGGTAGCGGTTGGGGCCGCAGCCGGCGAACACGCCGATCTGGGCCGGGTCGCGGTCGGGGTCGATGCCGGCGTCCTCCAGCGCGTGCCAGGCCACCTCCAGGAACAGCCGGTGCTGCGGGTCGAGCAGCGCCGCCGCCCCGGCCGGGTAGCCGAACAGGTCCGCGTCGAAACCCGCCAGGTCGTCGAGCCGGCCGAACACCGGCACCCAGTCGGGGTCGGTGGGCGCGCCGGCGGCGGCGGTCAGCCGGCGTACCGACACCGTGCCGGCCAGCAGGTTGCGCCACAGGGTGACCGCGTCGTCCGCGCCGGGCACCCGGCAGGCCAGCCCCACCACCGCGATCCGGTCGTCCTCACTCACGGCGCCTGCCTCTCGTTCGCGACTGCGGGACTCCGCTGCGCTGCGTTCCTCGCGCTCACGGTGCCCGCCTTTCGTTCGCGACTGCGGGACTCCGCTGCGCTGCGTTCCTCGCGCTCACGGCGCCCGCCTCTCGTTCGCGACTGCGGGACTCCGCTGCGCTGCGTTCCTCGCGCTCACGGTTCGCCCTTCCCCGGGTCGCCGCCCCGCGCGGCCCGGCGCCGCGCCATCCGGCGGCCGACCGCCGCCAGGCGACCGTCCTCCGGCACGCCGTTCGCGCTGCCCGCCGCCAGGTGCGCGGCCAGCGACGCCACCGTCGGGAACTCCACCAGCCGGGCCAGCGGCACCCGCCGCCCGAGCTGTTCCTCCAGGTGCTTCTGCACCAGGGCGAGTTGGAGCGAGTGGCCGCCCGCGGCGAAGAAGTTCACCCGCCGGTCCACGGTGGACAGTCCCAGCACCGCGCGCCAGCCCGCCGCGATGGTCTCCTCGACCGGCCCCGACGGCGGCCCACCGGTCGGGCCGTCGGCCTCCGCGTCCGGGTCGGGCAGGGCGGCCGGGTCGAGCTTGCCGGTCGGGCCGGTCGGCAGGTCCGGCACCGGCACCACGGCCCGGGGCACCATGAAGTCCGGCAGCACCGCCGCCAGCCGCCCCCGCAGCTCCGCCGGCCGCAGGTCCGCCCCGCCGGCCGGCACGACGTACCCGATGATCTCCTGCTCGCCGGCGCCGGCCGCGTCGCGTCGCGCCACCACGGCCGCCCGGCCCACCCCGGGCAGCCCGGCCAGGTGGGCCTCGACCTCACCCAGTTCCACCCGGTAACCGCGGATCTTCACCATCCGGTCGCTGCGGCTGAGAAAGACCAGCGTCCCGTCGGGCAGCCGCCGGGCGACATCCCCGGTCCGGTACGCCCGCACCCCGTCGTGCTCGGTGAACCGGGCTGCCGTCAGCTCCGCGAGCCCCAGGTAACCGAGCGCGACGTGCGGGGTGCGCACGACGACCTCGCCGGTCCGGCAGGTGGGGCGCCCGGCCGGGTCGGTCAGCACCACCTCGACGCCCGGCAGCGGGTGCCCGATCGGTACCACGGCCCGCTCCGGGCGGGCGTCGGGCGGCAGGTGGTGCTGCGTGGCGAAGCTGATCTCGGTGGTGCCGTACCCGTTGACGAACACCACGCCCGGCGCGAACGACCGCCGGGCCAGCGTCACGTCGTGCCGGGTGACCTCCTCGCCGCCGAGCAGGATCGCCCGGACCGACGGCAGCCGCCCACCGTCGCCCAGGCTCGCCACCAGGTAGCGGTAGACGGTGGGGGTGGAGTGGTAGACCGTGACGCCCCGGTCGGCGAGCGCGCCGGCCAGGTGACCGAGGCCGTGCGCCCGCACGTCGACGGGGACGGCGGCGGCGCCGGACAGCAGCGCGGCGAACGTGTCGGTGACCGCCATGTCGTAGCCGAACGAGGTGAGCACGCTGGTGCGGTCGTCCGGCCGGACGGCGAAGTTGCGCACGTGGTTACGGATGCCGAACAGCACGTTGCGGTGGCTCTGCACCACCCCCTTGGGCTGTCCGGTCGACCCGGAGGTGTAGAGCACGTACGCCGGGTCGTCCGGCCGCGCCGGGCCGGGCGGCACCGGCGGGCCGGACCCGGGACCGCCCGGTCGCAGCGGCACCACGGGCAGCGCCGGCAGCCCGGCGTCGGCGGCCAGCGTGGCGGCGAGCCGCGCGTGTGCGGAGTCGGCGACGACGGCCCGTACCCCGGCGTCGCGCATCATGCCGGCCAGCCGGATGGCCGGGAACCCGGGGTCCAGCGGCACGTACGCCGACCCGGACGCCAGCGCCGCGAGGATCCCGGTGATCGTGGCGACCCCGTGGCGGCACAACACCGCCACCGGCGCGGGCGGCGTCGCGGGGTCGCCCGGCCCGGTCAGCGCCGCCGCGGTCGCGGTCACCGCCGCGCCGAGGTCGCGGTAGGTCACCGTCGCGTCGTCGGCCAGCACCGCCACCCGGTCCGGGTGCGCGGCGACCACCGCGGCGAACGCGGCGGGGATCGTCTCCCCGCGTACGGCGTCGACCTCGGTGCCGTCGCCGCCGTGCAGCCGGCCCAGGTCGGGCGCCGGACGCCGCTCGTAGCGGGCCACGCGCAGCACGTCGGCCGACGACGCGTCCGGGTCGAGCGCGGACAGCACGTCGGTCAGGTCGGCGCACAGGTCGTCGGCATAGTCGTCGGGCAGGCCGGTCAGCGTGCCGGCGCGCAGGTCGGGGTCGATCCGGACGACCGCGTCGGCTGTGACGCCGGGCGACGCCGGGCGCAGCGCGTGCCACAGTTCCCGGATCGGGGCGTCGACGGTCAGGTCCAGCGTCACCGGCTCGTCGCCGTGGCCCAGCGTCACCACCTGGACGCCGGTGTACCGGCGGACCAGCAGCGCGGTCGCGGTGAGCACCACAGTGGCCGGCTCGACCCCGGCGGTCCGGGCCCGCGCGACGAGCCGCTCGGCCGGCCCGGCGGGCAGGCCGAGCGGGTGGGCGGCCGGCGTCGGGCTCACCGCCGGCCCACGACTGCCGCCGCGACGTCGGCGACGGTGGACACCTCGGCGTCCGCGTCGGCGACCGTGAAGTCGTCGGCGTAGCTGCCGGTGCCGTGCACCACGATGTCGTGTCCGGCCGGCACCAGGCCCCGGTCGACGGCGTTGCAGACGCCGGTCAACGCCATCACGATGGACCACTCCCGCAGCCGTCCCGGCTCGGCCGGCAGCACGAGCCCGGCGTCGGCCAGCCGCGCCCGGGCCGCCGGGTAGTGCTTGACGCACTCGCGCCGCGACACCACGATGCCGTCGCCGCCGTGCCTGTCGATCAGCGCGTTCATCGCCGGGGAGGTCACCGGGCGGTGGGTGTAGAAGGTCGGGTCGAGCACCTCGGCCGGGTCGTCGGTGACGGCCGGGAAGCGCGGGTCCTTGTCCTGCGTCCAGGCGTCCAGGCTCTCGTCGCGGGTCCAGGTCGGGACGTTGTCCCGCGCGAACGAGCCGTGGCGCAGGCTGAGCACCATGTCGGGCGTGCCGAGGTGCTGCACGAGCAGGAAACCGGGACGGTCGTCCGGGTCGGCCCGGCCGGCCGCCTCCAGCACGTCGCGGCCGAGGTTGTAGCCGAGCAGACCGAACGCGCTGGACACGGCGTGGGCGTGCCAGCGGGCGGGGGCCCCGCCGGTCGGGGCGACCTCGGCCTCGAACGCGGCCCGGGCCGCGTCGGCCACCAGGTAGTTCCTCAGGTCCAGGGTGTACCAGAGCGTGACGCCGTGCTCGTCGTGCAGCCGGGCGGCGTACGCGTCGACGAACGCGCGGCCGAGCGCCTTCACGCCCTCCGGGTCGTCGCCGGTGTAGCGCAGCAGCGGGTTGAGCCGGCGGGCGACCGGGTCGGCGGCGAGCGCGTCGTGGCGGAACTTGTGCCGGGTCGCCCGCGGCGCGAGCACCACGATGGCGAGTTGCTCGGGCGTGACCAGCCCGGCCGCGTACGCGCGGGCCACCGCGTCGCGCAGCGCGACACCCTTGTTGGCGGAGGTCGGGGTGACGATGCGCAGCCGGGCGCCGGTACGCCGGATGTGTTCCACCGCGCGGGCGACGATCACCAGGGACGCGAACGTCTTGGTGGTCCGGGTGTCCGGGTTGCCGGTCAGGTCGAGCAGGTGGAGGCGGTGGCCGCCGTACTCACCGAGCGGGGCCCAGCGCACCGTGGCCGCGGCGTAGAAGTCGCGCACGGCCGGGGTCAGCTCGGGCAGGTCGAAGCCGGGCGCGAAGCCGGGCGTGCCGGCGGCGTCGCCGGGGCCCGCGCCGCACCGCCGCACCGCCGAGGCGATGACGTCCTGGTAGTCGGTGATCAGGTTGCGGGTGGTCGGGGCGGTCACGGACATCGGGCTTCCTCCCACACACTCCGGACACGGGCAGGCGCCGGCGGCACCGCTCGCAGGTGGTCACGCAGGGCGGTGAACCGGGCGAAGACGTCCGGCAGCTCGCCGGCGTGCCAACCGCCGGCCAGGTCCGGCCGGTACGCCGCCAGCGCCGCCCGGGCCCGCTCCGGGTAGCGCACGTGGCCGTCGTCGACCTCGACGCCGTCCCGGCGCCCGGCGGCGGTGTTCCAGGCCGACGCGTGCGCCACGTCGACGCCGGCCGGCAGGCGCAGTTCGGCCCGGCCGGCGCGCAGTCGGACCGGATAGCCGCCCGGCAGGCCCAGCGGACCGGGCAGGTTCGCCACCACCTCGTCCACCCCGGCGGCCAGCGCCGCCACCACGGCGGCCCCGGCGTGCCCGGCCAGCGCGTTCAGCTCCGGGCGGGGCAGGGCGCGGTAGCCGGCGAGCAGCGTCGTGACGTCCGGGACCTCCCGGCCGTCCAGCCAGGCGCGCACCTCGGCGGTGTCGTCGGTGGCGGCCGGGTCGGGTGCCGCGAGGTGGGCG
Source organism: Micromonospora sp. NPDC049201 (assembly GCF_055586805.1). Lineage (NCBI taxonomy): Bacteria > Bacillati > Actinomycetota > Actinomycetes > Micromonosporales > Micromonosporaceae > Micromonospora > Micromonospora sp. NPDC049201. Next base: position 27,260 of record NZ_JBVJHM010000019.1, on the reverse strand, counting down.
TGGTGGCCGAGCACGGCCAACCGTCGAGGTCCGGGGCCGCCCAGCGCGGCGTCCAGGCAGGCGGCCAGCGTCGCCACGTTGCCGATGCCGCAGAGCACCGGCCGGCCCGCCGCGGCCAGCAGCGGGTTGACCGCGTCCGGGAAGGCGGCGTTCACCAGCGACGCGTCCGGCGCGCCGGCGGCCAGCGCGGCGGCCAGCCGGGACACCAGCTCGGCCTGCAACGCCAGCGTCACCCCGAACCCGGCGGCGGTGACCAGCTCCGTCCAGGCCGACGGCGCGTGCGTCCGCTCGTACGGCGACTGGGCCGACGCGGCGCAGACCAGCACGTCGGGCCGGAGCTGGGCCATCGACGCGGCGTCGGCGGCGTAGCCGGCCCCGGGGTCGGTGGTGGACGGGGTGAACGGCCGGGCGGCGAACCCGACGGCGGTGCCGGCGACAGTGGCCCGCACCTGCGCGCCCCGGGCCAGCCGGTCCGCCGCGCCCGGGTCGCGGGCCAGCACGGTCACCCGGAGCCGGACCGGGGTGGGGATCGCGGCCAGGGAGTCGCAGAGCGCGCGGGCGAGCCGGCCGCCGCCCACCACGACGACGTGCCGGGACGCGTCACCGGGCGGCGCGGACATCGTGTCCCCCGTCGGTGACCCGGGTCAGCCAGTCGGCGAACGACCCGGCGCGCAGGCAGCCCGCCGGGCTGACCTCCAGGCCGGCCATCTCGCGCACCCGCACCGCCACCCGCAGCGCGGTCAGCGAGTGCCCGCCGAGGGCGAGGAAGTTGTCGTCGTCGTGGACCGCGTCGACGCCGAGCGTGACCCGCCACGCCTCGCGCAGCCGGTCGGTGAGCACGCCGCCCGGTTCGGCGGCGAGGTCCGCCCGCGGTCGGGGTGGCGGCGGCAGCTCCCGCCGCGCCACCTTGCCGTTGGGCAGCCGGGGCAGGTGGTCGACGAGGACGATCTGGTCCGGGCGCATCGCCGACGGGAGCGTCGACGCCAGGTAGCCCTGGAGCTGGGCGGTGGTCAGCATCTGGTCGGCGGGCTCGGCCCAGGGCGAGCCGGCCGGCGGCTGCTCCCCCGACCGCACCGCGTAGAGGTAGCTGACGTCGGCGTCGGCGCCGACGTTCCAGTCGCCGATCTCGTGCACCGTGAACCCGGCCGCCGACAGCAGCTCCCGCGCCGGTGGCGCGGTGACGCTGCTGCGCTCGACCTCCAGGCACACCTGGCGGACGCGGGGCCAGTGCTCCGGGCGCACCCCGCGCAGCACGCTCAGCTCGGCGCCCTCCACGTTGACCTTCAGCAGGTCGACCCGGTCGAGCGCGAAGCGGTCCAGCAGCTCGGACAGGGTCACCGTCGGCACGACGTGCGCCACCGGGGTCAGCCGGCGGCGCGCGTCCGCCAGCAGCGCGGCCCGTTCGGCGTCGTCGGCGGCGCCGCCGCCGTGCCGGTAGTGCGACCGGACCAGCTCCGACGCCGCCCCGGCCCGGTCGGCGCCGAGGCCGGACAGGTAGCTCAGCTCCGGAAACGAGATCAGCTCGGCGGTGCCGGCGACGTCGGTCACCGCCGCCTCGACGACGGACGCCGACGCGGCGTAGAGGCCGAGGTTGGCCCGCAGGTACGGCAGCGTGTCCGGGTTCGGTTCGACCGCGACCAGGCGTACGTCGCGGGCCTGCCGGGTCGCCCAGAGCGCGAACAGGCCGATGTTGGCGCCCACGTCGACGACGACCGCGCCGTCACCGAGGCGGACGCCGAACCGGGAGTACTCCGCGTGGTCGAAGATCTGCCGGAAGAGGAAGACCGCCTCGTCGGGCGAGGCGGCGGTCACCGCCATGCCGTTGGGCAGCCGGAACCGGGGCAGCCCACCGACCGTCGGGGCGCGTCTCGGCCGGGGCACGACGTAGCCGACCAGGCGCGGCCCGGCGTCGGCGTCGGCGTCGGGCACGGTCACCACCACCGCGTCGTGCACCGCGGGATGCTCGCGCAGCACGGCCGCGACCTCGCCCGGTTCCACCCGCACGCCCCGGACCTTGACCTGGTCGTCGACCCGGCCCCGGAACTCCAGGAACCCCTGCGGCGCGACCCGCACCAGGTCGCCGGTGCGGTAGAGCCGGCCGCCCGGCCGCTCCGGGTCGGGCCGGAAGCGTTCCGCGGTGAGCGCGTCGTCGCCCAGATAGCCCAGGCCGACCGCCACCCCGCCGAGCCACAGCTCACCGGTGTCCCCGTCGGCGACCGGCCGGCCCTCCTCGTCGCGCACGTGGGCGACCACGCCGTCGACGAGCCGGCCGATCGGGGCGATGCTGCCCGCGTACGGCTCGGCGCAGTCCCAGTAGGACACGTTGATCGAGGTCTCGCTCGGGCCGTACCCGTTGAACAGCCCGCACGGCAGCACCTCCCGCAGCCGCCGGACCAGCCGCATGTCAAGCGCCTCGCCGCCGCACAGCACCCGCCGCAGCGTCCCGCAGCCGGCGAACTCCGGCTCGTCCAGCACGTGCCGCAGCATGGTCGGCACGAAGTGCGCGGTGGTGACCGCCTCCCGCCGGATCAGCCGGACCAGGCCGAGGCTGTCGAACGGCAGCCCCGGACCGGCGACGACCACGACGCCGCCCGCGACCAGCGGGGCGAAGATCTCGTGCACCGACGCGTCGAACCCGATCGACGCCTTGTGCAGCACCCGGTCCTCGGCGGTGAAGCCGAACCGGTCGTGGCCCCAGGCCAGTCGGTTGACCAGCCCGGCGTGGTGCAGCACCACCCCCTTCGGCCGGCCGGTGGAACCCGAGGTGAACAACACCAGCGCGGCCTGTTCCGCGGGCGGCGCCCAGCCCGCGCGGTCCGGCGGGTCGAGGCCCACCCCCACCCCGGCGGTACGCACGTCGCGCCAGAGGGTGTCCGCCGGTGCGGCCACCGTGGCGGGCCGGTCCGCGTGGAGCACGACGCGCGGGGCGGCCAGGGCGAGCATCTGCTCGGCCCGGCCGGAGGGCAGCTCGGGATCGACCGGGACCGCGACCGCGCCCGACCCGAGCGTCCCCAGCAGCGCCGTCACGTAGTCGGCGGACCGGTGCAGGTGCAGGCCGACCCGGTCGCCCGGCCGGACGCCGGCCCGGCGCAGCAGCTCCGTCGTCGCGTCGGCCCGCTCCCACAGTCGCGCGTAGCTCAGCTCGCCGTCCGGGGCGACGACCGCGATCCGGTCGGCGTCCGGGCCGGTGGGCCGGTGCACCAGATCGGGCAGGTAGCGCGGATCGGACATGGTGGTCACGCCGTCCTGGTCGCGGTCGCGACGATCGCCATCCGGGGCACCTCGGCGACGAACTGCCCGTCGGCCCGGTAGACCACCGGCCGGACCGGGATGCCGTCCCGGCCGCCGGTCGCGGCCAGGTAGCCGGCGTGGTCGAAGTGGTGGGTGAGCAACCGCCACACCGCGTCGTCGCCGATCGTCGCGAAGAAGTCCCGGACGCCGTACATGTCGCCGACGTAGTCGCGCATCCCGGCGTACGCGGCCCGCTCGGTGTCGGCGCGCACGATCAGCGGGTCGTACAGGTCGACGACGCGCACCGGCAGGTCGGCGTCGGCGAACAGGCCGGCCAGCTCCGCGCGGGTGAAGTGCCGGTAGTCGTGGCCGCCGGCCGCGTGCGGATGCACCACCTCGGCGAAGAACCCGGCCATCGGGCTGGACTCGTCGAAGTCGTGCAGCACGATCCGGCCGCCGGGGCGGACCACCCGGGCCGCCTCCGCCACCGCCGGTGGCCGCCGGTGCGCCGGGATGTGGTGGGTGCCGTACGCCAGCAGCACCGCGTCCACGCTGCCGTCGCGCAGGAAGAGGAAGTGCGCGGCCTGGCGGACGGCGGGCAGGCCGTGCGCGAGCGCCCGGTCGACCATGTGGCCGGACACGTCACCGGTGACGAACGCCAGTTTGGACTCGAAGCAGGCGGACTGGCTGCTCGCGGCGCGGGCCACGGTGCCGTCGCCGCCGAGCACGTCCAGGATCACGGTGACCGGCTCGGCGTCCGCCGGGGTGGCCAGCTCCAGCAGGCGCCGCATCCCGGTCCAGCGCACCAGCGTGTCGCGCTGGGCCCGGCGGTACGAGTCGCCCCGGCCGGTGGAGTCGGTGTCGAACTCGCTCACCGTGGCGGCCAGTTCGGCCAGCGCCTCGGCCGCGCCCGGCCGCCCGAAGTCGAGCATCCCGCGCAGCTGGGGGTGGAGTGTCGCCACCGCGTGCAGGTAGTCGCGCAGGACCAGGGACGGCAGGTACGGCCGGCTCATCAACACCTCGGCGCGCTACGGTGTGCCGCCTCGGCAGCGGCGTTCCTCGACGAAGGAATGGCGAACTCTAGCACCGCGTCTCGTCGATCCACCATGTCCCACGGCCGCCATCGTGGAAGCCCCCGCGCGCCGGTGGGTCCTTACCTGTCCTTTGTCGCGGAATGCGCCGGAGCGGTGTGACAGGTGACGATGCGTCGCATCAGGTCCAGGATCTCCGACCGGTGCTCGGCCAGGAAGAAGTGCCCCCCGGCGTACACGTGGACCCGCGGCGGTGCCGCGCAGTCCCGCGCCCACCCGGCCGCCCGGTCCGGGTCGACGTGCTCGTCGCGGTCGCCGAGCAGCACGTGCACCGGCAGCTCCAGCGGCGGTCCGGGACGGTAGGCGTACCGCTCGGACAGGGCGAAGTCGGCCCGGATCCCCGGCAGGATCAGCTCCATCAGCTCCCGGTCGGCCAGCAGCGCGGCCGACGTGACCCCGAAGTCGCGCAGCGCCTCGATCAGGTCGGTGTCGTCGAGCTCGTGGCAGCGCCGCGCGACCCGCCGGGTCTGCGGCCCCTCGGCGCCGCTGACCAGCAACGCCAGCGGATCGGGGCCGCCCCGGCGACGCAGCTCCCGGGCCACCTCGAACGCCACCAGCGCGCCCAGGCTGTGCCCGAACAGCAGGAACGGGCCCGACGCCCGCTCGGTGACCGCCGTCGTCAGCTCCGCCACCAGCTCGGTCAGATCGTCGACGGGCGGTTCGTGCAACCGGACCCCCCGGGCCGGCAACCGCGCGACCCGCACCGACAGCTCCGGCGGGGCCGCCTCCTGCCAGGGCGTGAACGACGCGGCGATGCCACCGGCGTACGGGAAGAGGAACACCTCGGCCCCGCCGGCCGTCCCGGTCGCCGACTCGAACCAGCGGTCCGCGCCGCCCGCGCTCCCCAGGGACATGACCACGAGCATAGACACGACCGCGTCGCCGCCGGGGTGTGCCGCCGCGAACGGCCCTGCCCTCGCCCATGTTTCGCCGGAGCCGCTACGGGTGAATGTCGGCGCATGTCATCGCTGTCCTCGCGGGCTCGCGGCACCGTCTCCCGCGCCGCCGACAATCCCACGCTGGAGCGTCTCACCCGGGCCGGCTTCGTCGGCTACGGCATTCTGCACCTGCTCTTCGCCTGGGTGGTCGTCCGGGTGGCCTCGGGCGGCCCGGCCGCCGACGGCGACCAGTCGGGCGCCATGCAGGAGATCGCCGACGAGCCGTTCGGCCTGGTGCTGGTCGTGGCGATCGTCGTCGGGCTGGTGGCCATGGCGGTCTGGCAGGTGCTGGAGATGCTCCGGGAGCGTCGGCCGACCGAGCGGCTGGCGTCGGCCGGCCGGGCCGCGTTCTACCTCTACCTCGCGTTCAGCGGGGTGAAGGTGGCGCGCGGCAAGAAGTCGTCAAGCGCCGACACCCAGCAGGACACCGCCGAGGGTCTGCTCGCGTCGAGCGGTGGACGGCTCACCGTCCTCGTGGCGGGACTGGTCCTGGCCGGGCTCGGGGGATGGTTGGCGTTCGTCGGAGTCACCGGGCGGTTCGAGAAGCACCTGCGGGTCGGCGAGATGGCGGCGGCGACCCGGCGGCTGGTGCGCCGGCTCGGTACGGCGGGCTTCGTGGCCAAGGGGCTGGCGTACGGGATCGCCGGGGTGCTGTTCGTCCTGGCGGCGTGGCGGTACGAGCCGGACCGGGCGCGCGGGCTCGACGCGGCGCTGCGGACGCTGGCCGGCGAGCCCTACGGCACCGCGCTGCTGCTCGTGGTCGCGGCCGGGTTCGCGGCGTACGGGCTGTTCGCGGTGACCGAGGCGCGCTTCCGCAAGGTGTGAGCGGGGGCGCGCGCCCCCGCCCGTGCGCTCAGAAGCCGGTCAGCCCGGCGCCGTAGGGGTAGAGCGGACTACCGTAGGTCGTCGCGGGTGGCTGGCCCGCGTCGATCGCGGCCCGGATCTGGGCCCGCTCGGTCGCGGTCGCGCCCAGGTCGTACGGCAGGTCCCACGACTCGACCGCGTCGGTCGGGGTGTCGGTGCCGCCCGGACGCAGCACGTCGGAGAGGTTGCGGGGCAGTTGCCAGGGCAGCTTGCCGCGCGGCTGGTAGTCGCCGAAGAGCAGGCCGGCCAGGGCCGGGCCCATCTCCTCGCCACCCCGGTAGGTGACCACGACGGCGCTGGCCAGGTCCCGCCACTCGGTGATGACGTAGGGCCGGGGCAGCACCAGCGCCACCACCACCGGGATGCCCCGGGCGCGGAACTTCTGGATCACCGCGAGCTGGTCCGGCGGCAGGTACGGCTGTTCCTTGGGCCAGTTGGTCGCGTGGGTGTAGGAGGCCTCGCCGACCGCGACCACCGCCAGCTTCGGGTTCGGGCTGTCGTCCTGGTGCACGGTCACCCCGGCCTCGGCGGCCCGGGCCCGGATGGCGTCCAGGATGGTCCGCGAGCCGTACTCGGCGTGGAAGAAGCTGGTCCACACGCAGCAGGAGCCGCCGTCGGCCGCCCGCGGACCGGCGACCACGATGTCGTCGCCGGCGGCGAGCCGCACCGGCAGCGTGCCGGCGTCGTTCTTCAGCAGGGTCATCGCCTCGCGGGCGGCCTGGTCGGCCAGCGCCGCGTACGCCGGCTGGTGGAAGCGGTACGGGCCGTTGACCGGGTCGCCGTACGGGGCCTCGAAGATGCCGAGCTGGAACTTCAGCCGTAGCACCCGCCGGACCGCGTCGTCGATGCGCGACGCCGGCACGTTGGCCACGAAGTCGGCGATCGAGAAGCCGGCCGCGCCCGGGTCGGCGCCGCCCATCACGTCGGAGCCGGCCTTCGCCGCGCCGATCCAGGAGCCCGAGGGCAGCCAGTCGGTGGTGATCAGGCCCTGGTAGCCGAGGTTCTGCCGCAGGTAGGCGAGGATCTTGGCGCTGTCGCCGGCGCCGGGGCCGCCCGGGTCGAGCAGTGAGCTGCCCGCGTATCCGGGCATGATGTTGACCGCGCCGGCCTCCATGGCCGCGCGGAACGGGATCATGTGGTATTTGATCGTCACGTTGTCGTAGACGATCAGGGCCTCGCCGCCGGCACCCTCGCCGGGCCAGTGCTTGACCGTCGCCAGCACCGAGTGCGGGTTCAGCTCCGGGCCGCCCTGGAGGCCGGCCACCAGGGCGCGGACCTGGGCCGCGGCGACCTGTGCGTTCTCGCCGTTGCCCTCCTGGATCCGGGGGTAGATCACCTTGGTGCCGACCTCGGCCAGCGGACCGAGGACGCCGCGGGTGCCGACCTCCAACTGTTCCCGCCGCTGCATGTCGCCGAGCCGGTAGTCGAGGGGGTAGTTCCTCGCCGCGGCCAGCGCGCTCTGCATCGGGTACGTCGTCTGGTAGCCGTGGATCGTGTCGCCCGCCGAGACGAACGGGATGCCCAGCCGGGTGCCGGCCGAGGCGAGCAGTTGGCTGTGCAGGTCCGCCGCCTGCGCGGGCCCGAAGTGCCAACCCGATCGGGGGTACGCCTGGGCGTTGTAGAACAGCTGGTACGCCTTCTCTTCGGGCGTCATCCGGGCGAGCAGGTCGTCCACCCGGCTCGACACCGGCAGCCGCCAGTTCTCGTACGGTTCGATGGCGCCGTTGCGGTTGAGGTCGCGGGCGCCGGCGACGACGCCGATCCCGTCGGCGACGTTCTCCAGCACCGGCAGGTAGACGCTGAAGCGCCGGATGGTCGAGGTGACCGGGGTGCCGCCGACGGTGGTGACGTACCACTGGTAGGTCCAGCGGTCCGGCAGGTCCCAGGTGGGCGTGTAGGTCGTGCCGGTCGGCTCGGCGACCTTGGTGTAGAGGTCGAGCAGGTTGCCGGCGGCGGTGAAGTCGTAGTCGGTGCGACTGATGTTGATCCACACCTGGTAGCGGGTCGCGCCGGCGACCGCCGTCCAGCTCAGCGCGGGCCGGCGGGTGGTGGTGACCATCGCCGCGTCGGCCGGCGCGGTCAGCGCGAACTGGTCGCGGGTCGCCGGCGGGCGGGTGGGGCCGGAGAGCAGCGGCGCGGTGGTGGCGGTGTCGTCGACGCCGCCGTACGCCTGCACCTCCCACAGCGAGTAGCCGTAGCCGGTGGCCCGGGCGGTGCCGTAGAGGCGCAGGTAGCGACCGGTGCCGGTGACGGTGAGCTGTTCGGTGCCGCCCCGGCCGGTGGTGGTGGCGTAGATCATGGTCCAGGTGGCACCGTCGGCGGACGTCTCCAGGCGGTAGCCGGTGGCGTAGGCGGCCTCCCAGGCGAGCACCACCCGGTTGATGGTGGCGACGCCGCCGAAGTCGATGCTCAGCCACTGCGGGTCGCTGCCGAACTGGCTCGACCAGCGGGTGGTGCTCCGCCCGTCGAGCGCGGCGGCGGGCGCGTTGCCACCCTCCCACGAGGACGCGGCGACCTTCCGGAACTCCGAGATGGGCCGGCCGGTGGGCGGCGGGGTGGTGCCGATGCTGCCGAAGACCCTGAACTCCCAGAGCGAGTAGCCGTAGCCGGTGGCCCGGGCGGTGCCGTACATCCGCACGTAGCGACCGGTGCCGGTGACCGCGAGGGTCTGCGTGCCGCCGGTGCCCGCGGTGGTGGTGTGCACGGTGGTCCAAGGTCCGGTCGGCGCGGCGGCCACCTGGATCTGGAACGCGGTCGCGTAGGCCGCCTCCCAGACGAGCTGCACCTGGTCGATGGTGGCGGTGGCCCCGAGGTCGACCTGGAGCCACTGCGGGTCGGCGAACGCGCTCGACCAGCGGGTGCCGGCGTCGCCGTCGGTGGCGGCGGCGGCCGGGGTGGCGGCGCCCTCGGACGACGAGGCGGTGGTGGGGCGTCCCTGCGAGATCAGCGGCCCGGCCGCGACGGCGGCCGGGCCGGGCACGACGAGGTACGTGGCGAGGAGGGCGAGCAGCGCCAGCGCCACGCCGGCCGGGCGGTGCCGGCGGCGTACGGGTGCGGGCAGCGGTGGTGTCGCGGGCATGCGTGGCTCCCAGACGGTGGTGGTGGGGACCTTGCGGAGAGAGCGCCCTCGCACCCAGCGTCATCGACACTCTTCACTGAGTCAACGATGCGCGGAAAGTCCGGAAAAGATCATGGAGCGCCGGTTGTTCCTTGACAGCGACCGCGATCCGGGTCCACCCTCGGTGACCGAGAGAGCGCCCTCCGTCGGATCCACCGAAGGAGGCGTTCATGTCCCCCACCCCACCCGTCCCGCACCGGCTCGTGCCGGCCCGTCCCGCCCCCGGCCGTCCCGGGCGTCGGCTGCTCGCCGCCGCCGTCACCGCGCTCACCCTGCTCGCCGGCGGCATGCTCGCCGCCGCCCCCTCGGCGGGCGCCGCCCCGGGCCTCGCCGCCTGCGGCGGCAACGTGGCCGCCGGCCGTCCGGCGGTCGCCTCGTCCACCGAGAGCGCCGCCTTCCCGGCCTCGGCCGCGGTCGACGGCAACACCGGCACCCGGTGGTCGAGCGCGTTCGCCGACCCGCAGTGGCTACGCGTCGACCTCGGCGCCACCCGGAACATCTGCCAGGTCACGCTCCGGTGGGAGGCCGCGTACGCGGTGGCCTACCAACTCCAGGTGGCCGCCGCACCGGACGGGCCGTGGACCACCGTCTCCTCGACCACCTCGGGCACCGGCGGCACGCAGACCCTCGCGGTCACCGGCACCGGCCGCTACCTGCGGATGTACGGCACGACCCGGGCCACGCCCTACGGCTACTCGCTCTGGGAGGTGGCGGTCGCCACCACCGACGACTCGACGACGCCGCCGACCACCCCACCGCCGACCGGCGGGTTCTGGGGTGACACGACAAGCATTCCGCCGGCCCGCAACGTGCTCACCGTCAAGGTGCTCAACCGGACCAACGGCCGCTACCCCGACAGCCAGGTCTACTGGAGCTTCAACGGGCAGACCCACTCCATCGCCGAGCAGCCCTACCTGGACATGCCGGTCAACTCCGCGGGCCGGATGTACTTCCGCCTCGGCTCGCCGACCAGTCAGTACAGCGACTTCATCGAGTTCACCGTGGGTACGAACCAGTTCAACGGCAACACCACCCGGGTCGACGCGTTCGTGCTCAAGCTGGCGATGCGGCTGCACGCGCGCGACGGCTACGACGTCGCGGTCGGCGAGAACGAGGCGACCTTCGCCGAGGACCGCTCGGTGACGTTCCAGCGCTTCGCCGACGCGGTGCCGGCGGAGTTCAAGCATCTCGCCAGCATCGAGTCGCCCTACCGGATCCCGGCGCCGGGCAGCTCGCCGCAGTTCCGGGCCGGCGGCCAGTACGCCGGCTACTTCACCGCGTACGCCGACTCGGTCGGGCTGTCGGCGGCCACGTCGGACATCTTCGGCTGCGCCGGCCGGTTCGCCGGTGACCCGACCGGCTGCGCCGCGCTGAACCGGCACACCGCGCAGCTGCCCCGGACGCAGTGGGAGGACCCGACCCGCTTCTACCAGCAGTCGCCGGCCAACTGGTACGCGAAGTTCTGGCACGACCGCGCCATCAACGGCCGCGCCTACGGCTTCCCGTACGACGACGTCGCCGACCAGTCGTCGTTCGTCTCGCACGGCGACCCGCAGTGGTTGATCGTCGCCGTCGGCTGGTGAACGCGTGACGGTTCCGGAGCCGCCCGGGGCGGCTCCGGAACCGACGCGAACGACCCGGCGCCGATGGCGCCGGCGCTCCCGCTCCGTGGTCTTTCTTCCTCCACCCCGTTGACGTGCCGGTCATCCGTCTGAAACATTGACGGCCATCCTTGCAAAAACTCGCTAGAGAGACGCAAGAACGTAACGGCACCACGGAAGAAGCCAAGAATCGCATCAGTGTGATGCGAGCGGCCCGCCCCCGCACCCACGGATCGAAGGACCCGATGACACCGAAGAATCACCGCCGACGGCTCGTCAGTGGGCTCACCGCAGCCCTGCTGACCGGCCTGTCGGCCCTCGTACCCACCCCGGCGGCGGCAGCCGGCGGCGCGAACCTCGCCGCAGGCAGGGCCGTGTCCACGAGCGGCTCGGTCGAGAGCTACGTCGGAGGCAACGTCACCGACGGCAACCAGCAGACGTACTGGGAGAGCCCCGCCCAGGCCTTCCCGCAGTGGGTGCAGGTCGACCTCGGCAGCAGCGTCGCGGTGGACCAGGTCAAACTCAAACTGCCGGCGTCGACGGCCTGGGCGACCCGGACCCAGACGCTGGCCGTGCAGGGCAGCGGCGACGGCGGCACCTTCAGCACCCTCTCCCCCTCGGCGGGGCGGGTCTTCGACCCGGCCTCGGGGAACACGGTGACGATCGACTTCACCGCCGCGACCGTCCGCTACCTGCGGTTGACCATCACCGGCAACACCGGATGGCCCGCCGCCCAGATCGCCGAGCTGGAGATCTACGGCGTCGCCGGGCAGGGCGGCGGCGACCCGGGCACACCGTCCGGCACCAACCTGTCCGCCGGCAAGCCGGTCGACGCGTCCTCCTCGGTGTTCACGTTCGTGGCCGCCAACGCCACCGACAACAGCCCCACCTCGTACTGGGAGTCGAACGGCCTCCCGGCGACCCTGACGGTCAAGCTGGGCACCGACGCCGACATCACCGGGATCGTGGTCAAACTCAACCCGGACCCGGTCTGGGGCGCCCGCACCCAGACCATCGAGGTGCGGGGACGCGCCCAGGGCGCCACCACGTTCACCACCCTGAAGGCCGCCGCGGCCTACGGCTTCGATCCGTCCGGCAACCGGAACTCGGTGACCATCCCGGTCACCGCTCGGGTGGCCGAGGTGCAGCTCAGGTTCACCGGCAACACCGGAGCGCCCGGCGCGCAGGTCGCCGACCTCCAGGTCTTCGGCGGCTGGGCGCCGAACCCGGACCTGGTCGTGACGGCGGCGAGCTGGACCCCCACCGCGCCGAGTGAGGCCACGCCGGTCAACCTGAGCGCGACGGTCCGGAACAGCGGCAGCGCGACCGCGGCCGGCACCAAGGTCGACTTCAGGCTCAACGGCGGCGTCGTCGCCAGCGGCGTGGTCGGTTCCCTGGCCGCCGGCGCCACTGCCACCGTGTCGGCGACCGCGCCGGCGCAGGCCATCGGCAGCTACACCCTCGTCGTGGTCGTCGACCCGGCGGGCACCGTCGCCGAGCAGAACAACGACAACAACAGCTTCACCGCGTCCGCGCCGCTGGTCGTCGGCCAGGCCCCCGGCCCGGACCTCCAGGTCGTCGCCATCACCAGCAACCCGCCGAGTCCCGCCGTCGGCGCCACCGTGACGTTCTCCGTCAGCGTCCGCAACCGTGGCACCAGCGCCGCCGCCGCCAGCGTCACCCGACTCGTGGTCGGCGGCACCACCCTGAACACCGCCACCGGGGCATTGGCCGCCGGAGCGACCGCCACCGTGGCCGTGACCGGCAGTTGGACCGCGACCGCCGGCGGCGTGACGCTGACCGCGACCGCCGACGCCACCGGCGTCGTCACCGAGACCAACGAGACGAACAACTCGCTGTCACGGTCCATGGTGGTGGGACGCGGCGCGGCGGTGCCGTGGACGGAGTACGAGGCCGAGGCGGCCCGCTACCAGGGCACCCTGCTGGAGGCCGACCCGCTGCGCACCTTCGGCCACACCAACTTCGCCACCGAGTCGTCCGGCCGCAAGTCGGTCCGGCTGACCAGCACCGGCCAGTTCGTCGAGGTCACCTCCACCAGCCCGGCCAACTCGATAGTCGTCCGCAACTCCATCCCCGACGCGCCCAACGGGGGCGGGCTGACCGCCAGCCTCAGCCTCTACGTCAACGACACGTTCGTCCAGAAGCTGACGCTCTCCTCCCGCAACAGCTGGCTGTACGGCACCACCGACGACACCGAGTCGCTCTCGAACACCCCACAGGCGGACGCCCGGCGGCTGTTCGACGAGTCGCACGCCCTGCTCGCCCAGTCGTACCCCGCCGGCACCCGGTTCCGGCTGCAACGCGACGCGACCGACACCGCGTCGTTCTACGTCGTCGACCTGATCGACCTGGAGCAGGTGGCGCCGCCGGCCAGCAAGCCGGCGGAGTGCACCTCGATCACCGCCTACGGCGCCGTCCCCAACGACGGGATCGACGACACCGCCGCCATCCAGCGGGCCGTGACGGACGACCAGAACGGCGTCATCGGATGCGTCTGGATCCCGGCCGGCCAGTGGCGGCAGGAACAGAAGATCCTCTCCCCCGACCCCAACCGCGGGCAGTACAACCAGCGAGGAATCCGCAACGCGACGATCCGGGGCGCGGGCATGTGGCACTCGCAGCTCTACACCGAGACCGAGCCGCAGAACGTGGTGGGCAACATCAACCACCCGCACGAGGGCAACGTCGGCTTCGACATCGACGACAACACCACCATCTCGGACCTGGCCATCTTCGGCATGACCACCAACCGCGCCAACCGCGGGCACGGCCTGAACGGACGGTTCGGGAAGAACACGAAGATCAGCAACGTCTGGATCGAGCACGTCAACGTGGGCGCCTGGGTGGGCCGCGACTACTCCGACACCCCGGCCTACTGGAACCCCGGCGACGGCCTGGAGTTCACCGGGATGCGTATCCGCGACACCTACGCCGACGGCGTCAACTTCTCCAACGGCACCCGCAACTCGCGGGTGTTCAACTCCTCCTTCCGCACCACCGGGGACGACTCGCTCGCGGTGTGGGCCAACCCCCGCGTCAAGGACACCACCGTGGACGTGGCCCACGACAACCGCTTCCTCAACAACACCGTGCAACTGCCCTGGCGGGCGAACGGCGTCGCGATCTACGGCGGTTACGGGAACACGGTGGAGAACAACCTGATTTCCGACACCATGAACTACCCCGGGATCATGCTGGCGACCGACCACAGTCCGCTGCCGTTCTCCGGCACGACGCTGGTGGCCAACAACGGCCTCTACCGGTGCGGTGGCGTGTTCTGGAACGAGGACCAGGAGTTCGGGGCCATCACCCTGTTCCCCGCCAGCGGCGACATCACCGGCGTCACCATCCGCGACACCGACGTCATCGACTCCACCTACGACGGCATCCAGTTCAAGAACGGCGGCGGCAGCATGCCGAACGTCACGATCAGCAACGTCCGCATCGACCGGTCGAACAACGGCGCGGGCATCCTCGCCATGAGCGGCGCCCGGGGCAACGCCACGCTGACCAACGTCACCATCAGCAACTCCGCCGACGGTGACATCGTCCGGCAGCCCGGCACCACGTTCACCATCAGCGGCGGCTGACGCCTGTCACACCGCCGACGGGTGGCGGGGTGGTCCGGGCGCCGGTCGGCGCGCGGGCCACCCCGTTCCGTACCCCGTCCGGCCCCCGCGGCTCACAGCGCCCGCTGGTACTCCTCCCAGGTGCGCTTCGGGCTGACCACCGGACCGTCGTCGGGTGCCCGGTTGGCCAGTCCGTTACGGCCCAGGTAGTAGTCGCCGGCCTGGTTCTGAGCACCGGTCGACTGGTCGGTGTCGGCCAACGCGATCGCGTGGATGTGGTATCCCCAGTCGCCCTGGTCCGGGGTTCGGTACCAGGCGGCGAAGCCCACCGTGCGCAGCCGGCGCAGCACGTCGGTCCGGGTCGCCGACGACAGCCCGCTGACCGAGATGTCCAGCGCCCCGCCGCCGTCGTGGGTGCCGGCGGAGGCGCCGACGCCCGTGTTGTAGGAGCCCTGGGTGAGGCCGAGCTGACGCCCGAGCAGACGTTCCGCCTCCAGCAGCATCGACCGGGTACGGGTGTTGACCTGCACCCCGCGCATCGTCACGATGCTGCCGGGTGAGATCGACCGGACCACGGTGTAGCGTCCGTCCCCCAGCGACCGCAGCGAGGACGGGCCCGGCAGGCCGGTCGCGTCGAGGCCGGTGTAGCCGAGCGAGCGCTGGTACGCCGCGTACGCGGCGACGGTGCTGGTGCCGAAGTGCCCGTCCACGTACGTCGAGGCAAGCAGCCCTCGGGCCTGCAACGCGCGCTCCACCAGCAGGACGCTGTCCCGGGCGCCCTCGGTGAGCGCGGTGTCCGCCCGGCGCGGATCGATCTGCGCTGCCTTGATCAGGGCCTCCATGTCGACCTCGGGCAGTGCGGCGCCGGCACGCAACGGTGCGCCGGCACCGACCGCCACCGCTGCCGCCGCCGAGACGAGCAGGCTCCTTCTCGTGATCACGTGACCTCCGTACGGTGTCGGGATCGGGCTACCCGGCCGGGCGGCCCGGAAGGCACGGCGAGGCCCGGGGGCTCCCGCCCCACGAGCGGCCTCACCCGTGCCGACGATCAGGCGATCTCCAGGTAGTCGAGTTCCGCCCAGCGGCTGCGCCGGGTCAGGCGCAGCGTGTTCCACCCGGCGTTCAGCACCACGTCCGCGCGGGCCTGCCGCCAGGTCTCCCAGCCGGTGTCCGGGTACGCGACCACCTGCGCACCGCCGCCGTTGACGGTCAGCGTGTGCTCGGCGTCGCCGTAGCCGGCGGAGTAGCCGACGTACGCGGTGTAGCCGCCGGCGCGCGGCGCGAAGACGCTGACCTCGACCCAGCTGTCGGCGTAGTCGAGGTAGGCCGCCACCTGTCCCTGCGAGGCGGTCGCGGTGCTCCGGGCGGCGCAGTGGTTGAGCGTGCCCCGCTCGGCCTCGTAGCGCACCCGGCTGCCCCGCACCACCGGGTTGTCCCCGGCCCAGCCGAGGTCGGCGACGTACATGCCGCGCGCCGAGTAGTCGTTCACCCAGCCGTGGAAGACCAGCCGGTCGCCGCCGGCCTCGCGCACCACGTCCGCGCCGCCCGGCCCGCGTACGGCGCCGTCGAGGCTGGCGGTGGTCAGCAGCGACCGGTACGCCTTGGTGTACGGGCCGGTCAGCGACGTGGCGCTGGCGTAGCTGGTCTGGTAGCCGTCGCCGCCGTACCCGCCGAGGGAGTAGAAGAGCACGTAGTGCGCGCCCACCCGGGTCAGCACCGGCGCCTCGATGACGCCCGCCTCCTCGGCGCGGCCACTGCGCAGCAGTTCGACCCGGCCGCCCTGGAGCGTCACGCCGTCGGCGGCGACCGCCTGCGCCCACAGGCTCGTCGGCTGCCCGACGGCGTTGCCGTCGTCCTTGTAGAGCAGGTAGCGCCGGCCGTCGGTGTCGACGAAGCTGGACGGGTCGATGTCACCGCCCTCGGCGGCGTCGCAGACCAGCGGACCGGACCCGACCGGGGCGAAGGGGCCGAGCGGCGAGGTCGAGGTGGCCGCGCCGATGCACTGGCGGCCGGCGGCACGGCTGCGGGCGGTGTAGTAGAGCAGGTAGGTGCCGTCGGCCCGGCGGGACACGTCCGGGGCCCAGGTGAGGCCGCCGGAGGCCCAGGCGCCGAGCGTCGGCAGCGCGTCGGCGCGTCGGGTCCACGGGCCGGTGAGCGCCGACGCGGTGGCGACCGGCACGTTGCCGTTGCCGTTGTTCGTCGAGTAGGCGTGGTAGGTGCCGCCGACCTTGAGGATGTCGGGGTCCGGGAAGTCGGTGCCGAGCACCAGGGACGGCGCGGTGGTCGCCGCGCCGGCCGGCGCGGCGACGAGCACGCACGACGCGGCGACGAGCACGGCCAGCAGGTGGGCGAGAGTGCGACGCATGCCCACATGCAACCACAGATGTCGATGCCATGGCGCGGCGGCGGCGTGGTTCCGGAACCGCCGGATTTCCTTGACACGCGCCTGTCGCGCGCCGAACCTGGTCACCAGGGAGCGCTCTCCATCGCTGGTCACGGCCGACCGGCGAGCCATTCTCCGGCCACCGCCCGCTCCTGGAGACGCCCATGAACCGCCAACCCGTCCGCACCGTCGACCCGCCGACACGTACCCGTCGCCGCCTCACCGCCGCCGCCCTCGCGGCGACGCTCGTCGCCACCCTGACCGGCCTCGCCACCGGTCCGGCCCAGGGCGCCGACCCGCTGCTGTCCCAGGGCCGCCCGGTCACCGCCTCGTCCACGCAGAGCGCCGCCTTCCCCGCCTCGGCGGCGGTGGACGGCGACTCCGGCACCCGGTGGTCCAGCGCCGCCGCCGACCCGCAGTGGCTCAGCGTCGACCTGGGCGCCGCCGCGACCGTCAGCCAGGTGGTGCTCGCCTGGGAGGCCGCGTACGCCACCGCCTACCAGGTGCAGGTCTCCGCCGACGGCGCGACCTGGACGACGCTGCGCGCCGTCACCGGCGGCGACGGCGGCGTCGACACGCTCGCGGTCGCCGGCACCGGACGGTACGTGCGGGTCACCACCACCGCCCGGGGCACCGCGTACGGGGTCTCGCTCTGGGAGTTCCAGGTGCACGGCACGCGCGCCGCCACCGGGTGCGACACCACGGGCAACGCCGCGTTGAACCGCCCGGCCACCGCCTCGTCGACCGAGAACGCCGCGCTGCCCGCCTCGGCGGCGGTGGACGGCAACCCGGGCACCCGCTGGTCCAGCGCCGCCGCCGACCCGCAGTGGCTACGCGTCGACCTCGGCGTCGAGCGCGCCGTCTGCCGGGTCGACCTCACCTGGGAGGCGGCCTACGCGACGGCGTACCAGATCCAGCTCTCCACCGACGGCGTCACCTGGACCACCGTCTACGCCACCACCACCGGCGCCGGCGGCGGCCAACAACTCACCGTGACCGGTTCCGGCCGCTACCTGCGGGTCCTCGGCACCGCGCGGGCCACGACCTACGGCTACTCGCTCTGGGAACTCGCGGTCCGCACCACCGGAGCGACCCCGACGACACCGACGACGCCGCCACCGTCCGGCGGCGACGTGCTGCTGTCCTACGGCAGGCCGGCGGTCGCCTCGTCCCAGCAGGACGACGGCGCCTGCTGGCAGTGTTCGCCGGCGCGGGCGTTCGACCTGGACCCGGCCTCGCGCTGGGCGACGAGCCCCACCACCGGCTGGGTGGACCCGGGTTGGATCTACGTCGACCTCGGGGCCACCGCGACCGTGCACCGGGTGGTCCTCCAGTGGGACGCGGCCTACGCCACCGCGTACCAGATCCAGACCTCGACGGACGCGACCACCTGGACCACCGTCTACCGCACCACGAGCAACCCGGGCTTCCGGCAGGACCTCACCGTCAGCGGCACCGGCCGCTACGTGCGGATGTACGGCACCGCGCGCAGCAACGGCTACGGGTACTCGCTGTGGGAGTTCCAGGTGTACGGCACCGGAGGCGCCCCGACCGCTCCCCCGGCCCGGCCCGCCGACCCCACGTTCCCGGCCACCACCCTCGTCTTCGCCGACGAGTTCGACGGACCGGCCGGCGCCCGGCCGGACGCGGCGAAGTGGACCGTCGACCCGGGCACCGGGCAGAACAACGAGTCGCAGTACTACACCGACAACGCCAACGCGGCGATGAACGGCACCGGCCAACTCGTCATGGAGGCCCGGCGGGAGAACGCCGGCGGACGCGCCTACACCTCGCACCGGATGAACACCGGCGCCAGGTTCCAGGTGCAGTACGGCCGGATCGAGGCGCGGATCAGGGTGCCCAAAGGCAACGGCCTCTGGCCGGCGTTCTGGATGATGGGCGGCGACTTCCTCACCGGCCGGCCGTGGCCGTACAACGGCGAGATCGACATCATGGAGATTCTCGGCCGAGACACCTACCGCAGTTACACCACGCTGCACGCGCCCGCCTACAACGGCGGGGGCGGCTACGGCCAGGAGCACGTCTGGGCGGTCGACCTGTCCGCCGACTTCCACGTCTACGCGGTCGAGTGGGACAGCCGGGGCATGCGGTTCCTCGTCGACGGCACGCAGGTCTTCTACGCCAGCAAGGAGACGGTGGAGGCGACCCGCGGCCCGTGGGTGTTCGACCACCCCTTCTATCTGATCCTCAACCTGGCCGTGGGCGGCGACTGGCCCGGCCCGCCGGACGTATCGACGCCGTTCCCGGCGCGGATGCTCGTCGACTACGTGCGCGTCTACAAGTGACCGGCGGGGGCGCGGGCCGGCCGGGCCGGCCCGCGTCCCCGTCGCGTCGCGGCTAGCCGTGGGCCGGCTGGACGGCGACGTGGAAGTTGAACACCGCGCCGTTGCGGGTGAGGACGAGATTCCACTTCCCGCCGTTCTTGAGCACGACGGGGTGGGAGTTCGGATAGCGCTGCACGAACCACGTCTCCAACCGTTGCGCCTCGGCGTCGGAGAGCACCCCCACCTCACCCACCTGCGCCGCGTGGTGCGGCTGCGGGTTGCAGCCGGCGTTGAACCGGTAGCTGGTGTCCCGGTTCCACCGGCCACAGCCGAGCATCGTGACCGTGACCGGACCGGACTGCTGGAAGGCCAACTGCGGGACCGGCGGATCGGCGACGACCACGTCGGGTGGCGTCTCCAGGGACGGGAACGGCACCGCCACCGTCTCGATGACGGCCTGCGATGCCCAGTTGAAGTCGACCTCGAACGACATGTCCATCTCCCTGTCCGGAGTGCCACGCCCGCCGGCCCGTCGCGGCGGCACGTCGACGGCCCCATCATCGACCGGCCCGGACGCCGGAACGCGCGCACTGTCCGTGCCCGGACACTGGCGGTCAGGCGACAGCGACGGCAACGGCTCCCGGGGGCGACCGGTGCGACGGTCGTCCCCGGGAGCCGGTCAGCCGGGCCTGGACCCGGACGGGGCGGCTAGTCGCCGCAGCCGACCCACACGCTGTACGTGCTGTAATCCCGGCAGTAGAAGTAACTGAAGGTGCTGGTGGGCGCCTCGGGCGCGGGCTCCTGCTCGACAGTGACGCCCTGCAGGTTCAACAGAAAGTTCATCTCATCACCCCCCTCCGCTCTCGTCGCGGCACCGTCCCGCCGAGGAACGGCAGGACGGGGACAGGTGCGCGCTGCGCGGCGGCCCAGAGCACGAGGAGGACGCCCGCCGCGCCGGTGGCCAGATCGGTGGACAGCCGTTCGAGCTGGTCCCCGGGGAAGGCGAGACCACCGCGATAGGCCACGGCGTGCCAGGAGAGCGCGGCCACGTGCCGGCGTACGAGGTCGGCGACGGTCATGCCGCCGCCGTCCGCGGCGACGACGGGAACGTCGGACCGGTCCAGGCCGAGCAACAGGGCGAGCAGTCCGGCCCGCCCGTTGAACAGGCCGGACTGGACCGTGAACTCGGCACACGCCGCACGGGTCAGCTCGCCGAGCACCGTCCCCAGCTCGTCACCGGGACGGTGCCGAAGAAACTCCCGCAGCACCATCGCCATGCCGGCGCTGCCGGCGGCGAGGTAGGGCAACACGCGCCACCCGTCGTCCACCTGACGCGACCCGTCCGGCATCAGGACACAGCGGCCCAGGTCGTGCCGCAACCAGCGCTCCGCCGACTCCAGGTGGGCGCGGTCACCGGTCGCCTCGAACAGCCGGACCGACAACAGCGCGACGCCGCTGGCTCCCCGCAGGAGGCCGGCGGCCCGACGGTTGCCGGCGGCGGCCCGGCCCGCGTCGCGGTCGTCGAGCCGCGACGCGATGTCCAGCGCGGCGGTCGTCCAGCTCCGGTCACCGGTCGTGGTGGCGAAGTGCAGATAGTTGAGACCGATGCCGGCGAGCCCGTCGAACAGGTGACTGGACAGCCGATCCAGCCCGGCGGCCCGGGGCGCGCGGTCGAGCAGGGTCAACGCCTCCTCGTGCCGGCCCAGCCCGTCGAGGGCGTGGCACACGCCGTGCAGACCGTCGTAGAAGCCCGGCGCCAGCGCGCTCCGCTCGTCCCGCACCCGGCGTACGAGCCACTCCTCGTGCTCGGGGAACCGTCCGACCCCCGTCCGGTGCAGGACGTGCAGCACACCCGCCGCGCCGTAGGCCAGCCCGAGACCGCCGACCTGGAACTGCTCGATGTCCCCCGGGAACAGCCGGTCCCGCCGCCCGGGGGTGGCGGTGGCGAGAATGCCCGTCGCCAGGGCGGCGCGGACGCGGGTGAACGGCACCTCCGGCGTGTCCAGGTCACCGGGGACCAGGTCCGGCGACGCCGCGGACACCGCACCCTGGCCGTTCCCGGCCAGGCCGAGGTTGGCCACCACCTCGGGCCCGAACCCGGCGGGAAGGTCGAAGCGCCGCATCGCCGCGGCGACGAGTTGCGCGGCCTTGCCCGGCGCGAGCGGCAACACGGCGGTCAGCGGAAGGAACATCGACAGTTGCAGGCACCCCAACGCGTACCGGTCCGCGGCGACTCCGGTGCGGCCGTCCGCGGCGACGTAGCCGGGCGCGCCCATCGCGGGCCGGGCGCTGTCGTCCACCCCGGTGGCGAGCTCGAAGTCGATGAGCCGGACCGCGCCGTCCGGCTGCACCATGACGTTGTGCGGATGCAGGTCGCCGAAGACGACCCCGCGACCGTGCAGGTCCGTGAGGACGTCACCCACCTTCCCCAGCACGTCGAGCGCCCACCGGACGTAGTCCCGGATCTCGTCCGGACCGGCGCCCGCCCGGGTGAGCGGGTACCGCGCGCTGAACTCGCGGCCGAGCGTCCGCCCCTCGATGAACTCCTCGGCGAGGAACACGTGCTCCCAGCAGGTGAACGTCTCGTACAGGGCCGGGACGCAGGGCAGCCCGCGCAGCCGGGCCAACATGTCGGCCTCGCAGTCGAGTCGGTGCACCGCGTCCCGGCCGAGGCCGTCGATGCCGGCGTGCGGTCGGCCCTCCCGCAGCACGACCACCCGGTCCGTTCTGACGTCCCGGGCCCGATAGACGCCGCCGCCGTTGGAGAAGTGCAGCACGCCCTCGATCTCGTACGGGAACTCCTCGGGTCGCGTCTCCTGCCGGCCGCGCTCGGCCACCGCCGGCCGGAGGAAGGCCGGGACGTCGACCCAGGCGGGCACCGAGAAGGCGGGTTCCCGCCGGTCGGGCACGAGCGAGCCGTCCGGCTGTCGCACCGCGAGAACCCGCGAGCCGTCGGCCGTCGTGACCCGGCGGGGCGCGAACCCGCCGAAGCGCACGAACAGTGGGCCCCGGTCCCACCGCAGATCGCTGAGGATGTACGGGCCGGCTTCCCCGTCGAGCCGCGCGCCGAGCCGGCGGAGCGCGGCCTCCAGCTCGTCGGTGTCCTCGGGGTAGATCGTGATGAACTTGCCGCTGGCCGCCCGGTCCGCGTACTTCGAGTTGCGCAGGGTCAGATCGAGTTCGGTGCTGAGGAATTTGTACGCGAGTTGCGCCTGCTGGCAGTACGTCCAGACGGTGTCGAGAATCCGTGCGGCGTTGTCCAGCGTCGCGGACACGTGGATCTTCCACCCCTGCGTCGCGACGAGGCCCCGTGGCGGCGTCACCATCGTCCACCCGTCCCGGGTCGACAGGTTCCATCCCGGCCCGGCCCGCAGGTCCGTCCCGAAGCGGTCCCGCCGGGGGCCGCCGTCCGCACCGGGTCGGTCGTAGAAAGTCGGATCAGCGATACGGTAGTACTGATACCGGTTGTCCATCAGCCCTTCACTACGTCAGCCACGGCTCGCACCACCATCGTGAGACCTGCGCGGCGCCCTGAGCGGGTTCGACAGCGATCGTGGCACACGGTCACACGCTTCGATACCCCAGAAAAGTGACGCCGCTGGTCGGAGTCGGTGGTCCCCGCACCGGGGTCCGCAACCGGCGGATGAGGTCTCCGGTTTCGGGTTCCGCCTGGTCGCGGAACCGTCCACCGGAGACCTCCGGGTTTAGAAGCCGGCGGAGATGCGGCTGAACTCCCAGTCGCTCTGGGCGATGCCGCTACAGGTGGAGACCACGCCCCCGCCGGCGCAGCCACGATCGCGGTTCACCGCCCAGAAGGTGAATCGGGCGAGGCCGCTGCTCCTGGCGTAGTCGCGGATCCGCGTCCAGGTCTCCGGGGTGGTCACCTCCTGCTGGTCGGACAGACCGTTCATGCCGGAGATGCCCATGTGGGCGTAGGCGGTCTGGTCGTTCCAGCCGAACGTGGACTTCAGCTGGTTCTTCAGACCCTCCGCGGCGTTGCGGGTGCTGGTGTACATGTCACTGCCGCCGCCGAAGTCGAACGGCATGATGGTGAAGACGTCCACGTTGGCGTTCAGCGCCCGGGCCTGGTTGATCAGCCGGACGCCGTGCGCGTTGGGGCCACTCGTGGTCGTCCCGAAGGTGAGGATCGTGGTGACGCCCGGGTTGTTGCGCTTGATGATGCCCAGCGCGCTCACGATGCGGTCGGCGACCACGTAGTTCTCGAACTCGTCGTAGTTCTCGATGTCGATGTCGATGGCCTTGAGACCGAAGGTGTTGATGACCTTCTGGTACGCCCCGGCGAGGGCCTCCGGGGTGGCGCAGTTCGGGCCGAGCTTGTTGCCCTGCCAGCCGCCGATCGACGGGACGATCGTCGCGCCGGCCGCCTTGGCCTGGTTGATCCAGGACTCGTGGACGCCGCCGGTCAGGCCGCCCTCACCGTCCCAGACCGGGTTGCAGCCGTTGGCCAGCACGAACGCGACGGTGAACGCGCGGACGCCCTGAGCGGTGATGGTCGAGGGTGCCGGCGGGTTGCCCCAGCCGGGGTAGACGTAGGGCGACGCGGCCATCTTGCCGGCCGGCGGCGGGTTGGTCGGGCCGGTGGGCGGCGGGGTGGTCGGGGTGGTGCCGCCGCCGCAGGCGCCCTGGTTGGCCCAGACGTCCCACTGGCCGCTGTGCGTGGCCGGGTTCTCGTTCTGGGTCCACCACTTGGCCTGGTAGTTGACGCCCTGGTAGGACGCCTGACCGCCGCCGACGTACACGGCGGACGACGACCAGGCCGGGTAGCAGGCCACGGCCGCGCTCGACGTGGACATGGGGACGATCGCGATCGCGGTGGCGGTGACCGTGACGGCGGCCAGGGCCAGGATCTTCTGCCTGAGTTTCATGACACGCTCCTGCGGGGGTTCAGGGCAAGGTGGTGAGGTGCGGGCGGACGGTGTTGGCGAATCCGTTGCCGTTGGTGACGTCCCAGTTGATCGACCAGGTCATGGCGCCACGGATTCCGGGGTAGGTGCGCGGCGGCTTGACGGAGCCGCAGTTGGTGCCGCGGGCGAGGCAGTCGAGGGCCTGGTTGACCACGGAGGGGTTGACGTAGCCGCCACCGGCGGCGCTCGGCGCGGCCGGCAGTCCGAGGGACACCTGGTCCGGCCGGAGCCCGTTCTCGAGCTGGATGCAGGCGAGCGCCACGAGGAAGTTGACCGATCCCTGGCCGTACGCGGCGGAGTTGTCGCAGCCGAGCATCGCGCCGGAGTTGTAGAACTGGGTGTGGACGACGGTCAGGATGTCCTTGATGTTCAGCGCCAGCTGGAAGTACTGGCCGCCGGTGCTCTGCATGTCGATCGTCTGCGGCGCCATCGTGATGATCAGGTTGGCGCTCGTCCGGTTGCGGATGTCGCGCAGCGCCTGGGCCATGTACGTCGCGTTGACGCCGTTCTCCAGGTCGATGTCGACGCCGTCGAACCCGTAGGTTCCGATGAGGCCGACGATCGAGTTGGCGAAGTTCGTGGCGGCACTGGAACTGGCGACCGAGATGGTGCCGCGCTCGCCGCCGACCGAGATGACGACCTTCTTGCCCCGCGCGTGCAGAGTGGCGACGTCGTTCTTGAAGTCGGCGTTGGTGTAGCCGCCGAGCGAGGCGCTCAGCCCCGCGTCGATGCCGAAGGACACCGCGCCCGGTGTGCTCGTCGCGTCGGCGAACGCGACCGCCACCAGGTCGTAGGAGGCCGGCACGTCACGGAGCCGGATCTCCTGGGCCGGGTTGTCGAAGTTCTGCCAGTACCCGGTGAGGAAGTGCTTCGGGAGCTGACCGTTGCCGGTCGGCGGAGGCGTGGTGGGTGGCGGGGTGGTCGTGGGCGGCGGGGTGGTCGGGGGTCGCGTGGTGGGCGGCGGTGTCGTGGTCGGGGGTGACGTGGTCGGCGGCGTGGTGCCGCCGCAGGCGCCCTGGTTGGCCCAGACGTCCCACTGGCCGCTGTGCGTGGCCGGGTTCTCGTTCTGGGTCCACCACTTGGCCTGGTAGTTGACGCCCTGGTAGGAGGCCTGACCGCCGCCGACGTACACGGCGGACGACGACCAGGTGGGGTAGCACGCGGCGGCCGCGGAGGCGGACGACGCCAGATAGACGGTGGTGGCGCCGGCGGCCAGGACGGCGGCCAGGGCGAGGACGGCGGGGCGGCGCATGGGGGTGGGCCTTCCGGAGGGGACGGAACCGAGGAGCTAATTATTAGGAGTGTTAACAGTGAAGGTCCAGAGGTAGACCACCTTGAATTTTTCGTCGAGAGGTGCCAGGGTCGTCGACCCTCTTCGTCACCGCGGGCGCCGCGGGCGCGTTGACCGGATCATTACCACCGGTTAATAAGATCCCGGTCGATATCAGGCAGGCTCGCCCCCATGTCGACCACTCTCCGGAGCCGCCTCGCCGCGATGTCCGTCGTGACGCTGGCCGCCGTCGCCGCCTGGACACCCGCACGGGGCGCCGAGCCCGCGCCCGAGCCCGCCGCCGCCCCGCCCAACATCGTCTTCGTGCTCACCGACGATCTGGCCTGGAACCTCGTGCCGTACCTGTCGCAGGTACGGCAGTTGCAGGCAGAGGGCGTGACGTTCACCAACTACACCGTGACGGACTCGCTCTGCTGCCCCTCCCGCTCGTCCATCCTGACCGGCAACTTCCCCCACGACACCGGCGTGTTCACCAACGGCGGCAGCGACGGCGGATTCGCGGTCTTCAAGAGCCGGGGGAACGAGAACCGCACCTTCGCCACCGCCGTCCAGGGCCGGGGCTACTCCACGGCGTTCATGGGCAAGTACCTCAACGGCTACCAACCGGCCGACACCCAGGGCGGGACCCAGCCCTACGTCCCGCCGGGCTGGTCCGAGTGGTACGGAGCGGGGAACGGCTACCCCGAGTACAACTACGACCTCAACGAGAACCAGGTGATCAGGCACTACGGCGACGCACCCGCCGACTACCTCACCAACGTGCTGGCCCGGAAGGGCAGATCCTTCATCCAGCGCGCCGCGGCAGCCGGGACTCCGTTCCTGCTGGAGGTCTCGACGTTCGCACCACACAGCCCGTTCACCCCGGCCGACCAGGATCTCGACAAGTTCCCCGGCCTCACCGCCCCACGCGGCCCGGCCTACGACCGCCTGCCCCGCCAGGCGCCCTCCTGGCTGGCCGGCAACGGACCCCTGACCGCCACCGAGAAGGACAACCTGGATCGCAACTTCCGCAAGCGTGCGCAGGCGGTGCAGGCGGTGGACCGGCTCATCGCCAACCTCCGCGAGCAGTTGACGGCCAGCGGCGTCGCCGACAACACCTACCTGGTGTTCAGCTCCGACAACGGCTTCCACATGGGCGAGTACCGGCTCACCGGCGGCAAGCAGACCGCCTTCGACACCGACGTACGCGTACCGCTCGTCATCGTCGGTCCCGGCGTCAGCCGGGGCCGGACCCGGCCGGAGATCGTCCAGAACATCGACCTGGCGCCGACCTTCCAGCGGATCGCCGGCGCGGACGTCGGCGCGGACGTCGACGGCCGCAGCCTGCTCGGTCTCGTCCAGGGCGACGCGGCCCCGAACTGGCGCGGCGGAGCGCTCGTCGAGCACCACGGACCCCAGCAGGCCGCCGACGACCCGGACGCCCAGGACCAACGCAACGGGAGCCCGACCACCTACAACGCGCTGCGGACCGCGACCTACACCTACGTGGAGTACGCGAACGGTGAGCGCGAGTACTACGACCGCACGACCGACCCCGACCAGCTCACCAACCTCGCCGGCGACCTTCCCGCCACGCGGCTGGCCGCGCTGCACCAGGCGCTCGCCGGTTACACCGGCTGCCACGGCCACTCGTCCTGCTGGACGGCCGGCGACGTGCCGGCCTGACCGACGACCCGCTCGTCGAGGAACGCGTGAAGCCGGGTCCGCTCGTCGCCACCCCGCGCCGGCGGCTTCGCCCGGACGAGGGCACGGCTGCGGATCTGGCACACCGGCAGACCCGGCCCACCGGGTCGTGGGGGGGGGGGGGGGGGGGGGGGGGGGGGGGCGGGGCGCCCGGGGGGGGCGGCCGGGGGGGGGGGGGGGGGGGGGGGGGGGGGGGCGGGCGGGGGGGGGGCGGCGGGCGGGGGGGGGGGGGGCGGGGCGGCGGGGGGGGGGGGGGGGTG
>NZ_JBVJHM010000018.1:0-105255 GCF_055586805.1 Micromonospora sp. NPDC049201 | reverse complement strand
CGACGAATCCCCTAGAAGACACCACGGTCAGTCAGAGGGTGAGTCAGACCGGCCGGGTGACCCGCTCCCACATCATCACTGTCAGGGGGTCAGGGCGTTGACGACGTCGCCGATGACCACGATGGCGGGTGGGCGGAGGCCGGCGGCGGTGACGTCGGCGGCCACCGCGCCGAGGGTCGAGCGGAGAGTGCGCTGGGTGGCGGTGGTGCCCTCCTGGATCACCGCCGCCGGGGTGGTCGGCGGTCTGCCGTGCGCGGTCAGCGTCGCCGCGATCGCCGCCAGGTTCTTCAGGCCCATCAGGATCACCAACGTGCCCCGCAGACCGGCCAGCGACTCCCAGCTCACCAGCGAGGCCGGCGAGTCCGGCGCGACGTGCCCGGACACCACGGTGAACTCGTGCGCCACCGCCCGGTGGGTCACCGGCACCCCGGCCACCCCGGGCACCGCGATCGCGCTGGTCACCCCCGGCACCACGGTCACCGGCACCCCCGCCTCGGCGCAGGCCAGCAACTCCTCGCCGCCGCGCCCGAAGACGTACGGGTCGCCGCCCTTGAGCCGGACCACCACCTTGCCGGCCCGGGCCCGGTCCACCAGGATCCGGTTGATCTCCTCCTGGGCGCGCGACGGCCCGTACGGGATCTTCGACGCGTCGACCAGCTCGACGTCCGGCCGCAACTCGTCCAGGAGCAGCCCGGGGACGAGCCGGTCGGCGACCACCACCTCGGCCTCGGTGAGCAGCCGCCAGCCCTTCACCGTGATCAGCTCCGGATCGCCGGGCCCGGCCCCGACCAGTGCCACACGCCCACCGTGGCCGGCACCGGAGGCGTCGGCGGTGCTAGCTGTGCTGGCGGTGCCGGCCGTGCTGGCGATGCTGGCGTCAAGCGGGTCCCGCCCCTCTACCGAATCCGTTAACAGGGGGCCCCTCCTTGCGCTCAGGAGGGTGCGGACGGCGTCGCGGACCGCCCTCGCGCGGTGCGGGTCGCCACCGCCGAGCACGGCCACCGTCACCGGGCCGTGCCGGGTCACCGCGGGCGTCCACGCGCTGGCCGCAACCCGGTCGTCGGCCCGGACGCAGAAGATCCGCCGCTCGGCCGCGGCGGCGCTCACCGCCGCGGCGGCGGCCCGGTCGTCCACCGCGACGTGCGCCAGCCAGGCGCCGTCCAGGTCACCGACGGCGAAGCGACGCGGCTCCCAGTGCAGCCGCCCGGCGTCGGCGTAGGCACGCAGCGCCGGCGTCAGCTCCGGCGCGACCAGCAGGACGTCCGCGCCGGCGTCGAGCAGCGCGGGCACCCGCCGGGTGGCCACCGCTCCGCCGCCCACCACGACCACGCGCCGACCGGCCAGCCGCAACCCCAGGGGGTACGGGCTGGGCGACGCCTCCGGGGCCGGCCCGCTCACTTCTCGGCCACCCCTGCCGAGTCGAACGTGGCCACCTCGTGCAGCACCCGGACCGCGCCGGTGACGACCGGCAAGGCGAGCAGCGCGCCGGTGCCCTCGCCGAGCCGGAGCCCCAGGTCGACAAGCGGTTCCAGCCCGAGGTGCCGCAGCGCCACCGTGGCGCCCGGCTCGGCGCTGCGGTGCCCGGCGACCATGGCGCCCACCGCGTCCGGCGCGAACGCGGCGGCGGCCAGCGCGGCGCTGACCGCGATCACGCCGTCCAGGAGCACCGGCACCCGACGCGCGGCGGCGCCGAGGATCAACCCGGCCAGCGCGGCGTGCTCCAGCCCGCCGACGGTGGCGAGGACGCCCAGCGGGTCGGCCGGGTCCGGCGTGTGCCGCTCCAGCGCGGCCCGCACCACGCCGACCTTGCGGGCGTACGTCTCGTCGTCCACGCCGGTGCCCCGGCCGGTCGCCGCCGCCGCGTCGACGCCGGTGAACGCGGCGACAAGCGCGGCGGCCGGCGTGGTGTTGCCGATGCCCATGTCGCCGGTGAGCAGGATGCCGGCGCCGGCGTCGACCAGCTCGCCGGCGATCCGGATGCCGGTCTCCACCGCTGCCCGGGCCTCGTCCCGGGTGAGTGCCGCGGTGACCGTCATGTCCCGGGTGCCGGCCCGCACGTTCGCCGCCACCAGACGCGGCCCGGCCGGGTCGGCGGGCGTCGCGACCAGGCTGGCGGAGAGCACCGCCGGGGCGGTCGGCGGGCCGTCCGAGGCGGCCGGGTCGGCGAGCGGATCGTCCGAGGCGGCGGCGAGCACGGCCGGGTCGGCGGGCGGGCCGATCGGGAGCGGGGTGGCGACGCCGACGTCGACCACGGTGACCGAGGCGCCGGCCTGCCGGGCGAACGCGTTGACCACCGCGCCGCCGGCCAGGAAGTTGCCGATCATCTGGGCGGTGACCTCCTGCGGCCACGGGGTCACCCCCTGGGCGTGCACCCCGTGGTCACCCGCGAAGATCACCACCGTGGCCGGATCGGGCAGCGGCGGCGGGCAGGTCCCGGCCAGGCCGGTGAGGCGTACCGAGAGCGGCTCCAGGGCGCCGAGCGAGCCGGCGGGCTTGGTCAGCCGGCCATGCAGCTCGCGCGCCGCCGCCATGGCCGACTCGTCGAGCGGGCGGATCGCCGCGACGGTGGACTCCAGCATCATGCCTCCAGGATCCGTGCCAGTGTCTCGATGAACGCGTCGGTGGTGGCCCGGTCGCGGACCGCGATCCGGAGCCAGTCCGGGCCGAGCCCGGGGAACGTGTCGCCCCGGCGTACCGCCCAGCCGTGCTCGCGCAGCCGCTCCCGCAGCGCGGCGGCGCCGGGGGTGTGGATCAGGACGAACGCGCTGGCCGGCTGCCCCGCCACGCGTACCCCGGGCAGGTCGGACAGGCGGGCCACCAGGTGCTCGCGGTCGGCGGCGAGCCCGGCGGCGATCGCGCGCTCGGCCGCGACCGCGACCGGCCCGGCGCAGGCGGTGGCGGCGGCGAGCGCCGGGGTGGAGACGGCCCAGAGCGGCTGGGCGGCGGCGAACCGGGCCAGCAGGTCGGCGTCGCCGAGCAGGTAGCCGATCCGCAGCCCGGCCAGCCCCCAGGTCTTGGTGAGGCTGCGGACCACCACGAGGCCGGGCAGGTCGCGGCGGGCGGCGAGGGATTCCGGCTCGCCGTCGACGCCGGGCGCGACGGTGGTGTCGGCGAACGCCTCGTCGACCACCAGCACCCGGCCGGGACGGGCCAGCGCGGCGATCGTGTCCGCCGGGTGCAGCACCGAGGTCGGGTTGGTGGGGTTGCCGACCATGACCAGGTCGGCGTCGGCCGGCACCCGGGCCGGATCGAGCCGGAAGCCGTCGGCCGGGTCGAGCAGCACCCGGTCCACCCGGTGGCCGGCGGCCCGCAGCGCGGCCTCCGGCTCGGTGAACTGCGGGTGCACCACCACCGGGTGGCGGGCGTCACGCAGCGCGCGGGCGATCAGCACGAAGCCTTCGGCGGCGCCGGCGGTGAGGAGTACCTCGTCCGGGGGTCGCCCGTGCCGGTGACCGACGGCGGCGCGGGCGGGGGCCGGGTCCGGGTACGCGGCCAGCTCGCCAAGCGCGGCGGTGACCGGGTCGGCCAGCCAGTCGGGCATCGGGGCGCGGCGCACGTTGACCGCCAGGTCCACCAGGCCGGGCGTGGCCTCGGCGTCCCCGTGGTGTGCCAGGTCGGGTTCGGCGGGCGCGGCGGCGGGCGGTGGTGCGGACATGACCGCGATCCTGCCGGGAAGCCGCGTCCCGGGACAGCGCATCCCGGCGTGGGTCGCGTCACGCCCGCCCGTTTATGAATTCTTCTCATTTCCGAATCGGAAATGTCATAGCTTGACCCCGTGAGCAACCGACCCCTTGCGTCCGCCGGTCGTGCCGTGCCCCTACTCCGTGCCGGGCTGATCGCCGGCATCGTCGTCGCCGCCGCGTTGTACCCGATGGCCGCCGTCACCGGCATCGGCGCGAAGGCCACCGCGCACGCCGTGGAGCAGAAGACGAACATCCTCAAGACCGCGCTGCCGGCCGAGACCTCGTACCTCTACGCGCCCGACGGCAGGACCGTGCTGACCATGTTCTACGAGGAGTACCGGCAGTACACCAAGATCGAGGACATGTCGCCGAACATCCAGCAGGCGATCGTCGCCGCCGAGGACAACCGCTTCTACCAGCACCACGGCGTCGACCCGAAGGGCGTGGCGCGCGCCTTCGTCTCCAACGCCCGCTCCGGCGGCGTCTCCCAGGGCGCCTCGACGCTCACCATGCAGTACGTCCGGATGGCGCTGCGGGACAGCGCGAGCACGCCCAAGGAGGTCCAGGAGGCCACCCAGCAGACCAGCCTGCGCAAGGTCAAGGAGATGCGCATGGCGCTCGACATCGAGAAGCACCTGAGCAAGGAGCAGATCCTCGAGCGCTACCTCAACTCGGCCTACTTCGGCCACCGGGCGTACGGCATCTACGCCGCCTCGCAGATCTTCTTCTCCAAGACGCCGGCCACGCTCACCCCGGTCGAGGCGGCCACGCTCGCGGGGCTGGTGAAGTCCCCCTCCGAGTACGACCCGATCACCTCCGACCAGAAGGACGCCACCGGCCGACGCAACTACGTGCTGGACAACATGGCCCGCCTCGGTTACCTGTCGCCGGACGCCGCCGCCACGGCCAAGGCCCAGCCGATCACGCTGAAGCTGACCGACCCGCCGAACGACTGCGCCGCGATCGACGGCGCGCACCGCGCCTGGGGCTTCTACTGCGACTACCTGAAGAACTGGTGGAGCGCGCAGCCCGCGTTCGGCGAGAACCGCCTCGAACGGATGGACAAGCTGCGCCGGGGCGGCTACCGGATCGTGCTCGCGCTCGACCCGAAGACGCAGGCGGCGGCCGAGAAGAACGTCGGCGCCAAGGACAACACCGGCAGCCCGTTCGCCAACGGCGTCGTGGTCGCCGAACCCGGCACCGGGCGGATCAAGGCGATGGCGGTGAACCGGAACTACTCGCTCGACCTGGCCGAGAACCCGAACAGCTCGAACCCGGAGGCCGGCCCGAAGGTCAAGGCGAACTACCCGAACACGGTGGCGCCGCTGCTCGGCGGCGGGACACTCCCCGGCTACCAGGCCGGCTCCACGTTCAAGATGTTCCCGATGCTCGCCGCGCTCAACGCCGGGATGCCGCTGTCCACCGCGTACGACTCGCCCTACCGGTACCAGTCGGCGGTCTACGACGGCTGGGCGCCGTCCAACGCCAGCGGCGCGATGACCGGCCGGCAGACCATGTGGTCCGGCTTCGGCAAGTCAGTGAACACCTACTTCGTGCAGCTGGAGGAGAAGGTCGGCGCGGACGCCGGGGTGCGCCTGGCCGAACAGCTCGGGCTGCGCTGGCGTACCGACGTGGACAAGGATCAGGCGTCGCCGGCCAAGGCGAGGAAGTGGGGCGCATTCACGCTCGGCGTCTCCGACGCCACCCCGCTGGAGATGGCGAACGCGTACGCGGCCGTCGCCGCCGACGGACGCTACTGCGAGGCGATCCCGGTCAACGCGATCATGAACCGGGACGGCACGCCGACCACCTGGTCCACGCCGGGCGGGGTGCAGCGCGAGGTGGCCAAGCCCCGGTGCCGCCAGGTGGTCAACGCGGACGCGGCCCGGGCCGCCACCGACGCGGCCCGCTGCCCGACCGGCGACACCCCGGCCAAGGGGACCTGCGGTGGCTGGTCGACGGCGGACAGCGTACGGAAGACGGTCGGCCGGCCGGTCGCCGGCAAGACCGGCACCACGGACAGCACCCGGTCGGCGTGGTTCGTCGGCTACACCCCGGAGCTGGCCGCGGCGAGTTTCATCGCCGATCCGGACAACCCGTTCAACGCGGTGGGTGACGGGCAGTCCCAGATCCCGGTGAACGCGGTCGCCGAGACGCTGCGCGACGCCCTGAAGGGCCAACCGACGCGCCAGTTCACCCCGCCCTCCGACCAGATCGTCGGCTGACCGCCCCACCGACCGCCCGGGGGTGCGCCCGGGTTAGTTGATCAAGGAGTTTGCGCCCGGGATCGCCTGATCCCCGACGCGAACTCCTTGATCGACGTCGGGCGTGCGGGGGTCGGGCGTGCGGGGGTGGGGTGGGGGTTCAGTGGAGGTCGGCGGCTACGAAGGACCACAGTTCCAGGTCGACGCGGGCGCCACGGACGAAACCCGCGTTGCGGAGCAGGCCCTCGTAGCTGAAGCCGGCCTTCTCGGCGACCCGCCGGGAGGCGACGTTGCCCGGCGCCACCCGCAGCTCCACCCGCTGGAAGCCGTGCTCCAGGATCAACGCGATCGCCACCGCGTCCACCGCCTCCACCGCCAGGCCGAAGCCCCGGGCGTGCGGCGCGAGCGCGTACGACACCTCGGTGAGCCGGGCGCCCCAGTCGGTGCGCCGGGTCCAGAGGCAGCCGACCACCCGCTGGTCCTCCCGCCGCACCACCGCCCAGTGGTCACCGTCGCCGCTGTCCCGCCGCTGCCGGGCCAGCTCGGTGCACCAGGCCCGCCCGTCGATCTGCCCGGCCGCCTCGGCCAGCGGCAGCCAACGCTGGGTCTGCCGGTCGGCGAACACCTCGTCCACCGCCTCCGCGTCCGCCGCGACCAGCCGGCGCACCTCGATCCGCGGGGTGGAGACGGTCAGCGCCGGGAACCGGCGTACCGCCACCTGACCGATCACGCCGGAGCCGCCACGGACGCCCGGGCGGCGGCCACCAGCCGCTCGGCGACACCGGGAATCGCGGCCCAGTGCGGCACGAGCTGCGAGGCGTGCACCCCGTGGCGGACGAAGCCCTCCGGCGTGCCCCCGCCCCACTGCCAGGCCGGCCGGTCACCGGCCCGCGGGGTGAGCACCGCCGCGTGCTGCTTGTGCCCGGTCACCGTCACGCCGGCCGACGCCACCACGCTGCCGGTGACCGCGGTGGCCTCCCGGTAGCCGACCACCAGGCCGTCCCGGACCGTGCCGACCGCGTCGAGCACCCCGCACATGGGCAGACCGTCCAGCTCTCGGGCCAGCCAGAGCAGGCCGGCCCCCTCGGCGACCACCGGCCGTCCGGAGCGGGCCAGCTCGGCCACCGCGATGCAGAGCCGCCGATTGGCGGAGAGCTGCTCCGCGTACGTCTCCGGGAGCGCGCCGCCGACGACCAGCGCGCGGGCCCCGGCGGGCAGCGCCTCGTCGCGCAGCGGATCGAGCGTGACCACCTCGGCGCCGGCGGCGCACAGCAGCTCGACGGCCTCCGGATGGCTGTAGCTGCCGGCCGGGCCACCGGCCAGCGCGACCACCGGCCGCTCCGCGGCGTCCGACGGCCCGTCCGCCGGGTCGGGCGACCAGGGCTCGACGGTCAGCGCGGGGGCGGAGCGGGCCAGCGTGAGCAGCCGGTCGAGGTCGACGGTGGCGGCCACCGCCTCGCCGAGCCGGCGCACCCCGCGCTCGGCCTCGGCGTCGCCGCGCACCACCGGCGCGGCGCCGTGCCGGCGGGCGGGCAGCACCGGGGGCAGCTCGTGCCGGCGCAACGCGCCGTAGACCGGCACCCCGACGTCGTCCAGCGCCTCCCGCAGCAGCGTCTCGTGCCGGGGCGAGGCCACCCGGTTGAGGATCACGCCGCCCAACCAGAGCTGCTCGTCGTACGCCCGGAAGCCGTGCACCAGCGCGGCCACCGACTGGCCCATCGCGGCCACGTCCACCACCAGCACCACCGGGCTGCGCAGCGCGGTGGCGACCGCGGCGGTGGACTCGCTCTCCGGCCGGCCGGCCACCGAGTCGTACAGCCCCATGGTGCCCTGCACCAGCGCGAGCCCGGCCCCGGCCGCACCGTGTGCGAAGAGCGGACCGACCCGCTCCGGACCGACCAGCCGCGGGTCCAGCGTGCGCCCCGGCCGGCCGGCGGCCAGCCCGAGGTACGCCGCGTCCACCTGGTCCGGGCCGACCTTGAACCCGGCCACCGCAAGCCCTCGGTCGGCGAGGGCCGCGAGCAGGCCGAGGGAGAGGGCACCGGTGCCGTGCCCCGAGGAGGGCGCGCTCAGCACGACCCGCGGCACGTCGGTCATTCTCGACTCCTGGATCCTCCGGGTGATTTCCGCCCGCGTGACCATACCCGTCCGGTCCGCTCCACGACGGCCGCCCGCCGCCCCGATCACCGCCGGCAACCGCGAGTGGCCCCGCTCATACGGGTAGCCTTGACCACCGTGTACCGGTTCCTGCTGACCCCGCGCTGGCTGGGCTACCTGGCGCTGACCCTGGTGGCCGCCGCGGTGATGGTGTTCCTGGGCAACTGGCAGCTGGACCGCTACCACGGGCGGACGGCGGTCAACGAGCGGATCGACGCCGGCGCCACCATGACGCCCGCGCCGCTGCGGAACGCACTGCCCGCGCCGACCGGTGGCCCGGGCAGCGTGGGCCCGGCCCCGGCGGGGCGCCTCACCTGGAGCCGGGTCACCGCCACCGGCCGCTACGACAATGCCAACGTCGTTCTGATCCGCGGCCGGACCGTCGACAACACGGTCGGCTTCGAGGTGCTCACCCCGCTGGTGCTCGCCGACGGCACCGCGGTGCTCGTCGACCGCGGCTGGATCCCACCCGTCCCGGGCGCCGGCGCGACCGTCCAGCCCTCGGTGCCGGTGGCGCCGGCCGGCGAGGTGACCGTCACCGGCCGGGTGGTCGGCAGCGAGAGCGGCGGCGGTGGGGTGGCCCGCCGCGACGGCAAGCTGGAGGCCCGCCGCATCGACATCTCCCGCCTGGCGAAGCAACTGCCCTACCCGGTGACCGGCGGTTACGTGCTGCTGGACGGCCAGACGCCGGCCGCCGACCCGGCGTTCCAGGCGGTGCCGATCGGGCACACCAACAACTGGCAGAACTTCGGCTACGTGTGGCAGTGGTGGATCTTCGCGGTGATGAGCCTGGTCGGCTACGGCTGGGTGGCGCGCCGGGAGGCCCGCCGGCGGGCCGGCCTGGACGGCCCGCGTGTGCCGGTGGACCGGGCCGCCGAACCGGCAGCCGCCGGACCCGCCGCCCCCTGACCCACCGCCCCCTGAGACCGGGCCGGCCGGCTCAGCCGCTGACCCGGCCGGCGTGGATCGCCCGGACCGCGTCGATCGTGTCCGCCTCGGCGGCGGTCTTGTCGTCCCGGTAGCGCACCACGCGGGCGAAGCGCAGCGCCATCCCGCCCGGGTAGCGGCTGCTGGTCTGCACCCCGTCGAAGGCGATCTCGACCACCTGCTCCGGCCGCACCCGGACCACCCAGTCGCCCTTCTCCACGGCCAGCGCCAGGAACCGCTCGGTCTGCCAGCGCAGCAGCTCGTCGGTCAACCCCTTGAACGTCTTGCCGAGCATGACGAACTCGCCGGTGCCCGGGTCGCGGGCGCCGAGGTGCAGGTTGGACAGCCAGCCCTGGCGCCGGCCGCTGCCCCACTCCACCGCCAGCACCACCAGGTCGAGCGTGTGCCGGGGCTTGACCTTGACCCAGGCCGCGCCGCGCCGGCCGGCGTCGTAGGGCGCGGCCGGGTCCTTGACCACCACACCCTCCTGACCGGCGTCGACCGCCGCGGCGAACGCCGCCGCGGCCTGCGCCGCGTCGTCCACCTCCACCCGGCCGACCAGCAGCGCCGGGTCGACCGCGCGGGCCAGCGTCGCCCACCGCTCCCGCCCGGGCAGGTCGATCAGGTCGGCGCCGTCGAGGTGCAGCAGATCGAAGAAGTACGGCGTGAGCACCGGCTCGCCGGCACGCTCGGCGGCGGCGAGCACGGCCGGCGCGACCGGGGTGCGGCCGGTGGTGCTGGGCGTGGTGCGCCGGGCCGCGTGGCTCGACGTCTGCTGGAACGGCAGCGGCCGGCCGGCCGCGTCGAGCCCGATCGCCTCGCCGTCGAGCACCAGCTCCCGGGCGGGCAGCGCGCGGACGGCGGCCACCACCTCGGGCAGCCGACCGGTGATCTCGTCGAGGCTGCGGGTGAACACCGCGATGTCCTGACCGGAACGGTGCACCTGGATGCGGATGCCGTCGAGCTTGACGTCCACCACCGCCGGCGTGCCGGTGGCGGTGAGCGCCTCGTCGACCGAGGGCGCGCTCTGGGCCAGCATCGGCGCGAGCGGGCGGCCCACCTGGAGCCCGAACCCGGCCAGCGCGGCGGCGCCGCCGGTGAGCGCCGCGACCGCCACCGCCCGCAGGTCGCCGGCGAGCAGCAGGGCCCGGCGGACGACAGTGGCCGGCACCTCGGCGGCCCGGGCCACCGCCTCGGCGAGCAGGCCGGCCTGGGCGCCCTGCCGCAGCTCCCCCCGGAACAGCCCGACCAGCAGGCGTTGCTCGTCGGCGGTCGCGGCGGCGAAGAGCCGGCCGACAAGCTCCCGCCGCCGGGCCTGGGAGCCGGTGCCGCCGACCCGGGAGATCTCCTCGACCGCCGCGTCGACGCCGGACACGGTCAGCGTCGGCGCGGCGGCCGGTGGTGGCAGGTCACGCAGCCCCGCCCAACCGACGCCGGTCTGCCGTTGGCGCAGCTCACCGGCGAGATAGCCGGCGCCGGCCGCGATCTCGGCCGGGTCGAGCCCGCGCAGCGCGGCGGCCAGCAGCTCCACCTTGGCCCGCCGACCACCGGTGGCACCGACCGCGGCCGAGGTGGCCGCCAGCTCCGCGAAACGCACGCCCACATCCTGCCAGTCACCTGTGACAGCGGGGCGCTTCCGGCGGCCCGGCCCACCGCATCGGGTGCGCCGGGCCGGCCGAATCGCCCCGCCGAGCCGATCGCGCGGCCGAATCGCACGGTCGGCCGGATCGCGCGGATCGCGCCACGCGGGCGGATCGCGCCACGCGGGCGGATCGCGCCACGCGGGCGGATCGCGCCACGCGGGCGGATCGCGCCACGCGGGCGGATCGCGCGGCCGGACGGGAGCGTCAGGCCGAGACCGGCTCCTCCACGCGCAGGCCGCGCCCGCGCACGCCGTCGGCGACCCGGGTGAGCAGCGCGTCGAGCGTGACCAGCGTGGCGGAGAGCTCACCGAGCTGTTCCTTGAGCGTGGCCTCGGGCCACGCGGAGACGTCGACGTCCCCCAGAGCACGGACGGCGGCTTGGAGCCGCGCCATCTCTTCGTTCGTACGCATGTTCGAAAGGCTATAACACCCAGCCCGCCGACACACCGCAAACTCCGACATCCATCCCGAAGTTACGGTTTCGACACCGGGCGCGGCGCGACCGGGCAATGAGGTGGGTCGGAGGCGATATACCGCAGAGGCATAATTATGACCGTCAGGCATATCGCTTCCGACCGCATCGCCTCGCCCTCCCGTCACCCACCGTGACGGAGCCGGGCGTCATAAGTCAGCCGGGCACCGTGACCGAGCCGGGCACCCCGACGACATCGGCCACCGAGCCGACACCGGCCACCGTGGCGACGGCCGCGGTCAGGCGCGGCCCGCCTCGGCCACCTTGGCCAGCAGCAGCGCCTCGGCCAGGCAGACCCGGGCGAACTCGCCCAGGTGGAGGCTCTCGTTCGGGCCGTGCGCCCGGGCGTGCGGGTCCTCCACGCCGGTCACCAGGATCGCCGCCCGCGGAAACATCTCCTGGAACGTGGCGATGAACGGGATCGAGCCACCCACCCCGATGTCGACCGGGTCGGTGCCGTCCCAGGCGCCCCGGAACGCGGCCCGCGCCGCGTCGAACATCGGCCCGCTGGCGTCGATCACGCACGGCGCGCCGTCGTGCTCGAACGTCACCGTCACCTGCGCGCCCCACGGCGCGTTCCGCTCCAGGTGCGCGGTCAGCGCGGCGTACGCCTTCTTCGGGTTGTCGCCCGGCGCCAGCCGTACGCTCAGCTTCGCCTTCGCGGCCGGGACCAGCGCGTTCGGTGCCTCGCCGGTGGCCGGCGCGTCGATGCCGAGGATCGCCAGCGCCGGCTTGGTCCAGAGCCGGTCGGTGATCCGGCCGGTGCCGAACAACCGCGCGCCGTCGACCAGGCCGACCTCCGCGCGGAACCGGTCCTCCGGGTAGTCGACGACGGCCCCCTCGCGACCGGCCAGGCCGTCCACCGCGACGTCGCCGGCGTCGTCGTGCAGCGTGCCCAGCAGCTTCACCAGCGCGGTCAGCGCGTCCGGCACCGCGCCGCCGAACATGCCGCTGTGCACCGCGTGGTCGAGCGTGCGCACCTCCACGAAGCAGTTGACGATGCCGCGCAGCGAGGTGGTCAGCGCCGGCACACCGACGTCCCAGTTGGTGGAGTCGGCGATCACGATGACGTCCGAGGCGAGGTCGTCCCGGTGCTCGGCGAGCAGCCGCTCCAGCGAGTCCGAGCCGTACTCCTCCTCGCCCTCGACGAACAGCACCACGCCCACCGGGAGCCGGTCGCCGAACGCGCGCAGCGCGGCCACGTGCGCCATGATCCCGGCCTTGTCGTCGGCGGCGCCCCGACCGTAGAGGCGGCCGTCGCGCTCCACCGGCTCGAACGGGTCGGACTCCCACAGCGACAGGTCCCCGACCGGCTGCACGTCGTGGTGGGCGTAGAGCAGCACGGTGGGTGCGCCGGGCGGGGCCGCCTTCGTCCCGATCACCGCCGGCTGGCCGCCGGAGCGGACGATCCGGGTGTCGAGGCCGCAGCCGCGCAGCAGCTCCGCCACCGCCTCGGCGGAGCGCTCGACGTGCGAGTGGTCGAAGCCCTCGAAGGCGATGCCCGGAATGCGGACGAGTCGGTCCAGGTCGGCACGGACACCGGGCAGTTCCCGCTCGACGGCGGCCCGCACCTCGGACTCGGAGATGATCGGAGTGGTCATGACCGGAATCGTATGCCGGCCTTACCCGGGCACGCCCTCCCAGCCCGGTCGCCGGCCGAAGCGCACGAAGTAGCGGTCCGCGTCGTGCGGCAGGTCGGGCGCACCGTTCACCACCAGGTCCACCGCTGCCGCGGTGCCGTCCGCGGTGAAGTGCGCCCGCTCCCCGGCGTGCCAGCGACGCAGCTCCGGCAGCACCTGGACGCCGTCGCGGGCCAGCGCCCGGGCCAGCCGCAAATCGGGCGGCGCGGTCACCAGCACCGACAGCGTCAGCTCGGGGCGCACCGCGGCACGCGCCGCGCTCACCCCCTCGACGATCAGCACCGGCCCGGCCGGCACCGGCACCACCCGGTCCAGGAAGCGACGGCGGACCCAGCTGTACCGGCGGTGGCCGCCCGCCCGCCCGGCCCGTACCGGGCCGAGCACCCACTCCTCCAGGCGGGTCCAGAACGTGAGCTGGTCGTCCCATCCGTCGAGCAGGTCGTCGGTGCGGACCAGCGGCGGCCGGACGCCGCCCGGAACCGCCGCGAGCGCGTCCGCGAGGCGCGTCGCGAACACGCTCTTGCCCGCGCCGCTCGGCCCGTCGACCGCCACCAGCCGGGTACGCCCCAACCGCGCCGGCCCGGCCAGCACCCGGCGGGCCAACCCGGCGTACGCCTCGACCACCTCGACGTTCACCCGACCGACGCTAACGTTCCCCCGTCCGCTGGATCCTGCGACCCGGCGGGCCGTTTCACCGGGCGGCGCGGCGGCCCGGTGGGCATGATCTGGGGGTGCTCCATGACGTGATGTGTCCGGGCGTCGACGCCCTCCTGGAACAGGCCCGCGCCGGTCTCCGCCGGCTCACCCCGCACGAGACCGTCGAGGCGGTCCGCAACGGGGCGCTGCTGATCGACACCCGCACCGAGACGCAACGTCGTGAGGAGGGCGAGCTGCCCGGCGCGATCGTCATCGACCGCACGGTGCTGGAATGGCGGCTCGACCCGGCCAGCGCGTGGCGCATCCCGGAGGCCACCGGCTACGACCGCGAGATCGTGGTCGTGTGCCGCCAGGGCTACAGCTCCAGCCTGGCCGCCGCCAGCCTCCAGACGCTCGGGCTGCGTCAGGCGACCGACATGATCGGCGGTGTGCAGGGCTGGCGGGAGGCCGGGCTGCCGATGTCCGACCGCCCGGCCGACGTACGCGTCTGAGCCACCCGCCGCCCGGTCGCGGCGGCCGGCTGCCGTCGCGGTCGCCCGTTCGCGGCGGCCGGTGCCGGCGGCCCGACGCGGCGGTTCAGTCGGGTGCGCCCGGTGGCACGAACGGCAGGCCCGACGGCGGGCCGGACTCGATCAGTCGCCACAGCGCGCCGGTGTCCAGGTGCTCCTCCACCAGGTCGCCGAGCAGGTCCAGGGTCCGTTCCCGGGCCGCCGCGAACGACGTGTCCGGCGCGACCTTGAAGCCGGTCCGGCCGGACACGCCCGCGACCTCGGCGAGGAACCGGCGGCGGAACGCGTCGGACTCGAACGCGCCGTGCCAGTGCGTGCCGTACACCGCGCCGAGCCGGGCGCCCTCGCCGGTGCCGTCGGCGTAGCGCAGCAGCGGCGGCAGGCCCGGGTCGGCGGCGGAGACCCGACCGTGGTGGATCTCGTACCCGTCCACCGGCACGTCCGTGTCGCCGGCCGCCGTGCCCTCGGCCCGGCGGACCGTCTTGCGCCTGTCGAACGTCACCTCGACCGGCAGCAGACCGAGGCCGGGGACGCTGCCCCGACGACTCTCCACCGGGTCGTGGATCGCCCGGCCGAGCATCTGGAACCCGCCGCAGATGCCGAGCAGCGGACGGCCGGCGGCGGCGTGCCCGAGGACCGCGTCGGCCAGGCCGGTCTCCCGCAGCCAGGCCAGGTCGGCGACCGTCGACTTCGAGCCGGGCAGCACCACCAGGTCCGCGGCGGCCAACTCGGCCGGTTCGACGGTCAGCCGCACCCGGACCCCGGGCTCGGTGGCGAGCGCCTCCACGTCGGTGGCGTTGCTGACCCGGGGCAGCCGGACCACTGCCACGTCGAGCCACTCGGTGCCGCGCGGGCCCGCCGGCCGCCCGAGCACCCGCCCGTACGCGAGCGAGTCCTCCGCGTCCAGCCACAGGTCCAGCGCCCAGGGCAGCACCCCGTACGTGGGACGGCCGGTGACCCGGTGCAGCATGTCCAGCCCGGGGCGGAGCAGCCCCAGATCGCCCCGGAACTTGTTGATCACGAAGCCGGCGACGAGCGCCTGGTCGGCGGCGTCCAGCAGCGCCACGGTGCCGAACATCGAGGCGAACACGCCGCCCCGGTCGATGTCGCCCACCACGATCGCCGGCAGGCCGGCCTGCCGGGCCAGCCCCATGTTGACGTAGTCGCCGGCCCGCAGGTTGATCTCCGCCGGGCTGCCCGCGCCCTCGCAGATCACCACGTCGTACTCGGTGCGCAGCTCGGCCAGCGCCGCGTACGCGGTGGCGGCGAGCCGGGGGCGCAACGCGTGGTAGTTGCCGGCGGTGACCGTGTCGACCGCCTCGCCGAGCAGCACCACCTGACTGGCGAGGTCGCTGCCCGGCTTGAGCAGCACCGGGTTGAAACGCAGGTCGGGGGCGAGCCCGGCGGCGGCGGCCTGCATCGCCTGCGCCCGGCCCAGCTCGCCGCCCCGACCGTCCGGGCCGACCACCACCGCCGAGTTGTTGGACATGTTCTGCGCCTTGAACGGGGCGACCCGGACACCCCGGCGGCGCAGCCAGCGACAGATGCCGGCGGTGAGCACGCTCTTGCCGGCGTCGGAGGTGGTGCCGGCGACCAGCAGCCCGCCGCTCACCGCCCGCTCCCCCGGTTGGCGACCGATCCCGCCGGCGAAGCCCCGGCCGCCGCCGACCAGCCGGCCACCGCCCAACAGCCGGCCGCCGTGCGCAGCGCGGCCCGGCCGGCGGCGCCGGCCAGCCGGCCCACCGTCACCGGGTAGAGCGCGGCCAGACCGAGCGCGGCCAACCCCACCGCGCCGGAGACCCGGGCGGCCCGCTTCAGGTGCCGCGCCTCCGGTCGAGGCCCGTCACCGAGGAACGGCCGCGTCTCCGAGCGACCGAAGTACACGTTGCGCCCGCCCAGCCGGACGCCGAGCGCGCCGGCCATCGCCGC
This sequence comes from Micromonospora sp. NPDC049201, assembly GCF_055586805.1. Classification (NCBI taxonomy): domain Bacteria; kingdom Bacillati; phylum Actinomycetota; class Actinomycetes; order Micromonosporales; family Micromonosporaceae; genus Micromonospora; species Micromonospora sp. NPDC049201. Next base: position 89,434 of record NZ_JBVJHM010000018.1, on the reverse strand, counting down.
CTCGCACTGCCCGGCGTTCGGGCTCGGATGGTCGGCCCGGTCCCGCCGCCACACGTGCCACGCGCTGGCGCGGTTCCCGTGCACCACCGGCGCGACGGCCACGGTGAGCAGCCCGGTCAGCCGGGACGGCACCAGATTGAGCAGATCGTCCAGCCGGGCGGCCGGGGTGCCGAACCGGGCGTACCGGGGCGAGCGGTGGCCGACCATGGCGTCGAGCGTGTTCGCCGCCCGGTAACCGAGCAGGCCGGGAAGCCCCGCGACCGCGCCCCAGACCAGCGGCGCGACCACCGCGTCGGAGGTGTTCTCGGCGACCGACTCGACGGTGGCCCGGGCCAGCTCCGGTTCGTCGAGCGTCGACGGGTCCCGTCCGCAGAGATGACCGAGGCGGGCCCGCGCGGCGGGCAGGTCGGCCCGGCGCAGCGCCCGCGCCATCACCCGGGACTCGTGCCGCAGCGTCCGCCCGCCGAGCACCGTCCAGGTGCCGGCGGCCACCAGCGCGGCCCGTGCCACCGGATGCCGTCGGGTGACGCGCCCGGCGGCGGCCCCGAGCAGCACCGGCGCACCCACCGCGAGCGCGGTGAACACGACGCCGGCCGCGCGGTCCGGGCGGTAGACCCGCCGCTCCAGCGCACCGGCGGCGCGGCCGAAGCCGGCCACCGGATGCCACCGGCGCGGGTCGCCGAGCAGCGCGTCGAGCGCGTAGCCCGCCACCAACCCGGTCGCGTTCGCCATCGCGGTCGCCTGCCGCACCCGTCACCACCTCCGGCCGGCCAGCCTAGCCGTACCGGCGGTCCGGAGGGGGCCGTGCCGCGGGGTGGCAGCGCCGACGCCGCCACCCCGCACCCCCGTTGCCCGGCCGACCGCTCAGGCAGGCGCCCGCGTACGCCGCCGGCTGCTCAGGCAGGCACCGGCGTACGCCGTCGGCCGCGACGGCCCGGGGCAGCCCCGCCGCCGGACGCCACGCCGGCCGACCCCGCACCGCTCGACCCGTCCTCGGTCGGCAACTCGATCTCGGCCAACTCGTCGTCCTCGGGCGGGGCCGGCCCGTCCCCCTCCTCGGCGGCCAACTCGTCGTCCTCGCCCACCCCCGGTCCACCGAGCCGGGTGTCCCGGCCGCCGGTCGGGCCGCCGCCCGGCCGCGTCCCGCCGCCGGTCCCCGGACCGGCGGGCCGGTCGTCGAACGGATCGAGTTCGATCACCCGGTCCAGCGCGCCGGTGAGGCCGACCCGTGCCGGCCCGAACTCCGGCGGCGGAAAGTCGTCGTCGAGCGGCCGGTCGTCGAACCTGGCCGGCACCTGCTCGTCGGGCACCGGCTCGGTCGCCTCGCCGTGCACCCGCTGCTCCGCCTCGGCGTCCTCGACCGAGCTGGTGGCCGCGCGCGGCTGGTTGCGCAGGAAGCGCGACCGGCCCCGGGACAGGTCGTGCCCGACCGCGACCGCCTCCAGCTCGTAGAGCGTGCGGTGGTTACCGGCCTCGTCGGTCCAGTCCCGGGTGTAGAGGCGGCCGGCGACGATCACCGGATCACCCACCGCCACCGAGGCGGCCACCCCCTCAGCCAGGCGTCGCCAGCAGTTGACGCGAACCCGCAGGCTGTTGCCGTCGACCCAGCGACCGCTGTCCCGGTCGAGCCGGCGGGCGGTCGAGGCGACCTTGAAGTTGGCCACCAGCGTTCCGCTCTGCGTGGTCCGCCGCCACTCCGGCGCGGTCAAAATGTTACCGACGATCGTTACGTGGGTGTCGAACATCGCCCCTCCCAGGGATCGGCTTGTCCGGGAGAGCGTGGGCCGGGACAACCCGCCCGGGCCACCCGTCGGCTCCCGCCTGTGGATGACGGACCGCCTTGTGGACAACCGCCTGATCAAGGTCCCGATCTGCTAGGCCGATGGCCTCTACGGCGTCGACCTGCGGGGACACATGGTCGGAAAGTGACCGGCGCGAGGCGTTCCGGAAACACGCCGGCTGGGTAAGTAATGATCAACCGAGAGAAAGGGAGCGCCGATGCTTCTCCGAGACGTCCGCGAGGCAGCGCGATGAGCGCCGTGGCGAACCCCGCGACCGTGGCCGAGTGCCTCCGGGTCGGCGCCGGGTTCTCCCAGGGTGACCGCAACTGGATCGCCGAGCAGTTCGGGACGCTTGACGCCCGACTCGCCAGCTTCCACGCCGACGCCACCGAGCTGGAGGTGTCGGTCAAGGACCGCGAGGCCCGGGGCCAGAAGGTGACGCTGGAGTGCTGGGTCGCCGGCCGGCAGAAGATCGTGACCACCTCGACCGAGGAGGACCTGCACGCCGCGCTCAACGACGTCCGGGACGATCTGCGCCGCAAGCTCAACGACGCGAAGACCCGCCAGGAGCCGCGCAGCAACAAGCACCTGCGCCCGACGGAGCAGCCCGCGGCCGTCCCGCTCCAGGTGGGCGAGCGCGAGGACGCCGAGACCGCCTGATTCCGGTACGCCCGCCCGCACGGTGCCGGCGGGCGGGCCGCCACCGTTTCCGGTCAGGCGGGGGCTCCGCTCGACAGGTCGCTGTCAAGCGGGGCCCCCGCCTCTACCGAATGCGTTAAGCCGGGCCCCTCCTTACACCCCTACCGCCGGGTAGCTCGGCGGCGTACCGTCGCGGTCGTGGAACCGGACGTGCTGGGGGCGCCCTACGAGCGGCGCACCATCGAGTTGGGCACCGACGACGAGGGGCCGGTGGTCGCGACCCTGGTCCGCCGGCGGGCCGACCGGCCGACCGGCCGCGCCGTGCTCTACGTGCACGGCTTCGTCGACTACTTCTTCCAGACCCACGTGGCTGACTTCTTCGCCGAGCGCGGCTGGGACTTCTACGCCCTCGACCTACGGAAATACGGTCGCAGCCTGCTGCCGCACCAGACCCCGAACTTCTGCCGCGACCTGAGCGACTACTTCCCCGAGCTGGACGCCGCCGCGGAGATCATCCGCGCCGAGGAGGGGCACGAGACCCTGCTCGCCATGGGCCACTCCACCGGCGGGCTGATCATCTCGCTCTGGGCGGACGCCCGCCGCGACGCCGGCCTGGTCGACGGCATCGTGCTGAACAGTCCCTTCTTCGACATCAACGCCCCCTGGGTGGTCCGTCGACCCCTCGCCGCCGCCGTCTCCCGCCTGGGCCGTCGGGCGCCGCAGCGCATCCTGCCGTTCGGGCTCGGCACCGTGTACGGCGAGAGCCTGCACGCCGACCACCGTGGCGAGTGGCGCTACGACCTGGAGTGGAAGCCGCTCGCCGGGTTCCCGGTCCGGGCCGGCTGGCTCAACGCGATCCGCACCGGCCAGCGCCGGCTACGCGCCGGGCTGGACATCCCCGTGCCGGTGCTGCTGGCCTGCTCCACCCGCACCTTCCGGGGTACGAAGTGGCACGACAGCGCCACCGGCGCCGACGCGGTGCTCGACGTGGAGCACATGGTCCGCTGGGCGCCCCGGCTCGGCCGGCACGTCACCCTGGCCCGCTTCGACGGTGGGTTGCACGACCTCACGTTGTCCAGTCCCGCCGTACGCGAAAAGGTCTTCGCGGAAGTCGGGCGCTGGGCGGAGGGTTTCCTCCGGGTGGGCCCGACCGAGCCGGAGGCCGCGCCACCGGCACCGCGCCGGCCGGCCGACGAACCGGCCGGAGCCACCGCCGAAGGCTGAACCGGCGGCCGACCCGCCCCCTCCCGTCGCCGGCTCGGCGCGGGCCGGCCCCGACCGGTCAGCCGTCGACGACCTCGACGAGCGCGGACCGGATCCGGTCGAACGTGGCGACCGGGTGCCCGCCGTCGCGGGCCGGCAGCAGCACGCCCAGGCAGTGCGGCACCGGCTCGCCGTCCGGCCCGGCCTCGACCGCGAAGACGGGCGCGCCCACGTAACCGGCCGGCAGCTCGGTGGTCACCCGCACCGCGTCGTCGTGCCGGGCGACCCGCTCGGCCACCGCCTCCAACGGCCGTGACCCGTCCTCGGCGACGCCCAGGGCCAGCACGAACGCCGAGCCGGGCGTCGCGCCGACCCGGGCCACCGCGTCGGCCGGCGCGGCGACCGCCTCGGTCACCTGTTGGGTACGCCAGCGCCAGCCCCGGTCGTCGGCGTAGCCGTGCAGCCCACCGGTGGGCATCGCGGCCAGCCCCAGCTCCGGCAGGTGCAGCCAGTGGTCGGCGAAGCCGGCCAACTCGATCGGCTCGTCCGCGCCCTCGGCCGGATCGGTGACGCTGGGCCGCAACCCGATCTCCCCGTACGCCCGGTCGGTGAGTGCGTCGGCGGTGAGCAGCCACTCGTGCGCGATCTCCCCGTCGTCTGTCGCGCCGACCAGCTCGCTGTAGAAGAACGCGGTACCGACCGTGCCGGCCGGAGCCCCCGGTCCTGTCGCCCCGGAGACGGGCAGGATGGCCCGTCCGAGGTGCTGGCACAGCGCGAAGATGATCTCGTTTTCGGTGTCCTGGTCGAGCAGCATCCGCCGAGGGTACGGATCGAGATGCGGTCGCCGGGCCGGGACCCGCCGGAACGGGGATGCCGGTCCGGGCACCGGCGTGGCACGCTGGGCGGCGACGTGGACGCGCCGACCCGTACCCCCGGGCGGGCCAGGGCCGGCGGTACCCTCTTGGCGCGACGATCGTCGGCGCGCGCCCGTAGCTCAGCGGATAGAGCAGGGGACTTCTAATCCCAAGGCCGCAGGTTCGAATCCTGCCGGGCGCACACCTTCTTAGCTGCGGAAACGTTGGCCGGCACTGTTGGGTGACGGGGTCCCGCCCCACTCGGAGCCCACCGCGTCACCCGTGCCCAGCCGCAGCACTTCCTCGGTGATGGCTGTTTGCCGGGTGCCTGGAACATCTCTCCTGAAGGCAAGTCGGCGAAGCCGGCGCGGCAGCGATCGCCATGCCACGACGGTCGCCGACCACCCGCACGATCGTTGCGGCAGCCACGCCCCTCGTGGGATATCAGTCCATCGCCTATGGCAGTAGCATCTATCTCCAAACCTCAACAGCCCGGGACGAGATGGTGAATACCTGGTTGCAGGCCGGTATGGCGGTCGTGGTCGGTTTGATGACTGCGGCCGGTGCCTTGATCGGAGTCCGGCTGTCCGTGCACGGGTCTGATCGGGCGACCGAACAGCGGGAGCTGGCAGGGCGTCGTGAGGAATGGTGGAGGCGCTTCACCTGGGCGGCAGAACTCGCACTAGATGATGCTCCGGTAAAGCGGGTCACAGGACTCAAGCTGCTGACCAAGCTCGCCCAGTCCGACTTGGCGAAGCGCGATGAGTGCCTGCTGATCGATGTGTTCCAAGGTCGTGTGCTCGACGAACTCTTGAGCGATCTCTCGGGCAACAGTGAGGGCGGCCATCGCTATGACCCAGCAGCGTGACATAACCGCAGAGCATGTGGCAGCCGCCCGACTGCGCCTCGTACTGGATCAAAAGCTCGGCCGAGAAACGCCCGAACCGGTCAGGCTCATTGCAAACTATCGCAGCAAGTCGGCTACGCATACGCTGGCATCGCCGCAGCGCACAAAGCCGGCCGATCCTCCACGGGAGGCAACCGGACCGACCGAACAGTCAACAGTGCCGCCCGGCGATGAGGAAGCACCGCCACAATCCCGCATCAGCGTGGCAATCGTTGATCAGCATCCGATGGTAATCGAAGGCGCTCGCTCGTGGCTTGCCGCCGAACCTCGGCTGGCGCTGCGCTCGACCGGCGCAGACCTAGAGACTTTGCTCGCCGATGAACAGTCACCAGTCGACGTGATCCTACTCGACTTGCAGTCGGGCGGTCGATTGGTGATCGACAAAGTCGCCGAGCTTAGTAGGGCAGGTAGGCGAGTGGTGGTCTACTCAGAAGACACGAGCCCCGACACTGCCATGTCGCTGTTGGAGGCAGGCGCAATCGCTTTTCTTGGCAAGCATGAGTTGCGCGAGCACTTTGTCCAAGCCCTACTTGCAGCGGCCAGCGATCAGCCCTACGTGCCGCCCGTCCTCGCTGGCGCGATCGTTGCCGACCAGAGCGCCGACCGGCCGGTTCTATCCCCCAAGGAACGCGAGGCACTTCTGCTCTGGTTCCAGTCAATGTCAAAGGCATCGGTGGCACGCCGGATGGGAATCAGCGAACACACCGTCAAGCAATATATCGATCGAGCCCGGATCAAGTACACCCGGACCGGCCGACCCGCTGCGACCAAGGCAGCACTGTTGGCACGAGCCATTGAGGATGGCCTCGTTCACTCCGACGAGATCGGTCCCCATGCGCGCCACTCCGAACCGATCGAGCAGTCCGGCTACGGAGAAACGGCCTGACGTTCTGACTACGCATGCCACGGTGCCGGCGGCATGCGTGCGGCAATGACGCTGGTAGCTCAACAGACGGAGCACCCTTGCGCAAGGGGCAAGGGTGCGGGGTTCGATCCCGCCTGCACGCTCGGCTGATGCTTGCCCCCGGCCGCTCCTGCGGTGCCACCGACACCAGCGGGTGGATGAGCCAGGTTGAGAATGCCGCAGAGCGATCGTCGACCCGATGGCAATCCCGTTTTGGCGACGCGTGGAAAGTCGCCGGTATGTGCGAATCTCTGCGCAGATGCTTCGCGGCCGATCGGCGAGTTCGACATGCGGGACTCCGTGCGGCCACCTGTCGAGCAATGACGAGGTAGCTCCGGCATTTGGTCCACAGGTATCCATATATGTGTTCGCTCGCCTAGCGAAGGAGCACGACAGTGCACAGACGAACGCTCTTGGCCGCGGCCGTTGCCGCGCCCGTCGGGGTCGCCATCGGCGCGGCGCCGGCCTCGGCCCACCATCGGAACGGCCGATATCCCTCGGTGATCAACCTGCCGAACGGGTTCTGCCCGGAGGGCATCGCCCGCGGCACCGGCACGAAGATCTACGTCAGCTCCATGGCCGACGGTTGTATCTGGTGCGCCGACCTGCGCACCGGCCACGGGATGCTCCTCGTGCCGCCGGGGGCCGGCACCCAGGCGACGGGATTGGCCGTCGAACGGGGCCGGATCTGGGCGGCCTGCGGCAACATGGGCGGCGCGGCCGTCTACCGCGAGTCGACAGGCGAATGCCTGGCGACGTACGACTTCGGCGGCGGGTTCATCGACGGCGTGGCCGCCACGGACAAGGCCGTGTTCTTCACCGACTCGGAGAAGGCCAAGGTCTACTGCGTCGAGTTCGGCCGCCACGGGTCGCTGCCCGGGCAGTCGGGCGTACGCGCGCTGCCGTTGCCGGCCGGGCTCGGTGACCCCGACGCCTGCAACACCGGCATCGTCGCCGCCTGGGCGGGCAAGCTCATCGTGGTGCAGGCCAGGACCGGCCGGCTCTACTGCTTCGATCCCCGCGCGGGCATGGCCGCCCGGATCAGCACGGGCGGTGTGTCGGTCGCCAACGGCGACGGTCTCCTGCTCCGGGGGCGCACGCTGTACGTGGTGCGCAACCGGAACAACGTGATCGCCAAGTTCCGTCTCAACGAGCAGCTCACCCGGGCCACGCCGGTCGACGTGATCCGTGACTGCGACCTCGACGAGCCGTCGGCTGTGGTTTCCTTCGGCTCAAGCCTGTACGCGGTCAACGCGCGGTTGTCCGTACCGGCGACTCCCGACACCACGTACTGCGTCGTACGGGTGCGCGACTAATCATTCCTTTGGACATCCGGCCGGGGCGATCCCCGGCCGGATAAAAGGGTGAGCATCCCACCAGCCGCCGGGCGTCCAGGGGCCGGTAAAGGGAGTTTGCGCAGCCAGGAAGCGAAGCCGGGGAAGCCGGGGACCGGCCAGGAATGACAGCTGGCGACTCCCGATCACGACCCGACCTCGGGGCCGGCGCCCACCAGTCGGGCATCTCGGAAGCGCGGGGCGCCTCAAGCCGCCAGGCACGAACTGACGTTCACCGGTGGCGACGAGCCGGGTAGATGAGTACAAGGACGGCCAGACCAGTTCCCAACCGTCGCTCGCCTGCCATGCATTGACCCGGTCCGCAGTCATGTTCCGAGATGTGGAGCCGTTCGCCCCTCTGCCTGTTGGCCGGGTGCCCTCGGCTGATCCGAAGGGTGTTGCTCCGCCGGCACCAGCCGACTATCGTTACCCAGCGATATTGTGGGGACTTCGCGAACGCACCCGGGGACACTAATGGAAGTTTTTATCAGCTGGTCGGGATCGAGGAGCAACGAGCTGGCTCGGGCTCTTCGTGACTGGCTGCCGGAAGTTATCCAACAGGTGACTCCCTGGATGTCCACCGAAGACATCGCCAAAGGTCAGCGTTGGCTCGCCGAAGTTGGAGCCAGGCTGCAAAAGGGGAGCCAAGGGATAATTTGCGTCACCGCCGAGAACATATCCTCTCCCTGGCTGAATTTCGAGGCGGGCGCACTGGCCAAATCTCTCACCGAAGCTCGGGTCCGCCCAGTGCTCCTCAATGTCGAACCGGCTGATGTAACCGGACCTATCGCCCAGTTCCAGGCCACGGTGGCGACAGACAGCGAGGACATGTTCAGACTTGTCTCATCCATAAACGAGACATGCGCTGCCCCACTCAGCGCCAGTCGACTCCAGAAGGCATTCCACCGAAGCTGGACCGACTTTTCGGGTGCCGTCAGCGCAATACCCAAAAGCCCGGAATCGAGCGCCACTCCGGAGGTGCGCGACACTGATGACGTGCTGCGCGAAGTGCTCGAAGGAGTGCGAGAACTACTGAGATTCCGCCCCCAGGGCACCTATTCGATTATCTTGAAGAGCTACGGAAAGAACGGCATCATTCAGGCAATCAAAGCCGTCCGCGAAGTGACCGGCACCGGCCTCAAAGAGGCTAAAGATATGGTTGAATCAGCTCCGGTGACCATTCTGGAGAACCTCAGCCGTGAAGAAATGACACGCGCAGCGGCAACCCTTGAAGCCGCAGGTTGCATACTTGATGTTCGGTAGACACGGCACTCCCCGCAACAAGGCGCGCGCCACCAAGGGGAGAGTTATGCGGCGGTCAGACGTAGGAGACGTGCCTGCTCCTCTTTGAGGGCGAGGAACGTCAGGCGGACGTAGGTGACGAAGGCATCTCCCGGGTGGCCGACGAGGGCACGCTCACGAGCGCCTTCGTCTTCTGCAGCGCGCACGATCTCCTGAGCTGCCACATGAGCGCAGAAGTCTCGCAAGGGCTGCGGGACTTCGACCTCCACCACTAGGTCGGCATGAGCGAAGACGAGGTCACGCATGCGGCGGTTGGCCGGCTGCAGCACTTCGTCCCGCCACCGGCGCCAGCCCGCAGTGCCGCTGTGCGGGCCTCGGTCGGCCGCTCCCGGCAGCTCAGTCTCACGCAACGCCACCCAGATCCGTTCGTTCGCATCCACTATGGCGTTCAGCGGTCCGTAAAGATCTCGGAGCTGACTGTTGACGCGGGCCAGGCGAGCCTGTCGCCGCTCCTGCCGAGCCTGCCCATACTGATTCAGGATGGAGGCAAGCACTGCGACGACAATGCTCGTGCTCGCAGCGATGATTGCGGCGGTCATCGGAGCATTTTGCCTGACCTCCCGCTGAAATCTCGACCGGGGCCGCGCCGACAGTGCCGGAGCGGAACTGGTGAAGCCGTAGTCGTGCGGCCCGCTGAGCCAGTCGAAGAATGGCGGGGTCCCACGTGCTCGGGCGCGAGGCCCGGCTCCGGTTCGGTCGACACACAGGATCCTCGGGGTCCGCGGGCGCGATCGTCCCGACCTATCATCGCCGCATGCGGAGCCGCACACGCAGGCGCCTGCGAACGGTGCTGGGACTCGCGGTGGCCGGCGTGCTCGCCGTACCGCTCACCGTCCTCGGCGTCCATGTCACCCATCCTCGGGACGAGGACGGCTACCTGGCCCGCCTCCGGCAGTACGGCGACCGGCAGAGCGGCGAGCCGCTTCGAACGCTGCCGCCGACCGCCGATCTCATCGCCGAAGGCGATGCGGCCTGCGGGTGGCTGCGCGAGCAGCCGTACGCGCTCTGGCGGCACGACCGACGGTACCGCGAGATGGTGGTCTACCAGCGCTACCTCGATCACGTCAGTGACCACACGCCGAGGTGGGGCAGCGCGTTGCCGGACCTGGCGTCGGTAACGGGGGCCGCCTGGGACCACCTCTGCCCGGCGGACCGTGAGCTGCGGCAACCCCGCAGCAATCCGTTCGCCCCCAAGCCGGACTGACCGACGGTCGGCCCCGTTTCAGGACGGTCAGGCACCCTTCGCCGGCACCCCGGCCTCCAGTTGACCGATCACCGGGCCGAGCAGTTCGTTGAGTTCCCGCGTCAGCACGACGACCGCCCGCCGGGCCGCGGACGCCACGGAATCCTCCGGGCCGTCCGGAGCGGGCGGCAGGTCCCCGAGCGGGATCGGCGCCTCCACCTGCACCATGGCGCGCAGGTGCGGGCTGCGCGTCAGGTCCTGGTCGGTCGGCGTCGTGTACTGGCCGAACATCTGCGGCCAGTCCCGCCATCCCCGGTCGCGTTGCCACTGCCGGGTCCAGGTGAGTTCGGCCGGCCATCGGGAGACCACCGACACGGCACCGATCAGGCTGCCGTCCCACGGGCTCGGCGCGCAGGTCGCCGACATGATCCGCCGGTGCCAGCGGACGTAGCCGGGTGTCAGCCCGGTGGCGAGTCGCCAGGCCGTCGCGGCGAAGGCGACCGGCGCGATGTCACCCCACGTGGTGGCGAATTCGTCGGTACGCCGAAGCACCTCGTTCTCGAAGCGACCGCGCCCGTCGGCACCGCGTTCCCGATCGACGTTCTCGTCGAGCCAGAAGGCACGCTGTTCCACTGTGATCCTCCCCCGTCCAGGCCCTCGTACCGGTCTACCACGACCGGCGCGCAAATCAGATGCACGCGCGTTGATCCGTCGGAATACTGCCCCGATGGACGATGACGCCCTCCGGGACGCGTGGGAGGCAGACGGTTTCGTCGTCCTGCCCGGTTTCCTTCCGGCAGCCGAACTGGCGCCGGCGCTCGGCGAGCTGGAGAGCATGTTCCCGTCGCCGGCGGGCTTCCACGACGGGACGGATCCGCGTCGCTCCCGCTACCTCGGCGACGAGTTCGCCGGCATCCAGGGGTTTCCGTTCGACAGCGTGGCGCTCAGCCTGCTGGCGACCGGTGACCGCCTGGTGCGACTGGCGCGGACGTTGCTGCGTACCGACGATCTCCGGGTCTCCTCGGCCGAGGCGTGGGCGAAGTTCACCGGAGCGGCCGACTACGACCAGGAACTGCACCGCGACTACCTGAACCACACCCTGCTGGTGCCGACGGACGCTCCCGGGTACCGGCAGGTGGAGATGTTCGTCTACCTCGTCGACGTGCCCGAGGGCCTCGGCCCGCCGCACCTGTTGTCCACGCGGCACACCCGGGACCTGCCGGCCAAGCCGAACTGGTATCCCCGGACGGACGTGGGCGGAAGGTTCGGCGACTTCGTCGCGCCGACCGGCAGCCCGCATCTCTACGAGGCGGAGGTGTCCGGCGCCGGTCCGGCGGGCACGGTGGTCGCGTTCCGGACCGGCACGTTCCATCGGGGCACCGCCATGACCACGCCACGCGGGGCGCGCTACACCATGCATCTCTGCTTCCGGCCGGCCGCCGTCGGGTGGGGCGACCGGCACGCCTGGGCCGGGCGGAGTCACGAGCCCGGCTGGTACGGCTTCGTGAGCCGGGCGACCCCGGCGCAGCTCGCGTTGTTCGGCTTCCCGCCGCCGGGTCACCCCTACTGGACCGCCGAGACCGTCGCCGGCGTGGCCCAGCGTTACCCGCACCTGGACACGACGCCCTGGCGGGTCTGAGGCGCTAGCGTGCCGTGCCGGCGAGCAGCCACCGCCGGACCGGGATCTCCAGCAGGACCCGGGCCCCGTCCGGCGTGACGGGTTTCCGGATGTCCCAGCCCGCGTACTTGTCGGCGAAGGCGGCGACGACGGCGGGTGGGAAGTCGCCGTGGTGCAGCCGGGCGGCGCCTTCCGCGACGACCGGGTGGTCGCCACCCTCCAGCGCCAGGGAGACGCGCGGGTCCGCCGCCACGTTCCGGGCCTTGACGCTGCCGGCCTCGCAGCCGACCCACCAGACGTCGTCGGCGTGGACGAACCAGACCGGCGTCAGGTGCGGGGAGCCGTCCGGGCGCAGCGTGCACAGCCAGACGTTGCGCTCGTGGGCGAGTCGCGCGTCGACGTCGGACGGAAGAGGTGCCGGCGGTGGGGCCATCCGGGAAGTTCACCACATCCGCATCCGCGCGGGTGGGAGTGTCGGCGGTCGCCGCTAGGGTCCGTCCATGGTGACCGAGACGCATCTCCGCCGGCCCGACGGCCGCGTCCTGCACGTCTACGACACCGGCGGGGCGGGCCGGCTGCCCGTGTTCTGGCACCACGGCACGCCGAACGTCGGCGCCCCGCCGGCCCCACTGTTCGCCGCCGCCGACCGCCTCGGGCTGCGCTGGGTGTCGCACGACCGGCCCGGCTACGGCGGCTCCACCCCGCTGCCGGATCGCGACGTCGCGTCGGTGGCGTCCGACGTGGCCGCGGTGGCCGACGCGTTGGGCCTCGGCCGGTTCGCCGTGATGGGTCACTCCGGCGGTGGCCCGCACGCGCTGGCCTGCGGCGCGCTGCTGCCGGAGCGGGTGGTCGCGGTGGTGGCCGGCGCCGGGCTGGCGCCGTACGGCGCGGCCGGGCTGGACTGGTTCGCCGGCATGGCGCCGTCCGGGGCGGCGTCGCTGCGGGCCGCCGCCGCGGGACGGGCCGCCAAGGAGGCGCACGAGGCCGCCGACGAGTCGTACGATTTCGGGTTCACCGACACCGACCTGGCCGCGCTGCGCGCCGAGTGGTCCTGGTTCGACAGCGTGGTCGGCCCGGCGGTCGCGTCCGGCCCGGGCGGGCTGATCGACGACGATCTGGCGTACGTGCGGCCGTGGGGTTTCGATCCGGCTGACGTCGCGCAGCCGGTGCTGCTGCTGCACGGCGACCGCGACGGCATCGCGCCGGTGGCGCACGCCGAGTGGCTGGCCGGCCGTTGCCCGTCGGCCGAGTTGCGCCGTTTCCCCGAGGACGGGCACATCTCCGTGCTCCGGCACGCCGGGGCGGCCCTGGAGTGGCTGCGCCGGCACGACTGACCCGAAAACCGGACGGTTCAGCTCCGCTTTCGCCGGCCGGGTAGCGACGCGCCGCGTACCGAGGGTGACGGTTTCTGACAAAGCGTGTTATTCTCCGGCGTCAATCTTTGCCGCGCGGACCCGGACGGGTCGCTGCCGGAAGGACACCTCCCCGATGCCGGTGGCTGCCGCCACGACCCTGCCACGGTCCCCGTTGGACCGTCCGGCCGGCGGCGCGTTCACGCTGATCTTCACCACGCTGCCGGCGCTGCTCCGGCTCACCTGCGGGCTGGTCGGCGCGGTGGTCGCCCTGTCGGTGCGGACGGCGCCGGTGCGGGTGGCGCTGCTGGTCCCGGCCGTCGTCGCGCTCACCGCGTGGTCCGGCTGGTACGCGGTCCGCGCGTTCCGGCACGGCGTCGGCGGCGCGTTGGTGGCCGGCGACGTGGCGCTGACCACCGCCACCGCGCTGGCCGCGCCGTGGCTGGTCGCGCCGGAGGTGCTGCCCGGCGAGGCGAGCTGGGTGGCGGTGCTGGCCAGCACCACCGTGATCAACGCGCAGGCCACCGCGCCGGCCCGCTGGTCGGTGCCGGCCGGCCTGCTCGTCACCGCCGCCTACGCGACCGGCGCCATGCTGGCCGGGAACCCGGTCGAGGCCCGCGCGCACACCGGCACGCTGCTGGTGCAGACCGGCTGCGCGGCGGTGATGACCGCGGTGATGCGCGGCTGGCTCGGCCGGGCCGACGCCGCGTTCGCCGACTACCAGCGGCTGTCCCGCGAGGCGGTGGTGGCGCGCGCCGCCCGCGAGGCGGAACGGCGGCACAACCGGGACCTGCACGACACCGTGCTCGGCACGCTGACCATGGTCGGGCTGGGCGCGGTCGGAGGTAGTTCCGTGGCGCTGCGCGAGCGGTGCGCGGCGGATCTGCGTACGCTCAGCGCCCTGGCCGGGGCGCGGACCGCGACGGCGGCCGGCGAGGTGGACCTCGACGAGCGGCTGCGCACGGTGCTGGCCGGGCTGCCGGAGCTGGCGGTGACCGCGACGCTGCCGCCGTGCCGGGTGCCGGCGGAGGTCGCCGCGGCGCTCGCCGACAGCGCCGCCGCCGCGTTGGCCAACGTGGCCCGACACGCGCCGGGCGCGGCCACCACGCTGCGCCTGGTCCGCGCCGGCGGCACCGTGGCGGTCGAGGTGGCCGACGACGGTCCCGGCTTCGACCCGACCACGGTCCCGGCCCACCGGTACGGGCTGCGTGAGTCGATCCACGGGCGGATGACCACCGTGGACGGCCGGGCGGTGGTGACTTCCGCCCCTGGCGCCGGCACCCGGGTCCGGCTGGAGTGGTCCGATGGCGACTGAGTCGGGGACGACGCTGACCGGCGGCACCGCGGTGCGCACCGGCCCGGCGGTGGGCGCGGCGCCCCGGTTCCGTCCGGTGGCACGCGCCGGAACGGCCGGGGCGGCGCCCCAGGCGCACGCCGTGGCGGACGCGTCGGACCGGGGCGCCCGGCTCGTGGCGGTCGCCATCGCGTTGGCCTGGCACCTGGCGGTCAGCCTGCCGGCGGTGCTGGCGGCGGGGCCCGGCATGGCCGCCCCGGCGGTGGTGGCGGCCGGCTGGCTGGTGACCGCGCTGGTCGGCGTCGCCACCGGCGTACGCCTGCTGGGTGGCGGGTTGCCCCCGGCCCGGCGGCTGGCCGCGGTGCTGCTGGCGGTCGACGCGGCGGTCTTCGCGGCGGCCGGTGAGCGGTTCCTGTTCACCACCGCCAACTGGGTGTGGGGCGGGCTGGCCTGGTTCTTCCTGCTGGTGCTCTGGCAACGGCCGGTGCGCTGGCTGCTGGCGCTGCTCGCCGCGCACGCGACGATCGCGCTGGTGGCGGTGGTGCTGCACGGCACGACCGCGCCGGCCGACCTGAGCCGGTACGCGATGTACGTCTACGGCACCTCCACGTTGCCGGTGGCGGTCTTCGCCGGCGCGGCGGCGCTCACCGCGCTGGCCCGGGACCGGGCCGGCGCCGCCGCGGCGACGCTGGCCGTGGCCGCCGAACGGGAGGCCGCCGAGCGGGCCCGGAGCGAACGGCAGGCCCGGCTCGCCCTGGTCAGCGGCACCGCCGAGGAGGTGCTGGCGGCGCTGGCGACCGGCGACGCCGACCCGGCCGACCCGGCGGTACGCCGCCGCGCGGTGCTGGCCGCGGCCCGGCTGCGCCGGCTGATCGCCGAGTCCGACGACGTGCCCGACCCGCTACTGCACGAGTTGCGGGCCGCCGCCGACCTGGCCGAGCGGAACGGTCTGCCGATCGAGCTGGTGGCGGTCGGCACGCCGCCCGAACTGCCGGTCGACGTGCGGCGGGCCCTGGCCGACCCGCTCACGGCGGCGCTCGCCGGCGCCCGCGGCGGGGCCCGGCTGACGGTGGTCGCCGGCCCGGACGAGGTGGTGGTCAGCCTGGTGACACCGGATCACGACGGCCCGGACGATCCGCTGCCGCCGCCCGAGGGGGACGGGCCGGTGGCGTACCTGCACGAGCGGGACGGGGAGATCAGATGGACGCAGACCCGCTGGCGGCAGGCGTGAACGCCGGGCAGCCGGTCGGGGTGGCGATCGTCGACGACCATCCCGTGGTGATCGACGGAGTGCGCGCCTGGCTCTCCTCCGAGCCGCGGTTGCGGGTGCTGGCGACCGGCGACGATCCCGACACGGTGCTGCGGGCCGCGCCGGAGGCCGAGGTGGTGCTGCTCGACCTGCGGCTGCACGGGCGGATGGTGCTCGACAAGCTGGCCGAGCTGAGCGCCGCCGGGCGGCGGGTGGTGGTCTACTCCGAGCACACCGACCCGCAGACCATGCTGGCCGCGCTGGACGCGGGCGCGGTCGCGTTCCTCGCCAAGCACGAGGGCCGGGAACACTGCGTGGCCACCGTGCTGGCGGCGGCGAGCGACCGCCCGTACGTGCCGCCGGCACTGGCCGGCGCGATGGTCGGCGACGCCCGGCCGGACCGGCCGTCCCTGTCGGACAAGGAACGTGAGGCGCTGCTGCTGTGGTTCCAGTCGATGTCGAAGGCGTCGGTGGCGCGTCGGATGCAGATCAGCGAGCACACCGTGAAGCAGTACGTGGACCGGGCCCGGATCAAGTACACCCGGGCCGGGCGTCCGGCGGCCACCAAGGCGGCGCTGCTCGCCCGCGCGATCGAGGACGGCCTCGTCCGACCGGAAGAGATTGGCATCTACCGGTCACAGGCGTCGGCCGACCGGCCGACCCCCTAACGGGTGTCATGACAGCCGCCCCGGTGATCGGTCAGGCTCACCGGTACCGCCAACCGTCCCGGGAGGTCGTACCGTGCCGGAGGACGCCGCACCCTTCTTCATCGGACCACACCGCTTCGACGCCGACGACGACCCCAGCCGTCCCCTGCTCGACCGGCGCTACGCGCTGGTGCTCGACCCCGGTGAGCGGCTGCTCGCCCAGCACCGGCTGCCGGTCACCGGTCACCTGCTCGGCCCCACCGAGGACGTCCGCTGCTGGGCGCTGCCCGACGCGGCGTCGGTCACCGTGACCGACCGGCGGCTGGCGTACCTGTGCACCGGCTCCGAGCTGTCCCTGGTCCCCGGGCGGGACAGCCCGACCGGCGCCCGGCACCGGCGCGCGGTCCGGCTGTCCCGCCTGGTCAGCGGTCAGATCCGCTGGCAGTGGCCGTCCCGGCTGGAGCTGGTCGAGATCGACGACGACACGGCGGAGCTGCGGGTGGTCTGCGACGCGCTGCGCACCATCCGGCAGCCGGCGCTGGCACTCACCGGCCCGGTCGCCCTGGTCACCGCGCTGGCCCGACAGGTACGCCGCGCGGTGGCCGGGTTCCGGCTGGCCCACTCCGATCTGGTCGACCTGTCCCCGCCGGAGCGGGACGCGCTCGCCACCCGGGTCGCCGCCTCCCCCGGCCCGACGGTGGGGGTGGTGACCCTGCCCGGTTCGCTGCCGGTGGAGTTCCTGTCCCGCGACGACTACTACCGTCAGCCGGTGGCGGAGGAGTCGCCCTGGCCGCGGTTCGACTTCCTGGCCCGCGACCGACCCGGCTCCGCCTGCTGACCCTCGCCGTCCGGCCCGCCGTGCTTTCGCCCCACCGCACTCCGCGGGCCGTGACCCATTCTCGCCATCAAGTTCGTAGGCTGCCGGGCTTGCTCTCCCCGCCCGCGCGGCAAGGCATGGCCCGACCCGCGCGGCACGGTCAGGAAGCGCTGCGGGAGCGACGGTCGGAGCGGTCCAGCTCGACGGCCTGCTCCGGGGTGGGCGCGCCGCCGCCCAGGTGGGCCGGCTGCCACCAGGCGTCGTCCGGGCCGGCCGGCTGGTCCGGGTAGTCCCGCTGGGCGCGGTCGACGAGCGCCGACAGCCGGGTGCGCAGGTCCGCGGTGAGGGCGGTGGCGTCCGGGTAGGCGGCCGGGTCCATCGGCTCCCCGACCAGGATGGTGATCGGGGTGTGCCGGCGGGTCAGGGTGCGCGGACGCCCCTTGGTCCAGAGCCGCTGGGTGCCCCAGAGCGCGACCGGCAGCAGCGGCACGTCGGCCTCCTGCGCCATCCGGGCCGCGCCGTTCTTGAGGTCCTTGACGGTGAAGGACCGGCTGATCGTCGCCTCCGGGAAGACCCCGACCACCTCGCCCCGGCGCAGCGCGCCGACCGCGCTGGCGTACGACCCGGCGCCGGCGGCGCGGTTGACCGGGATGTGCTTCATGCCGCGCATCAGCGGGCCGGAGACCCGGTGCCGGAAGACGCTCTCCTTGGCCATGAAGCGGACCAGCCGGCGGGACTCGTGCGCGCCGTAGCCGCAGAAGATGAAGTCGAGGTAGCTCACGTGGTTGGACGCGAGCACCGCCCCGCCGGTACGCGGCACGTGGTGGCTGCCGATCACGTCCAGGCGCAGGTCGAGAGCGCGGAACATCGTCTTGGCGGCGGTGATCACGGGCGGGTACACGAGTTCCGGCATCCGCCAACTTTACCGCGCGTAGGTTACCCGACCGTAGCGCCACTCTGCCCTGGGCAGAGCCGGGTCGCGGAGCGGTCCGGCCACGACCACGATGGGGAGATGACCGAACGCGGCGTGCTGCTCTGGATCCACGGCGGCGGCTGGCGGGCCCGCTCCTCGGAGGACGGCGCCGCGCTGGCGTCTCTCGGCCTCCGGGTGGTCGCCGCCGACTACCGCTTCTCGCACGAGGCCCGCTGGCCGGCCCAGCTCGACGACGTACGCGCCGCCGCGCGGGCGGCCCGGGCCGCCGCGGGCGGCCGGCCGCTGCTGGTCGGCGGCGACTCGGCCGGCGGGATGCTCGCCCTGCACCTGGCCCTGCGCGGGGTGGACCGACCGGGCGACGTGACGGCCGCACTGGCGTACTGGGCGCCTGTCGACCCGCTCGACGACGAGCAGCGGCGCCGCCGGCCCCCGGGCGACGACCCGTGGGCCGACCTGCTCGGGCATCCGCCGGCCGCCGGCGATCCGGCCACCGCCGACGCCACCGTCGCCAGTCATCTCGGTGCCGGCGTGCCGGTGCTGCTGGTGCAGGGCCGGGACGACGTGCCGGTGCCGGCCGCGCAGGCGGTCGAGCTGGCCGGCCGGCTGCTCGCCGCCGGCCACCCGACTCACCTCTGGCTCACCCATGGTGGTCACGCGCTCGACCTGGCCCGCCCCGACCTGCGCGCGGTCACCGCCGCGTTCCTGGACAACGTCCTGCCGGCGGCCCGGGCCGACTAGGTTCGGTGGTATGCCCGATCTCGCCGCGATCGTCATCCACTGCCGCGATCCGTACCTGCTCGCCCCGTTCTGGAGCGCGGTCAGCGGGCTGCCCGTGGCGGAGGCGGACCGGGCGAAGCTCGCCGACCGGACGCTCGGGCCGGCCGAGGCGGTGCTGCTGCGTGACCCGCACGGGCGGCGGCCGGACCTGTGGATCAGCCCGGCCGGTGAGCTGCCCGCGCCCGGCCGGATCCACCTCGACCTGGTCGGCGACGCCGAGGAACGCGCCGCCGTGCTGGAGGCCGGCGCGACGGTGGTCCGCGAGCTGCCCCGGTGGACCGTGCTGGCCGACCCGGAGGGCAACGAGTTCTGCCTGCTGCCGCCGAACGAGGCGCACGCCGACGGGCCACCCGCCGGCCACTGAGCCGGCCCGGCGTCAACCAGCCACTGAGCCGGCCCGGCGTCAACCGGCCAGGTTGTGCAGGTCCAGCCTGCCCCGGGCGAACGCGTCCACCCGGCCCCAGCGGCCCGGGATGTCCAGCACCTCGATCCGCCCCATGCCCACCGGCAGCCGCGGGTCCACCGCCAGGTGTCCCTCGTGCGGCTCCAGCCCCAGCATGGTCCGGATCAGCAGCAGCGGCGCTCCGGTCGACCAGGCCTGCGGGCTGCACGCGGTCGGGTACTCCACCGGGAACTTGGTCAGCTCCCGCTGGTAGCCGCCGAATGCCTCCGGCAGCCGGCCGTCGAAGTAGGTGGCCGCGTCCAGGATGCCGTTGGCCACCGTGGCCGCCTCCTCGGCGAAGCCGTACCGACGGAGGCCCCAGGCGACGAACGAGTTGTCGAACGGCCAGATCGTGCCGTTGTGGTAGCCGATCGGGTTGTAGCGGACCTCGCCCTCGGCCAGCGTCCGCACCCCCCAGCCGGACCAGAGCCGCGGCCCGACCAGGTGCGCGGCGACCTGCGGCGCCCGCTCGTCGTCGACGATGCCGCTCCACAGCAGGTGGCCGATGTTGGAGCTGAGCACGTCGCACTGCCGCCCCTTCTGGTCCAGCGCGAGCGCGTAGAAGCCGCCGTCGGCGACCCACCAGTCGCGGTTGAACCGCGCCTTCAGCTCCGCCGCCTCGCGTTCCAACTGATCGGCGTACGCGGGGTCGCCCCAGAACTCCCGGGCCAGGCGGGCGGCGCGCATCTTCGCGTCGTACGCGTACCCCTGCACCTCGCAGCTCGCCCGCGGGAACGGCGGCAGCGTGCCGTCGGCGTACGAGACGGAGTCCCAGGAGTCCTTCCAGCACTGGTTCTCCAGGCCGGTGTCGGTGTTGCGCCGCTCGTACCAGATGTAGCCGTTGCCGACCAGGTCGGCGTAGTCGTCGATCCACTTCAGCGCGGCGCGGCACTCCCGTTCCAACTCCTTCACCAGCGCCACGTCCCCGCTCCACCGCTCGTACTCGTCGAGCAGCACCACGAACAGCGGGGTCGAGTCCACCGAGCCGTAGTAGGGCGAGTGCGGCTGCTCCTCGAACGCGGCGGTCTCGCCGTACCGCATCTCGTGCAGGATCCGGCCCGGGTCCTCGTCCCGGAAGTCGTCGAACCGGGTGCCCTGGAGCGCGGCCAGGATGCGCAGCGTGGTCTTCGACATCTCGGGTGCGAACGGCAGCACCTGGAGACAGGTGAGGATGCTGTCCCGGCCGAACATGGTCATGAACCAGGGCAGGCCGGCGGCGGGCAGCGTCTGCCCGCCGAGCGACAGCGGGGAGAAGCGCAGCGCGGCGAGATCGACCAGGCTGCGCCGGTAGGTCGCGGCGACCCGGTCGTGCTCGCTGTTGACCTTCGGGGCCCGGTCGATCCACTCTTCCAGGTCGTGCTGGAGCGCGAGCCGCTCGGTGCCGTGCGCCCCCAGCCCGATCCGCAGGTCCCGGCCACCCGGGCCGATGGCGAACGTCCGCACGTCGATGAGGACGTCCCACTGCTCGTTGGGTTCCAGGTGGATGCTCCAGGAAACGCCCCGGTTGTCGTACCGGGCCGGCTGGTTCGCGGAGACGACCGTCTCCCGCTTGAAGTTCCCCCGCCGGTAACCCAGCCGCAGCCGGTCCGGCTCCGCCTCGGCGTACAGTTCGCCCTTCTTGTTGAGGATCTCGTCCTTGACCTGGAAGAGGTCGGCGAAGTCGGCGCCGGCGTCGATCCGGATCTCCAGGTCGACCGCGTTCTCGTCGTGGTTCAGCACGCTCACCGTCTCCCGGAAGCTGCCGCCGACGACCCGCTCCCGGATGACCGACAGCTTCGCGTCGACGTAGTGCGTCGCCTGGCCGGGCACCAGGAAGAACCGCGCCTCGTAGTACTGGAGGTCGTCGTAGGAGAGCGCGTTGAGCCGCTCACCGTCGACCGTGAGCACCCACTTCGACAGGTACCGCGTGTCGAGGGAGAACAGCCCGGTCGGTTCCGTCGGCGTGGCCTCGATGTCCCCGGTGTCCTCGGAGACCACGAATGTGTTGCCGTCCAGGATCCGGACGGTGTTGTTCCCGGCCATCAGGCGGCCCTCCTGGCGAATGCGTGGTGCGGCCCGCGGGAGTCCGGCGGGCCCGGAAAGACGCGCTCGATCTGCAACACGAGCCGGAGGTCGCCGACGACCGTCATGTCGCCGCGCAGCAACGCCGCGATGGCGTTCTCCTCACCGTCGACGAGCGCCCCGAAGAGCCGGGGCTCGGTCCCGACCACGGTGTCCGCCTCGCCGTCCTCCTGCCGGACCCGCAGGTTGCCCCGGTCGATCTCCAGCAGCCAGTGCGTGGTCCGCGCGCCTTCGTGCAGGTCGAACCGGAGCGTCCCGGACGTCTTGACCAGCAGCGGCTCGAACCCACGCCGGTCCAGGTCCTCGAAGAATCTCGTGGTCGTGTCCACCATCGAAGGTGACTCCTCCCGCGCTCGGCGGTCTGCTCGTCGAATGGACGGGTCCCCGCCGCGCCCCCGGGTCAACCTCGCCCGAATCGGGTGAGGCGACCGGACCGGAGATGCGGAACGCCGCCCCCGAACCGGGGACGGCGTCACCGCGTCGGCAGGTCAGTTGTTGGGGTCGTCGGCGCTGATGTCGGCGAGCACCGACTGGGGTTCCCGCTCCACCGCCAGGTCACCCATCGACACCAGGCCGACCAGCTTCCCGTCCTCGATGACCGGGAGCCGGCGGACCGCGTACGTGCGCATCAGGTCGGCGGCGGCCACCGCGTCGTCGTACTGGCTCACCGTCACCACGTCCTTGCTGGTGATCTCGTTGAGCCGGGTGGTGGCGGGGTTACGGTCCTCGGCCACGCCCCGGACCGTGATGTCCCGGTCCGTGACGATGCCGACCACGTTGTCGCCGTCGGTCACCACCACGTCGCCGATGGCGCTGTCGCGCATCTCCTGCGCCGCCGCGGTGAGCGTGTCGTTGCCGTCCATCGTCACCAACCGGGTCGTCATGAACTCTCCGACCGTTGTCATGGTGCTCCCCTCTCGGTGTCGGCACCGCGGTCTACCCGCCGTCGCAGGCGGGGTAACTCGGGCGGTTCACCCCCGGCGCCGGATCCGCCGGCGGATCTCGTAGGAGCCGTTGCTGGACAGCCCGTAGAAGAGCGGCAGCAGCAGGAACACCACAAGCGCCACCGGCACGCTCACCCACCACCCCACCAGGCCGGCGATCGCGTACGCGGCCACGCCGAACAGCGCGCGGAGCCGCTCGGCGGCGAAGAACCGGCGTGGCACACCGGCCTGGCGCAGCTCCGGGCGCCGGTGCAGGTAGTGGTACAACCACAACCAGGTGGCCGAGAGGAGGACGCCGAGCAGCGCGTAGGCGCCGATCGCGACCCGCTCGTCGGACACGTCGCCCTTCTCCACCGCGCGGGAGACCAGCGCGGTCACGAACGGCAGCAGGGTCACGCCGAACAGCACCCCGAGGTTGGCCCAGTCCAGCCCACGGTCGGCGCACCGGACCCGGAGGAACGTGCCCTTGTGGTTCAGCCAGTTGACCGCCACGTAGAGGAAGGACGTGCCGAAGGCCAGGTAGACCGGCCACTGTTCGAGCAGGGCGGACGGCATCCTGCCCGGCGTCACCTCGGGCACGCTCAGGTCGAGCACCAGCAGCGTGATGACGATGGCGAAGACCGCGTCGCTGAATCCGATCACCCGGGCCGGGTCCGAGCGCAGCCCGGCCTCGACCTCCTCGACGTCCCCGGTGTCGCGTCCGGCCGCCATCGGTGCCCCCGCCCGCCGGCGCGGGTCGCCGGCAACCGGCCCCGCATACCCGCTGCGGAGGCGTCCGTGCCGGCACGGACGCCTCCCGCGGTGCGGTCCCGGGCGGGTCAGCGCTCGGCGGCGACCAGCTCGGCGAGCTGTACGGCGTTGAGCGCCGCGCCCTTGCGCAGGTTGTCGTTCGAGCAGAACAGCGCCAGCCCGTGCTCGACCGTCTCGTCCACCCGGATCCGCCCGACGAACGTCGGGTCCTGGCCGGCCGCCGCCAGCGGGGTGGGCACGTCACGCAGCGCCACCCCGGGCGCGCCGTCGAGCAGCTCGCGGGCGCGGGCCGGGTCGATCGGCCGGGCGAACCGGGCGTTGATCTGCAACGAGTGACCGGTGAACACGGGCACCCGTACGCAGGTGCCGGAGACCTTCAGCCCGGGGATCTCCAGGATCTTGCGGCTCTCGTTGCGCAGCTTCTGCTCCTCGTCGGTCTCGAACGAGCCGTCGTCGACGATCGAACCGGCCAGCGGGAGCACGTTGAACGCGATCGGCGCGGCGAACGAGCGCGGCGCGGGGAACTCGACGGCGGTGCCGTCGAAGGCGAGCGCGCTCGCGCCCTCGGCCACCTTGCGGACCTGGTCGTCCAGCTCGGCCACACCGGCCAGGCCGGCGCCGGAGACCGCCTGGTAGGTGGCGACGACCAGGCTGACCAGCCCGGCCTCGGCGTGCAGCGGGCGCAGCACCGGCATGGCGGCCATCGTGGTGCAGTTCGGGTTGGCCACGATGCCCTTGGGCCGGTCGGCGAGAGCGTGCGGGTTGACCTCGGCGACCACCAGCGGCACCGCCGGATCCATCCGGTACGCCGACGAGTTGTCGATCACCACGGCACCGGCCTCGGCGACCCGGGGCGCCAGCTCCTTCGCGGTGCTCTTGCCGGCCGAGAAGAGGACGATGTCCAGGCCGCGGTAGTCCGCGGTGGCCGCGTCCTCGACCGTGACCTCGCCGTCGCGCCAGGGCAACGCGCGCCCGGCCGACCGCGCCGAGGCGAACAACCGCACCTGCTCCGCCGGGAACTCGCGTTCCGCCAGCACCTGCCGCATCACGCCACCGACCTGGCCGGTGGCACCCACAATGCCGATCCTCATGCCCGCGAGGCTACCCAGCCGGGCCGGGCGGGCGGGAAGCGTTTCCCAGCGCGCGGGCCGGGGCGACGGGAATCACACACCCCGCCGCCCCCACCGGTCACGCGTGGTCGACCACCTCGCCGAGGTCGGCGGCCACCAGCTCGTCCCGGATCACCGCCGCGTCGCCCTCGACCACCAGCGTCAGCGCCTCCGGGTGCAGGTGCGTCGCGGCGGCCGCGGAGACCTCCTCGACGGTGGCCGCGAGCAGCGCCTCGCGCAGCGTGGCGTGGTAGTCGTCCGGCAGGTCGTGCACCACCAGCGTGGTGAGCGCCGACGCGATCGCCCGCGGGCTCTGCAACTCGACCGAGAGCTGCCCGGCCCGCCAGGAGCGGGCCACCTCCAGCTCCTCCTCGGTCACTCCGGTCTCCCGGGTACGCGAGACCTCCCCCACGGACTCGACGAGCGCCGGCGCGGTCGCCGCGGTCTGCACGCCGGAGCTGACCGCGAACCGGCCGAACCGCCGCGACGAGGCGAAGTCGCCCCGGATCCCGTACGTGTAGCCGCGCACCTCACGGATCAGGTGGTTGAGGCGGGAGGTGAACGCGCCGCCGAGCACGGTGCCGGCGAGCGTCATCGGCACGTGGTCGGGGTGGCCGCGGTGCGGGGACGGGTGGCCCAGCCGCAGCGTCGACTGCACCGAGCCGGGCCGGTCGACCAGAATGATCCGCCGCCGGTCGGCGAGCGGCACGTCGATCGGGCCGCCCCGGTCGACCGGGCCGCCACCGGTGCCGACGAACGCCGCCGCGCCGAGCGCGTCCAGGTCGATCCGTTCCAGGTCGCCGGCGACGATCAGCGTGCCGGGGCGGATGAACCACTCCGAGTGGAAGACCGTGACGTCGTCCGCCTCCAGCGCGGCCACGCTGCCCGGGTCGCCGTAGAGCGGGCGGCCCCACCGGTGTGCCTCGCCGAACAGGTCGGCGCGCAGCACCGCGTCGGCGCGCGGGCCCGGGTTGGCCCAGTCCATCCGCAGCGCGGTCGCCTCGTCGTCGCGGACCCGCAGCACGTCGGCCGGATCGAGCCGCGGCGTGCGGACCGCCTCGGCCATCAGCTCCACCGCGGCGCTCAGCCGCTCCACCGGGACCTGCACGCTGACCTGGAACGAGTCCCAGTCGAGCCCGGCCACCAGCTCGGTGCCGAGCGCCTCGACGGCCAGCGCGTACGCGGTGGCGTCCCGGTGTGCGGTGCCCTCCTCCAGCGCCTTGGCCAGCACCGCGCCGAGGCCCTCCTTGCCGACCGGCTCCCGGCCGGCGCCGCCGTCGAGCAGCAGCAACGCGACGGCGAGGTTCTGCCCGGGCAGGTGCGCGGCGACCACCTGACCACCGGCCACCGTCCGCCGGACCACCTGGGGGAACCGGTAGGCGCGGGCGGCGCCCGGGCCGGGACGGGTGGCGATCAGCGTCATGAGGTCTCCTCGGGCAGATAGGTCAGGATCGCCCGGTCGGCGGCGCCGAGCAGCTCGGCGGCCTGCTCGGCGATCTGCTCGGCGGTGACGGCGAGCCAGCCGGGCAGCCGGTCGGCGGCCCGGGCCGGGTCGCCGAACTGGGTGGCGTAGCGGCCGAGTGTGTCGGCACGGCCGTCCACGGTGGACATCTGCCGCCACCACGAGGTGCTCAGCAGCGCCTTGGCCCGGTCCAGCTCGGCGGCGGTCACCGGCACGGTGGCCAGCTCGTCGAGGACCTCGGCCAGCCCGTCGCGCAGCCGCTCGGCGGTCACGCCGGGGCGGGCGGTGGCGGTGGCGATCAGCGGGGCCGGCGCGTGCGCCAGGTCGACCCCGTACGCCCCGATCAGGTCCGGCTGGGCGATCCGTTCCCCGTCGGCGAGCCGCTGGTAGAGCCGGCTGCCCCGGCCGCTGCCCAGCACGGTGGCGAGGACCGTGGTCACGTCGTACCCGGTGGCGCCGAACGGGTGGGTGCGGTGCGCGAGGTAGACGCGGGGGGCGGGCACGTCGGCGGTGACCGTCTCCACCGCCGGCCGGCCGGTGGCCGGCACGGTGCGGCCGTCCGGGGCGGCCGGGATGTCCGGGCGCGGCGCGAGGCCACCGAAGTACTTGTCGGCCAGCGCGAACACCTCCGCGGCGGGGGCGTCGCCGACCACGGTGAGCACCGCGTTGTTCGGCGCGTAGTAGGTGGTGTGGAACGCCTGGAAGGTGGCCAGGTCGGCGGCGTTCAGGTCGGCCATCGACCCGATCGTGGCGTGGTGGTAGGGGTGGCCGGGCGGGTAGAGCAGCGGCAGCAGCCGCAGCCAGGCGTCGCCGTAGGGGACGTTCTCGTAGCGCTGCCGGCGTTCGTTCTTCACCACGTCGCGCTGGTTGTCGAGCGTCTCCTGGGTGAGCGCCGGCACCAGGCCGCCCATCCGGTCGGCCTCCAGCCAGAGCGCCAGCTCCAGGTGTTCGGCCGGAACGGTCTCGAAGTAGTTGGTCCGGTCCGGGTTGGTGGTCGCGTTGAGTGAGCCGCCGGCGCCCTGGATCAGCTTCATGTGCTCGGTCTTCGCGACGTTGACCGAACCCTCGAACATCAGGTGCTCGAAGAGGTGGGCGAAGCCGGTCTGGCCGGCCGGTTCGTGTCGGGACCCCACGTCGTACCAGAGGTTGACCGCCACGGCCGGCGCGGTGCGGTCCTCGCTCACCACCACACGCAGGCCGTTGTCCAGTCGGGTCGTCTCGATCGGCCAGGGGAAACCGCTGTCGGGCATGGCACGACGCTATCCGATCCGGTAGGCGGAAAGGGGAGCCGCGCCCGCGTCGTCGCCGCGCGACGGGGTATCAGCTCGGCATGACCCCCGCACCGTCCGCCGTCGAGCGGGCCGCCGCCGCGCTGGCCCGGCTCCGGCACGCCCGGCTGCTGCACCCCGCCGGTCGCGTGTTCGCCGCCGAGGCGATGATCTGGGGTACGCCGGGACCGCCGACCGGGGTGCCGCTGCTGGACCTGCCCGGCCGGTGGCCGGCCACGGTCCGGCTCTCCAAGGGCACGCCGACGCCGCCCGGCTGGCCGGACGTGCTGGGCGTGGCGGTCCGGCTGCACCGGGACCCGGAACCGCCGATCGATCTGCTGGTCAGTTCCAGCGGCGCCGCGCCGGTGCTGCGCAACCTGCCGCTGCCCCGGCGACGCCTCACCGGGACGTACACCTCGATCATGTCGTTCCGGGCCGGGGCCCGGCGGCTGTTCCTGGCCGTGCTGGCCGACCCGGACTCACCCGATCTGGGTCGCTCGCTGGCCGAGGCCGCCGCGGCGGTGGCCGGCGACGAGCCCCGGCTGGTGCTCGCGGTGGCCTCGGCGGTGGGTCCGTGGCGGCCGTTCGGCGAGGTGCGCCTGGGTGGCCGGCACGGCGACCCGGAGGACGCCGTGCCGGCCTTCGACCCGATCGGCAACGTGCCGCCGGGGCTGCGGCTGGCCGGCCCGCTGGCCCGGTTGCGGGACGCCAGTTACCGGGGGTCCCGCCGCGGCCGGGGCGCGCCGCTCAGTCGGGAGGCTCGACGGGGGTGACGGTCTCGGCGGACGTGCGGTGCTCCAGCACCGTGTCCGGGGCGGCGTTCTGGTCCTCCTCCCGGAGATCCGACTCGGCGAGGATCGCGTCGGCCTGGGCCTGCGCGTCGTCGCTGCCCGCCGCCGCCTCCTCGGGCAGCAGGTGCGCGCGGGATTCGATCCGGTCCTGGTCGCTCTGATGGTGGCTCATGGGTTCTCCCATACCCCGCGTCCCGCTTGGCGGAACGGCACGGGCATTCCCGGGCGCGTCGGGTACGCTGGCTGACGTGACGCGGTCGTATCGATGGTTTAGGCAGCCGGCTGGAGGAGCCGGTGACTCGACCGTGAGCTGACGTCACCTCCTCTTCGAGCCGGCCGGGCAGGGATGATTCCCTGCCCTTTCGCATGCGAGCAGCCGGCTCGACACCCTGGGCGCCGGCCCCGGGGCGCGGTCGGCGGAAGGATTCCCACCGTGACCACGTCTCCGGACGCCCGCCGGGTCATCGACCAGCGGATCGACCGCGTCGTGCCGTTGACCACCCCGGCCCTGCTCCACCATCACCTGCCGCTCGACGCGCCGCTCGCCGACGCCGTGATAGCCGGCCGGCGCACGGTCGCCCGGGTGCTGGACCGCGCCGACGACCGGCTGCTGGTGGTGGTCGGCCCGTGCTCGGTGCACGACCCGGCCGCCGCGCTGGAGTACGCCGGACGACTGCGCGAGGCGGCCGACCGGGTCGCCGACGACCTGCTCGTGGTGATGCGGGTCTACTTCGAGAAGCCGCGCTCGACCGTGGGCTGGAAGGGCCTGATCAACGACCCGGCGCTGGACGGTTCGGGCGACGTGAACACCGGTCTGCGGACCGCGCGGGCGCTCCTGCTCGACGTGCTGCGGTTGGGCCTGCCGGTGGGCTGCGAGTTTCTCGACCCGATCACCCCGCAGTACATCGCCGACACGGTGGCCTGGGGCGCGATCGGCGCCCGGACCGTGGAGAGCCAGGTGCACCGGCAGCTCGCCTCCGGCCTGTCCATGCCGATCGGCATGAAGAACCGCCCCGACGGCAGCATCGGCACGGCTGTCGACGCGATCCGGGCGGCCGGCGTGCCGCACGTCTTCCCCGGCATCGACGTCTCCGGCATCCCGGCGATCATGCACACCCGGGGCAACGCCGACGGGCACCTGGTGCTGCGCGGCGGTGGTGGCCGGCCCAACTACGACGCGGAGTCGGTGGCCGGGGCGCTGGACCTGCTGCGCGCCGCCGGGCTGCCCGAACGCGTGGTGATCGACGCCAGTCACGCGAACAGCGGCAAGGACCACCGCAACCAGCCGCTGGTCGCCGCAGACGTGGCCGGGCAGCTCGCCGCCGGGCAGCGCGGCATCGTGGGGATCATGTTGGAGAGCTTCCTGCACGAAGGCCGGCAGGACCTGGACCCGACCCGGGAGCTGGAGTACGGCCGGTCGATCACCGACGCCTGCATCGGCTGGGACACCACCGACGAGGTGCTCGACCACCTGGCCCAGGCGGTCCGCGCCCGCCGCGCCGCGCTGCCCACCCCCGCCTGAGCTCCGTTGGGCGGCGTTTGACCGGTTCGGGGCCGGGTAGGTGGTCGGCGTGACCGATGACGCGCCCGTGACCGAGCAGCCGGACACCAGGCCGCTCGACGACCTGCTCGACGACCTCTACCACGGCCAGGAGCGGATCAGTCAGACCGACATCTACCGCCGCGCGGTGGCCGCCGAGCTTCCGGCGGAGCTGCTCACCCGGATCGCCGCGCTCCCCCAGGGCGAGTACGCGGTGGACGAGGTGGCGGACCTGCTGGGCGGCACGGTCGCCTGAGCCCCCGCCGACGAGAGGACCCGACATGACCGACCGCGAACCCGAGCACGAACACCTGGCGGCGCTCGGCCAGCCCCCGGAGGGCGTGGACACGCTGCCGGAGCCGGACTTCGCCAACGAGCACGACCGCACCGCGGTGGACCGGGACATCGTCACCGGGGAGGACGAGCGGGAGCCGGAGACGTCGCGCGGCTGGGCCGGCGAGGACCACGGCACCACCCCTACCTGATCGACGCGGTACGACGGACGGGGCCGGCGCGTACGCGCCGGCCCCGTCCGTCGTCGTGGTCACTCCCCGTGGGGTCCGCCCTCGGCGGCCCGCTGGGCCACCGCGTACCCCATCTGGAGGAAGTCGGACGCGGCGACCGCGGTCAGCGCGGTGGCCACCAGCCGGGTCAGCCGGGGGGCCAGCACCAGGCCGCCGGTGAGCCCGGTGGCCACCCACACCGCCAGGCAGAACGGGCAGCTCACCAACTCGCCGAGCGCGTGCCGGGTGGGGCTGCCCTCGTCCCGGACCTGCTCCATCACCTCGCCGCTGCCGATCGGGTGGTCGTAGCGGGTGAACGGCGCCCGCAGCGGACTGGTGATGGCGTCCTTGGACAGCAGCCGGCTCAGCTTGTGCGTGGCGATCGAGAGCAGCACCACGTCAGCGGGCGAGGGCCGCTCCGGCACCGGTCGGCCGGTGGCCCGGACCAGCCCGACCAGCGCGCCGGTCACGCCGGCGTAGGTGCCCATCGCCTTCAGGTAGCCCTCCAGCGGCCGGTGCTCGTGCGGCGCGTACGCCTGGCGCAGACGCGCCACCTTCTGCTTCAGGCCACTCCCGGTCAACCCGGTCTCCCTCGTCGTCATGACGGCCGGGCTCAGCCGGCGGTCAGGTTGTCGCCGACCTCGCGGTCGAGGTTGGCCAGGATCTCGTCGGCCAGGCCGTGGTCCGGGCCGGCCAGGTCCAGCCGGACGCGGGCGCCGCCGGCGTCGGCCGGTTCCACGTCGATCTCCGCGGACCAGTCGGCGCTGCTCCACCGCGCCCGCATGTCGTCGGCGTCGAGCACCTCCACCCGGCAGGCGCCGGCGCCGCGCAGCTCCTCGGGCAGCCAGGCGGCGGACCGGTCCGGGTCGGTGGCGGTGTTGAACACCACCTCGGGCGGCGCGGACATGCCGCGCTCGGCGTGACTGGCCATCAGGCGTCCCGCAGCCGGTGCGGGTCGATCTCCCGGCCGGGGTGCCGGGCCAGGTACTCGGTCTCCAGCTCGGCGGTGCGGCGCAGGTGGTTGGCGAGCGCGGAGTCGGTGGCGTGCCGCAGCGTGTCCAGCCGGGTCCGGTGCAGGCTCCGCACCTCCCGGATCAGGTCCTCGTCGCTCAGCTCGGCGGGGTCCACGCCGGGCAGGTCGCCGTCGGTGGCCCCGGCGCGGGCGTGGTCACCGTCCCACTCGGTGACGCGCTGCTCCGGGCTGGTGTCCCGGCGTACCGATTCGGTCATCGTCGCCCCCTCGTCTCGTTCGGGCTGGCGACTAGACGGATGCCCAACCGCTGTGCCACCAAACCCACGCCACCTACGACGCCGCGTCGGAGACGACCGCCGGCCCCGGTACCCTCGATGGCATGCAGCGGCTCCGGACACCGGCGTGGATCGCTCGCCACGTGGCCATGGTCGTGCTGGTGGTGGGTTTCCTCGGGCTGGGCTGGTGGCAGGTCACCCGCGCCGCCGGGGGCAACGCGCTGAGCTTCGGTTACGCGATCGAGTGGCCGGTCTTCGCCGGCTTCGTGGTCTTCGTCTGGTGGCGCGAGGTGCGGCAGGCGTTACGGGCCGCGCCCGGTCCGTCGGCGGAGGACGCGCCGCCGGCGACCGCCGGCGGCGAGCCGGTCGCGCCGACCCCGGCGGTACGCCGGCCGGTGCGCGTCGCCCGGGTGCCGTCGACGCCGACCGAGGGCGCGGACGACGGCGAGCTGGCCGCGTACAACCGCTACCTTTCCTGGTTGAACGCCAATCCGGGCGCCCGGCCCGGCGACTATCCCGGCTGAGGCCGGTGCGGAAGGACGGACGACGGTGGGCGGAGCCCTTACCCGGTACCGCGTGATCGCCTGGATCGTGGGCGTGGCGCTGGTGGTGCTGGTCCTGATCGGCATGCCGCTGAAGTACGGCTTCGACAACCCGAGCGTGGTGGCCGTGGTGGGTGTCGCGCACGGCTGGCTCTACATGCTCTATCTGGCGCTGACGTTCGACCTGTCCCGCCGGGCCGACTGGCCGCTGAAGCGGATGCTGCTGGTGATGCTGGCCGGCACCGTGCCGTTCGTCTCGTTCTACGCGGAGCGGCGGGTGAGTCACTGGGTGGCCGCCGAGCGCCGGGCGCGCACCCCGGAGCCGGTGGCCGGCTGACCGGGGTTCAGCGCGCCGGGCGCCACGGGCCGGTGCCCGGCGGGTCGGCCCGGCCGTCGCGGCGGGCCCGCTCCCGGGCCTGGCGCAGCGCGTCGGCGACCTGACCGAACTGCCGTTCGTCGTCGCTGGTGAACAGCAGTTCCTCGGTGCCCCGGATCCGGCCCCACAGCTCGTACGCGGGGGGCCGCCAGCGGTCGCCGACCAGCACGAGCAGCAGCGGCAGCAGCCCGACCGCGCCGAGCGTGAGGTACGCCCCGGCGGTGAGCCGTTGCAGGCCGCCGGTGAAGCCGAGCAGCAGCCCGGCCGACGCGATGAGCGCGGCGGTGCCGGCGACCGCCCGGACGGCGAGCCGGTCGTGCGGGCCGCGGGCGGTCCGAAGCTGGGTGATCTCGGCGACCGGCCAGCTGGTGCGGCCGACGGTGAAGCGTTCGGCGGTGACGACGATGCCGGGCCGGGCGTAGAGCAGGCCGGGCGCGGTGCTGCGGGGCGGATGGGTGGCGGAGCGGTCGGTCTGCACGGTGGCCTCCCGAGGGAATGGATTCCGGGGTGGGAATCCCGGATCCGGGTCCCATTGTGTGGCGCATTCGCCATGCCGGAAACGGTCACCGATCGTGAACGTCATCATTGTCACTTTCCGACACTTTGCCAACTTTCGCCCCTGCTTGAACTCCCGTTCACTCCGATCACGGGTTAGGTTGTGCAGGTCGGTCCGGTCGACCGCCATCCGTCCGGATGGCGCCGGTCCGGCGTCGACGGGTCGTTCAGACGCGACCCGCCGACCATGGAGAGGAGCTTTCCGCTCTTGTCGTCCTTACGGATGCTGCTCCGCTCGCTGGCGGTGGCCGGCCTGTCGGCCGCGCTGCTCGCCCCGGCGTCGGTGGCTCGGGCCGAGCCCACCCCCGCCGAGTTGACGAAGCAGATCGAGAAGTCCTCGACTGAGCTGGAGCGAATCGTCGAGTCCTACAACAAGCTCAACGAGGACATCAAGGCCAACAAGGCCACCGCCGCCACGTTGGCGGCCAAGATCGGCCCGTTGCAGGAACAGGCCGAGCGGAGCCGCGCCGACGTGGCCGTGCTGGCCGCCACGGCGTACAAGACCGGCGGCATGCGCACCGCGGCGGCGCTGCTGGAGCCGGGCGGCACCGCCGCGCTGCCGGAACGGTTGGGCACGCTCGACCAACTCACCCGCCAGCGGCAGCGCACCATCACCGGCTTCACCGCCGACCAGCGCCGGCTGATCGACCAGAAGACCAAGCTGGACGTCACGCTGGCCCGGGAGGCGGCGCAGGCCAAGCAGCTCGCCGCCGGTAAGAAGCGGATCGAGGGGGACCTGTCCCGCCTCTACGAGATGCGCCGCCAGGCGTACGGGCGGGCCACCGAGGCGCCGGCCAAGGCGAGTTCGGCGGGTAAGCCGCCGGCCGTCTCCGGCAAGGCCGGGGTGGCGGTGCGGTACGCGTACGGCGCGGTCGGCAAGCCGTACGGGTGGGGTGCCGAGGGCCCCGGCAGCTACGACTGCTCGGGCCTGACGCTGGCCGCCTGGCGGGCCGCCGGGAAGTCGCTGCCGCACAACGCGGCGGCCCAGTGGAGCGCCACGACCAGGATCAGCCGCAGCGCGCTGCAACCGGGGGACCTGGTGTTCTACTCCGGGCTCGGGCACGTCGCCCTCTACGTCGGCGGCGGTCAGATCATCGACGCGCCCAGCGCGGGCCGCAACGTCAGCAAACGCGGCATGAACATCATGTCGATCGCCGGTTACGGCCGGGTCTGATCCACGGCAGCGAAACGGCCGGCGTCCCCCTGTCGGACGCCGGCCGTTTCGTCGTTCATTACTACCAGGTCAGGCCGCCTGTAGCCCTTCGGCGCGGGCCAGCTCGCGGAGCCGGCCGAGGGCCTGGATCTCGAGCTGGCGGATCCGCTCCCGGGAGAGCGAGAACCGGGAGGCGACCTCGGTCAGCGAGTGCTCCCGTCCGTCCTCCAGGCCGTAGCGGGCCCGCATGATGCCGGCCGACCGGTCGTCGAGGTGGTTGAGCAGCCCCTCGATCCGCTGCCGCTCCAGGCCGGTGAGCACGATCTCCTCCGGCGACGGGGCGTCGCTGTCGGCGACCAGGTCACCGAGGTTGGTGTCGCCGTCGTCGCCCACCGGGGTGTCCAGCGAGACGGTGTCCTGCGACCAGCGGACCAGCTCGTTCACCCGCTCGACGGTGACGCCGAGCGAGGCCGCGATCTGCTCCGGCTCCGGGTCGGCGCCCAGCTCGCGGGTGAGCTGCCGGGCCACGTTGCGCATCCGGTTGACGTCCTCCACCAGGTGCACGGGCAGCCGTACGGTCCGCTCCTGCTGGGCGATCGCCCGGCTGATCGCCTGCCGGATCCACCAGGTCGCGTAGGTGGAGAACTTGAAGCCCCGCTCGTAGTCGAACTTCTCGACCGCCCGGACCAGGCCGGTGTTGCCCTCCTGGATCAGGTCCAGCATGGGCATGCCGGAGCGCACGTAGCGGCGGGCGATGGAGACGACCAGCCGCAGGTTCGCGCGGATGAACAGGTCCTTCGCCCGCTCACCGTCGGCGACCACGCGCTCCAGCTCCTCCCGGGTGGACCCGTCGGGGATCCGGTCGGTGTCGAGCAGGTGCTCGGCGTAGAGGCCGGCCTCGATCGACTTGGAGAGGTCCACCTCCCGGGCGGCGTCCAGCAGCGGCGTCCGGGAGATCTCGTGCAGGTAGACGCCGACCAGGTCCCGCTCCTCGGCGACCTCGTCGGTACGCATGCCGATGTTCTTGTCCACGATTGCCACGGTCCCCTCGCTCGCGCCGGTTGCCCGGTTCCTTGCCATCCCCACGTTCATCAGCCCTCCCCGTAACCTCCGCTGTGCCCGTAGGTGCTGACACCTACACAACAGATGTGACGTGTCGGGGATTCCATGCCGTGAGTCGAAACTGTCACGAATGCCTGAGTGCTAGCTGAGAGCCCGGTCCATGTTTCCTGTCAGGACCCCTGCTCGACGGCCGGCGGACCCCCTGGTGAACGGGGTCCGGAACAGCGAAATCGCCGTCCGCCCATGGAATGGCACCATTGCCTGTTCCATGAACACAGCGAGCCGCGTCACCGCCGCACTGGGATCCTGGTCACTGCCTGATACGCGCCCTTGGACCAGTCGGTTCAGCCACGGGAAGGATTACCCTCCGCCTCGTTGAACAATCCGCACGGGGAGAGCCGTCCCCTCCCGCCACGTGATACGCGTCGCACCCGCCGGGCGGATGCGCCCGGCGGGTGGGATCGGGTGGGATCAGGAGGCGAGCAGGGCCAAAGCGCCGCGGACCTGGTCGGCGGCGCGGGCCAGCGCGGCCCGGGCGGCGGGCACCTCGGCGCCGGAGACCAGCGAGACGAGGGCGGTCTTGAGGTCGCCGTCGGCCTCCCGCAACGCGACGGCGCAGACCTCCTCGGCGCAGCCGGTGGCCTCCATCAGGATCGAGATCATCCGGCCGCGCAGCTTGGCGTTGGTGGCCACCATGTCGATCATGAGGTTCGAGTAGACCCGGCCGAGACGCACCATCACGGCCGTGGAGAACGTGTTGAGCACCAGCTTCTGCGCGGTGCCGGCCTTCATCCGGGTCGACCCGGTGACCACCTCGGGTCCGGTGTCCACCCCGATGAACACGTCCACCGACGTGGCGGCCTCGGCCTCCGGATTCGCGCAGAGCAGCACCGTCCCGGCACCCTGGGACCGGGACGCGGCGAGCGCCCCGAGGACGTACGGGGTGCGCCCGCTGGCCGCCAGGCCGACCACCAGGTCCCCGGCGCGGACACACTTGGCAGCTTCGGCGGCACCGCCACGCTCGTCGTCCTCGGCGTCCTCGACGGCCCGCCACATGGCCTCCGGGCCGCCCGCCAGGTGGGCGCAGAACCAGTGCCGCGGCGAGTTGAACGTGGGGGCCAGCTCGGCCGCGTCCAGCACGCCCAGGCGGCCGGAGGTGCCGGCGCCGAAGTAGTGCACCCGGCGTCCGCCGCGCAGCGCGGCCACGGCCAGGTCGACGGTCTCGGCGATCTCGTCCAGCACGGCGGCCACCGCGGCCGGCACCCGCCGGTCGGCCTCGTTGATCACGGTGAGCACGTCCCGGGTCGACATCAGGTCGAGGTCGACGCTGTGCGGGTTACGCCGTTCGGTCGGCGCGCCGACCCGCACCACCGGACGCACCGCGGTCACCTCGTCCCGCTCCACCCGACCCGCCGTCATGCCCGCCTCCGCCCGGGACCCACCCGACGCGACTGGACCGCCTCGGCGGTGGCCTCGAGGGCCTTCTTGGTGCGGGCCCGGCTCCTGGCGGCCACCCCGACGAAGAGGCAGTCGACCACGGTGAGCTGGGCCAGCCGGCTGGCCGTCGCGCCGGACCGGTAGGTCGTCTCCCGGGCGGCGGTGGTGAGCACGTGGTCCGCGACCTCGGTGATCGGTGAGCGGGGGAAGTTGGTGAGCGCCACCGTGGTGGCGCCGCGCGCCCGGGCCTGCTCCAGCACCTCGATCACGTCGGACGTGGTGCCGGTGTGGGAGATGCCGACCGCGACGTCGCCGCGGCCCAGCAGCGCGGCGGAGGTGAGCGCGGTGTGCACGTCCGGGAAGTAGAACGCGATGCGGCCGATGCGGTGCAGCTTCTGCTGGAAGTCCGAGGCGACGAAGCCGCTGGCACCCGCGCCGTAGACGTCGATCCGGCCGGCCGCGCCGATCGCCTCGACCACCCGCTCGCAGACCGCCGGGTCGAGCTGCTCGGCGGTTTCCTCGACGGCCCGTGCGTCGTTGAACGCGATGGTGGCGATGATCTGGGCCAGGTCGGCGCCGGGCGGGATGTCGCCGCCGACGACCCGCGCGTCCGGCGGCTCGACCCGGCGGGCGGCCTCGGCGGCGAGCCGGATCCGCAGCTGGGGGTAGCCGTTCATGCCGACCGAGCGGCAGAACCGGATCACGGTCGCCTCGGATGTCTCGGCGGCGGTGGCGAGGTCGGTGATCGTGCGCCGGGCCGCGTCCGCCGGATCGGCGACGACCAGCCGGGCCACCCGCTGCTCGGCCGGGGACAGCGAGGGCAGGAGGCCGCTGATGTGGACGATCAGTCCACCGGGCTCGTGACTCGCAGAAATCTTCGGACTCTTCGCCACGGATGAAACTTACTTTCACTGGGCGTAAGCGTCAACCATGACGCCGCGTATCGGGAAATTTACCGCCATCCGCGCCTGTTCTCCGTGCCCAGGGTCCCATTACCGCAGCCCGGCCGCCTCCTCCGGTCCGGTCGACTCGCGCCCGCCGGAGGATCGTCCGATCGACCGCACGCCGACCCTCCGACCCGGACGGCCGCCACGGGACCACCGGTCAGCCGGGCGAGCCCTCCCCGCACGCGTCGACTACATCACGAACAGTGACGAGGGAGTTGGTTTCTCAGCGTGACTGCCGCCGAGGGGCGGCGGGACGCCCCTCCGTCGCCTTTGCTCTGCACCCATATGCGCAGCAGCTCCTCTACCTGGGCAGGAGTGAGCGGGACCGGCGCGGGCCGGCAGTTCGGGTGGTTGCACTCGGTTTCTGCTGCGGGGATGGCTGCAGAGCAAAGGCGACGGCGGCCCATCCGGCCGCCGCGCCTCCGTCTCGCTCTCCGTGACCAGCGAGTGCGGCCGGCGGCGGACGGCCGGCGCACCGGTCCGCCTGCGGGGTCGGCGTGCCCGGCGTCCCGTCTTTCCCGGCGGCTAACGTGTGGCCATGGCGGATCGCACGGTGCTGGTGACCGGAGGCACGGGTGGGCTCGGCGGCGCGGTCACCGCCGCGTTCCTGCGGGACGGCTGGCGGGTGGTCGTACCCGGTCGGGAGGGCGGCCCGACGACGACCGAGCCGTCCGGTCCGGTCCCGGTGGTGGCGGACCTGCTCACTCCCGAGGGGGCCGCGCGGGCGGTGACGGCAGCCACCGCCGAGCCCGCGGCGCCGCTGCGCGCCGTGGTCAACCTCGTCGGCGGGTACGCCAGCGGCGGGCTGGTGCACGAGACGCCGGTCGAGGAGTTCGAGCGGATGCTGCGGATCAACCTGCGCCCCACCTACCTGGTCACCCAGGCGGCGCTGCCGCACCTGGTCGCGGCCGGCGGCGGCGCGGTGGTCTGCGTGTCGGCGCGGGCGGCGGTGGCCCCGTTCCCCGGCGCGGCCGGCTACGCCACCGCCAAGGCCGCCGTGCAGGCATTCGCGAACGCGGTCGCGGTGGAGTACCGACCGCGTGGGGTGCGCTGCAACACGGTGCTGCCCAGCGTCATCGACACCCCGGCCAACCGGGCCGCCCAGCCCGAGGCGGACCACCGGCGGTGGGTGCCGCCGGCCGAGATCGCGACGGTGATCCGCTTCCTGGCCGGCGCGGAGTCCGCCCCGACGAGCGGCGCGAGCGTCCCGGTCTACGGGCGGGCCTGAGCCGGCACCGGGCCCTCCCGGCCGCCGCCCGACGGGCGCGGGGTGCCGTCCGGCGACGGGCCGGCGAGTGTGGACGGGTCGTCCGGCAGCCACTCGCTCAGGTGCGCCCGGATCCGGCGGGACACCTCCTCCGGCGGGCCGCTGCCGTCCACCACCACGAAGCCGGCGTACTCCGGCAGCGCCCGGTAGGCCGCGTCGGCGGCGGTGAGCCACCGCATGCTCTCGTGGTCGGTGCCGCGCCGCTCGATCCGCCGGTACGCCTCGGCCGGGTCCACGGTCAGCAGGATGGTGACCCGGGGCGGCGGGAAGATCCGGTAGCCGGCCCGGGCCAGCCGCTCCCAGCGCTGCCCACCGTGCGCCCGGATGCTGGCGTACTGGCAGACGGACCACCGGTCCATCACCGCCGTGCGGCCGGTCGCCAGGCAGCTCAGCAGTGCGAGCGCGATGGCCAGCCACCGCAGCA
This sequence comes from Micromonospora sp. NPDC049201, assembly GCF_055586805.1. Classification (NCBI taxonomy): domain Bacteria; kingdom Bacillati; phylum Actinomycetota; class Actinomycetes; order Micromonosporales; family Micromonosporaceae; genus Micromonospora; species Micromonospora sp. NPDC049201. Next base: position 50,758 of record NZ_JBVJHM010000018.1, on the reverse strand, counting down.
CGGACTCGACCGCGAGCAGGCCGTCGCGCCCGACGAGGCGTTGCGCGTCCGGGCGGCCGACCCGTTGGGCGAGCCGGCCGAGCCAGCGTCGACCGCCGGCGTTGCGGTGGTAGGTGGCCCGGTGGCCGGCCGCTGTCAGCGCCTCGGCGAGCAGGTGGGCCTGGGTGGTCTTGCCCGAGCCGTCGATACCGATCAGGGCGACGGTGCGCAGTCGGGCTCCGCCGCGCCGCGTCCGCAGTGAGCTGGCCACCTCCCCGAGGTTATCCGACGGATGCTCGCAAGCGCCTTTTTGTCGCGTTCCTCCCCAGGTGGATGCGGAAGGTGTGACCGGAGCGTCCGCCGGGTAGGCAACTCAATCTCACCGCCCACGACGACGACGGGAGAGCCAGATGGCCGAGCGCGGGGACGAGACCCTGGTGCACACGCTGAAGAAGGTCGCCGCCGTGCTCAAGCAGTCCGAGATCCCGTTCGCCCTGGGCGGCAGCTTCGCCGTGTACGCCCACGGCGGCCACTCCAGCGACCACGACGTCGACTTCCTGCTCCGCGAGGCCGACGTCGACCGGGCGCTGGAGGCGCTGGTCGAGGCCGGCTTCACGGCCGAGCGCCCGCCGGAGGACTGGTTGGTCAAGGTCTACGACGAGGGCCGGATGGTGGACCTGATCCACCGGCCGATCGAGACCCCGGTGACCGAGGAGACGTTCGCCGACACCATCGTGCGGCCGGTCGACGCGATCCACATGCCGGTGCTCTCGGCCAGCCAGCTCATGGTGCACAAGCTGCTCAGCTTCTCCCAGCACTACTGCGACTTCGCCCGCGCCCTGCCGCTCGCCCGCTCGCTGCGGGAACAGATCGACTGGGACCGGGTACGCAAGGAAACGCAGCACTCGCCGTACGCGGAGGCGTTCCTGGTGCTGCTCGACCGGCTGGACGTGCTGCCCGACGGCGTGCCCGGCGGAAGGGAGACCCCGTGACCGGACAGCCCGGCGACGTGCCGCCCGACGAGTACGTCGAGGCGGAGATCCAGAACATGCTGGCGGAGGACCCGTCCGTGGCCGAGCAGGGCATCACGGTGCTGCGCCGCGAGCGCGGGCTGGTGCTCTCCGGCGAGGTGGAGAGCCCGCACCGGCGCGAGGAGATCCTGCGGCGGGTGGCCGAGCGCTTCCCGGACACGCCGGTGACCAGCGACATCGGTGTGATCCGTACGCAGGCGCCCACCCAGGTGGAGGAACTGCCGTGAGGGAGGTTCGATGGTGATCCGGATCGCCGCCGTCGGCGACGTGCACCTGGACGAGGACGTGGTGGGCCGGTTCCGTCCGGCGCTGGAGGAGCTGCCGGACTGCGCCGACGTGCTGCTGCTCGCCGGCGACCTGACCCGGCACGGCACGGAGGCCGAGGCGCGCTGCGTGGCGCGGGAGTTCGGCGATCTCGGCGTGCCGGTGATCACCGTGCTCGGCAACCACGACCACCAGTGCGACCAGGTGCCGCAGGTGGTCAAGGTGCTGGAGGACGCCGGGATCACCGTGCTGGAGGGCACCGGCACGGTGGTGGAGTGCCCCGGGGGGCGGCTCGGCGTGGCCGGTGTGAAGGGCTTCGGCGGCGGGTTCGCCGGGCGCTGCGCCAGCGACTTCGGCGAGCCGGAGATGAAATCGTTCGTGCGAACCACCCGGGAGAGCGCCGACGCGCTGGCGGCCGCGCTGCTCGCGCTGGAGTGTGACGCGCTGGTCGCGCTCACCCACTACTCCCCCGTGCCGGACACGCTCGCCGGCGAGCCGCTGGAGATCTACCCGTTCCTCGGCTGTTACCAGCTCGGGCAGGCGATCGACTCGGCGCCCACCGCGCTGGCCCTGCACGGGCACGCCCACCACGGCACCGAGCGCGGCACCACGCCGGGCGGGGTGCGGGTCCGTAACGTCGCGCACCCCGTGATCAAGCAGGCCTACAGCGTCTTCCACCTCGGGGATCAGGTCGACTGAGAGGGAGGTTTCCGGGATCGGGCCGCCGGGTATCCAGCCGCCATGGAGCTGATTCTCTGGATTCTCGCAGTCGTACTCGTGGTCGCCGGAATTCTTGCCCTCTTCCGCCGACAGATCCTCTGGGGCATCGTCCTCATCGTGGTGGGCCTGCTGGTCGGCCCGGGTGGTGTCAGCATCTTCAACACGTAACGCCCGCCCGCAGCACCCGAGACCCGCCGGGGTCGTCGGGCCCGGCGCTCTGTCCTCCCAGACCGGAGCGTCCGGACCCGACGATCCCGGCGTTTTCCGTATCCGGCGGGGTTTGCCTCCCCCGGCCAGCGGCAATATCTCGACCATGGAGATGTCGCAACGCGCCGGCCGGCGTACCGCCGGGGCCCGGAAGTGGTGGGCCCTGCTCGGCTTCGGCGCCGCCACGTTCGCCGCCGCCGCCATCGGCGGGCTGGGCGTCCGGGGCACCTCCGCGGAGTACCAGAGCCTGGAACAGCCCGCCTGGGCACCGCCGTCGTGGCTGTTCGGCCCGGTGTGGACCCTGCTGTACGCGCTGATCGCGATCGCCGGCTGGCTGGTCTGGCGCCGGGTCGGCTTCGGCCCCGCGCTCTGGGCCTGGTGCGTCCAACTGGTGCTCAACGCCGTCTGGACGCCGCTCTTCTTCGGCGCCGGCCGCTACGGGTTGGCGTTCGCCGAGATCGTGCTGATGTGGCTGGCGATCGGCGTGACCGTGGTGTTGTTCCGGCGGGTGTCCCGGCCGGCGACGCTGCTGATGCTGCCGTACTGGGCGTGGGTCACGTTCGCCGCCGCGCTCAACTTCGCCATCTGGCGGCTGAACGCCTGACCGGGGTGGGCGCGGGAGCCGACGCCCCCGCGCCCACCGGGGTCAGCAGCGGGGCACGCCGGGGATGTACCCGTCGTAGCCGGTGTAGACGTACGCGTCGGAGATGAACCGGCCGGAGCCGATCCGGTCCCAGATGGAACTGGTGCCGTACGTGCCGGTGACGCTGGTGCCGCTGGTCTGGCAGTAGATCGTCACCTTGGCCCCGTCGGCCACCGTGCCCACCGCGCTGTAGCCGGTGCCCGGCCCGGAGCGGACCGTCAGGGCCGTGCCGGAGGTGTTCACCGTGCCGGCCCCGGTGTCCGCGCCGGCGCAGCCGTTGTCGCTGGTGTAGGTCTTCGTGCCCCAGTAGAGGGCCTGCGCGCCGTTGAAATTGATCTTCACGGCGCTGCCGTTCGAGCGCTGCTCGTAGTGCAGGTGCGGGCCGGTGGAGCCGCCGGTGGTGCCGACGTACCCGATCACGCGGCCGTAGCCGACGGTCTGCCCGACCGACACGTTGAACGCGTTGAGGTGCGCGTAGTAGGTCGTCCAGCCGCCGCCGTGGTTGATCCGGACGTACTTGCCGTAGCTCGTGTCACCGAGGTTCGTCACCACGTCGACGGTGCCGGGCGCGCTGGCCACCACCGGGTCGCCGAGGTCGTCGGTGCGGTTGAAGTCGATCGCGTTGGCCGGGCTGTGATTGGTCCGCGTCTGGCCGGACCAGGACTGGTTGCACGGGAACGGAACCTTGAACGTCGGCGCGGCCATCGCCGGCGCCGCCGGGACCAGGGTCGCGGCCAGGACCGCCACACCCGCCGCCAGACTGAGCCACCGCTTGCGCATCCACTACCTCCTATGTTGAAAGTCTTCAATCCGATACGGACAGCGTGGCAGAAAGTTCCGTTCGACGGAAGATCCCTGGGAGCGCGCCCAGTGGCGATGTCCGGATTTCGGGATTGTTACCGGGCCGTGTCCGGCCGGGGGTGGACCGGACGGGATGCAAGCGCTTACATGTGGGGACGACCATCGGACCGGCGCGCATTCGAATTCCCCCACGCGCCGGCAAGGAAGGAGATCGGCATGGCGTTTGCCAGATCGCGCCAGGCTCTCGCGGTCACCGGCGTGCTGGGGCTGGCGCTCGGCGTCGCCGCCTGCGGGACCGGCAACGACAAGAAGAGCGACAAGGCGGGCTCGGCCGAGTGCGCCGCATACGAGAAGTACCAGGGCCACGACGGCAAGAAGGTCTCGATCTACTCGTCGATCCGGGACATCGAGGACGAGCGCCTCCAGCAGTCCTGGAAGGAGTTCGAGGACTGCACCGGCATCGAGATCGACCACGAGGGCTCCGGCGAGTTCGAGGCCCAGCTCCCCGTCCGGGTGGACGGCGGCAACGCCCCCGACATCGCCTTCATCCCGCAGCCGGGCCTGCTCAAGCGGTTCGTCGACTCCGGCAAGCTCAAGCCGGCCAGCGCCGACACCAAGGCCATGGCCGAGCAGAACTACTCCCCCGACTGGCTGAAGTACAGCACCGTCAACGGGCAGTTCTACGGCGCCCCGCTCGGCTCCAACGTGAAGTCCTTCGTGTGGTACTCGCCGAAGACCTTCAAGGAGAAGGGCTGGTCGGTCCCGACCACCTGGCAGGAGCTGATCGACCTCAGCGACAAGATCGCGGCGAGCGGCACCAAGCCGTGGTGCGCGGGCATCGAGTCCGGTGACGCCACCGGCTGGCCGGCCACCGACTGGATCGAGGACGTCCTGCTGCGCACCGGCGGGCCCGAGGTCTACGACAAGTGGACCACCCACGGCATCCCGTTCAACGACCCGCAGGTCGCCACCGCCGTCAACCAGGCGGGCACCATCCTCAAGAACGAGAAGTACGTCAACGGTGGCTTCGGCGGCGTGAAGAGCATCGCCACCACCTCGTTCCAGGAGGCCGGCGCGCCGGTCCTCACCGGCAAGTGCGCGCTGCACCGCCAGGCGTCCTTCTACGCCAACCAGTGGGCGAAGGGCACCAAGGTGGCCGAGGACGGCGACGTCTTCGCGTTCTACTTCCCGGCCATCGACCCGGCCAAGGGCAAGCCGGTGCTGGGCGGCGGCGAGTTCGTCGCGGCCTTCGCCGACCGGCCCGAGATCCAGGCGGTGCAGACCTACCTGGCCTCCGGCGAGTACGCCAACAGCCGCGCCAAGATCGGTGACTGGGTGTCCGCGAACAACAAGCTGGACATCAACAACGTTCCGAACCCGGTGGACAAGCTCTCCGTGGGCATCCTCCAGGACCCGAAGACCGCCTTCCGTTTCGACGGCTCGGACCTGATGCCGGCCGCGGTCGGCGCCGGCACGTTCTGGAAGGGCATGGTGGCCTGGATCAACGGCAAGGACACCACCACCGTCCTGAACGACATCGAGGGCAGCTGGAAGTGATCCGCGTGGGTGGCCCGGTCCGTGTGCACGGGCCGGGCCACCCGCCCGCATCCGAACCCTTGAGGGAGGGTTGATGGAGTTCGACTTCGCGGCGGAACAGCCGAAGTTCCTCATGCTGATGTACGGGCTGATCGCTTTCGTCGCGGTGGTGGGCGGGCTGCTCCTGCTCCTCGACGTGGTGCCGACGTGGTTCGCCCGGCGTCGGGAGGCGCAACTGGTCGCGGTCGCGGCGGGCGGCGGACCGGCACCCCGGCGGCGCAAGCCGCGCGAGGGCGCCTTCGCGTTCTTCTTCCTGCTGCCGACGCTGCTGCTGCTGACCGTCGGGCTGGTGATCCCGGCCGTCCGCACCACGCTGCTCTCGTTCATGGACTCGGGCAGCACCGACTGGGTGGGACTGGACAACTACGCCTGGATGTTCGCCGAGGACTCGATCGTCCGGGTGCTGCTCAACACCCTGGTCTGGGTGCTCCTGGTGCCGCTGCTGGCCAGCGCGTTCGGGCTGATCTACGCGGTCCTGGTGGACAAGGCCCGGTTCGAGTCGGCGGCCAAGTCGCTGATCTTCCTGCCGATGGCGATCTCGTTCGTCGGCGCCGCCATCATCTGGAAGTTCGTCTACGCCTACCGGGGCGACGGGCAGGAGCAGATCGGCCTGCTCAACCAGATCGTGGTCAGCCTGGGCGGCGAGCCGAAGCAGTGGCTGCTGGACTCGCCGCTGAACACGCTCCTGCTCATCGTGATCATGATCTGGATCCAGGCCGGCTTCGCCATGGTCGTGCTCTCCGCGGCCATCAAGGCCATCCCGGCGGACATCATCGAGGCGGCCCGGCTGGACGGGACCACCGCGTGGCAGATGTTCTGGCGGATCACCATGCCGAGCATCCGGCCGGCGCTGATCGTCGTGGTGGTGACGATCTCCATCGCCACGCTCAAGGTCTTCGACATCGTCCGGACCGCCACCAACGGCAACTACGACACCAGCGTGATCGCGAACGAGATGTACAACCAGGCGTTCCGGTACGGCGAGAACGGCCAGGGCTCGGCGCTCGCGGTCTTCCTGTTCGTCCTGGTCCTGCCGCTCGTGATCTACCAGATCCGCAACCTGCGCAAGCAGCGGGAGGGCTGAGATGACCACCGCCACGCCCACCGTCGGAGCCGGCGTCCAGGCGACCGGGCCGACCACCCGGGCCGCCCGGGTCCGCAAGCGGCTGAACAGCCGCACCGCCACGCTTGTCTCGATCGTGCTCGCGCTGCTCTGGACGGTCCCGACCTTCGGCCTGTTCGTCTCCTCGTTCCGGCCCGAGGACCAGATCAAGACCACCGGCTGGTGGACGTTCTTCCGCGACCCCCAGTTCACCTTCCAGAACTACCAGGACGTGCTGTTCAGCAGCGGATCGTCGGGGCAGCTCGCCAGCTACTTCATCAACTCGCTGGCGATCACCATCCCGTCGGTGCTGTTCCCGATCGCGTTCGCCTCGCTGGCCGCGTACGCGCTGGCCTGGATCAACTTCAGGGGGCGGGACTGGCTCTACATCGCGATCTTCGCGTTGCAGATCGTGCCGCTCCAGATGGCCCTGGTGCCGCTGCTGCGGTTCTTCTCCACCGGCGTCACCATCGCCGGGGTCCAGGTCCTCCCCGCGTGGGACCTGGTCGACGAGCAGAAGTTCGCCCAGGTGTGGTTCGCGCACACCTGCTTCGCGCTTCCGTTCGCCGTCTACCTGCTGCACAACTTCATCTCGCAGCTCCCCGGCGACCTGATGGAGGCGGCCCGGGTCGACGGCGCCACCCACCCGAAGATCTTCCGCACCATCGTGCTGCCGCTGATCACCCCGGCGCTGGCGGCGATCGGCATCTTCCAGTTCCTCTGGGTCTGGAACGACCTGCTGGTCGCGCTGATCTTCGCCGGTGGCGGCGACGAGACCGCTCCGCTGACCGTCCGGCTCGCCGAGCTGGCCGGCACCCGGGGCAACGAGTGGCAGCGGCTCACGGCCGGCGCGTTCGTGTCGATCGTCGTACCGCTGATCGTGTTCCTGTCCCTCCAGCGCTACTTCGTGCGGGGCCTGCTCGCCGGCAGCGTCAAGGGTTGATCCACCGCCCCGCCGCCGCCGGAGTGCCGGCGGCGGCGGGACACGGGTCGCAGCGGGGAGCCACGATGACCAAGATTGACGACGTCGCCCGCCTGGCCGGGGTCTCCACGGCCACCGTCTCCCGCGCGTTGCGCGGCCTGCCGACGGTCTCGGCCGCCACCCGCCGCCGGGTCCTCGCCGCCGCCGAGCAACTCCAGTACGCGGTCTCGCCCAGCGCCTCCCGGCTCGCCGGCGGGCGGACCGGCACGGTCGCCGTGGTGGTCCCGCGGATCACCAGGTGGTTCTTCGGCACCGTGGTGGAGGCGGTCGAGGACTCCCTCCAGCAGCACGGCTACGACACGCTCCTCTACAACCTCGGTGGCCGGGAGCAGACCCGCCAGCGGGTGCTACGGACGGCCAGCCTGCACAAGCGGGTGGACGCGATCATCCTGGTCGCCACGCCGCTGCGCGCGGCGGACGTGCACGCGCTCACCAAACTCGACCTGCCCGGCGTGACGATCAGCTCCGGCAGCGGAGTGCCCGGCTGGCCCTGCGTCCGGATCGACGACGTGGCCGCCGCCCGGACCGCCACCCGCCACCTGCTCGACCTCGGCCACACCCGGATCGCGCACATCTCCGGCGACCCGGACGACGAGCTGGCGTTCACCACCCACCTGGACCGGCGGCGCGGCTACCAGGAGGCGCTGCGCGTCGCCGGCCTGCGGCCCGACCCGAGCCTCGACGTCGAGTCCCAGTTCACCATCGACGGCGGCATCCACGCCACCGCCGAGCTGCTGGCCCGCGGCGAACCACCGACCGCCATCTTCGCCGCCTGCGACGAGATGGCGATGGGCGCGGTCAGCGCGCTGCGCGACGCCGGGCTGCGGGTGCCGCAGGACGTCAGTGTGATCGGCATCGACGACCACGACCTGGCCGGCGTGCTGGGGCTGAGCACCATCGCCCAACCCGCCGCCGACCAGGGGCGCCTCGCCGCCCGTATCCTGCTCGACCCGCTGGGGGCGGGCGCCGCCGACCCGTACCCCGGACCGGTGCCGGCGCCGCGCGGAGCCGCCGGCGACGGACGGACGCCGACCTCGGTGATCCTTCCCACTCGGCTGGTCGTGCGGGACTCGACCGCGCCACCCCGGGCACACTGAACGGACCCGTTCGTCAGGCATCCACGACAGGGAGAAGGCGCTGAACACCGACGCGACGCAGCAGGCCCCGGCCACCGGCTGGTGGACCGAGGCAGTCATCTACCAGGTCTACCCGCGCTCGTTCGCGGACTCCGACGGTGACGGCATCGGCGACCTCCCGGGCATCACCGCCCGCCTCGACCACCTCGCCGAACTGGGGGTCGACGCGGTCTGGCTGTCCCCGTTCTATCCGTCCCCGCAGGCCGACGCCGGCTACGACGTGGCCGACTACCGGGACGTCGACCCGCTCTTCGGCACGCTCGCCGACGCCGACCAGATGATCGCCGAGGCGAAGGCCCGCGGCCTGCGGGTGATCGTCGACCTGGTGCCCAACCACACCTCGTCCGCGCACCGCTGGTTCACCGCCGCGGTGGCCGCCGCGCCGGGCAGCCCGGAACGCCGGCGGTACGTCATCCGGGACGGCAAGGGGCCGGACGGCGCCGAGCCGCCGAACGACTGGGAGAGCGTGTTCGGCGGGCCGGCCTGGACCCGACTGCCCGACGGGCAGTGGTACCTCCACTTGTTCGACCCCGGCCAGCCGGACCTCAACTGGGACAACCCGGAGGTCCGCGAGGAGTTCCTCGGCGTGCTGCGCTTCTGGCTGGACCGCGGCGTCGACGGGTTCCGGGTGGACGTGGCGCACGGGCTGATCAAGCAGGCCGACCTGGCCGACTGGCAGGAGCCGCAGGAGATCCTCTCCGGCAACGAGGCGGACAAGCCCCGGCCGCCGATGTGGGACCAGGACGGCGTGCACGAGGTCTACCGGGAGTGGCGACGGCTGCTCGACTCGTACGCCGGGGAGCGGATCCTGGTCGCCGAGGCGTGGGTGGAACCGGCCGAGCGGCTGGCCCGCTACGTCCGGCCGGACGAGATGCACCAGGCGTTCAACTTCGAGTACCTGATGGCCGCCTGGACCGCACCCGCCCAGTACGCGGTGATCACCCGTTCGCTGGAGGCCACCGACGCGGTCGGCGCGCCCACCACCTGGGTGCTGTCCAACCACGACGTGGTCCGGCACGCCTCCCGGCTCGGGCTGACCACCGGCGGCGGCCGGATGAACGGCATCGGCGTCGACGACCCGCAGCCGGACGTGGCGCTGGGCCTGCGCCGGGCCCGGGCGGCCAGCCTGCTGATGCTGGCGCTGCCCGGCTCGGCCTACCTCTACCAGGGCGAGGAGCTGGGGCTGCCGGAGCACACCACGCTGCCCGACGAGGCCCGGCAGGACCCGACCTGGGCGCGCAGCGGGCACACCCAGCGCGGCCGGGACGGCTGCCGGGTGCCGATCCCGTGGGAGGCCGACGCCCCGTCGTACGGCTTCGGCCCGACCGACGCGAGCTGGCTGCCCCAGCCGCCGATCTGGGCCGAGTACGCGCTGGACCGCCAGCGCGGGGTGCCCGGCTCGACGTACGAGCTGTACCGGACCGCGCTGCGGCTGCGCCGGGAGCACGGACTGGCCCGGGGCCCGATGCGCTTCCTCTCCTCCGCGGACGAGGTCCTCACCTTCACCAACGGCGGCCTCACCGTGCTGACCAACTTCGGCACGCCCCCGGTGCCGCTGCCCGACGGCGCAACGGTGCTGGCCGCCAGCGCCCCCCTGACCGACGCGTCGGTCCCCACCGACGTCACCGTCTGGCTGGCGTAAGGAGGGGCCCCCTGTTAACGCCTCCGGTATAGGCAGGGCCCCCTCTTAACACCCACCTGTTAAGAGGGGGCCCCTCCTTCGAGGCGGTCGGGGCCGTCGCGGCGGTCGAGACGGTCGGCGCGGGCGTGCAGCAGGTCGTGCACCTGCGCGATGTCGCGGGGGGACGTCCCGGCCGCCAGCCAGTACATGATCCCGGTCGGGACGAAGAAGAGCTGGAACGCGGCCAGCCCGACCGCGTAGTTCAACGGCGGCGGGAACGCCACCCGCAGCGCGGCGAACGCCACCCCGACCAGCCCGTTGCCGGCCGCCCGGCCGACGCCGTTGACCAGGTTGCCGAGGCTGTAGACCGTGCCCCGGTGCTCGGGCGGGTTGACGTCGGCGATCAGCGCGAACCAGTTGGGCGAGTTGGCCGAGGTGAGCGCCAGCGCCACCACGGCGGTGAGCAGGCTCAGCCCGATCGTCGGCTCGGTCAGCACGCTGGACAGCACCGCCGCCACCACCGCGCCGGAGCTGCCGCCGTCCGGCACGTCGATGCGCAGCGGCACGAAGAACAGGACCAGGTAGAACGGCACGGCTGCGAGGACGCCCACGGCCGCGACCCGGGCCCGACCACTCGGGGTACGCCGTTGCAGCGCGTCGCCGACCAGCCCACCCACGATGGAGAGCACGCCGCCGAGCTGGAACAGCGTGGCGAAGACGCTGCCCACCACCACCGCGGTGGCTGCCGAGTAGCCCTGCGCCTCGGCCCGCTGGCTGAACAGCACCGGCAGCCAGACCAGCGAGCCGAACGCGGCCTGCGCGGTGAGGCCCTGGAGGATCAGCCAGCGGTTGGTCCGCCGGGCCAGGATCCGGGGCAGGTCGGCGCGGCTGATCCGGTAGTCGTACTCGCCGCCGGCGTCCAACGCCTCGGCCAGCTCCGGCTCACTCTGCCCGCGCCGGATGTCGTAGGTGAACAGGTACGCCATGGTGGCGGCCAGGCCGACGAAGGTCAGCAGCAGGAACGGTCGCCGCCAGTCGGTCGCGCCGAGCAGTCCGCCGACCAGCGTGCCGGCCAGCGTGCCGACGCCCTGGGACAGGCCCCAGAAGCTCATCACCAGGCCGCGGCGGCGCGGCGAGATCAGGTCGGTGACCACGGAGAAGCCCACCGAGCCGACCGCGCCCAGCCCGACCGCGGCGACGAGCTGGGCGACCAGAAACGTCGAGTAGTGCCCGGCCAGCGCGCTGCCGCCGGTGCCGACCGCCCAGATCAGCGTGCCGACCATGAGCAGCGGCTTGCGGTTGGTGCGGTCCCCGACGTACGCCCAGCCCACCGCCGCCACGGCGCTGACCAGGAAGCTGACGGCGGTGACCAGGCCGAGCAGCCGTTGCGGCACGCCGAGCGCGCCGGAGATCGGCCCGTACAGCGGTGGCACCAGGCCGATCGCCACGTTGTCCAGCGAGGCGAGCACGACGAAGACCACGACGCTGTAGAACCGGTGCGCCGCGTTCCCGCGCCGGGAGACCCTCGTGCCGCTCATGCCGGCAGCCAACCAGGCCCGCGCCCCTCGCGCAGCGCGACCCCCCGGTGCTTGTTGTTAAGCGGGGCCCCCTGTTATGCGCGAGGCGTTAACAGGGGGCCCGGCCTTACCCCCGGGCGTGGGTGTAGTGGGTGCGGATGGTGGGGACCGGCTCGGCGGTGTACTCCTCGGTGTCGCCGATGGACCAGGTGGGCGGGGCGGTGCCGCCCAGCGCCACCCAGGCGGCCTGTCGGGCCGCGCCGTCCGCGACGTACTCGCCCGGCGGCGGGACCACCACCGGGCGGCCGAAGACCTGCGGCGCGATCCGCCGGACCGCGGCGGAACGGGCACCGCCGCCGACCAGGATGATCCGGTCCGCGCGGGCGCCCTGCGCGAGCAGCGCGTCGAGGCCGTCGGCCAGTCCGCACAGCAGCCCTTCGACGGCGGCCCGGGCCAGGTGCGCCGGGGTCGAGGTGCCGAGCGTGAGGCCGTGCAGGCTGCCGGTGGCGTGCGGCCGGTCCGGGGTCCGCTCCCCCTCCAGGTACGGCACCAGCACCAGCCCGTCCGCGCCGGCCGGGGCGGACAGCGCCAGCTCGCCGAGCGTGTCCAGGTCGACACCGAGCAGCGTCGCGGCGGCGTCCAGCACCCGGGCCGCGTTCAGCGTGGCGACCAGTGGCAGGAACCGCCCGGTGGCGTCCGCGAAGCCGGCCACCGCGCCGCCCGGGTCGGCGGCCGGCGCGTCGGCGACCGCGAAGACGGTGCCGGAGGTGCCGATCGAGACGATCACGTCGCCGGGACCGGCGCCGACGCCGAGGGCCGCCGCGGCGTTGTCCCCGGTGCCCGCGCCGAGCAGCACCGGCCCGGCGCCGCCGGACGGACCGACCGCGCCGGCTGCCCCGTCGCCGGACGAGCGCGCGGCACCGGCCGGGCGCGCGGCCGAACCGCCGTCGAGCGCCGTCGGGTCGAGGTGCCCGGCCGCTTCGGCCGGACCGAGCACCACCGGCACCCGGATCCGCCGGCCGAACGCCTGCTCCAGCAGGTCGAGCCGGTATTCGCCGGTGCGCGGTGACCAGTAGCCGGTGCCGCTGGCGTCGCCCCGGTCGGTGCGCAGCGCGTCCAGCCCGGGCGCACCGGCCAGTTTCCAGGTCAGCCAGTCGTGGGGCAGGCAGACCGCGGCCACCCGGTCGGCATTCGCCGGCTCGTGCCGGGCCAGCCAGCGCAGCTTGGTGGCGGTGAAGCTGGCCACCGGCACCGCGCCGGTGGCGTCGGCCCAGAACCGGCGGCCGGTCTCCCCGCCGCCGGCCTCGTCGACCAGTTCCCGGGCGGCGTCGGCGGATCGGGTGTCGTTCCACAGCAGCGCCGGCCGGACCACCTCGCCCGACTCGTCCAGGCAGACCATGCCGTGCTGCTGGCCGCCGACCGAGACGGCGGCCACGTCGGCCAGCCCGCCGGCCTCCGCGACCGCGGCGCGCAGCGCGTCCCACCAGGCGTACGGGTCGACCTCGGTGCCGGCCGGGTGCGGCGCGCGGCCCTGCCGGACCAGCGCGCCGGTCTCCGCGTCCCGGACCACCACCTTGCAGGACTGGGTCGACGAGTCGACCCCGGCGACGAGCGGCATGGCGGCCCGCCTCAGCGCGCGCCGAGCAGGTGCTCGACGGCGAGCTGGTTGAGCCGGACGAAGCCGAAGCCCTTCGCGCCGGCGGCCTCCGGGTCGAACTCCTCGAACGCGGTCCGGTCGGCGAGCAGCTCGGCGTAGCCCTCGCCCGGGTTCAGCGTCGGCGTGGACAGCTCGGCCACCCGGCTGGCGGCGAGTGCCTCGGTCACCTCGGGGTCGGCGCGGAACGCCTTGGCCCGCTCCTTGAGCAGCAGGTAGGTGCTCATGTTCGCGGCGGCCGACGCCCACACCCCGGCGATGTCCTCGGTCCGGGAGGGCTTGTAGTCGAAGTGCCGCGGGCCGTCGTACGCGGGGCCGCCGTCCGGGCCGCCGTGCTCCAGCAGGTCGACCAGGGCGAACGCGTTGAGCAGGTCGCCGTGGCCGAAGACCAGGTCCTGGTCGTACTTGATGCCGCGCTGGCCGTTGAGGTCGATGTGGAACAGCTTGCCCTGCCAGAGCGCCTGGGCGATGCCGTGGGCGAAGTTGAGCCCGGCCATCTGCTCGTGGCCGACCTCCGGGTTGAGCCCGACCATCTCCGGGCGGGCCAGGGTGGAGATGAACGCGATCGCGTGGCCGACGGTGGGCAGCAGGATGTCGCCGCGCGGCTCGTTCGGCTTCGGCTCGATGGCGAAGCGCAGGTCGTAGCCGGAGTCGACGACGTACTGGCAGAGCAGGTCGACGGCCTCGCGGTAGCGGTCCAGCGCGGCGCCGATGTTCTTGGACAGGTCGTACTCGGCGCCTTCCCGGCCGCCCCACATGACGAACGTCTTCGCGCCCAGCTCGGCGGCGAGGTCGACGTTGCGCAGCACCTTGCGCAGCGCGTAACGGCGCACGTCGCGGTCGTTGCTGGTGAAGCCGCCGTCCTTGAACACCGGGTGGGTGAAGAGGTTGGTGGTGACCATCGGCACGACCAGGCCGGTCTCGTCGAGCGCCTTGCGGAACCGGCTCAGCCGGGCGTCCCGGGTGGCCGCGTCCGCGCCGAACGGAACCAGGTCGTCGTCGTGGAACGTGATCCCGTACGCGCCCAGCTCGGCGAGCTTGTGCACCGCCTCGACGGCGTCCAGCTCGGGCCGGGTGGCGTCGCCGAACGGGTCGCGGGCGGTCCAGCCCACGGTCCAGAGGCCGAAGGAGAACTTGTCCGCGGGGGTGGGACGGGGTGCCATGGGGACCTCCGGTGGTGGTGTCGTCCGCGATTTGTTCAGCGGTTGAATTAAATGGCGGGGATGTGGCAGTGTCAAGTGGTGACCAGCGCCAGCACCGCCGGAGCGGTCCGGCAGGGCAGCCTGCGCGAGTTGAACCTCGCGGTCGTGCTCGGGCGGATCGCCGCCGCCGACCGGCCCCCGTCGCGGGCCGGGCTCGCCGCCGGGACCGGCCTGACCCGGGCCACCGTCTCCGCCGTCGTCGACGACCTGATCGCCGGGCGGCTGGTCGCCGAGGCGGAGCCGGCCCCGCGGACCGGGGCGGGCCGGCCGGCGCGCGGCCTGGTGCTCGCCGCGGACGGCCCGGCCGGGTTGGGGCTGGAGGTGAACGTCGACTACCTGGCGGCCTGCGTGGTCGACCTGGGCGGCACGGTCCGGCACCACCTGGTCCGTCGCGCCGACCTGCGGCCGGTCTCCCCCGCCGACGCGCTCGACCGGCTCACCGCGCTGGCCGCCGAGGCGCGCGCCGCCGCCGTACGCGACGGGTTGACGCTGGCCGGCGCGACGCTGGCCGTGCCCGGCCTGGTGGGCGACGGCGGCCTGGTCCGGTTGGCCCCGAACCTCGGCTGGCGGGACGTGGACGTGCCGGCGCTGCTCGCCGGGCGTCCGCTCGTCGAGCCGGTCGACGGTGTCCCGCCGCTGGTGGTGGAGAACGAGGCCAACCTGGCGGCGCTGGGTGAGCTGTATGCCGGGCCGCCCGGCCCGCGCAGCTTCCTGCACGTCACCGGCGAGATCGGCATCGGCGCCGGAATCGTGCTGGACGGCGCGCTCTACCGGGGCGCGCGCGGCTGGAGCGGTGAGATCGGTCACATCCCGGTCCAGCCGCAGGGGCGGCCCTGCCGGTGCGGTGGCCAGGGCTGCCTGGAGCAGTACGCCGGCCAGGAGGCCATCCTCGCCGCCGCCGGGCTGCCCGGCGCGGAGTTGCCCGCCGACACCGCGGCCACCCGGCTCGCCGACCTGGCCGGGGCCGGGGACCGGGCCACGCTGGCCGCGCTGGCCGACGCCGGGGTGGCGCTGGGGGTGGCGGTGGCGGGCGTGGTGAACCTGCTGGACCTGGACACCGTGGTGCTCGGCGGTGGATACGCCCCGCTCGCGCCGTGGTTGTGCCCGCCGGTGGTGGCGGAGATCTCCCGACGGGTGCTCACCGCCGCCTGGTCACCGGTCACGGTGCGGCCCGCCGCGCTCGGCGCCCAGTCGGCCGCGGTCGGCGGCGCCACCTCGGTGGTACGCCGCATCGTCGACCGCCCGGTCGGCTGGCTCGCCCGGGCCGCCACCGGCTGAGCAGGACCTCGCGCATTCCTCGACGGGCATTCGTCGCTCCCGCTCGGTACGCTTGCCGTCAGGCAACCTGTCCACGAACGAGGAGTGCACCGACAGCATGCACACGGGTCGACCGACCGAAGCGCCCGGCCAGCGGCGGTGACCGCCACACGCCGGGACGGTGTCGCCGGGCCGGTCAGCGGCGGTGGACACGGCTGGCGGAAACGACCCCGGCGAGTGGCCGGGGTCGCGCTGCCGGCCGACGACCGGCTCGCCCGAGAGTTGCTGGACGGGCTGGCCGAGGCCGTCGTGACGGTCGATCCGGCCGGCGTGGTGAGCCTGGTGAACGCCATGGCGGCGGAGCTTCTCCCCGAGCTGACACCGGGCATCGGCCTGGCCGGCTGCCAGGTGTCCGCGCTGGCCGAGGCGGCCCGCGACGGCGCCGCCACGTTCGAGACCGAGCACCTCGGCCGGCGACTGCGCGGTCTGCGGCGCGGGCTGGCCGGGGAGCGCGGCGCCTGGTATGTGCGGGACGTCACCGAGGAACACGCCCGCACCGACGCACTGCTCGCCGAACGCTCCCGGACCGCGTTCCTGGCCCAGGCCGGCAGCCGGCTCGGGCTCTCCCTGCACCGGGACCAGACGCTGCGCGCCGCCGTCGCCCTGCCGGTGCCCTACCTGGCCGACGTGGCCGTGGTGGTGCACCGACCGCCGCTGCCGGCCGAGGACGAGCCGCACTGGATCCGGTACGCCACCGGCGACTCGGGGCCGATCACCGGCGTGGCCGGGTGGCGGACCGTGGAGTCCGTCCCCGGTCTGGTCGAGGCGCTCGACGGCGACCTGACCGCGCCCAGCCCCTGGCTCGACGCCGAGTTGGCCGACCTGGCCGAGGTGCTGCCCGCCGACTTCGGCCGGCCGGGCACCGTGCTGATCAGCCCGATGCCCAGCGCCGGCGGGCCGGCCGGGGCGCTGGTCCTGGCCCGCCGCCCCGACCGGGCCGGCTTCGACCAGCGGGAGATCGCGCTGGCCCGGGAGTTCGCCGGCCGGGCCGGCGCCGCGCTGGCCGCCGCCGAGCTGTACGGCGAGCAGACCCACCTGGCCCGGGTGCTCCAGAACAGCCTGCTCCCGCCGGAGCTGCCCCGCCTGCCCGGGATGACGCTGGCCGGCGGCTACCGCGCCGCCGGGGACAGCCTGCGCATCGGCGGCGACTTCTACGACCTGTTCCCCACCGGCGACGGCGGCCTGTTCGCGCTCGGCGACGTCTGCGGCAAGGGCGTCGGCGCGGCCGTGCTGACCGGGCGGGTACGCCAGTCGTTGCAGACCCTGCGGCTGGTCGAGCAGCGCCCCCGGGAGCTGATGGAGCTGCTCAACCGCGCGCTGCTGGACGCGCCGGGCGCGGCCTCGCGGGCCCAGTTCACCACGCTCCTGCTCGGCACGCTGAGCCGGCAACCCGACGGCGGGCTGCTGGTCCGGATGGCCGGCGGCGGGCACCCGGCGCCACTCGTGGTCCGCGCCGGCGGTGGCATCGACGCGGTCCGGGTGGGCGGCATGCCGGTCGGCGCGCTGACCGCGGCCCGGTTCGCCGAGGTCGAGGTGCGGCTGGCCCCCGGTGACCTGCTGCTGGCCTACACCGACGGGGTCACCGAGGCCCGGGGCGGCCCCACCGAGCCGGCCATGTTCGGCGACGACCGGCTGCGGCAGGCGCTCGCCTCCGGGGCCGGGCTGCCACCGGCCGCGCTCGTCGACCGGGTGCTCCAACTCGTGGACGAGTGGCTCGACGGGCAGCCGCACGACGACATCGCCATGCTGGCCGTGGCCGCCGCGTGAGCCCGTCCTGCCGGATCGGGCCGGAGACGCTCGCCGCGTACCTCGACCACCTGGACCGGGCCGACCGGGTCGGCGCCGTGGCGCTCGCCCGCGACCTGGTGGCCGGCGGCTGTTCGGTGGCGGACGTCCTGGTCGACCTGGTCGCGGTGGCGCAGCGGAAGATCGGCCGGCGGTGGCTCACCGGCTCGTGGAGCGTCGCCCAGGAACATGCCGCCACCCATGTCAGTGAGCTGGTGGTGGACGCGCTCGGCGCGAGCGTCGGCGCGCCGCGCCACGGCCTCGTGGTAGTGGCCTGCGTGGAGGGCGAGTGGCACGCGCTGGCCGCCCGGATCGTCAGCGAGGTGGTCCGGGCGGCCGGCTGGCGGGTGACGTTCCTGGGGGCCAGTGTGCCGGCCCGGCATCTGGTCTCCTACCTGCACCAGACCGGCCCGGAAGCGGTGCTGCTCAGTTGCGTGCAGCCGAACCGGCTGGTGCGGGCGGCGCGGATGGTCGAGGCCAGTCGGGCCGCCGGGGTGCCGGTGCTGGTCGGCGGGCCCGGTTTCGGCCCCGAGGGCCGGTGGGCGACGGCGATCGGCGCGGCGGCGTGGGGCGCCAGCGCGCGGGACGCGGTGCGGTTGCTGGCCGGGCCGCTGCCCGCCGGCACGCACACCGGCCCGCCGCCGCCCCCGAAGGACGACGCGTACGTGGCGGTGCTGCACCGCCGGCGCGACCTGGTCCGGCTCGCGCTGGGCGCGGTGGATCCGCCGCAGGAGAGCGTCGAGGACGTCGCCTCCGGCATCGCGCACCTGGTCGACGCACTGGTGGCGGCGGTACGGGTCGACGACGACCGGCTGTTGCGGGATTTCGTCCGGTGGCAGGAGGAGGCGCTCACCGCCCGCGGTGGCCGCCGCCTGCTGGACGACGTGCTCGCCACGCTGGAGGGGGCCCTGACCGAGTATCCCCGGGTGGCCGCGCGGCTGCGGACGGCGCGGGCCGCGGCTGCGGCCGGCTGACCGGCGTGGCGCGCTCCCGCCGCCGCGGGCCGGCGCCGGTGTCGGCGAACGGCCGGGCCGCGGTGTCAGGCGGTGCGGACCGCCGAGGGGCCGTCGGGCGGGACCGGCTCGACGGGCCCGCGGGGCGCGCCCGGTCGACCGGGCGCCGGCGGCGCGCCCAGACCCACCAGCGGGTCGCCGATCCGCTCCCCGGAGGGGCGCAGCACCGGCCAGTCCTCGGCCACCGTCGCCTCGTCGCGGCGACCGACCTGGTCGAACTCCCGCATCCCGCGCAGCAGCGCCACCCGCCCCTCGGCGCTCATCCCGGCCAGGATCCGCGCCAGCCGGCGTCGCCGGTCGGCGCGCAGCTCGGCCAGGAGCCGGTTGGCGGCCGGGGTGAGGTGCAGCGAGATCTCCCGGCGGTCGTAGCGGCCCGGCTCCCGCTCCAGCATGCCGGCCGCCACCAGCCGGTCGCAGAGCCGGCTGGCGGAGGAGAGCAGCATGTCGGTCAGCGAGGCGAGCCGGCGGAGGTTGATCCCGTCGTACTGCTCGACGACCATCACCGCGCGCAACTGGGCGCTGGAGAGGCGGCTCGTGGTCCGCTCCCGGGCCGCCTCCCAGACGGAGAGCAGGGTGCCCGCCGCCTCGTCCAGGGCGGCGGACATACTCGCTTCGGGTCCCACGGGACCGGGCTCCTCGGTCATGGTGGGCCCGAGACTACCCCCCGGCCCAGCCCGGCGACCTGTGCAAAGGAGCAAAGATGAGCGAAGCGGAGGCGCGCGTCCGCCGAAACGTGACGGACGCGCCGACTGATCTCATCGTGGCGCGCCTCGCCGACGAGTTGCGGCGGACGTACGGGATCACCCGGACCGAGCTGTACCAGGTCGACTACCGGCTCGCCGAGTTGCTGCCGCTGGGCGGCGGCGAGGCGCTGACCGGCCCCGGCCACCCGGCCTGGTACGCGTTCGACCACCAGGAGCCGGTGTTCGCCGACGGGACCGGCTGGTTCCCGGTGGGGATGCGCGGCGAACGACGCGGCGTGCTCCGGGTCTCGCCGGTGCCCGCCGACCCGGCCGCCCGCCGCGAGCTGGACACCGTCGCCACCGTGCTCGGGCACGAGGTGGCCGCCGTCACCTCGACCACCGACATCTACCTGAGCGCCCGGCGCAGCAAGCGGCTCACGCTGGCCGCCGAGATGCAGTGGGAGCTGCTGCCCGGTCGCAGCCGCATCCGCCCGTCGTTCAGCCTGGCCGGCCAGTTGGAGCCGGCGTACGCGGTGCGCGGCGACAGCTTCGACTGGTCCGACGACGGCCACCGGCTCTGGCTCGCGGTGCTCAACGGCTTCGGCGAGGGGGTGGCCGCGGCGCTGCTCACCTCGCTGGCCACGTACGCGCTGCGCAACGCGCGCCGCGCCGGGCTGGCCCTGGCCGACCAGGCCGCGCTGGCCGACCAGGCGGTCTACGCCCAGCACCGGGGCGAGCAGCACCTCTCCGTGCTCCTGATGGAGCTGGACCTGGCCACCGGGGCGCTGGTCGCGGTGGACGCCGGCTCCCCGCACCTGATCCGGCTGCGCGCCGGCGAGGTGACGTCCCAGGCGTTGGAGAAGCAGTTCCCGCTCGGCATGTTCGAGGGCACCGACTACCGCGAGCAGCGGTTCCAGTTGGAGCGCGGGGACCGGCTCTTCGTGGTCAGCGACGGCGTGATCGACGCCACCGCGGACCGGGTCCGTTACGGCGAGTCGGCCCTGGACCGGTTCCTGCGCCGCACCGGCCCGATGGAGCCGCTGGACGCGGTCCGGTCACTCATCGGCGACCTGCGCGCCTTCGTCGCCGGTGACCTGGTGGACGACGCGGTGGTCGTCTGCCTGGACTGGCTGGGCCCGCAGGATCAGTAGGCGCCCCGGCTGCCCAGCACCGCGCCGAACGTCTTCCAGAGGATGGTCAGGTCGGCCGCGAGCGACCAGTTCTCCACGTAGTAGAGGTCGAGCCGGATGCCGTCCTCCCAGCTCAGGTCGGACCGGCCGCTGACCTGCCAGAGGCCGGTCATGCCGGGCTTGACCAGCAGCCGGCGTGCCACGTCGCCGTCGTAGCGGGCCACCTCGGAGGGCAGCGGCGGGCGCGGGCCGACCAGGCTCATGTGGCCGAGCAGCACGTTGGCGAGCTGGGGCAGCTCGTCCAGCGACCACCTGCGCAGCAGCCGGCCCGTCCGGGTCACCCGGGGGTCGTCGCGCATCTTGAACATCAGGCCGTCGGTCTCGTTGCGCGCGGCCAGCTCGGCGAGCAGGGCGTCCGCGTTGACCACCATGGTGCGGAACTTGAAGACGCCGAACTCCTCGCCGCCCTGCCCGACCCGGGTCTGCCGGAACAGCACCGGCCCCCGGCTGTCCAGCTTGATGGCGAGCGCGAGCACCCCCAGCAGCGGCGAGAGCAGGAGCAGGGCGATCAGCGAGAGCGACCGGTCCACGAATCCCTTGACCAGCTTGCGGGCGCCGCGGAACTCGGGCGCCTCGACGTGGATCAGCGGCAGGCCGGCCACCGGACGGGTGTGGATGCGCGGGCCGGCCACGTCGGTCAGCGCCGGGGCCACCACCAGGTCGACACCGGTGCCCTCCAACTGCCAGCCGAGGCGGCGCAGCCGGGTGGCGGTCAGCTCACCGGACGCGGTGACCGCGACCGTGTCCGCGCCGATCGCGGTGGCCGCCTCCGGGATGCCCCGGAACGATCCGACCACCGGCACGTCACCCAGCCGCTGCGGCACCGGGGCGAGCAGCGCGTCCGGAATGCACGCGCCGACCACCTGGTAGCCGGCGTACGGTTCCCGGCGCAGCGTGTGCACCAGTTCCAGCACGTGCGCGGTGTCGCCGACCACAAGCACCTTGCGGGACCAGCCCGCGCCCCGGTCACGGGCGCGGTGCAGCCGCTTGCGCGCCGCGAACCGGGCCACCTCCAGACCGATCGTGCCGACCGCGAAGGAGATGGCCAGGAAGCCCCGGGAGACCCCGACGTCGGCGATGTAGCCGGCGATGGCGATGCCGCCGGCCAGCCGCAGGCTCGCCGAGCTGACCCGGCGGTACTCGTCCGCGCCGTAGCCGAGGACCTGGTCGTCGTAGCAGCGCATGGCCTTCAGCGACACCAACCAGACCAGCAGCAGCACCGGGGCGACCACCACGTACGGGATCTCGGACCCGGTGGGTTGTTCGTCACCGAACCGGGCCAGGTAGCCGGCCAGGATGGCCACGGCCAGCACGGCGGTGTCGAGCACCACCAGGACCCGGATGTAGGCCCGCTCCGCGGCTCGCGTCGTCGTACCGGGTCGATCACCCCCGGGACGCGACGTCCTGGCAGGGGTCAACAACGTCGCCGAGGTCACCGGTCCTCCCCACTTAACTCAGGACCGCCCCGTCCCCGCCCGGCCCCCGGTTGGAGGGCCTGCGGTCGAGGCACCCGGACATCATGCCAGGACAATTATGGTTACCGATTGATTCGGACACATTACCGTCAGTTCACTTCCCAGGTCTTGACCCGGGAAGTCTTCCGCCGCACCGGATCGACGGCACGGCGGAAGATTATCGCTGAGTGCGGGATCAGCGCGGCGCGGGTGGCCGCAACGCGATCGCCTGGAGGAAGATCTCGCCGATCTTGCTCGGGTCGGTGGTCACGAACGCGCCGCCGCCGGTGACGTCCGTGATGGACTTCAGCTCGGCCCGGTTCACCTCGTTGCCGATGCCGATGATGATCACCTGGACCGGCTGCTCGTCGTCCCGGAGCTTCTTGAGCTGATCCAGCAGCCCCTTCTGCGAGATGCCGTTGTCGTCCTCGTTCTTGCCGTCGGTGAAGAGCACGATCGAGTTGACCTTGCCGGGCTCCCAGTCCTGCTGGACCTTCTTGTACGCCGCGAGCATGGTGTCGTACAGGCCGGTGTCGCCGCTGGAGGGCCGGATGGAGGCCAACCCGCGCTGCAACTCGCCCCGGTTGCCGGACAGCGGCCGGATGCCGACCAGCTCGTTCCAGTCCTGCGAACCCTTCAGGTTGGTGGAGAAGGTCCACAGGCCGATCGACCAGGAGTCGTCGAAGAGCCCCAGCCCCTGACCGGCGGCGGCCACCGTGACCTGCTCCCGGCTGGCGCCGTTGGCGGTGGCCACCGGCTTCTTCATCGAACCGGAGACGTCGACGACACAGAGCATCCGACCGGACTGGGTGGCCACCGACCACGTGGTGGTGGCCGTCGAGATGGCGACCGGGTCCAGGTCGGCCGCGCCGCCCTGACCGGACGGCGGGACCTGCTTCTCCCCACCGTTGGACGGGCTCGGCGCGCCCGTCGGGGCCTGGAAGCCCCGACCCCAGTTGCCGTCCGGCGCGCGCAGCGCCTGCGCGGCGAGCCGGTCCTTGAAGTCGGCGGAGCGCAGCGCCTCGAAGAGCACCCGGGCGGCCGACGCCTTGCTCGGCTCGATGCCGGGCAGCACCGCGAACGGGAAGTCCAGCGGGATCGGCGGCGGGTCGAGGTAGAGCGCGGCGAGCTTGATCGGCGGCTTCGTGTTGTTGTAGGCGATCACGTCCTCCTCGGACAGCGCCGCCGCGCCCAGCCCGTTGGCGATGGCCGTCGGGTCGGACGAACGCGGGAACCGCGCGAGCAGGTCCTGCCGCAGCGAGGAGCGGTTGGTGGCCAGCGCGCGCAGCGCCCCGACCATCGCCTCCTGCGCCTTCGGGGAGCCGGCCTCACCGGTGGAGCTGGCCGCCGCGGTCAGCGAGAGCAGGCCGGACAGACCGGCCGCGTCCTGGGTCGGCTCGACGATCCCGGCCCGCAGCGGCTTGCTGGCGGTCACCTGCTGGAGCAGGTCGGACCAGCGGAACTCCTTGTCCGGCCAGCCGATCCGGGTGGCCACCGGCTCGGGCAGCGCGACCACCACCGGGCTGCGCGCGATCGAGGCGCCGTTGGCCGGGGCGAAGGCGCTCGCGCCGCCGGCCTTGAGCCGGACCAGCCAGGTCGAGGAGTCGGGCACCCAGACGTCCGGGGTGACCGCGGTGCCGCTGGCCTGCCCGACGCCGGCCAGCGTGGCGCCGTGCTTGCCCGCCACGGCGGCGGCCACGTCGACCGGCTCGGCCGAGGCGACGGTCACCGCGATGCAGGTGCCGCCGACCGCCGCGCCGTTGGCCACCCACTCGTCAGCGGCCCCCTGCACCGCGGGCGCGATCTCCGGGGCGGCCGACACCGACAGCTCGATCCGGCCCGAGCAGTTCGGGCCGGCCAGCTGCTGGTAACCGAACCAGGAACCGGCTACGACAGCGACGAGCGCGGTCGCCGCTGCGGCGGCGCCTGCTCCTCGGAGGTTGTGACGCATGCGATGGCGGCCAGACACGATGACCATCTTGCGTATCTCGTGGGGTTACTGCCACAACCGTTCGGACGAAAGTTACGCAGGAGAAACAGTTGATCACTAATTCGGTACGCTGAGTTAGGAATCAGTGACCGAGGCGGCCACCGTCCACTGCGGATCGCGCGCTGCGTGACCACTCCGTCACACCAGCACGCAGGTCGGGCTCGCCACCGGCACCGGCTCCCCGACCGGCTCCGGCACCCCGCTGGCCGGGTCCACCTGGAAGACCCGCACCAGGTCGGCCCGCTCGTCGGCGACGTACAGGTGCGATCCGGCCAGCGCGAAGTGCCGGGGCCAGCCACCGCCGGCGTCCACCTCGGCCACCAGCTCCGGCGTCTCGCCCGCCAGCGCGAAGACGGCCACCGTGCCGACGCCGCGGTTGCTGACGTAGAGGAATCGGCCGTCCGGCCCGACCGCCACCCCGGCGGGCTGCACGTGCCCGGTCCGGCCGCTGGCGTCGACCCGGACCCGCTGGCGCAGCCCGTCCGGCGTCAGGTCGTACCCGGTGACCGTGGCGTCCAGCTCACCGACCAGCCAGCAGCGCCGCCCGTCCGGATGCCGGGCCAGATGCCGCGGCCCGGTGCCGGCCGGCGTCCGCAGCCGCGGGCCCCGGGGCACCAGCCGCCCCGAGGCGGCGTCGAGGTCGTACCGGTAGACCGAGTCGGTGCCCAGGTCGACGGCGAGCAGCGGCCCGCCGGCCGGGTCGGGCGAGACCATGTGGCAGTGCGCCGCCTCCTGCCGCTCCGGATCGGCGCCGTGCCCCTCGTGCCGCACCAGGTCGGTGCGCTCCCCCGGCACGCCGTCGGCGTCCAGCGGGAACACCGCCAGGCTGCCGCCGCCGTAGTTCGCCACGAACACGTGCCGCCCGTCCGGCGCGATCGCGAGGTGGCACGGCTCGGCCCCGCCGGTCGGGCGTACGCCCAGCGCGGTGAGCCCGCCGTCCGGGGCCACCCGGAAGGCGCTCAGCCCGCCCTCGGGAAGCTCGTTGACGGCGTACAGCACCGGCTGCCCGGGGTGCCGGGCCAGGAACGACGGCGACGGGGTGACCGCCACGGTGCCGAGCGGGGTCAGCGCCCCGGTCGTCGGGTCACGCCGGGCCGCGACGATCCCCTCGGCCCGCCCGTCCGACTCCGCCGTGTAGCCCCCGATGTGGACGACCTCGTGCTGCCCCGCCACCGCTTCCCACCTTCCGTCGGTCCTGCTGCGATCCAACCAGGCTTCCCGGGCGGTCGCCCGGTCAGTCGTCGAACGCCGCCCCGACCGGCGGGCCGGATCAGCCCACCGGCACCGGCTCGCCGCGCTGCCGGGCCACGTGCTCGACCAGCGTGATCAACACCAGCTTGCCGGACTGCCGGTCCCGGGCGTCGCAGAGCACCAGCGGAACGTCCGGGTCGAGGTCCAACGCGTCGCGGACCGCCTCCAGGCCGAACCGCCGGGAGCCGTCGAAACAGTTGACCCCCACCACGAACGGGATGCCCCGCTGCTCGAAGTAGTCGATCGAGGGGAAGCAGTCGGCCAGCCGGCGGGTGTCGGCCAGCACCACCGCGCCCAGCGCGCCGAACGCCAACTCGTCCCAGAGGAACCAGAAGCGGTCCTGGCCCGGGGTGCCGAACAGGTAGACCTGGAGGTCGTCGTTGATGGTGATCCGGCCGAAGTCCATCGCCACCGTGGTGGTCGACTTCTGCTCCACCCCGGAGACGTCGTCGGTGCCCAGACCGGCCCCGGTCAGCACCTCCTCGGTCTGCAACGGGCGGACCTCGCTCAACGCGCTCACCAGCGTCGTCTTGCCGGCGCCGAAGCCACCCGCGATGAGGATCTTCAGGGCCAGCGGCACCCGCGACGCGGCCGAATCCGGGTCAAAGCGCACGGAGTCCATTGACCACCGCCTTGAGGATGTTGTCGTCGGGCAGGTACGCGGTGGCCGGTGGCCGGTGCACCGCGACGAACCCATGGGCGAGGAGGTCGCCGAGCAGCACCCGGACCACGCCCACGGCGAGGTCCAGGTCGGCGGCGAGGTCGGCGACGGCCTTCGGCCGCCGGGCCAGCTCCACCAGGCGACGGTGCTCCGGCTGGAGACCGGGCACCCCGGCCGGCTCGGCCGCGGACGTGGCCAGCACGAACGCCAGCAGGTCGAACCCGTCGACCGGCGGGCGCACCCGGCCACCGGTGAGCGTGTACGGACGGACCACCGGGCCGGCATCGGCGTCGAGCCACTCGTGCTGCGGCCCGGGCCACTCAGCTCGCATCGCTGGGCTCCCCCGGGACCCGGGCCGGCGCGGCCAGGTTCTCCCCGACGCGGATCACCAGCATCGCCATCTCGTACGCCACCAGGCCGATGTCGGCGTCCGCGTCGCTGGCCACGGCCAGGCAGGCGCCCTGCCCGGCGGCGGTGACGAACAGGTACGCCGACTCCATCTCCACCACCGTCTGCCGGACCGCGCCGCCGCCCAGGTGCCGGGTGGCCCCCTTGGCCAGCCCGGAGAAGCCGGAGGCCAGCGCGCAGAGGTGCTCCGCGTCGGTGCGGTCCTGGTCGGTGGAGGCGCCGAGCAGCAGCCCGTCCGCCGAGAGCACCACCGCCCGGCTGGCGGCCGGCACCCGCTCCACCAGGTCGTCGAGCAGCCAGTCGAGATCGGCGTTCTGCCGCGTCGTGTGCACCACTAGGCGTCCCTCTCAGTCGCGGTTCGTTGGTCCGGCGCCGGCGGGGAGGGCTCCGGGGCCGGCTCCGGCGCGGTGGCCGGCGTACCGGGGTCCGCCGGCACATCGGTGGGCGGGTCGGGAACGGCGCCCCGGATCCGCGCGACCGTCGGGTTGCCGGTGGCGCGCGTGCCGTCCCGGCGTCCGCGCGCGGTGCCCGCCTGCAACGCGGACATGGTGCGGCGGGCCTCCTCCGGCGGGCGGCTGGCCGGGGTGTCGGTGACCACCGCGCGGGGTCGCGCCGGGCCGCGCCGGCGCACCCGCCGGGGCAGGCCGTCGCCGTCGGCGGGCGGTTCCACGGTCGAGGCCCGGGCGGCCGGCAACGGGATGACGGTGGACTCGGGACGCTCCCGGCCCGGTCGGGTGGGCCGCCCGCGGGGCACCGTGGTCAGCCGGCTCACCTTCGCCATCCGGCGGCGCTCCGGGCCGGCCGTGGCGTCCGGGCCGACCGGTGGCTCGTCGGTGATCAGATCCGACGGGACGAGGACCGCCGCGATCGTCCCGGCCGGCCGGCCCCGGCGCAGCTCCACCCGGACGCCGTGCCGCGCGGCCAACCGGGCCACCACGAACAGGCCCAGCCGGGCGCTGTCGGTCGGGTCGAACTCGGGCGGGGCGGCCAGCTTGCGGTTGGCGGTCGCCATGGCCGGCGGCGACATGCCGAGCCCTCGATCGGTGATCTCGATGGTGTAGCCGCCCGGCACGGTCCGGCCGGTGACGTCCACCCGGGTGCCCGGCGGGGAGAACGCGGTCGCGTTCTCGATCAGCTCGGCGAGCAGGTGGATCACGTCGCCGACGGCCCGGCCGAGCACCCCGGCCGGCTGCACCTCGCCCACGTCGACCCGGTCGTACGCCTCGACCTCGGAGATCGCCCCGCGCATCACGTCCACCGCGGCGACCGGCCGGCGCCAACCCCGGCCGGGCGCGGCCCCGGCCAGGATGACCAGGTCCTCGGCGTGCCGGCGGAGCCGGGTGGCGAGGTGGTCGACCTGGAACAGCCCGGCCAGCTCGTCCGGGTCCTCGGTGCGCCGTTCCAGCCGGTCCAGCAGCGCCAACTGCCGGTGCACCAGCCCCTGGCTGCGCCGGGCGAGGTTGAGGATGACCTCGTTGAAGCCGCGGCGCAGGGTGACCTCGTCGGCCGCGGCCCGGACGGCGGTCCGGCGTACCTCGTTGAAGGCGCGCGCCACCTGGCCGATCTCGTCCCCGCCGTGGTCCAGCTCCGGGGCCTCGCGGTCGACGTCGACCTCCTCGCCCCGGCGCAGCCGGGCGACCACGTCGGGCAGCCGCTGCTCGGCCACCTCGGTCGCGGCGGTGCGGACGCCGGTCAGCCGGCGCGCCAGCGACCTGCCGACCCGCAGCGCCACCAGCACGCAGACCACGATGGCGATCAGGCCCAGCACGCCGGCGGCGGCGAGCTGGACCAGGATGCGTACCGCGATCGGCACCGACCGTTCGGCGAGGCTGTCCGCGCCGCGCAGCTCGAAGTCCCGCAGGCCCTGCCAGACCTCCGCGTGGCCGGCCTCCCAGGCCCGGACGTCGAAGCCGGCGGGGAGGTCGTCGGCCCGGATCAACGCGTCCTGGAGCGCGCGCAGCCGGAGGAACGCGATGCCCTCGGTGAGTCGTTGGTAGCCGGCCCGCTCGTCGGGCGGCAGGTCGGCGACCGCGTTCTCGGCCAGGAACCGCTGGTTCTCCACGGTGCGCACCAGTTGCTCGTGCTCGCCGTCGGCGTACCGGCCGGCGGTGACGGCGCCGGCCAGCAGCGCGTCGGCCTGACCGAGCAGCTCCCGGGAGCGGCCCAGCGCGGTGAGCGCCGACGCCTCCCGGTTGAGCCGCACGTCGGGCAGCATCGCCATGGCGGAGAACGCCTGGAACGCCGAACCGATCATCCCGCTGTAGAGCCCGACCGCGCCGGCCCGGTCGACCTTCCGGTCGTCGATGAAGACCCGCCCCGCGGGGAGCGCCTCCAGCGCCGAGCCCAGTTGGTCGAGGCGCGCGTCGAGCTGGTCGTCGGCCGCGTCGCGCAACGCCTCGCCGTCGATCCGGCGGCGCAGCTCGGCGACGGCCCGGTCGGTGCGGTCGCGTTGCGCGGCCAGCTCCGGCAGGACGCCGTCCCCGGCGAGCTGGACCACGGAGAGCCGCCGTTCCCGCTGCAACTCGGCCACCACGTTCTCGCCCGGCCGGCCCAGGTCGTACAGCAGGGTGCGGGTGGCGAGCAGGTCGAGCGCGGGCCCGAAGGCGAGCGTGGTGGCGAAGATCCACAGTGCCAGCAGCCCGGTCACCGGGCCGATGACCAGCGCGGTCAGCTTGGCGCGGATCGGCCAGTCGCGGGTGTTCAATCAGACCTCGCCCGGGAAGGTTCGCTGGGTGGCGCCGGCAGTGGCCGTCGGGTCGACGGCCACGACGCCGGGACCCGGCCCGGACGCCTTGGGCAGGATACGTAATCCCCGACGGATGCACTACCGGCCGTCTCGCCGCTCACTACGGTCCGAGATGGTCTTGGCGGGCCCCGTCGGACCCCCGTCGGATGGCCGGACCGGCGGCCACGGACCCCGCGCCGGGCACCCGACCCGGGAAAGTGCCCCGGAACGGGATTGGCGATCACCCGGAGGAGGGAATACCAGCTGGCGAAGGAGGAGCCATGTCGCCCACCCAGGTAGTCGTCATAGTCATCGTCGTCGCCGTGGTCGCCGCGTTGGTCGCGTTCGCCTTGGTCGCGAACCGCCGACGGGCGCTGCGGCAGCGCTTCGGCCCGGAGTACGACCGGGTCGTCGCCGAGCAGGACAGCCGCGGCGCCGCCGAGCGGGAGCTGCGGGAGCGCGAGCGCCGGCACGCCGAGCTGGAGCTGACGCCGCTCACCCCGGAGTCCCGGGCCCGTTACGCCGCCGCCTGGGAGGAACTCCAGGTGCGTTTCGTGGACTCGCCGGCCGAAACCGTCGGCGACGCCGACGAGCTGGTGAGTCAGCTGATCGCGGAGCGCGGATACCCCACCGGGGACTTCTCCGACCAGATCGCCCATCTCTCCGTCGAGCACGCCCGCACGCTCACCCACTACCGCGACGCCCACGAGATCCGGCAGCGCAACGAACGCGGCGAGGCCGGCACCGAGGATCTCCGCCAGGCGCTGGTGCACTACCGGGCCCTCTTCGCCGACCTGCTCGGCGCGGACCCGGTCGGCCAGCGGTCGCCGGAGCAGCGCCACCCCGATCCCGATCCCGAGCACGACGCCACGAGCCGCTGAGGAGCCGCCGCCATGCGCCACGAAGAGCAGCAGGTCACGCCGGAGCACCCGGAGACCGTACGATCCGCGCCGGTGCCGGTCCCGCCGCCGGACGACCGCGCCCACGCCGACCGGTCGGGGACCGACCGCGCCGGCCGGGCCGAGCTTCCGGAGGACGCGCTTGACGACCGGGGCACGTTCGACGACCCGGCGGTGACCGACGGGCCGGACGCCCGGCCCGACGAGACCCGGGCGTACGACGCCGACGAGCTGCGCGACGCGGCGGACCGGTCGGACGACGCCGACGGGACGCGGGACGGCGAGCGGCCCGCCTTCCACGAGCCGGCGCCGCTGCCGACGGCGTTCGGCGCGGCCACGGTGGGCGACGCGGTGGCCGCCTCGGCGCTGGCCGGCGGTCGTCCGCAGGACGAGCGGGACGCGCGTGGTGAGGACACCGCCGCGCCGGGCGACGGCGCCCCGGGCCGCACCGAACCGCTGGACGACGAGCGGGCCGACCCGACCGCCGGGGACCGGCTGCACGACCGGGACCGTTGGGCGGCCGAGCACGCCGACGCGGACCGGGACGCGGACGTCACCGACCGGGACGACGACGCGGTGACCGCCGACGCGGACCGGCGCCACGACCGGGTGACCGCCGACCGGGACTCCGACGACGCGGTGGCCGCTGGCGCGGTCGGCTACGGCAGCCCCGAGCCGGGCCTGGTCGACCCGGACGCCGTGCCGGTCCCGGCGGGCGCCGACGCCCACGGTTCCGGCCGGCACCACGACACCGTCGACCGGGACGCCGCCATCGCGGCGGGCACGGCGACCGGCGGCACGACGGCGGCCGGCGGCGCGGCGGGCGCGACCGTGACCGGCGGCGAGGTGGGCGCGGTGGCAGCCAGCGACGCGGCGGGCGTGACGCCGACCGGCGACGCGGCGGACGCGGCGGTGGCCGGGGCGGGCCGGGCCACGTCCGGCGCCGTGCCGGCGGACGCGGCCACGCTGTTCGACCCGGACGCGGCGCAGGGCTTCCGGGACCGCTGGCGCGACGTCCAGCTGCGTTTCGTGGACGATCCGAAGGCCGCGGTCGGCGAGGCGGAGTCGCTCGTCGAGGAGGCGATCGAGGCGCTGTCCACCGCGCTGCGGGAGCAGCGCAGCCGGCTCGGCACCTGGCAGGAGTCCGGGGACACCGAGCAGCTCCGGGTGGCGGTGCGCGGCTACCGCGACTTCCTGGACCGCGTCCTGGGTCGCTGACGCCCCGCACCCGCGACGGAGCCCCGGCCGGTCACCCGGTCGGGGCTCCGTCGCGCACGGCGGATCGAACAGTAGGCATGAAACGTCGCGATCGGGGTACCTGCCGCCGCAGCACGCACCCACACGAGGGGAGCAACAGGCATGGGCAGCGGCCTACGGTTGAACATGAACGCCCTGGACTACCTGATCCTGGCGCTCTACTTCGTCACGGTGCTGGGGGTCGGCTTCGCCGCCCGTCGCGCCATCAAGACCAGCGTCGACTTCTTCCTGTCCGGGCGGTCGTTGCCCGCCTGGGTCACCGGTCTGGCGTTCGTCTCGGCGAACCTGGGCGCGCTGGAGATCATCGGCATGGCCGCCAACGGCGCCCAGTACGGCATCATGACGGTGCACTACTACTGGATCGGCGCGGTGCCGGCGATGGTCTTCCTCGGCATCGTGATGATGCCGTTCTACTACGGCTCGAAGGTCCGCAGCGTGCCGGAGTACTTGCGGCTGCGCTTCAACCGCCCCACCCACCTGCTCAACGCGATCAGCTTCGCGGTCGCCCAGGTGCTGATCGCCGGCGTCAACCTCTACGCGCTGGCGTTGATCATGCAGGCGCTGCTGGGCTGGCCGCTCTGGATCGCGATCGTGGTCGGCGCGGCGATCGTGCTGGCGTACATCACCGTCGGCGGACTCTCCGGCGCGATCTACAACGAGGTGCTCCAGTTCTTCGTGATCATCGCCGGCCTGGTGCCGATCACGGTGATCGGCCTGGTCAAGGTCGGCGGCGTGAGCGGCCTGATGGACGCGGTACGCGAGTCCAAGCTCGGCGAGGCCGGTCTGCACGCCTGGCAGGGCACCGGCAGCACCGACAACCCGCTCGGCGCGCACTGGCTGGGCATCGTCTTCGGCCTCGGCTTCGTGCTCTCCTTCGGCTACTGGACCACCAACTTCGCCGAGGTGCAGCGCGCCCTGTCGGCGCGGAACATGAGCGCCGCCCGGCGTACGCCGATCATCGGGGCGTACCCGAAGCTGCTCATCCCGCTGGTCACCGTGATTCCCGGCCTGATCGCCCTGATCACGGTCAAGGGGCTGGGCGCCGACCAGGGCGAACTGGTCTACAACAACGCCATCCCGCTGCTCATGCGCGACCTGCTCCCCAACGGGGTGCTCGGCATCGCGGTCACCGGCCTGGTGGCGTCGTTCATGGCCGGCATGGCGGCCAACGTCAGCGGGTTCAACACCGTCTTCACGTACGACATCTGGCAGGCGTACTTCCGGCGGGACCGCCCGGACGAGTACTACGTGAAGATCGGCCGGATCGCCACCGTGATCGCGGTGGTGGTGGGCATCGGCACCGCGTTCATCGCGGCCGGCTTCAGCAACATCATGAACTACATCCAGGCGCTGTTCTCGGTCTTCAACGCGCCGCTGTTCGGCACGTTCATCATCGGCATGTTCTGGCGGCGGATGAGCGCGCTGGCCGGCTTCTGGTCGCTGCTGTCCGGCACCGTGGTGGCGGTCGCGACGTACGTGCTCTACAAGACCGGCGTGATCAGCTTCAACTCGGACCTGGAGGAGAGCTTCTGGGGCGCCGGCCTGGCCTTCGTCACCGTCGCCGTGGTGGCCGCGATCATCACGCCGCTGACCCGGCCGAAGACGAACGACGAGCTGACCGGCCTGGTGTACGGCCTCAGCGACACCACTCTCGCCGACGACTCGCTGGCCGGCGACGCGGCCTGGTACCGCTCCCCGGTGCTGCTCGGCGTCGTCGCCGTGGTGCTCGCCGCCCTCTTCTACATCCCGGTCTTCTGAGGAAGGGACCCACGTCATGGCAGACAACGCGGACCGCTACCAGGACGGCGAGGCCCACGACCCGCTGGTCGACGAGACCGAGGACGCCCGGGAGGAGCACTCCGCCGCGGCCCGGCTGTTCGACATCCGCCGGGTCATCGGTGGGCTCTTCGTCGCGTACGGGCTGATCGTCGGGCTGATGGGGCTGTTCGACTCGTCGGCCGAGATCGACAAGGCGCAGGGGTTGCGGATCAACCTGTGGGCCGGGGCGGTGATGTTGGTCTTCGGGCTCCTCATGCTGCTCTGGCAGCGGCTGCGCCCGACCGAGGCCCCGTCGACGCGCTCCGACGAGTCCTGAGCCGCACCGGATCCCCGCCCCGGCCCCGCCGGCATGCCCGGCGTCGCACCGGGTACGCCAGGCGCGGATGGGGACAGGAGGCAGCAGCATGACCGATCGTGACCCCGGTGGCGAGCGACCGCTGGAGGAGACCCCCGAGGTGGCCGCCGCGGTGGACGACGACAGCACGGTGCCGCAGTTCCGCGGCGGCGGCACCGATCCGAACAATCCCGCGTTCGCCGAGCCGGACGGCGCGGTGGCCGACACCGGCTCGCCGGACATCCTCGGCGACCCGTACGCGGCCGGCACCGGCGCGACCGGCACCGGCACTGGCGCGGGCGGGGACAACATCCGTACCGGCGCCGAGCAGCCCTGGGAGCCGGAGGACCTGGTGCGGGCCCGTGGCCAGGACGTGACCCCGGAGAACGTCGAACGGGCCCGCCGTGACCTGGCCGAGCTGGGCCGCGCGGCGATCGAGAAGACGGTGCCCTGACCGGGAACGGCCGGGGGCCCCTGGTCGACGTGGGCGTCGACCAGGGGCCCGGGGAAACCCGCGCGGCGGTGCCTCACTCCCGCCGCGGCGGGTGGTCCGGCCGCGGGCTCTACAGCGCCGGGTAGGCGTTCTGCATGAGCTGCGCGAACTGGGCCGGGAACCAGGCGCCGGAGATCGGCGCGTCCGGCAGGGCACCGGACATGCTGTTCCCGTTGCGGGCGTTACCGGTGTACGTCGGGTCGCACATCCGGTCGAAGCCCTTGCCCTCGTTGTTCGGGATCTCCTTGCTGGAGCCGTCCGACTCGCCCGGGGGCTTCACCCAGACGTAGGCGTCGATGCCGGACTCCGGCGCCGCCTTCGGCCGCTCGCCGAGACCCGCGCCGGCCTGGTTGCACCAGTTGCCGGTGTGGTAGCGACGGTCGATCTTGCCGCCGTTGACGTAGGCGTCCACGCTGGTCAGCGGGCCCGGGCCGGTGGGCCGGGCGGAGCCGCCCCAACCGTTGCGGGAGGTGTCGATCAGCATGCCGATGTTGCTGTCGAAGCCGACCGAGACCAGCTTCTGCCGGAACGCCTGGGCGAACGAGAGCTCGTCGACGTACTGGTTCCAGTCGATCCACTTGGACTGGCGCACGGTCTGGCCGTTCACCGAGTCGGTCACCTTGACGTACGGCTCCTTGAGCGCGGAGTAGTTCGCCGTGTTGGTGATGAAGCCCTGCACGTTCTTCACGGTGCTGCCGGACGCGACGGCGGCGGCCTTGAGCTGGTCGGCGACCGGCCCGAAGTTGCTGTCCCAGCCGATCCAGCCGTGGTGCGCGGCGTCGATGTAGTTGTAGACGTTGCCGAGCGCGCCGAGCTTCGCCAGGGCGTAGCCCACGCCGTTGACGTAGGCGCCGTTGGCCTTGACCGTGTCGCACATCGCGGTGCCGCCCGGGTTGCCCGAGGTGTTGGTCACCAGGTTGGGCAGCGAGTCGATCTCGATGATGTTGACGATGCGCAGGTTCTTGTACTTCGCGTCGCCCTGGATCGCGGCGATCGGGTCGATGTACTCGGACTTGTAGCGGGGCAGCTCGTCCGGGCCCAGCTCGCCGTTGGAGGCGAGCGCCGAGCAGTCGCGGCCGGGCAGGTTGTAGATGACGAACTGGATGTAGCCGGCGCCCTGGGCGAGCGCGGCGTCCAGGTGGGCGCGGACGCCCATCGCGCCGTTGGAGCTGCTGTCCGGCGTGCCGTTGATGGCGGCGATCCGGTCGATCCAGACCGCGGTCGGGTTGTTCGACACCCGGCTACCGCCGGCCACCGACTCGGCCTTGGCCTTCCACTCCGGGTTCACGTACCCCTTCACCCCGACGAACGGGTTGTCCACCTTCTGCCCGGGCGGGGTGCTGGTGGGGGGCGTGCTGGTGGGCGGCGTGCTCGTCGGCGGCGTGCTGGTGGGCGGCGTGCTCGTCGGCGGCGTGCTCGTGGGCGGGGTGCTGGTGGGCGGCGTGCCGCCGTTGCAGACCGTGCCGTTGAGCGTGAACTGCGTCGGCTTCGGGTTGCTGCCGCTCCAGGCGCCGTTGAACCCGATGCTGGTGCTGGCGCCGGTGCCCAGCGAGCCGTTGTAGGACTCGTTCTGAGCGGTGACGTTCTGGCCGCTCTGGGTCCACTTCGCCGACCAGCCCTGCTGTACGCGCTGGCTGCTGTTGCCGAACGTGAAGCCGAGGTTCCACGAACTGACCGGGTCACCGAGGTTCTTGATGACCACGTTCGCGGTGAAGCCACCGGCCCAGTCGCTGGTGGTGTAGTCCACGCTGCACTGCGTCGCGGCCTGCGCCGCGGTGACCGGGAGGGTCACCAGCCCGCCGGCCACGAGGACGCCGGCGCCGGTGAGCGCGAGCGTCCGGCTCCGGCCGGACAGCCTTCTCCACAGATTCATACCACTGATCTCCTTGGGCGAGACCGGATCCGCGTACGGCCCGGCGGAATGGCGGCGGTGGTCGGCCCTGCGGGAACGACCGTGCGCGCCACGGGTTACTTCGGGGGACGCCCGACCCGGACGGGCGTGAGGGTGGTGGTGGTGCCGACCGGTCCGCAGGACCGGTCGAAGGAGCCGGACGTCGTCCGGTGAGACCGGTTGCCCTCGACGTCTGCGCTCGCGGTGTGGCTCCCCGAACCGCGTGCAGCGATTCTTGCATGGGAGCGCTTCCATGGCAATGCCTCGATACGCACCCCGACCCTACCCCCACCCCCGTCGATCATGAGGTCGACGGCAGACGGGAAGCGCTCCCCCGCCACCGGCTCCATGATCACTGGTCGCCGACCGCCCGGACGCAGGTGCGGAGGACCGGGCGGGAGGCGCAGAGGGCGCAGAGGACTCGGCGGTGGCCGGGGCTACGCGAAATGCCACATCATCGACAAAGCCCGAAAAACGAAACTTTCCCCGGATAGGTCGCGAAAAGGTCTAACGTCGGCCGTAGCTCGACTGACGTCGGGCTCAGGACGAACAGGGATGGAGTGACGCTGGTATGGCTGACAAGATGCTCGGGAAGTTCGTCGCGGGTGCCGCTCTCGGCGGTGCGGGCCTTCTCGTGTTCACCCCGGGAATGGCCTACGCAGGCGGGCACGACGACGAGGGCAAGGTGATCGCCAAGCCGCACGTGGTCAAGGCGGGCGACACCGTGGAACTGCTCCAGATCTGCCCGGAGCCCCAGGAGCACGCCTACGTCTGGTCGAAGGTGACCGGCAAGGTCGACCTCCACCCGGCCCGGGACGGGGAGCAGGGCGACTGGGCCGACAAGGGCGGCGACTGGGCCGACGAGCACGGGGACCAGGCCGACAAGGGCGGTGACTGGGCCGACAAGGGCGGCGACTGGGCCGAGGACGCGGACCAGGGTCCCGACGGCAAGGACGGGCACGGTGCCCCGCCCGAGGCCAACAAGGACGAGCACGGCAAGGACGGCAAGGACGAGCACGGCAAGGAAGAACAGGGCAAGAACGAACAGGGCAAGGGTCCCGAGGGCAAGGACGAGAAGGGCAAGGACGGGCACGGGCCCGGCGAGGCGGGCATGCCGGAGCCGCCGGCCGACGCGCCGAAGCCGGGCGGTGCGGGTGCCGGCATGGCCGCCGACGCCGGGGATCTGGGACCGCAGGGCCACGAGGAGTACGGCCAGGACGCCGAGCCGGGCTGGACGGCTGCCGACTGGACCCGGGACGAGCACGGCGCCGACGGCAAGGACGGACACGGTGCCCCGCCCGAGGCCAACAAGGACGAGCACGGCAAGGGCGAACAGGGCAAGGACGCCAAGGACGAGCACGGCAAGGGCGAACAGGGCAAGGACGAGCACGGCAAGGGCGAACAGGGCAAGGACGAGCACGGCGCCCCGCCGGAGGCCGGCAAGGACGAGCAGGGCAGGGACGCCAAGGACGAGCACCACGGCGACTGGCAGGACGACAAGGGGTACGGCCACGGCGAGGACGAGGCCGGCTGGGAGCACGGGAAGGACTTTGTCTACTACGGCGAGGCCCGCGTCTCGGAGGACGTCCACCCGGGCCGCTACGAACTGAACGGCTCCTGCGGCGAGGGCGAACTGGTGGTCCTCCCCCGGGGCGGGGTCGACGGCGGTGACGGCGGCATGGCCACCACCGGCCTGGACCGTGGTCTCGCCACCGGGGGCGCCGGCATGATCGGTGCCGCCGCACTCGGCGGACTGGTGCTGATGCGTCGGCGGCGGGCCGGTGGCCTGGTCTGACCGGACGACGAACCGGGCCGGCGGCCGTCACGGGAAACCGTGGCGCGCCGTCGGCGCGGCCGTCGTCGTCCTGCTCGCCATGGTGGGCTCCGGCCTGATCGGCGCGTCCGTCCGCACCGTCCCGCCGCCCACCCCGCCGCAGCCGATCGCGCAGGCCGGACCGGCCGGCACGACGGATGCCACCGACCCGCCCACCGCCTCCGACACCGATCCGGACGCCGACGGCGGCGCGCCCTGGGACGTCCCGTCGACCGGGTACGCCGATCCGGCCACGCCGCCCGGCGCCGCGCCGGGCACGCCAACCGGCGCCGCACCGGCTACCCCGCCCGGCACCGCGCCAGGAACGCCGGCGGGGACCGGGCCGGGCACACCGGCGGGGACCGGGCCCGGGACCGGACCGGGCACACCGCCCGGGAGCGTGCCGGTGGCGCCCGGCGCCGCACCGACCGGGCCCACGGGTGTCCCGGCCGCACTGTCCCGCTCCGCGCCCACCACCGTCGTGATCCCCCGGATCGGGGTTCGCGCCGAGGTCATGACGCTCGGCACCAACCCGGACGGAACGGTCCAGGTGCCCCCGCTGGACCAGGCGATGAAGGCGGGCTGGTACTCCCCCGGCGCCAGCCCCGGCGAGGTCGGCAACGCCGTCATCGTCGGGCACGTCGACTCCGCCAAGCTCGGCCCGGCGGTCTTCTTCAACCTGGGCGCGCTGGTGCCGGGCGACACCATCGCCGTGTCCCGGCAGGACGGCTCGACCGTCACGTTCACCGTGGAGGAGGTCCGGTCGTACCCGAAGACCGCCTTCCCGGCGGAACAGGTCTACGGCCCGTCCACCGTGCCCGGCCTGCGCGTGGTCACCTGCGGCGGGGTGTTCGACCGGACCGCCGGCAGCTACCTGAACAACATCGTGGTCTACGCCCGGATGACCCGCTGATCCACCTCAGGCACGGAAAGAGTGCCCATCCGAAGCGCGATGGGCACTCTTTCCGTGCATCAGTGACGTGGCGCGTCAGGCCGCCGCCGAGGTGCGGACCAGGGTACGGATCTGACGCAGCAGCACCGACAGGGCGGACAGGTCGGCGCGGGACTCGTCGAACTCCCCCATCGCCCGGTGCGCCCGGTGGATCGAGGTCGCGTTCGCCTGCTCCCACTCCTGCACCCGCTCCACCGGCGGCTGGCTGTCCGAGGTGGAGTTGAGCACCTCCGCGGTGAGCGCGGCCAGCGCGGCGTACAGGTCGTAGCGCAGCGCCATCCGGGCCAGCGTCTGCCAGCGGTCCTCCCGCGGCAGCAGGGAGATCTTCGACAGCAGCGCGTCCACCCGGAACCGGTCGGAGAGCACGAAGTAGACCGAGGCCACCTCGCTCACCTCCCGCCCGGTCGTCTTCGCCGTCTCGACGATGTCGAGCAGGCCGAAGCTGTACATCAGGCGGGTCGCCTGCACGGCCAGCTCACGCGGCAGCCCCTTGCCGACGAGCGCCTCGATGTGCGCCGCGATCGCCTCCCGCTCGGTGCCCCAGAACAGGTGCTCCAGGTCCGGCATGAGCTGGGCCACGCCGTCCCGCAGCCGGGTGATCTCCGCCGGCACGTCGATCGGCGAGCGCCGGTTGGTGACCAGCCAGCGCACCGCGCGGTCGAGCAGCCGGCGGGTGTCCAGGTAGACGGCGGTCTGCAACTCGGGCGAGACCTTGTTGTCCAGCGCCTCGACCGCGTTCCACAGCTCGCCCAGCCCGAACACCTCGCGGACCACCACGTACGCGCGCAGCACGTCCGCCGCCGAGGCGGCCGTCTCCTCGACCACCCGGAACACGAACGAGATGCCGCCCCGGTTGATCGCCTCGTTGACCAGCACCGTGGTGACGATGTCCCGGCGCAGCCGGTGCCGGCCCATCCGGTCGGCGAAGCGCTGCCGCAGCGGGGTCGGGAAGTAGTTGACCAGGACGTCGGTCGTCCACTCCTCGTCCGCCAGCCCCTCGCTGACGATCTCCCGCTCCAGCACGATCTTCACGTACGCGAGCAGCACCGCGAACTCCGGCGGGGTCAGCCCGGTCTCGGTGCGGACCGCCAGCTCCTCGTCCGACGGCAGCGCCTCCAGCGCCCGGTCCAGCGCGCCGGACCGCTCCAGCTCGTTGATCATCCGGCGGTGCACCGGGAGCAGCGAGGCGGCCTGGGTCTGGGCGTTGTTGAGCGCCCGCGCCTGGTCGTAGTTGTCCCGCAGCACCAGCTCGGCGACCTCGTCGGTCATCTGGGCCAGCAGCTCGTCCCGCTCCGGGCGGTCCAGCTCACCGTCGGCGACCGCGGTGTTCAGCAGAATCTTGATGTTCACCTCGTGGTCGGAGCAGTCCACCCCGGCCGCGTTGTCGATGAAGTCGGTGTAGATGCGTCCACCGCCGGCGGCGTACTCGATCCGGCCCTGCTGGGTGAAGCCCAGGTTGCCGCCCTCGCCGACCACCCGGCAGCGCAGGCTCTTGCCGTCCACCCGGATGGCGTCGTTGGACTTGTCCCCGACCTCGGCGTTGGTCTGCGTCGACGCCTTCACGTAGGTGCCGATGCCGCCGTTCCAGAACAGGTCCACCGGCGCGGTGACGATCGCCTTCATCAGCTCCTGGGGGCTGAGCTGCGTGACGTCGTCGTCGAGGCCGAGCACCGCGCGGACCTGCGGCGTGAGCGGCACCGACTTCGCGGTACGCGGGAAGATGCCGCCGCCTTCCGAGATCAGCTCCGGGTCGTAGTCCTCCCAGGACGACCGGGGCATGTCGAACAGCCGCTTGCGCTCGGCGAACGAGGTGGCCGCGTCCGGGTCCGGGTCCAGGAAGATGTGCCGGTGGTCGAACGCGGCCACCAGCCGGATGTGCTCGGAGAGCAGCATCCCGTTGCCGAACACGTCGCCGGACATGTCGCCGACGCCGACCACGGTGAAGTCCTGGGTCTGGGTGTCGTGCCCCAGCTCCCGGAAGTGCCGTTTCACCGACTCCCAGGCACCCCGGGCGGTGATGCCCATCTTCTTGTGGTCGTAGCCGGCCGAGCCGCCGGAGGCGAACGCGTCACCGAGCCAGAAGCGGTGCGCGGTGGAGATCTCGTTGGCGATGTCGGAGAACGTCGCGGTGCCCTTGTCCGCCGCCACCACCAGGTAGGGGTCGTCGGGGTCGTGCCGGACCACGTCCTCGGGCGGCACGATCTCGCCGCTGGCGATGTTGTCCGTGACGTCGAGCAGCGCGGAGATGAACTCCTTGTAGCAGACCACCGCCTCGTCCCGGTCGCCCGGCTTCTGCTTGAGCACGAAGCCACCCTTGGCGCCCACCGGCACGATCACCGCGTTCTTCACCATCTGCGCCTTGACCAGGCCCAGCACCTCGGTGCGGAAGTCCTCGCGGCGGTCGGACCAGCGCAGGCCGCCCCGGGCCACCGGCCCGAACCGCAGGTGCACGCCCTCGAACCGGGGCGAGTAGACGAAGATCTCGAACTTCGGTCGCGGCGCCGGCAGGTCCGGAATGGCCTGCGGGTCCAGCTTGAACGCCACGTACGGCTTGGGCCGCCCGCCCGCCGGCTTCTGGTAGAAGCTGGTGCGCAGCGTGGCCTGGATCAACGTCAGGAAGGCCCGCAGGATGCGGTCCTGGTCGAGGCTGGCCACCTCGTCCAGCGCCTCGCCGATCGCCTCGACCAGTTCGGCGCCGCGCTGGCGCCGCTCGTCCATCGTGATGGGGCTGGGCGCGAACCGGATCTCGAAGAGCTGCACC
Organism: Micromonospora sp. NPDC049201; assembly: GCF_055586805.1. Classification (NCBI taxonomy): domain Bacteria; kingdom Bacillati; phylum Actinomycetota; class Actinomycetes; order Micromonosporales; family Micromonosporaceae; genus Micromonospora; species Micromonospora sp. NPDC049201. The sequence goes on along the minus strand of NZ_JBVJHM010000018.1, from coordinate 9,647 downwards.
AGCAGCCCGGCGATGCTCGGGTACGCGATGAACGTCTGTTCCATGTACTCCTGGGAGAACACCGTGCCGGCCTGCCGCAGGTACTTCGCGTACGCGCGCAGCACGACCACCTGCCGCCAGGTGAGCCCGGTGCGCAGCACCAGCTCGTTGAAGCCGTCCACCTCGGCCTCGCCCCGCCAGGCGGCGGCGAACGCGTTCTCCACGTGCGGGCGCACCTCGGCCAGGTCCTGGTGCCGTTCCGGCAGCTCCAGCCCGAAGTCGTAGAGCCAGATCCGGCCGTCGACGCGCTCCACCTCGTACGGGTGCTCGTCGACCACCTTCACGCCGAGCGAGTGCAGCACCGGCAGCACGGCGGAGAGCATCATCGGCTCGCCGTACCGGTAGACCTTGAACCGCACGTCCAGCGACTCGTCGCCGTCGTTCGCCCGGCCCGAGTAGGCCCGCGGCGCCAACTGCTTGCGGAACAGGTGCATCTCGAGCTGGCCGGGCTCCTCCAGCAGCTCCAGCTTGGCCAGGTCCTTCATCGCCTCGTACGGCGTGTGCCCGTCCTTGTAGCCCTCCGGGAACGCGTCGGCGTAGCGGCTGAACAGGTGCTTGGCCTGCTCGTCGCCGAGCTTGCGCTCCAGCACCAGCCGGTAGTCGTCGTCCCAGAGCCGGGTGGCGTCGGCCAGCTCCTCGGCGAGCAGATCGGCGTCGATCTCGCCGGGCGGGCTGTTCGGGTCGGTGCGGACGATGAAGTGCACCCGGGCCAGCATCGACTCGGTGACCCGGGTGGTGTAGTCGACGCCGACGCCGTTCAGCTCGCGCAGCAGGATGTCCTGCATGCGCAGCCGGTTCTGCGTGGTGAACCGGTCCCGGGGCAGGTAGATCAGGCAGGAGATGAACCGCCCGTACGCGTCCCGCCGCAGGAAGACCCGGAGCTGCCGGCGGCCGGCCATCCGCAGCACGCCGATCACCGCGTGGTAGAGGTCGTCGGTCTTGATCTGGAACAGCTCGTCGCGCGGGTAGGTCTCCAGGATCTGGAGCAGGTCCTTGCCGGAGTGGCTGCGCAGGCTCAGGCCGGAGCGGTCCAGCACCTCGGCGACCTTGCGGCGGACCACCGGCAGCTCCTGCACGCTGGTCCGGTACGCGGCGGTGGAGAACAGGCCCAGGAAGCGCCGTTCCCCGACCACCTCACCGGCGTCGTTGAAGATCTTGAAGCCGATGTAGTCGAGGTAGGCCGAGCGGTGCACGGTGGCCCGGGAGTTGGCCTTGGTGATGATGAGCAGGCGCTTCTCCAGCACCCGCTCGTGCGCCTCCGGGGTCATCGAGTTCAGCGACCGGGCCTCCGGCGAGTCGGACCGCAGGATGCCCAGCCCGGTGCCGAGGACCGCCTCCAACGCCTGCCCGCCGGCCGCCCCGTCCGCGTCGACCAGGCGGTACTCCCGGTAGCCGAGGAACGTGAAGTGGTCGTGCGCGAGCCAGCGCAGCAGCTCCACCGAGTCCGTGATGTCCTTCTCCGGCACCGGCGGGCGGCTGTCCGACGTCCGCGCGGCGGCCAGCTCGTCGGCGAGCGCCAACGCCCGCTGCCGCATCTTGGGCCAGTCCTCGACGGCCTCCCGCACGTCGGTGAGCACCCGCTGGAGCTCGCGGCGCACCGCCTCCCGTTCGGCCGGGTCGCGGACCGGGTCGATCTCGATCCGCATCCAGCTCTCGACCAGGTCACCGGCGATCGCGTCGTCCGGTTCCACGTCCGCGGAGACCTCGGTGAGCCGGCCCAGCGGCTCCCGCCGGACCACCACCAGCGGGTGCACCAGCAGGTGCACGTCGAGGTGGCGGGAGTTCAGCAGCGCGGTGACCGAGTCGACCAGGAACGGCATGTCGTCGGTGACGATCTCGACGACGGTGTGGTGCTGCTCGGCGTCCGGCTCGTGGATACGCAGTTTCAGCTCGCCCGGCACCCGCTGCTGGGCCAGGTCCCGGTGGGCCCGGGCCGCCTCCAGCATCTCCTCGGCGGTGAAGCCGATCAGCTCCTCGTCCGGCGCGAACCGCCAGAAGCGGTCCACCAGCGTGGCCGCGTCGTGGTCGTCGCCGGCCAGCGCGACCGCCTGGGCGACCAGCCGCTCCGCGTTGGGCACCGGCTCGTCCAGCTCGGCGTCCTCCACGTCGTCGGCCAGTGCCTGCGCGGGCAGGCCCAGGTCGTAGAGGGTGTCGATGCTGGAACCGGTCAGGCCGGTCACTCCTGTGTCGAGACGGCCGAAACCGTCCCCGTCGGTCGCCGAATCGAAGCTGTCATCGTCCCGGCTGGTGTCAGCCTGGAGATCGGGTCCCGGTTTGATCGCCGGACGCCGGTCCATCGGTGCCACTCCCCTCGACCCACCGCGTTGTGGGTCACTCTGCCGCCCAGCCTAGGCCCTGCCGTTGTGCCCCTCCGTCGGCGGACCACTGGCCGGACGTCCGGATCGGGACTGTGCCCTTTCACCTGTTGCGGGTCCGTGGTCGGCCGGTCGCGGATTACCCCGGCTGGCGATGTTCATCACACTGCCACATGCCACTTCTGAACCCGCCGCGGGCGGTGGCGGGGCGGTGGGGAGCCGCGTGGCGTACTAGCGTGCAGGTCAGCTTCACACCGGAGGGACCGCTTCATGCCCCTGTCGTACCCCGTCCACCCCCGTCGCCAATCCCGCCGCCGGCCGATCGCGGCGCTGGTCGCCGCGCTGCTGGCCGCCGGCGCGATGACCGGGTGCTCCGGCGAGGACGGGCCGGGGAGCACCGTCGACGCCTTCCTGAGCGGCTGGCGCTCGGGTGACCTGCAACCGGTCGGCTTCCTCGCGCCGACCGGCGCGCGGGTGCCGGCGGCCGAGGTGACCAAGCAGTTGAAGGCGCTCTCCGGTGACCTGGCCGCGACGCCGCCGACGCTGGAACGCACCGGCGAGGTCACCACCGCCGGCGACATCGCCACCGCCCGGGTCCGGCTGACCTGGGCGCTGCCGGGCGGCGCCCGCTGGGCGTACGAGAACCCGGTGCGCCTCAAGGGCAGCGGCGACCAGTGGCAGGTGATCTGGGAGCCGGCCGTGGTGCACGAGAAGCTGACCGAGGGCGACCGCCTCGCCCTGCGCCGGCAGCCGGCGGAGCGGGCCGCGGTGCTGGACGCCGCCGGCAGGCCCGTCGTGGCGCCCCGTCCGGTGGTCCGGGTCCAGGTCGCGCCCGGCGAGGTGAAGGACGTGCCCGGCCTGGTGCGCAAGCTCGACGCCGCGTTCAAGGCGGTCCGGCCCGCGCTCAGCCCGCCGGTCGACCTCAGCGACCTGCCGAAGCGGCTCAAGGAGGCCGACCGGGACGCACTCGTCGAGGTGGTGACGCTGCGCGACGAGGCGTACCGGCAGATCAAGTCCCGCATCTACGACCTGCCCGGCACCCGGTTCCCCACCGACCAGCTCATGCTGGCCCCGACCCGGGAGTTCGCCCGGGCGCTGCTCGGCTCCGTCGACCAGGCCCAGGCCGACGATCTCCAGGCCCACCCCGACCGGTACGCCCGCGGCGACCTGGTCGGCCACGGCGGCCTCCAGGGCCGGTACGACGAGCGGCTGCGTGGCGTGCCCGGCGTCACCGTGATCACCGAGCGGCCCGCCGCCGAGGGTGCCACCGAGCCCACCGGCACCGAGGTGTTCCGCAGCGACCCGAAGCCCGGCCAGCCGGTGCGGACCACGCTGGACGTGGCCACCCAGAACGCCGCCGACGCCGCGCTGCGGGGCCAGACCCGCCGCTCCGCGCTGGTCGCGGTGCGGATCAGCGACGGCGCGGTGCTGGCCACCGCGAACGGCCCCGGCGCGGCCGGCGAGAACCTCGCGTTCACCGCCCAGGTGCCGCCCGGCTCCACGTTCAAGATGGTCAGCGCGCTCGGCCTGCTCGACCGCGGCGCGGTGACCCCGCAGACCACGGTGAACTGCCCGAAGACCGCCGAGGTCGACGGCCGGATCTTCAAGAACTCGGACAACTTCGCGCTCGGCGCGGTGCCGTTCGCCACCGACTTCGCGAAGTCCTGCAACACCGCCTTCACCGCGCTGGCCCCGCAACTCGGCCCGGACGGGCTCGCCCAGACCGGCCGCACGCTCGGGCTGGAGGCCGGGTGGGACCTGGGCGCGGACGTGTTCACCGGCAAGATCTCCGCGAACGGGGAGCGCACCGAGCAGGCCGCCGCCGCGATCGGCCAGGGCACCACGCTGGTCAGCCCGCTGGCGATGGCCGGCGCCACCGCGGCCGTGGCGCGGGGCCGCTTCGAGCAACCCAAGCTGCTGCTCGACCCGGCGCCGGGCAAGCCCGCCCCGGCCGGGCCGGCGCTCAAGCCGGAGTCGGTGGCCGCGCTGAAGACCCTGATGCGCGGCGTGGTCACCGCCGGCACCGCCACCGCCCTGGCCAAGGTGCCCGGCGAGCCGGTGCACGGCAAGACCGGCACTGCGGAGTACGACAACAACCCGGCGCACACGCACGCCTGGTTCGTCGGCTGGCAGGGCGACGTGGCCTTCGCCGTCTTCGTCGAGCAGGGCGGCTCCAGTACGGCCAGCGCGGTGCCGATCGCCGAGCGGTTCCTGCGGGGCCTGGCCCGCTGAGCGGCCCCGCCCGCCGTACCGCGCGGGGCCGACGCCGCGAGCAGTCCCGGCGGGGCCCCGCCCGGGGCCGACGCCACGGCAGTTCCGGCGCGACTGCAACGCGCTGTTGACGCTCGCCACCGGCGTGTCGCCGCGCGACGCCGACGCCTGCGGCCCGACCATCGACCGGGTTCGCGCGGTCGGGCGTCGCTCAGGCGGGTTCCCCGGTGGCCGGCGCCTCCTCGACCGGTCCGCCGTCCATCCCGGGCACCGCGACGCGGCGGAGCAGCCCGGGGCCGACGGCCGGCCCGGAGTCCTTCTCGCCCGGCTCCGGCAGCCACGCCGCCCTGTCGTCGGCACCGTCGTCATCACCGTCCAGGACCGCCGGCCGGCCGATCGGGTCCGCCGCGACGGCGGGTACGGGCACCGTCGTCGCCGGGCGCGGCACCCGGCCGTCACCCGCCCGGGGTGCCGGGGCCGCCGGCAGCAGCCGGGGCGGCACCGCGTCCGGGGCGACGACCGGGGCGAGCCCGGCCACCACCGTGTTCACGATCTCCGCCGCGTACGCCCCGTCCGGGTCGTAGTCGGGGTCGAAGACGGTCAGCTCGACGCCGAGGCAGTGCGGCGTGTCCACCAGCCCGGCGAGCAGGATCTCCAGCTCGGCGAAGGCGATGCCGCCCGGGTCCGGCGCGTCGACGGCGGGCATCACGGCCGGGTCGAGCACGTCCACGTCGATGTGCACCCAGTAGCCGGCACAGTCGACGAGCTGCTCGTGCGCCCACTGGGCGGTACGGGCCGCGCCCTCGGCGCGCAACGCCGGCACCGGTCGGGTGGTGATGCCGGCGGCCTGGAGGTCGAGGCGGTACTCGTCCTGCGCGCGGATGCCGAGCACCACCACGTCGATGTCCCGGAAGTAGGGGCGCCGCCCCTCGATGGCGGCCAGGTCGGGCTGCCCCCGCCCGGTGACCAGGGCGAGGTCCTCCCCCGCCGCCGCGCCGACGTAGGAGGCGTTGCCGGGGTGCCGGAAGTCGGAGTGACCGTCCACGAAGACCAGCCCGATCCGCCCGCCGACCGCCTCGCCGAGCCGGTGCATGGCCAGCGCCGAGCCGAGCAGCACCGAACAGTCCCCGCCGAGCACCAGCGGAAACTCACCCCGGTCGATGATCGCGCCGATCCGGTCGGCCAGTGCCACCGAGTAGGTCGAGATCTCCGGCGCGTGGCAGACGCCGTCGCCGGGCCGCCAGTCGCCCGGGTCGTACCGGGGCGGGGTGAGACAACCGGCGTCGCGGGCCCGCAGCCGGGCGAGCAGCCCGTGGTCGCGCAGCGCGCCGGGCGCCTTGCCGCAGCCGGGCACGGAGCTGACCGTCGGCGGGCGCAGCCCGAGGTTCGTCGGCGCGTCGAGGACGGCGATCCGGCGCATCATGAGCTCCCGTCCTCGATGGTCGGGCGGGCCGGCGGCGCGCCGGCCCGCGCGGGCGTGCGACGAATTCAGAACAAGGCGCTGGCCAGGGCGCGTCGGGCGGAGGCCACGGCGGGGTCGTCCGGGCCGGCGATGGTGAACAGGCCGATCAGGTGCTGGCGGACCCGGTCCCGCTCCTCACCGGCGGTGCGGCGAACCAGGCCGACCAGTCGCTGGTAGGCCTGGTCGGCCAGGCCGCTGAGCACCTCGATGTCGGCGGCCAGCAGTTGGGCGTCCACGTCGTCGGGGGCCGCCGCGGCGGCGTCGAGCGCACCCTGCGGGTCCGCCCCGCCTACCCGGCGGGCCAGCCCGACCTGCGCCAGGCCCGCCTCCGCCGCCGCGTCCGTCGGGGACTCGGCCAGGATCTTCCGGTACGCCGCCTCGGCGGCGTCCAGGTCACCGCTCATCAGCGCGTCGTCGGCGGCGTCGAGCCGCGGGTCCTCCGGCTCGGCCACCTCGACGCCGGCGGCCTTGAGCACGGCCTGGATCCACTGCCGTAGCTGCGCCTCGGGCACCACGCCCGGGAAGGCGTCGACCGGCCGCCCGCCGACGATGGCGTAGGTGGTCGGCAACGTCTGGAGTTGGAACATCTGCGCGAGCCGGGGCTGCTGCTGCACGTCGACCCGGGCCAGGAGCCACGCGCCGGCGCCCTCGGCGGCCAGCCGCTCCAGCACCGGTGCGAACTGGTCGCTCTCCGGGTACCCGGCGGCGCCGAAGAAGACCACGACCGGTGTGGCGAGCGAGCGTTCGAGCACCTCGGACTGGATGTTCGCCTCGGTCACGTCGATCACGGCGGCCGAGCCGGCGCGGCTGCCCGGCAGCCCGGCGGGCGGGCCGCCCTGGGACGGTGTGGCGGGAGAGGTGTCGGCCGGTGCGGGGGTGCGCAGCGCGCTGAGGTCGACCGCGCCGCGGGTGAAGATCGACGAGGTGATCCGTGGGTCGCTCATGGTTGTCTAGTCTCGCACGTACCGCACGGAACTCCGCTCACCCGCAACGGCGACGTTGCGACTCTCACCCCTGCTCAGAGTGCACAAGAAGGGCCTTCCTGACAGACGCCGCGTCAGGAAGGCCCTTCTTCTCGCCTAGAAGCGGGCGGGCTCGCGGTAGACGCCCCACTCGCCGCGCAACGCGTCGCAGATCTCGCCCAGGGTGGCCTCGGCGCGGACCGCGTCCAGCATCGCCGGGATCATGTTCCCGCCGGTCCGGCTGACCTCCACCATCCGGCGTACGGCGGCGGTGACCGCGGCGTCGTCGCGGGCCGACTTGCGCTCGGCCAGCACCCGGCGCTGCTCCAGCTCCACCTCGTGCGAGATGCGGAGGATCTCCAGCTCCTTGGCGACCGTGCCGGTGTGGCAGTTGACGCCGACGATCTTCTTGTCGCCCTTCTCCAGCGCCTGCTGGTAGACGAACGCCGACTCGGCGATGTGCCCGGTGAACCAGCCGTCCTCGATGCCGCGCAGGATGCCGGAGGTCATCGGCCCGATCTGGTGCGGCCCGTCGCCGCCGAGCTGCCGGATCCGGGCGAAGATCTCCTCCGCCTCGGCCTCGATCCGGTCGGTGAGCGCCTCGACGTACCAGGCGCCGCCGAGCGGGTCGGCCACGTTCGTCACGCCGGTCTCCTCCATCAGCACCTGCTGCGTCCGCAGGGCGATCTCGGCCGACTCGTCGGTGGGCAGGGCCAGCGTCTCGTCCAGCGCGTTGGTGTGCAGCGAGTTGGTGCCGCCGAGCACCGCCGCCAGCGCCTCCACCGCGGTGCGTACCACGTTGTTGACCGGCTGCTGGGCGGTCAGCGACACCCCGGCGGTCTGCGTGTGGAACCGCAGCCACATCGCCTTCTCGCTGGTCGCGCCGTACACGTCGCGCAGCCAGCGGGCCCAGATCCGGCGGGCGGCGCGGAACTTGGCGATCTCCTCGAAGAAGTCCAGGTGGGAGTCGAAGAAGAAGCTCAGCCCGGGGGCGAACACGTTGACGTCCAGCCCGCGCGACAGGCCCAGCTCGACGTAGCCGAACCCGTCGGCGAGCGTGTACGCCAGCTCCTGCGCGGCGGTCGAGCCGGCCTCACGGATGTGGTAGCCGGAGACCGAGAGCGGCTTGTAGCGGGGGATCTCCGCCGCGCAGTACTCCATCAGGTCGCCGATCAGGCGCAGGTGCGGCTCGGGGTCGAAGAGCCACTCCTTCTGCGCGATGTACTCCTTGAAGATGTCCGTCTGGAGCGTGCCGTCCAGCGTGGACACATCGGCGCCCTGGCGCTCCGCGGCGACCAGGTACATGCAGAACACCGGCACGGCCGGCCCGGAGATGGTCATCGAGGTGGTGACGCCGGCCAGGTCGATGCCGTCGAAGAGCACCTCCATGTCGGCGGCCGAGTCGATGGCCACGCCGCAGTGGCCGACCTCGCCGAGCGACTGCGGGTCGTCCGAGTCGCGGCCCATCAGCGTCGGCATGTCGAACGCGACGGAGAGCCCGCCACCGCCCGCGCCGAGGATCATCTTGTAGCGCTCGTTGGTCTGCTCGGCGTTGCCGAAGCCGGCGAACTGCCGGATGGTCCAGGCCCGTCCGCGGTAGCCGGTCGGGTGCAACCCCCGGGTGTACGGGAACTCGCCCGGCCAGCCGATCCGCTCGAAGCCCGGGTAGGCGGTCCCCTCCGGCGGGCCGTACACCGGGTCGACCGGCAGGCCGGAGAGCGTGGTGAAGTCCGCGTCGCGCTTGCGGGCGGCGTCGTAGCGGGCCTGCCAGCGGGCCCGGCCGGCGGCGATCTCGTCAGCGTCCATGCGCGGAGCTCCTCCTCGGTCCTCGTGAAGACCGAGTGTAGAACGAATGCCTGAACGATCGCTAAGGACCGGCGTACCGGCCGGTAACCCGGGTGCCGGGTCGACCCGTGGGCGCAGGCGGGCCGACCCACTTCTGCCAGCACGTCCGCAGGCGCCGCGAGCCCGACTCGTCGTCAGCGCACAGCGGCGCCGGCGTCTCCGATCGCCACGTCGTCCACCCGAATGTTGATCTCGTCGACGCGCAGCCCGTACGCCTCGACCGCAGCCGTGACCGCGGCCCGCACGCCGTCGGTGACCTGCGGCACCGGGTGACCGCCGTCGATCACGATGACCAGGTTGACCACGGCCGCGCCGTCGGTGACATGGGCCGAGCAGCCGCGCCGGGCGTCGCCGACCTGGTCCAGGCCGACCCGGTCCAGCACGGCGTTGAAGAACCGGGCCACGTCGCCGCCCAGCTCGGCCACGCCGGGCACGGACTTCGCGGCGGCCACCGCGATCTTCTCCACCACCTCGTCGGCGACGTGCGTCGTCCCGCCCGCCGTCGCGGCCGGCGTGATCGACAGCTCCTGCGTAGCCTCGTGCTCCACGCTTTCCCCCACCCTCGCTCCAACCGACCCCGGGAGCGTACAAGCCACACCGCCCCGGCCACGCCCCCGCCCGACACCACCGTCGATCATGGACTTTGCGCCCGGCGAATGCCCCCTTTGTCGCCTTTGCCCGGGCAGCAACCGCAAGATCGACGAGGGGGTCGGGGGCAGGGGGATGCTCCTATAGAAGTCAAGGGGTGTTGAGGGTGGTGAAGTCAGCGAGGAGGGCGGTGTGGACCTCGCGGACGATGTAGCGCTTGAGGCA
>NZ_JBVJHM010000017.1:0-119449 GCF_055586805.1 Micromonospora sp. NPDC049201 | reverse complement strand
GGGCCCGCGCGCCCCCCCCCCGCGCGGGCGGGGCCGCGGGGGGGGGGGCGGGGGGGGGCCCCCCCCCCCCCGCCCCCCCCCCCCCCGGGGGGGGGGCGCGGCCCGGCCCGGCCGGCCCGGGCCCCCGCCACCGGCGCGGGCCGCCGACGGGCGGCGGGTCCGGCCGGTCGGGCGCCCTCGCGTCAGGGCAACGCCTTGAGGAACGGGCCGTGGTTGAGCCGGAACTCCCAGGAGTAGAACCGGTCCCAGTTGATGGACCAGGTCATGAGGCCGCGGAAGTTGGGGTTGGTGCCGCTGCGAGGGCTGTATCCGCCGCAGTTCTGACCCCGCACGAGGCAGGTGACCGCCTGTTGCACGCCGGCGGGGGCGAGGTAGCCGTTGCCGGCGCTGGTGGAGGAGGGCGCGCCGAACGCGACCTGGTCCTCGCGCAGCGCGGGGAAGACGGCGTTGGCGTTCCCCGCGACCGGGAAGCCGGCCAGCAGCATGTCCGTCATCGCGATGTGGAAGTCGGCGCTGCCCATCGTGTGGTACTGGTTGTCGAGCCCGACGATGGGACCGGAGTTGTAGTCCTGGACGTGCAGGACGGTGAGGATGTCGCGTAGCGCGTGGATCACCGGCAGGTAGGACCCGGCCCTGGGGTCCTGGCCGCCCCAGGGGCCTGAGCCGTAGAACTGGTAGCCGAGCTGCACGAAGAACGTCTCCGGAGCCATGGTGAGCACGAAGCCGCTCCCGTAGCGCTGCTTGAGGGCGCGGATCGCCGAGATCAGGTTCACCACGACCGGCGTGGTCGGGTTGCGGAAGTCGCTGTCGCCGGGGTCGAGGTAGAGGGAGTGGCCCTCGAAGTCGATGTCCAGGCCGTCGAGGCCGTACCGGTCGATGATGGCCGACACCGAGCGGACGAAGGTGTCCCGGGCGGCGGTCGTGGTGAGTTGCACCTGCCCGTTCTGGCCCCCGATGGACAGCAGCACCTTCTTGCCCTGCTGCTGTTTGGCGCGGATCGCGGCGATGAACTGGGCCTCGGTCTCCACGGTGGGGCATTCGGCGACCGGGCAGAGCTGGAAGCGGATGTCGCCGGAGGTGACGGAGGTGGGCTCACCGAAGGCGAGGTTGACGATGTCCCAGTCCGCGGGCACGTCGGCCATCCGCAGGTACCCGGCGCCGTTGGCGAAGCTGGCGTGCAGGTAGCCGATCAGGGCGTGCCGCGGCAGCCCGGTGTTCGGCGGGCTGGTCGGCGGCGCGGTGGTGGGCGGTGCCGTGGTTGGTGGCGGTGTGGTGGGCGGCGCGGTGGTGGGCGGCGCGGCGGTGGGGGGTGCCGTGGTGGGGGGCGTGCCACCTCCGCACGGCGCGCCGTTGAGCGTGCAGTCGCCGGGCGAGCCGGAGCCGGTGGCCAGGAACCCGAACGACACCGACGCGCCGGGGGACAGGGTGCCGTTCCAGGAGCGGTTGGTGAACGTGTGCCGCTGTCCCACGCTGGTGACCGTGGCGTCCCAGTACGAGCCGAGGGCAGTGCCCGCCGGCAGCGTGAAGGCGACCTGCCAGCCGGTGATCGTGACCGAGCCGCCGTTGGTGATGGTGTATCGACCCTCCCAGCCGGTGCCCCAGTCGGAGGTCCTGGTGAACGTGGCCGTCGGACCGGCGGCCAGGGCCGGACCGGCGAGGGTCAGGGTCGCCGCGGCGGCGGCGACCAGGGCCGCCAGGGTCGCCAGGAACGGTGTTCGGAATCTGCGCGCCATCCGGTCCTCCCGAGGGGTGCCCGGTCGAGGGGTATCGACGGGAGGCTAATTATTAGGTTTGTTAACTGAAGTTGTCCAGGCCCCCGGCCGTCCGGCGGCGCGGTCGCCGGCGTGGGCCGCCTCCACCCCACGGTGTCAGCTATCCGTCCCGGTCGGTCGCATGATCGGCCGGGCGGGCGTGCGATCGTGAGGATCGATCGTGACGCACATCGAGTGAGGGCGGCAGATGCGAGGAACAACGCCACGGGTACGCCTCGGCGCGATGCTGGTGCTGCTGATGCTCGCCGGCTCGGCCGCCCCCGCCGCGGCGGTTCCGCCCGACGGTTCCCGCCCCGGCGGCACCCGGTCCGAGCGGGTCGTGCCGGCCCCACCGGGGACGGTGTCCGCCGGCACCGGCGCCTCCGCCAACCGCGCCGCCCTGGCGGCCTCCTGGTCGACCGGGCAGGTGGCCCCGGGCGACACCCAGGGCTGGGTGTGGAACAACGCCAACCCCCTCACCGTGGCCTACCAGGTGGGCTTCTCCCCCACCGGCGCGAGCGCCGCCCTGCCGTGCCAGTTCGAGGTGACCCGCCGCTGGTACTCCCAACAGCCGGGCGGGGAACGGCGCTTCCACTTCCAGATCCGCAACAACGGCGCCGTCACCTGCGCGGCGACGGTCCTGCTGTCCGCCCAACCCGCCACGTACGACTGGACCATCGCGCCGCTCGCCCCGGGCGCCACCGGCAACTACCGGTGGGTCGAGCAGGTGTCGCCGACCGTCTCCTACCTGCTCGGGTTGAGCCCGACCGGCGCGAGCGGAGCAGCCGCGTGTCAGCTCGAGATCACCCGGACCTGGTACCTCCAGGAGGCCGGCGCGGTCCGCAAGTTCGCCTTCGTGGTGCGCAACATCGGCGCGGTCACCTGCGGTGCGCAGGTCCGCCTGGCGCAGCTGTCCGTGCCGACCACCTGGTACGTGGGCACCCTCGCCCCGGCCGGCTCGTCCACCTGGACCTGGAACAACGCCAACCCGCTCACCGCCGTGCACCTGATCGGCCTGTCGCCCTGGGGCGCGCAGCTCACCGACCCGTGCCAGATGGAGATCACCCGCACCTGGTACGTCCAGCGGGTCAACCCGGACGGCACCAACCAACGCCAGCTCGCCCTCACCGTGACGAACGTCGGCGCGATCAGTTGCACCGCCACGGTGTTCCTCACGCCCCTGACCACCTGAGACCGATTGCCGGCCCGATGGATGACGCGATGTGACATATCGATGGATGAGGATTGACGGGTGGCCCGTCAGGGCTCTATAACGATGTCGGGACCGGGCCTGACCTGATCGGCCGCCGGGCACCCACCGCCAGCCGCCGGCGGCGCAGCTCGGCCCTGACGGCCCGCCCGATGGAGACGGCATGACACGTCCCGATCCCGTCCGCCTCGCCGCGCCCCTGCTGGCCGTTCTCACGCTGGTCGCCGGCCTGCTCACCGCGCCGGCCGCGCCGGCGCACGCCGTGCCGGCCAAGAACCCGCCGCTGACCACTCCCTGGACCGCCCAGGCCCTCGACGGCGTGCCGCTGCCGGACTACCCGCGACCGCAGATGACCCGGCCGGACTGGCTCAACCTGAACGGCGAGTGGCAGCTACGCCAGTCCGCCACGGACGACGCCCCGCCGTTCGGCACCGACCTGCCCGAGCGGATCAACGTGCCGTTCCCGGTGGAGAGCGCCCTCTCCGGAGTGCAACGGTCCGCCGGCGACAACCGCAACCACCTGCTCTACCGGCGGGTCGTGACGGTGCCCTCGAACTGGAGCGGACGCCGCGTCCTGCTGCACTTCGGCGCCGTCGACTGGCAGACCACCGTCTGGGTCAACGGCGTCGCGGTCGGCGGCCACACCGGCGGCTACGACGCCTTCACCTTCGACGTCACCGCGCAGTTGCGCAGCGGCGCGAACGAGATCGTGGTGAAGGTGTGGGACCCGACGGACAGCCGGCAGAACGGCAGTCTGCCGCCGATCGGCAAGCAGACCAAGCAACCCGGCGGCATCTTCTACACGCCGAGCTCGGGCATCTGGCAGACGGTGTGGCTGGAACCGGTGCCGGCGGCGTCGATCAGCAGCGTCGACCTCTACCCACGCCTGGCCGACAACACCCTCCGCGTCCGGGTCTTCACCCGCGGGGACGTCAGCGGGCACCGCGTCGTGGCCGAGGCGCTCGACGGTTCCACCGTGGTCGGCTCCGCGACCGGCGGCTTCACCGAGTTCACGGTGCCCGTGCCGAACGCCCGTCGCTGGTCCCCCGACGACCCCTTCCTCTACCACCTGCGGATCACCCTGCGCGACGCGGCGGGCGGTCAGGTCGACCGGACCACGCACTACTTCGGCATGCGCGAGATCAGCACGGGCGTGGTCAACGGCGTCCTGCGGCCGAAGCTCAACGGCCAGTTCGTCTTCCAGACCGGCACGCTGGACCAGGGCTTCTGGCCGGACGGGCTCTACACCGCGCCCACCGACGCCGCGCTCGCCTTCGACCTGCAGAAGCACAAGGACCTCGGCTTCAACATGGTGCGCAAGCACATCAAGGTCGAACCGCAGCGCTGGTTCTACCACGCCGACCGGCTCGGCCTGCTGGTGTGGCAGGACGTCCCGTCACTGACCGCGCAGGACATCGACGCGACCGACGCGCAGCAGGCCCAGCTCGAAGCCGAGGCCCGCGAGATCGTGGACGAGCACCGCAGCTCGCCGGCCGTCGTCACGTACACCGTCTACAACGAGGGGTGGGGGGAGCGTGCGCTGGCCGACACCCGCCGGGTGGCCCAGAACGTGAAGAACCAGGACCCGACCCGGCTCGTCAACGCGCACAGCGGTTACAACTGCTGCCAGTCGTTGGGCAACCCCGGCAACGGCGACATCGACGACTGGCACGTCTACCTGGGCCCGGACTCGCCGGTGCCGTCGAGCAGCCGGATCGCCGTGCTCGGCGAGTTCGGCGGCCTGGGCCTGCGCGCGCCCGGACACGAGTGGAGCCCGAACGGCGCCTTCTTCGCGTACGAGTGGCAACCGAACTCCACCGCGCTTACCGACCGCTACGTCGGGCTCGTACAGGGCACCCAGAACCTCATGCTCGGCAAGGGACTGAGCGCCTCGGTCTACACCGAGATCGCCGACCAGGAGGGTGAGCTGAACGGATTCCTCACCTACGACCGGCAGGTGGTCAAGATGGACCAGGCCCGGGTACGGGCCGCCAACCTGTCCCTCATCAACGCGTCGAGATCCGTCGGCAGTTCGGCGCCGGTGGCGCTGCCGCTGAACACCCGCCGTTCCTTCCAGGTCACCACCCCCGGGTTCACCAACCGGTACCTGCGGCACCGGGACAGCCTCGCCTACACGGAGGTCGTGGACGGGAACAGCTCCGCGCTGCTCAGGAATGACGCGACCTACACGGTCCGGGCCGGTCTGGCCGACGCGACGTGCTATTCGTTCGAGTCGGTCAACTTCCCGGGCAGTTCCTCCGGCACCAGAACTCGCGCGTACGCAACTCGCCGAACGACGGCTCGGCCCTGCTCCGCGCGGACGCCACCTGGTGCGCCCGGGTCGGGGTCACCGGAAGCGGCGTGTCGTTGGAGTCCTACAACTTCCGCGGCAAATACCTGCGGCACTACGACTCCGAGGTCTGGCTGAGCAACGGCGCGGGCGGCGAGGCGTGGAACTCACCCGCGCTGTGGGCCGCGGACAGCACCTGGAACGTCACGACGCCCTGGGCGCCCTGACCAAGCCGGGGCGCTGACTCCCCCGGCAGCGCCCCCGCACCACCTCGATCGAGGCACATCTATTGACAAAGATTGTTTACGGTTTCACTCTGAGAGCGCTCTCTCGCGCCCGGAGGCACGGCGCGACGCCGCACCAACCGGAAGGAGTTCGATGACCAGAACCATGGCGCTGCTCACCGCCGCGACGCTCGCGCTGCCGATGCCGGCCGCCGCACCGCCGGAGGCCTCCCCCACCGCTCGGGCACAGGCACAGGCGCAGGTGTCCGGCCTGCCGGCCGGCATGGCCGAGGCGATGCGCCGCGATCTGCACCTGACCGACGACCAGCTCACCGCCCGCCTCACGGCCGAGGCCGCCGCCGCGGTGGTCGACCGACGGCTGCGCTCCCGCCTCGGCGCCCGGTACGCCGGCTCGTGGTTGGACCCGAGCGGCCCCCTCACGGTCGCCGTCACCGACGCGTCCGCCGCCGCGGCGGTACGGGCCGAGGGGGCCCGACCTCGGCTCGTCGCCCGGGCGCTCACGAGTCTCACCTCCGCACTGACCGCACTGGATCGGCGGGCAGGCAGCCATCCTCCCGGCGCCGCCGTGCGCGGCTGGTACGTCGACGCCGCCGCCAACGAGGTCGTGGTGCGGGTCGCGCCGGGCCAGGAGCGCACCGCCCGCGCGTTCGTCGGCGGCAGCGGCCTCGCCGGCGGGCTCGTCCGCTACGCGACGGCTCCGGACGCGCCGCGCCCGGTGTACGACATTCGAGGCGGCGACCAGTTCGTCATCAACGGCAACGTGCTCTGCTCGGTCGGCTTCGCCGTCGCGGGCGGCTTCGTCACCGCCGGACACTGCGGGGCCACCGGCAGCCCCACCCGGGGATACAACAACGTGGCGCAGGGCACCTTCGCCGGCTCGTCGTTCCCCGGCAACGACTACGCCTGGGTCCGCACCAACGCGGACTGGACGCCACGCCCCTGGGTGAACAACTACGCCGGGGGCAATGCTCCCGTCGCCGGCTCCCGGGACGCGGTGATCGGCAGCTCGGTATGCCGGTCGGGACGGACGACCGGCTGGCGCTGCGGCACCCTCCTGGGCCGGGAGGAGACGGTCAACTACGCGCAGGGCGCGGTCTACGGGCTCAGCCGCAGCAACGCCTGCGCCGAGGGGGGCGACTCCGGCGGCGCCTGGCTCTCCGGCGACCAGGCACAGGGGGTGACCTCGGGCGGATCGGGCAACTGCACCTCCGGCGGCACCATGTGGTTCCAGCCGGTCAACGAGATCCTCGGCGTCTACGGGCTGAACCTGGTCACCACCGGCGGTGGCGGGACCGGGACCCGGATCATCAGCAACTGGAACAACAAGTGCCTCGACGTGCCGAACTCGAACTTCTCCGACGGGGTTCCCCTCCAGACCTGGACCTGCAACGGCACGGCGGCACAGAGCTGGACCTTCACCGGCGGCAGCCTGCGCACGCAGAACAACATGTGCATGGATGTCGCCTGGGGGTCCCGGGACAACGGCGCGGTCATCCAGATCGCCACCTGTAGTGGCAACGCCGCGCAGCAGTTCGTGTTGTCCGCCGCCGGGGACCTGGTCAACCCGCAGGCCAACAAGTGTGTCGACATCAAGGACTGGAACGGCGACGACGGCGCGCGGTTACAACTCTGGGAGTGCGGCGGCACCGCCAACCAGAAGTGGCGCACCGGCTGAGCGGAGTGCCCGACACGGCGTCCCGTCCGAGGTGGGCCGAGGACGGGCGTCGTGCCGCTCAGGAACGACTGCCGAACCGGGCGTGCCGCCGGGCCGGGTACGGGTTCCGCGGATCGGCCCGCCTGCGTGCTTTGCACCCCGCTCCGACGGTCTGGGCGGGGTTAGAGCCGCCCCGGCGCGGGTAGCCACCGCCGGCCAGACACCGGTGGCAGCGAGGAGGTCCGGGTGACGCCGATCGACGCCTTCTTCGACGGTCTGGGTCGGAGCGGCCCCGACGAGCGGTTCGTCAAGGTCAGTGGCAGCGTGCGGTTCGACATCCACGACGACCGAGGGGTACACCACCGGCGTCTCGACATCGACCACGGGCGGCTACGGGTCACCGAGGACGACGGCCCCGCCACCACGGTCGTCACCCTCTCCGAACAGACCGCTGTGGCGATGGTGGCCGGCGGGATGAACGGGCTGGCGGCGATCGCCCGGGGCGAGATCATGGTCGACGGTGATCTCGCGCTGGCACTGCGGATCGGACGGCTGTTCCCCGCGCCCGCGACGGCGGCCGGCCGGCAGGGTGGAGGCGCCGCGTGAGGGACGTGCCGGGCACCGTGTCCTGCATCGACGGGAACACGTTCGTCGTCTCCGACAGCAGTGGGGACATCGAGGCCTCGTCGGCCGCGCCGGTGGGTCTGTTCTCCGCCGACTCGCGCTACCTGTCCCGGTGGGTGCTCACCATCGACGGCGAGCGGATGACCGCCCTCTCGGTGGACGACAGCCAGTACTTCGAGGTGGCGTTCTTCCTCGTTCCCGGCGGCCGGATGGACTACGTCCAGGCGGACGTGTCCGCGATCCGACGACGCCGCATCGGCGCCGACCTGGTCGAGACCGTCACCGTCTTCAACTACGGCGAGTCGGACCTCGACCTCGCGGTGCGTCTCGAGGTGGCCGCCGACTTCGCCGACATCTTCGAGATCAAGTTCGCTGCCGACGCGAAGGTCGGCGAACGCTACGCGCACGTCACCCCCGACGAGCTACGGCTGGGCTATCGCCGGGCCACCTTCCAGCGGGAGGTCGTCCTCACGGCCAGCCAGCCGGCGACCTTCACCCCGGAGCACCTCGACTTCCCGATCCGGCTGGCCGCCGGATCCAGTTGGACGGTCGAGGTGAGGGCCGAGATGAGAGCGCCGCGACCCGACGGCGTCGACCTGCGGGCCGGGCTCCGGGTCCACCGGCCCGACGCGTCGACCCTGCCCGACGGCGTACGCGCCTGGGTGGCGGCGGCTCCGACCCTGGACACCGACAGCCCGGTGCTGCGCCAGGTCTACCAACGCAGCCTGGTGGACCTGGCGGCGTTGCGGTTCGCGCCGCTCTCACTCGGCGGCGCCACCGTGCCGGCCGCCGGGCTGCCCTGGTTCATGACCCTGTTCGGCCGGGACAGTCTGCTCACCTGTCTGCAGGCGCTGCCGTTCACGCCGTCACTGGCACCGGCCACCCTGCGGATCCTGGCCTCGCTCCAGGGCGCGCGCACCGACGACGTGCTGGAGGAGGATCCCGGCCGGATCCTGCACGAGCTGCGCTACGGCGAGTCAGCGGCCTTCGAGGAGCAACCCCACTCGCCGTACTACGGCACCGTGGACGCCACCCCGCTGTTCCTGGTGCTGCTCGACGAGTACGAGCGGTGGAGCGGTGACGCGGATCTCGTCCGCGAGCTGGAACAGGAGGCCCGCGCCGCGCTCCACTGGCTGGACAACCACGCCGACCTCACCGGCGCCGGCTACGTCTCGTACGAACGCCGCAACCGCTCCACCGGCCTGGACAACCAGTGCTGGAAGGACTCGTGGGACAGCATCACCTACGCCGACGGACGACTCCCGGGCTTCCCCCGCTCGACGTGCGAGACCCAGGGGTACGCCTACGACGCCAAGATCCGCGCGGCCCGGCTGGCGCGTACCTTCTGGAACGATCCGGCCCTGGCCGAGCGTCTGGAGAACGAGGCAGCCGCGTTGTACGAGCGGTTCAACCGCGACTTCTGGCTGGCGGACCGCGGCTACTACGCCCTGGCGCTCGACGGCGACGGCACGCCGGTGGACAGCCTGACCTCCAACATCGGACATCTTCTGTGGAGTGGCATCGTCCCGCCGGAGCGCGCCGGACGGGTCGCCGAACTCCTGATGAGTCCCGCGCTGTTCGCCGGCTGGGGTGTCCGCACGCTGGCCGAGGGGCAGGCCCGCTACAACCCGCTGGGTTACCACAACGGGACCGTGTGGCCGTTCGACAACTCCTTCATCGCCTGGGGACTGCGGCGCTACGGTCTGACCGACGAGGCGGGACGCATCGCCGAAGGAATCATCGAGGCCGCCGGCTTCTTCGAGGGTCGCCTGCCCGAGGCGTTCGGCGGGTTCGACCGCCGGACCACCCGCTACCCGGTCCGGTATCCGACCGCCGGCAGCCCGCAGGCGTGGTCCAGCGGGGCGTCGCTGCTTCTGCTCCGCACGATGCTGGGCATGGAGCCCCACGAGGACCACCTCGCCACCACCCCGGCGCTCCCGCCCGCCTTCGAACGGATCACCCTGCTGGACATTCCCGGCCGCTGGGGCAGGCTCGACGCCTTCGCGCGTCGCCGGCCGGATCCGGCGAGCCCCTGACCGGGGCGCTGCGCATCAAGGCGTTCCCGCCACCACGGCGCTCGCCCTGGCCCGGTCCGGGACACCGGTCGTCGCCCACGCCCCCACCGCCCGCCGGTCAGCCCAGCGCGGCCACCTGACCCACCACGAACACGGCCGGCGGACAGATACCCTGCCGGGCGGCGACCGTGCCGATCTCGTCCAGCCGGGCCGGCACCGCGCGTTGCCCGGGGTGCCCGGCGTCCTGCACGGCGAGCACCGGCGTCTCCGGGGCGCGGCCGTGCTCGACCAGCACGGCGGCGATCTTGGCGATGGTGTCCACCGCCATGAGGAGCACCAGCGTGCCCCGGGCGCGGCCCAGCGCCGCCCAGTCGACAAGCGAGCCGGGGTGGCCCGGCGGCAGGTGCCCGGAGACGACGGTGACGTCGTGCGCGACCCCGCGGTGGGTCACCGGCACCCCGGCCAGCGCCGGCGCGGCGAACGCACTGCTCACGCCGGGCACCACGGTCACCGCCACACCGGCCTCCGCGCAGGCCCGCACCTCCTCGTGGCCGCGACCGAACAGGTACGGGTCGCCGCCCTTGAGCCGGACCACCCGCCGGCCGGCGCGGGCGTGCGTCACCAGCGCCGCGTTGATCGTGTCCTGCGCCATCGACGGACCGCGGGGCACCTTGGCCGCGTCGACCACCAGCACGTCGTCACGCAGCCCCGCGAGCAGCCCCTGCGGGGCCAGCCGGTCGACCACCACCACGTCCGCGGCGTCCAGCAGGGCCTTTCCGCGTACCGTGATCAGGTCGTCCGGGCCGGGCCCGCCGCCGACGACCGCGACCGACCCCGCCGTCGCCTCGTGGTGGTGATGGTGGCCGTGGCCGTGGTGATGGTGGTGACCGTCGACCGGGTCGTCCGGGTGGTCGTGCGGGCGCTGCGGACGGCCCACCTTGTCGGCGAAGCCCGGCATCAGCACCCGGTACGCGCAGGTGTCGCAGTTCATCCGGATGTCCCCGGCCAGCGCCTCGGCGTGCCGTTCGAGCACCAGGTCCGCCAGCGCGTCGCAGTCGCCGATCACCTCGGCCACCCGCACGTCCAGATCCGGGTGCGCGGCGGCGAACTCGGCCGACCGGGCGACGATCCGGTCCGGCAGCACCCCGGCGAACAGGAAGTACGGCGCCACCACGATCCGCCGCGCCCCGAGCCGGCGCAGCCGCTCCAGCACCGCCGGCACGGACGGCTCCGCGAGGGAGATGAACCCCGGCTCGACACCGGCGTAACCGCGTCCCTCCCAGAGCAGCCGCGCGACCTTCGCCACCTCGGCGTTGGCGTCCGGATCGGTGGAGCCCCGGCCGATCAACGCGATCCACGTACCGGCCCGGTCGGCTCCGGCCAACGCGGCGTCGATCCGTTCCTCGATGGCGGCGTGCAACAGGGGATGCGGGCCCAGCGGACGGCCGTAGCGGTAGGTCAACCCGGGGTGGCGCTGCTGCTCGCGGGCCATCGCGGCGGGGATGTCGCCCTTGCCGTGCCCGGCGGCGGTGAGCACCAGCGGCAGCGCCACCAGCGCGCGGTGTCCCCGCTCCACCAACGCGGTCACCGCGTCGGTCAGCGGCGGACGGGACAGCTCGATGAAGCCACCCTGGACGTCCCCGACGACACCGCGTCGGCGAACCCGCTCGACGAGCGCGGCGAACTGGTCGACCCCGGCCGCGCTGCGCGTACCGTGCCCGACGATGACCAGACCGGTCATGGCATCTCCTCGATGTAGAGCAGGGCGTTGAGGGCGGCGGCGGCGACCGCCGAACCGCCCTTCTCCCCCACGTTGGACACGGCGGGCAGGCCGCTGGCCCGCAGCGCCGCCTTGGACTCGGCGGCACCGACGAAACCGACCGGCATACCGACGACCAGCGCCGGTGCGGCGGCCAGCGTGAGCAGTTCGACAAGCGCGGTCGGCGCGCAGCCGACCACCCAGACCGCGCCCGGACCGACCCGGTCCAGGGCGATCCGCACGGCCGCCGCCGACCGGGTGATCCCGGCGGCCCGGCCCAGCTCGGCGGCGGCCGGCTCGGCGACCGGGCAGACCAGGTCCAGGCCGGCCCGGGTGATCCCGGCGGCGACCATCGCCACGTCGGTCACCACGGGCACGCCGGCGCGCAGCGCGGCCAGCCCGGACGCCAGGCCCGCCTCGTCGCAGACCAACTCGTCGACGTACGCCAGGTCGGCGCTGGCGTGCGCCACCCGCTCGGTCACCGCGCGGGTCAGCGGCGGCAGGTGCGTGAGGTCGACCCGCTCGCGCAGGATCCGGTACGACTCCGCCTCGATCGGGTGCACCACCCGGCTCACGGCTGCTCCCCGGTGCCGGCGGGCAGCGTGCCGGCGTAGCGGCGGTCGTAGCCGCGCAGCTTCCACAGCGCGACCGCGCCCACCCAGGAGGCCACGAAGAGACCCACCACGACGTATCCGAGCTGCTCGAAGTGGTCGGCGACGGCGGCGTACCCGGAGAGCGCGGTCATCCCCAGGTGGTCGACCAGCAGCCCGGCCAGGTAGACGCTGGCCACCACGGCGCCCACCAGCACCGTCATCGCGGTGGTGGCCAGGTTGTAGAAGAGCCGCCGGGCCGGCTGCCGGTACGCCCACGAGTAGGCGCGGCTCATCAGCAGACTGTCCGCGGTGTCCATGGCGGACATTCCGGCGGCGAAGAGCAGCGGCAGTGTCAGCAGGGCCAGCACCGGCAGGCCACCGGCGGCGGCGGTGCTCGCCGACAGCGCCAGCAGGGTCACCTCGCTGGCGGTCTCCAGGCCGAGGCCGAACAGGAAACCGACCGGGGCCATGTGCCACGAGGAGCGCACCAGCGCCCGGGCCCGGCCGCCGAGGACCCGCTGCATGAGCCCCCGGTTGAGCAGGTGCAGGTCCAGCTCCCGCTCGTCCAGGCCACCGTGGCGCAGTCGGCGCCACAGCCGGGCCAGCCCACTCAACACCACCGCGTTGAGCACCGCGACCAGCGTCAGGAACACGGTGGCGGTGACGATCGCGACGGTAGCGCCCCACTCGCGGGCCCGCACCAGCCCCGCGCCGCTGAGGTTCGTCGAGGCCAGGCCGACGATCAGGGCCAGCAGCAGCACCACCGCGCTGTGCCCGAGGGCGAAGAAGAAGCCGACACCCACCGGCCGCCGACCGCGCAGCAGCATCAGCCGGGTGGTGTCGTCGATGGCGGCGATGTGGTCGGCGTCGAACGCGTGCCGCACCCCGAGCACGTACGCCAGGGTGCCGGCGCCGGCCAGCCCACCGGCCGCCGCGGGCTGGTTGTTCCAGTACAGGTAGAAGCTCCAGCCGGCGACGTGCAGCATGGCGACGGCGAGCACGATCCCGCCGAGGCGGGCCCGTTCGGCGCGGCTCCAGCGGCCGACCGGGGGTGCGGTGCTGGCGGCGGTCGTACTCATCGGGTTCCTCCACGTTCGTCGGGGTCGGTGAGCCGGATCGCGTCCACCGGGCAGATCTCCACGCATTCCAGGCAGCCGGTGCAGCGGTCGGCCCGGACGGTCAGGCCACCGGCGACCGGCCGGATCGCGTGCGTGGGACAGGTGAGCAGGCAGGCGCCGCAGCCCTGGCAGGCGCCGATGGTCACGAGCGCCACCGGTACCCCCGGGGCGTGACCATCCGACCGGCGACCAGGCGGGTGTCGCTGCTGCCCACGACGACCACGCTGTACATGTCGACCACCTGCGGATCGAGGGTGGCCAGGGTGGCCAGGTGCACCCGCTCGCCGTCGCGGCTGGCGTTGCGCACCACGCCGACCGGGGTGTCCGGTGGGCGGTGCGCGGCGAGGATCGCCAGCGCCCGGCCGAGCTGCCAGTCGCGGGCCCGGCTGCGCGGGTTGTAGAACAGCGCCACGAAGTCGCCCTCGGCGACGGCGGTCACCCGCCGCTCGATGACCTCCCAGGGGGTGTGCAGGTCGGACAGGCTCAGGTACGCGTGGTCGTGGCCGAGCGGGGCGCCGAGCAGCGCGCCGGCGGCCAGCGCCGCGGTCACCCCGGGCACGCCGACCACGTCGATCCGCTCGTCGGCGTACTCCAGGGCGGGGCTGGCCATCGCGTACACCCCGGCGTCGCCGGAGCCGATCAGCGCGACCGCCCGGCCGGCGGCGGCCTCGGCGACGGCGGCCCGGGCCCGGGCCTCCTCCGCGCCCAGCCCGCTGGCCACCACCCGGGTGCCCGGGCGCAGCACGCCGCGCACCTGGTCGACGTACTGATCCAGGCCGACCACCACGGCCGCCCGGCGCAGCTCGGCGACCGCGCGGGGGGTGCGCAGGTCGGCGGCGCCCGGCCCGAGCCCGACCACGGCGAGCCGGCCGCGCGGCGCGTGCCGGGCCACCGCCACGGTGGCCATCGCGGACGCCGTCTTGGGCACCAGCAGTTCGGCGTCGCCGGACCGGCCGTCGACGCCGAGCAGCGCGGCGGCCTCCGCGACGCTGGGTGTGCCGACCGCGGCGCGCACCACCTCGCTGGGGTGCGGCACGTCGACCGCGGCCAGCGTCACCGCCGGATGCGTCACCAGCGGTACGCCCAGCGCGTCCGCGGTCGCCACGATGCCCGCCTCGTCGGCCTTGACGTCGACGCTGGCCAGGCAGCGCAGGCTGGCCGGACTGAGCCCCGCCGACGTCAGCTCCCGGTGCAGCAGGTCGCGCACCTCGTCGGCGGGCACGCCCCGGCTGGCCCCGATCCCGGCGACCAGCGACGGGGGGCGCAGCACGGCGGTCCGGTCGTCCGGCGGCACCAGCCGGTCGGTGACCAGCAGCCGGTAGCCGGTCGGCGCCCCGTCGGCGACGCCCGGCGCGTCGGCGGCGGCCGGGCGGACGTTCGGCGGCAGGGCGGGCAGTGGCCAGTCGGCGTCGGCGACCAGCCGGACCGGTTCGCCGTCCAGGACGGCCCGGGAGACCGCGGCGACGGCACCCTCCACCGGCCAGCCCAGGGTGTCCAGGCCGGGCAGGTCGACCGCGTCGGTGGCGGTGGTGACCACCGGCCGGGCGTCCACCAGCGCGCCGACGGCCTCGGCGAGGGCGTTGCCGCCGCCGGCGTGCCCGCCGAGCAGCGCCACGGCGTGCCGGGCCGCCTCGTCGACGACCACGACGGCCGGGTCGGTGCGCTTGTCGCCGAGCAGCGGCGCGAGGATCCGGACCACCGCGCCGGTGGCCAGGAACGCGATCACCGCGTCGCAGTCGGACCAGGCGGTTCGCAGTGCGTCGGCGACGCTCTCCCCCGGCACCAGCCGGGCGTGCGGCCAGGCAGCGGCGACGGTCCGGGCGTGGCGTCGGCCGGCGGCGGTGGCCGCGACGAGCCCGATCCGGGCGTGCGGGGTCAGGTGGTGCACGGGCGCTCCCCGGTGAGGACGACCACCGGGTTGGTGGCCGCGAGACGGATCGACCCGCCGGGCAGGTCGGCGAGGCGGGCGGCGGAGAGCTGGCTGCCCCCGGCCCGGTAGCCGGCGGCGCGGAGCAGCGCCACGGCCGGCGCGACCCGGTCCAGGGCGGCCAGCGTGAGCACCACCCGGTCGGGGCGGCGGGCCACCACGGCGGCGAGGACGTCGGTGCCCCCGCCGCCGACGAAGACCGCGTCCGGGTCGGGCAGGCCGGCCAGCACCGCCGGGGCCCGCCCGACGACCAGCCGTACGTCGACGGCGTGCGCGGCGGCGTTGGCCCGGATCGCGTCGGCGGCCCCGGCGTCCCGCTCGACGGCGAGCACCGCCGCACCGAGCAGGGCGCACTCGACGCCGACCGATCCGCTGCCCGCGCCGACGTCCCAGACCAGCCGGCCCAGCCGGGGACGCAGCCGGGCGACGACGAGGGCGCGTACCTCCGACTTGGTGATCATGGAGTCGCGGTGGGCGTAGGCGCTCTCCGGCAGGGCCCACCCGTCGACCGGCGCGGCGGCCGGCTGGTTGTCCCACCGCATCCCGCCGGGGTCGGGCGCGGCGACGCTGAGCAGCACGTGCGGGTCGGACCACGTCCCGGCGGCGGCCTGGGCCGGGGTGACCTCGCAGATCCGTTCGGCGTCGGTGCCCAGGTGCTCGGCGACCAGCAGCCGGCGGGACCAGCCGACCAGCCCGACGCCCAGCTCGGCGGCCCCGGCGCCGGGGGCGGTGAGCACCGCCACCAGCGGCAGTGCCCGGCAGGCGTTCAGCGCCGGCCGCGGGTCCCGGCCGTGCGCGGTGACCACCGCGGCGCCGTCCCAGGGCAGCCCGGCGCGGGCGAACGCGGCGGCCACGCTGGACACCGCCGGCACCACCCGCAGTGGCAGCCCGGCCGCGCGCAGGCGCCGGACGATGCCGAACAGGCCGGGATCGCCGCTGGCCAGCACCACGGCGGGTACGCCGGCGGCGACCGCGGCGGCCAGCCGGTCCACGGCGGGGGCGAGCGGCCCGAGCGTGACGGTGGCCGCGCCGGGCGGCACGGGCACCGCGGCCAGGTGTCGGGCCGCGCCGACCACCAGCCGGGCGGCGGCGAGCGCGGGCGTCAGGGCGGGATGCGCCGGCGCGCCGGCCGCGTCCAGGCCGACCACGGTCACCGTGCTCACCGTGCCCACCGGCCGGTGGCGGCGACCGTGCGACTCCCGGCGAAGTCGACCATCGCCACGTCCACGGTGACGGCGTGCCCGGCGAAGCGCAGCAGCACCTGCCGTACCCGCTGGCAGAGCAGGTCCCCGGCCGGGCCGAGCAGCCCGGCGGCCTCCCACAGCTCGTACGCGTGCCGGCCGGTGTTCGCCCCGGTCACGGCGGCGACCAGCGCCGGTCCGCCCCCGGCCTCGGCGGTCACGGCGCCGAGCAGCGACAGGTCCACGGCCGAGCGGGTGTAGTGGGTCATCAGGACGCCGGCGGCGAGCTTGGCCAGCTTGCCGGCCATGCCGACGAACACCACACCGGTCATGCCGTCGGCGACGGCGGCCCGGACCGCCGCGCCGGTGAAGTCGCCGACCTCGACGAAGCAGACCTCGGGCAGCTCCGGCAGCAGCGCGCGGGCCGCCCGCTCGGTACGCCCACCGGTGCAGAGCACCACGGTCCGCTCGCCCTGCGCGGCCATGACGTGCACGGCCTGCACGACGCTGGCCCGCCAGGAGGCGGTGGAGAAGGGCCGGACGATCCCGGTGGTGCCGAGGATCGAGATGCCGCCGAGGATGCCGAGCCGCCGGTTGGTGGTCTTGCGGGCCATGATCTCGCCCCCGGGGACGCTGATCACCACCTGGACGCCAACCTCGGCCAGGTCGACCACCTCGGCCACCGCCGCGTCGATCATGCGACGCGGGGTGTCGTTGATCGCCGGGCCGCCCACGGCGAGCCCCAGGCCGGGTTTGGTGACGGTGCCCACGCCCGGCCCGCCGGCCAGGCGCAGCCCGGGGGCATCGGTCCAGTCGACCGTGGCGGTCAGCTCCGCGCCGTGGGTGACGTCCGGGTCGTCACCGGCGTCCTTGACCACGACCGCCTCGGCACGCCGCGGTGGGACGCCGGTCAGCTCGCAGCGGGCGACCGGGAAGCGGACCCGTCGGCCGGCCGGCAGCCCGATCTCCACCTCGGGCTGCGGCACGCCGGTGACCAGCGCGGTCACCGCGGCCTTGGCCGCGGCCGTCGCGCAGGCCCCGGTGGTCCAGCCGGTACGCAGCGCGGTGGGCCGCACCTTCGCGGTACGCGGCAGGTCCGGCTCCCGCAGCGGCGGTTCCGGGTACGTCACCGGGAACCGTCCGACGGATCGGTGGGACGGGCCACGGCGCGGCGGCGCAGTTCGGCCCGGGCGGCCGGCTCCGCCCGCCGGTAGGTGTGGAAGTGCCCGGGGTGGTAGAGGTGGGAACGCGTCCCGGCGGCGGCCAGCGCCGGCCCGACCAGGAAGAGCGTGTGCTTCCAGAGCCGGTGCTCCTTGACCGTCGCCGCCAGGGTGCCCACCGTGCAGCGCACCACCAGCTCGTCCGGCCAGGTCGCCTGGTACGCGACCACCGCCGGGGTGTCCGCCGGGTAGCCCCCGGCCAGCAGCTCGGTCTGCACCTGCCCGGACCGTGCGGCGGAGAGGAACAGCGCCATCGTGGTGCCGTGCCGGGCGAAGTCGCGGACCCGTTCGCCGGGCGGCATCGGGGTCTTGCCGCCTTCGAGGCGGGTGAGAATCACCGACTGGGCGACCTCGGGGACGGTCAGCTCGCGCCCGACGATCGCGGCGACGGCGGTGAACGACGAGACCCCGGGAACGATCTCGACGGCCAGGCCGAGCGCCCGGCACAGGTCCAGTTGCTCCTGCACCGCACCCCAGAGCCCCGGGTCGCCGGAGTGGATCCGGGCCACCGTCAGCCCTCGCCGCGCGGCCCGCTCGTACAGCGGCAGCACTCCCTCGACGGGCAGTTGCGACGAGTCCACGATCTCCGCGTCGGCCCGGGCGTGGCCGAGCACGTCGGCGTGCACCAGGCTGGCCGCCCAGATCACCAGGTCGGCGTCGGCGATCACCCGGGCCGCCCGCAGGGTCAACAGGTCCGCCGCGCCGGGGCCGGCCCCGACGAACCACACCTTGCCGGAGCTGGTCACAGTTTTCCTCCTCGGCGGTCCCGGCGGGCGGGAACCAGCAGCGTCGACAGGTACGGCAGGTCGTGCGCGGCGTCGTCCACCGCGCCGATCCGCTCGTCGGGCAGCCCGAGGCCGCACCCGAGCACGGCGTCGCCGAGGCGGCCCTGCCGGCGCAGCTCCCCGACCAGCTCCGGGTGCCGCCGCCAGCCCTTGTAGGCGACCACGGTGCCCGGGCCGGCCAGCGCGTCGGCGAAGAGCGCCAGCCCGGCGGTCGCCGGTAGCAGGGTCAGCGGCTCGCGTCCCTCGCAGAGCGGGGTGCCGCTGCGCGCGGCCAACTCCTGCATGGCGGTGATGCCGGGCACGGTGGCGACCCGCACCGCCGGGCGCAGCGCGCGGACGCTCTGCGCCAGGTAGCCGAAGGTGGAGTAGACGTTGGGGTCGCCGATGGTGGCGAAGGCGAGCGCCCGCGCCCCGGCGTCGACCGCCTCGGCCACCACGCGGGCGGCGGCGTCCCAGGCCGCCGCCCGGCGCGGGCTCACCCCGCCCCGGTCGTCCAGGGCGAACGGCAGCCGGCGCAGCCGGTCCGCCCCGACATGCGCCAGCACGGTCCGCTCGGCCCGCCCGGCGGCCCCGCCCTGGTCCGCGCCGTCCGCGGGCCGGTCCGCCATCACGGGTACGAAGACCAGGTCGGCCGCGCGCAGCACCCGTACCGCCTTGAGGGTGAGCAGTTCCGGGTCGCCGGGGCCGACGCCGACCCCGGTCAGCACCGCGTCGACAGGTGCGGCGGCTCGGCTGCCGGCGGTCATCGACACGCCTCGACCAGCCGCCGGGCGGCGGCCGGGGCGCCCGCCCAGTGGGTGTGCAGATAGGAGGCGTGCACCCGGCCGGCCACGAAGCCGTGGGCCGCGCCGTCCCAGCGCCACGCCGGCTGCTCGCCGTGGCCGGGGTCGGTGGTGGTGCGGTGGAACTCGTGGCCGCGTACCGCGTCGCCGGCCCGGGCCACCGGGGAGTCCGCGGCGGCGACCGCCTCCCGGTAGCCGAGGGTCAGCCGACCGGTCATCCGGGCGGTCAGGTCGAGCCGGCCGCACATCGGCGCGCCGTCCAGGGACCGGCCGAGATAGAGCAGCCCCGCGCACTCGGCGACGATCGGGCCGTCGAAGGCGGCCACCTCGGCACGAAGGGTGGCGTTGCCGGCCAGCGCCTCCGCGTACGCCTCGGGGAAACCGCCCCCGACGATCACCGCGCGGGTGCCGGCGGGCAGCGCCGGGTCGCGCAACGGGTCGACGGTGACCACGTCGGCGCCGGCCGCGGTGAGCAGTTCGGTGGTCTCCGCGTACGAGAAGGTGAAGGCCGGACCACCGGCGACGGCGACCAGCGGACGGTCCCCGCCGGCCGGGCCGCCGACGGCGGCGACCGGATCCCAGGCGGGCACCCGCAGCGGCGCGGCGGTGCGGGCCAGATCGAGCACGGCGTCCAGGTCCACCGTGGACTCGACCAGGTCGGCGAGGGCCGCGACGATCGCGAGCGACTCGGGCGCCCGCTCGGTGACCGGAACGAGCCCCAGGTGCCGGGCCGGAGCGGCCACCTCGACGGCCCGGGTGACCGCCCCGAGCACCGGCACGCCCACTTCGGCGAGCGCGTCGCGCAGCAGCGTCTCGTGCCGGGGCGAACCGACCCGGTTGAGGATCACTCCGCCGATGCGCACCGTCGGGTCGAAGGCGGCCATGCCGAGGGTGAGCGCGGCGGCCGATCGACCCTGCGCGGTGGTGTCGAGCACCAGCAGCACCGGCGCGTCGATCAGCCGGGCGACGTGCGCGGTGGAGGCGAAGTCGCCCCGGCCCACGGCGCCGTCGTGCAGGCCCATCACGCCCTCGACCACGGCGATGTCGGCGGGCGTGGGGACGCTCGCGCCGTGCCGCAGCAGCGGGGCGATCCGGTCCGCGCCGACCAGGAAGGGGTCGAGGTTGCGGCCGGCCCGGCCGGCGGCGAGCGCGTGGTAGCCGGGGTCGATGTAGTCCGGACCGACCTTGTGCGGGCTGACCGTCAGGCCACGGCGGCGCAGCGCGGCGAGCAGCCCGGTGGCCACCGTGGTCTTGCCGTGCCCGCTTGCCGACGCGGCCACCACCAGCCGGGGCAGCGCCCAGGGCGTCGTCGGGCCGGTCACCACTCGATTCCCTTCTGGCCCTTCTGACCGGCGTCCATCGGGTGCTTGACCTTCGTCAGTTCGGCGACCAGGTCGGCCGCCTCCACCAGCCGTGGGTCGGCGTCCCGTCCGGTGATCACCACGTGCTGGAAGCCGGGCCGGTCGGCGAGGGTGGCGACCACCTCGTCGACGTCCACCCAGCCCCACTTCATCGGGTAGGTGAACTCGTCCAGCACGTACAGCCCGTACCGCTGGGCGGCCAGGTCGCGCTGGATCTGCCGCCAGCCCTCCAGCGCGTCGGCGGCGTGGTCGGCCGCACCGCCGCGCTGGATCCAGGACCAGCCCTCGCCCATCTTGTGCCAGGCCACGGAGGCGCCCTGACCGGTGCGCTCGTGCACCTCACCGAGCGCCCGGAAGGCGTTCTCCTCCCCCACCCGCCACTTGGCGCTCTTGACGAACTGGAACACCCCGATCGGCAGGCCGGCGGTCCAGGCCCGCAGCGCCAACCCGAACGCGGCGGTCGACTTCCCCTTCATCTGTCCGGTGTGGACGAGCAGCAGTGGCCGGTGCCGCCGCTGCCGGGTCGTCAGGCCGTCGTCGGGCACCGTGCTCGGCTTCCCCTGTGGCATCAGCGATCTCTCCTCGTCGGCACTGCGGTCGGACGGTCGGTCATGGGCTCGCGTCGTCCGCTACGCCGGGGCGGCACGTGCGGAACCGCGGGCGGACGGCCGGGTGACCGCGTGCAACGGGTGGCGGGGGGCGTCGAGCTGGGTGGCCAGGCGGTGGGCCAGGCGCAGGCGGACCGGACCCGACTCGCAGTCGACGACCACGCAGGGGGCGCCGGTGGCGGCGAGCACCGTCGCCGCCGTGGCCGCCCGCTCCAGCGGGCGCCGGCCCGCGGTGGCCCGACCGTCGGTGACGACCAGCACCAGCGGGCGGCGCTTCGGGTCGCGCAGCCGTTCCCGGCGCAGCAGGTCGGCCGCCGCGAGCAGGCCCTCCGCCAGCGGGGTACGCCCACCGGTGGACATCTCGGCCAGCCGGATCGAGGCGGTCAGCACCGACGAGGTGGCCGGCAGCAGGGTGCGTGCCCGGTCGCCCCGGAAGGCGATCACCGCCACCTTGTCCCGCCGCTGGTACGCGTCGGTGAGCAGGGCGAGCACGGCGTCCTTGACCGCCGTCATCCGCTCCCGGGCGCCCATCGACCCGCTGGCGTCCACCACGAACAGCACCAGGTTGCCCTCGCGTCCCTCGCGGACCGCCTCGCGCACGTCGTCCGGGCGCAGCCGCAGTGGGCCGGTGAGCCGACCCCGGGCCGCCTGGTACGGCGCGCCCGCGCGGACCGTGGCCGGCAGGTGCAGCGCGGCCACCCGACCGGCCGGCACCCGGGCGCCCGTGGTGCGGCCCCGCCCGGTGCGGGCGCGGGACCGCCGACCGGGCACCCCGTCCCCCACCCCGGGCGCGGTGAGCAGCCGCGCCGTCAGCCCACCCCGGGGTACGGCCACCGACTGACCGGCGGCGGCGGCGCCCGGACGCGGCCAACCACGACGCTGGCCGTCGCCGTCGCCGTCGCCGGGCCCGCCGCCGTCGGCCCACCCGGGCCGGCCGTCCGGCGGGCGTCCGGCGGGACCGTGCGACCTGTCCCCGGCGAACGGCTCTCCGTCGGGTCCGCCTCGGTCGGCGTCGGGTCCACGACGCTCGGCGTCGACGGTGTCGCGCCCGCCGGAACCGTGCCGCCCCGGGCCGGCCCCGTCGGGACCACGACCGTCCCCGGCCGCCGGGTCTCCGCCGCGCCCGTCCGGGCCGCCCCCGCCGAAGCCGGGACCGTCCCCCGCCGCCCCACCGGGACCGCCCGGACCGCCGGAACCGCCCGGACCGCCGGAACCGCCCGGACCGCCGGGACCGCCGCCCCGCGGGCCGTCGCCGTCGGGGCCGCCGTCGTCCGGGTCGTCGGGGTGCTCGTCCTGGGCGCGCTGCAACGCCTCGTCGAGGCGCTTGTCGTCCAGGCCGGGAGTGTCGAACGGGTCGCGGCGACGCCGGTGCGGCAGGGCCAGCCGGGCGGCCACCCGGACGTCGTCGACGGTCACCCGGTCCCGCCCGTGCCAGGCGGCGTGCGCCATCGCGGTACGGGCGGTGACGATGTCGGCGCGCATCCCGTCCACGTCGAACGCGGCGCAGACCTCGGCGATCTGGCGCAGCGAGGAGTCCGGCAGTCGGACCCGGGCGAGCCGCTGCCGGGCGGCGGCCACCTGTCGGGCGGTCCGCGCATCGGCCTCGGCCCAGCGGGCGGCGAAGCCGGCCGGGTCGGCGTCGGCGGCCAGCCGGCGACGGACCACCTCGACGCGGACCGCCGGGTCCCGGCTGGCGCCCACCTCGACGGTGAGCCCGAACCGGTCGAGGAGCTGCGGGCGCAGCTCACCCTCCTCCGGGTTCATCGTGCCGACCAGCAGGAACCGGGCGGCGTGGCTGACCGAGACGCCCTCCCGCTCGACGTGGTTGCGACCCATCGCGGCGGCGTCGAGCAGCAGGTCGACCAGGTGGTCGTGCAGCAGGTTCACCTCGTCGACGTAGAGCACGCCGCGGTGCGCGGCGGCCAGCAGGCCCGGTTCGAAGGCGCGTACCCCCTCGCCGAGGGCCCGCTCCAGGTCCAGCGAGCCGACCACCCGGTCCTCGGCGGCGCCGACCGGCAGCTCGACCAGCCGGGCCGGCGCGGTCTCGGCGGCGGCGCCGGCGGGGTGCGGACCGTCCGGGCAGGCCGGGTCGGGCGCGGCCGGGTCGCACCCGAACCGGCAGCCCGCCAGCCGCCGCACCGGCGGCAGCAGCGCGGCGAGGGCCCGTACGGCGGTGGACTTGGCGGTGCCCTTCTCGCCCCGCACCAGCACCCCGCCGATCGCCGGGGAGACGGCGTTGAGCAGCAGCGCCAGCCGCATGTCGGCCATGCCGAGCACAGCGCTGAACGGGAAGGTGCTCATGCGCGTTCCTCCAGGTCACCCTCGCTGGCGAGGTACGTGTCGCGGAGCCGGTCCAGGGTGGCCGGCTCCGGTTCGGCCCACAGTCCCCGGTCGGCGGCCTCCAGCAGCCGCTCGGTGATGCCGCGCAACGCCCACGGATTGGACCGCTCCAGGAAGTCACGGGTGGTGTCGTCGAAGACGTAGGCGGCGGCCAGGTGCTCGTACATCCAGTCGTCGACCACCCCGGCGGTGGCGTCGTAGCCGAACAGGTAGTCCACGGTGGCGGCCAGCTCGAACGCGCCCTTGTAGCCGTGCCGGCGCATCGCGGCGATCCACTTCGGGTTGACCACCCGGGCCCGGAACACCCGCCGGGTCTCCTCGCCCAGCGTCCGGGTGCGCACGTCGTGCGGCATCGCCGAGTCACCCACGTACGCCTCCGGCGACGCGCCGGTCAGGTGGCGGACCATCGCCACCATCCCGCCGTGGTACTGGAAGTAGTCGTCGGAGTCGACGATGTCGTGCTCGCGGGTGTCCTGGTTCTTCACGGCCACCGCGATCCGGGCGAACGAGCGTTCCATGTCGGCGCGCGCCTCCCGCCCGTCGAGACCGCGGCCGTAGGCGTAGCCACCCCAGACCGCGTACACCTCGGCGAGGTCGGCGTCACTGCGCCAGGTTCGGGCGTCGATCAGCGGCAGCAGTCCCGCGCCGTACGCGCCCGGTTTGGAGCCGAAGATCCGGGCGGTGGCCCGCCGCTCGTCGCCGTGCTCGGCGAGGTCGGCGGCGACGTGCGCGCGGACGAAGTTCTCCGCGTCCGGCTCGTCCAGCGCGGCCACCCGCCGGACGGCGTCGTCGAGCAGCGCCACCACGTGCGGGAACGCGTCGCGGAAGAACCCGGAGATGCGGACCGTGACGTCGACGCGGGGCCGGCCCAGTTCCGCGGTCGGCACCACCTCGACACCGGTGACCCGCCGCGACCGGTCGTCCCACACGGGTCGGCAGCCGAGCAGGGCCAGCACCTCGGCGATGTCGTCGCCCTGGGTCCGCATGGCGCTGGTGCCCCAGACGGACAACCCGACCGACCGGGGGTACGCGCCGGTGTCGGCGAGGTGCCGGGCGAGCAGCGAGTCGGCCAGCGCCGTGCCGATGTCCCAGGCGTTGCGGCTGGGAATGGCCTTGGGATCGACGGAGTAGAAGTTGCGCCCGGTGGGCAGCACGTTGACCAGCCCCCGGGTGGGCGAGCCGGACGGGCCGGGCGGCACGAACCGGCCGTCCAGGGCGCCGAGGGTGTTGGTCAGCTCGTCGGTGGTCCGCGCCAGGCGGGGCACCACCTCGGTGGCGGCGAAGCGGAGCACCGCGGCAGCGTCCGGGACCGCCCGGCCGGTCACCTCCGCGACCACCGCCTCGACCGCGTCGGCGTCCCAGCCGAGGGTCTCCATGCCGACCACCAGCCGGCGCGCCAGCGCCTCGATCAGGTCGACGGCGTCGGCGGCGGTGACCGACGGCCCGTCCACGACCTCGGTCAGCGCGGCCGGCAGGGCCACCCGCCGCCCCGGCGACGCGAGCAGCGCCTGCTCGTCGAGACCGTACGCGCCGGCGAGGGCCTGCCGCAGGCCGGGCAGGGCACGGGCGCCGCCCCAGACCTGCGGGGCGCGTAGCACCGCGAGGACCAGGTTGACCCGCGGTTCGCCGGTGGGGGCGGCGGCGAGGACGTGCAGCCCGTCGCGGATCTGCACGTCCTTGACCTCACAGAGGTAGCCGTCGAGGTGCAGCACGAAGTCGTCGAAGTCGTCGGCGTCGGGCATCGCCTCGGCGTGCAGGTCGTGGTGCAGTTCGGCGGCGCAGACCAGGTCCCAGATCTGCGCCCGCACGGTCGGCGCCTTGGCCGGGTCGAGGGCCTGCACGGTGGCGTACTCGTCGAGCAGTTGCTCCAGTCTGGCCAGGTCCCCGTAGGTCTCGGCGCGGGCCATCGGCGGCACCAGGTGGTCGACCACGACGGCGTGGGCACGCCGTTTGGCCTGGGTGCCCTCACCGGGATCGTTGACGATGAACGGATAGACCAACGGCAGGTCGCCCAGCACCGCGTCGGGGGCGCAGTCGGCCGCCAGGCCGAGGCCCTTGCCGGGCAGCCACTCCAGGGTGCCGTGCTTGCCCAGGTGCACCACGGCGTCCGCGCCGAACCCACCGTCGGCGACCGGCGCGGCGAGCCAGCGGTACGCGGCCAGGTAGTGGTGGCTCGGCGGCAGGTCCGGGTCGTGGTAGATGGCGATCGGGTTCTCCCCGAAGCCGCGCGGCGGCTGGATCAGCAGCACCACGTTGCCGAAGCGCAGGCCGGCCAGGACGATGTCCCCGCCCTCGGTGTACAGCTCGCCGGGCGGCTCACCCCAGTGCTCCCGCATCCGCTCGCGCAGCGCGGCGGGCAGCTCGTCGAACCACCGCCGGTACGTGCGCCCCGGTATCCGGGCCTCGGCGGCGCGCTGCTGCTCCGGGGTGAGCCACTCCACGTCGTGGCCGCCCGCGGCGATCAACGCGTGGATCAGGGCGTCGCCGTCGTCGGGTGGCGGGGCGTCACCCAGGTGGTAGCCGGCGTCGACCATCGCCGCGAACAGCCGGACGGCGGAGGCCGGGGTGTCCAGACCGACCGCGTTGCCGACCCGGGAATGCTTGGTCGGGTACGAGCTGAGCACCACCGCGACGCGCTTGTCGGCGGCGGGCACGTGCCGCAGCCGGGCGTGGCGGACCGCGATGCCGGCCACCCGGGCGGCCCGGTCGGGGTCGGCGGCATAGACCGAGAGCCCGTCGGCGTCGATCCGCTTGAACGAGAACGGCACGGTGATGATCCGGCCGTCGAACTCGGGGATGGCCACCTGCATGGCGGCGTCCAGCGGGGACAGTCCGGCGTCGCTGCCCGCCCACTGCTCACGGGTGCTGGTGAGGCAGAGGGCCTGGATCACCGGCACGTCCAGCGCCGCGAGGGCGCCGACGTCCCAGGCGTCCTCGTCGCCGCCGCCGGAGGCGTCCGCGGCCACCGCTCCGCCGGCGGCGAGCACGGTGACCAGCAGCGCGTCGCACCGGCCGAAGAGGCCGAGCGGACCGGCGCCGGCGGTCAACCCCCGCAGCGAGCCGCAGAAGATCGGCAGCGGGTTCCCGCCGGCGGCCCGTACCGCAGCGGCGAGCACGTCGACGAAGCCGGTGTTGCCGGCCAGCGCGTGCGCCCGGTAGAAGACGATCCCCACGGTGGGCCGACCGGGGAGGATCTCCGGATCGCCGTGCACGCCGTAGGCCGGGGTGGGCGCGGGCGGGGCGAAGCCCTCGCCGGTGAGCAGCACCCGGTCGGACAGGAACCGGGCCAGCCGACCCAGGTTCGCCGGACCGCCCTCGACCAGGTACGCGAGCGCCTGGGTGACCACACCGGACGGCACGGTGGAGACCGCCATCAGCTCCGCGTCGGGCAGCGCCTCACCGCCGAGCACCACCGTGGGGACGCCGCTGGCCAGCACGGCGGCCAGCCCGTCCGGCCACGTCTGCCGGCCGCCGAGCAGGCGTACGACGGCGAGGTCGACGCCGTCGACGAGCGCGGGCACCGCGTCGGCGTCGACCCGCGCGGGGTTGGCGAGCCGGTAGTCGGCGTCGCTGGCGCGGGCGGCCAGCAGGTCGGTGTCGGCGGTGGACAGCAACAGGATGCGCACGAGGGGCTCCGGAGAGTGACGCCCGAGGTCGCACTGAGGCGACCGGGGCGAAGCGGGATGGGGAGCGACGTCAGCGGGTGCGGCGACCCGCGGCGCGGCTCACCGGGGCGCGGGTCGGTGAGCGGTCAATGCCGGGGGTATGCGGCCCAGCCGGGAGCGCGAACCGTCCCGGGTGCGCCGACACGGCCGCCGGCATGGCAGGCGACGGGTGCGGCGGAGCGTCCGCCGTGCGGGTCATGACGATGTTCGTCGATCAATGAGACGCCGAGCGTCATCGGGTCCTCCTCGGGTGTCCACGCCCTGGGGTACGTCCGACGGCCGAAGTATCCTGGCTTCCGGATCGACGCTCACCCCCGGTCTTCCAGCCGCACGCACACGGCCGTGACTCGCGAGGGGGGATCACTCCCCGGTGACAGTGGCGGGACCGCGCCGGAATCGCACCGGCTTCCTTCACTGCCGTCAGGCCGCGAATGCTGCCACACCTCACGACCTGCGGTCAACGCCACTCCACCACGGGCAACCGGTGCCCGGACCATCGAGACAGGCCGATCAGTCCCTTAGCCGCCCCGCCGGGGTCACGACCCTCCGGGCCGGCGCTCCGCCGGTGCCCGGGCCGCCTCGATCGCACAGCCCCGAACAGGCCGCCGACCGAGAGCGATCAGGTAGCGCGAGTAGGGGCGATCCGGCACCGCTCCTGCCATTCACGCCGTGGCGGACACGGGGTTCCAGCGGTCGTGGTGGATCGCCGCGGGCAGGGGGCGGCGGTGGCGCCAGCCGTGTCGTTCGAGATCGGGCACCGCTTCGAGGTGGGTGACGGGCCCGATGGCAGAGCCAGGCGACGGGGTCGGATGCCGGTCGGAATGGCGAGCAACCGCCCCTCGGCCCCGCCCCGAAAGCCGTCTACGTCGATCGGGAGCCTGCCGGTCGGTCACGGCCTCGGCCCGTAGCCGGTTCTGCGGGTGGCCGCGCCGTGCACCGACACTAGCCCAGCGGGCCACCCCGAGGAAGCATCGCCGAGCGATTGGTGCGCATCGCGCATGCGTCGCCCATTCCTGATCGGAACGCCGCACGTTTCCGAACACCTGCCTGCACCGGCGTGCAACCATCCGGGAAACATCATCGAGAGCGGTTGCCCAATAATTTTCCTGTTGCAATGCTCATCGACATGACCCGATCACCGCTCCTTTCGGTCCACCTATGACCTTGACGAGAAGCATTGCCTCGCCCCGGCACCGCCACGCCCTTGCGGCGCCAATCGCGGTCGTCTTTCTCCTGGTGAACTGTGTCACCGCCAGCGTGTTCTGGACCCGCGAAGGCGCAGACGGGCACATATTCACCGCGAGAGACGTTCCCGCATCGCCGATCGCCTTGGTGCTGGGCACCAGGGTGGAGCCGGACCACACACCGTCACTATTCCTTGCGGCGCGCCTGGAGATCGCCTATCGGCTGTTCACCGCCGGCAAGGTAGGGACAATCCTCGTTTCCGGCGACCACGCGAGCCCAAACTACAACGAACCCGGCGCGATGCAACGATGGCTGCTCGACCGACGTGTGCCAGCCAAGCGGATCTTGTTGGATCATGCCGGCTTGGACACGTACGACTCGTGCGCGCGGGCCAAGCGTCTATTCGGGGTGGACGAGGCCATCGTGGTGACCCAGTCCTTTCATCTGCCGCGCGCCGTGACCCTGTGCCGGAGTCTCGGCATCAAGGCCAATGGCGTCGGCGACGAGACAGCCAGGAAGTACGGCGACACCTGGTGGTGGAGTTCCGTTCGGGAGTACGGCGCCTGCGTCAAGGCAGCGCTCGACGTCCTGGCCGCCCGCGATCCCGCCGACCTCAGCCGCCGCACCACCGGTCAGGCGACCGGGGCGTGAGCCGTAGCCGACCGGGCGAGATGCCGGCACCGGGGATCACCCGTTGAGCGCTCCGGGAAGCTTGGCTGCCTCTGAAGCCGACCCAGTATCGGCGAGGCCGAGCCGGCGTACGGCGACAACGTCGGTGCCGTCGACGACCACCTCGGCCGGCAGTGGCCGCCCCAGAAAGGCAACCAGGCTGGCGCTGAGGCCGTACGCCCCCACATTGGGGATCGCCAGCACGTCGCCGACGCGGGCGTCACCGACGCGCGCCGCGCGGCTCAACACATCCAACGGGGTGCACAACGGGCCGACGAGAGCGGCCGAGGAAGCCGCCGCGTCCACCCCGTCCGGCTGGGCGGAGGGCGGCAGCAGTCGGCCGATGCCAGACATGCCGCCCAACGCGTTCACACCCGCGTCACAGATGATGTAGGCGCGTCCGCCGGATTCCTTGACGTCCATGACGGTCGTCAGCAGCGTTCCCGCTTCCGCGACCAGATACCGGCCCGTCTCGACGGCCACCCTCGGCCGCCCCGACCGCCACCCGGGCAGCCGCTCGTCCAGGACCTCGGCCAACGCGGAGCCCAGGCCGGAGTAGGACGGTCGGACGTCCGGTTTGGCGAAGGGGGCGCCGAACCCACCGCCGATGTCGACGACGTCGGGCACGAATCCGGTGAGTTCCGCCGCAGCGGCGACGGTGGCGACGTTCTCGGCCAACTCCGTCAGCAAATCCCCCGGGTCGGGCAGATTGGTCGCCGAGAAGACGTGGAAGCCGACCGGCCTGGTCCCGCCCGTCGCGCGCAGCAGCTCACTCCCCCGGCTCAGTTCGGCCATCGGGACGCCGAACTGGGACGGTCTCCCGGTCATCCGCAGACCGGCGCGAGCGCTGGCCGTGGCCGCGTTGAGTCGGACCAGGTAGGCCGCGGTCGCCGCCACCCGGTCGCATGCGGTCCGGAGTCGGTCCAGGTCGTGCTGGGACTCCACCGAGAACGTCCGGACTCCCGCCTCAAGCGCGGCCGTCATCTCCGTCGTCGTCTTGGCCGGTCCGGTGTAGAGGCACCGCTGCGGGGCGGCACCGGCCGCGGCGACCGCCGCCATCTCGCCGACCGAGCTGACCTCGGCTCCGAAACCGTCCGCCACCGCGGCGGCGACCAGAGACGGATGCGGATTGGCCTTGAGCGAATAATAGACGTGCAGCGCGTCGGGCAGTTCAGCCCGCAACGATCCGACCGCGCTCCGGACCTTGTCGAGTCGGTACACGTACAGCGGGCTGCCGTATTCCCGAAGGAGATCGGCCGTGAGCCCGACCGGCAGCACGTCGGGCGGGAACGCCGGTTTCGCAGTCACAGTTCGGCGACCACCGCATCCATCGCCTCGGGCTCGGGTATCGCCGCTTCCCCCGCAGCAGCCCGCGCGGAGATGAAATCGCACAGCTCGCCGACCGTGTCCGCGGCCGGCACGAATCCGGAGGACTCCAGGTCCATCCGGAACAGTTCCTCGAGCGCGAACGCCAACTCCATCAGCCGCAGGGAGTTGAAGCCGAGATCATCAATCAACCTGTGTGCGCGTCGCACGGCGGGCGCCGGCTCGGGCGCGAACAGGGTGACCATCCGCAGCACCATGGGCTCCACTTCGGCCAGATCCACGCGGGACCCCGGGTCACGCGATTCAGCCACTGCATCCTCTTTTCGTCGCCGCCACGAACCTCGGC
This sequence comes from Micromonospora sp. NPDC049201, assembly GCF_055586805.1. Classification (NCBI taxonomy): domain Bacteria; kingdom Bacillati; phylum Actinomycetota; class Actinomycetes; order Micromonosporales; family Micromonosporaceae; genus Micromonospora; species Micromonospora sp. NPDC049201. The sequence continues at coordinate 88,795 of NZ_JBVJHM010000017.1, read as the reverse complement.
TCCTGAGCAGAGTCGCCAAGGGCATCGCCGAAACGTACGTCACCCGGAAAGGAACGGCAAGGGTTGGCCTTTCCGATACGCATGCGCATTGACGGATCTCGGTACCGCTGATACAGCTTTAGCGGACGGGGTTGCACTGGTGCAAGGCGACGAGGAGTTGATGTGTCACTGCTCGGGTGGCTTGATCGGCCCTCCCCGGACCGCGGGGTCCGCATCGCGCAGAGCGACGGGTCCTGGCAGTTCTCGTCCTACGCGGACCTGGCCGAAGAGGCCCGCCGGGCCGCAGGCCGGTTGCGTAGCGCCGGCATCGCTCCCGGCGACACCGTCGTCATTGTCCGGTCGGCGTCCGCCGACTTCGTCTCAGACTTCTTCGGGGCGCTCCTCGCCGGTGCGACGCCCGCTCCGGTCGCGCCGCCGTCGGCCTTCCAGAACCAGGCCCGGTACGCGGAGCACCTGGCCGGCGCGGTCCGGCTGGCCCGTGCGCCCATCGTGACCACGAGGGCGGAGGCGGAGGCGGCGGTGGCGGCGGCCGTCGCCGGCACCGGCAGCCGGGTGACCGCGCACGAGCCGCCCGGTACCGCATCGCTCGCCGGCCCGTCGACCGTGCCGGCGACAGCCGTGCTCCAGTTCAGTTCGGGATCGACCGGCCCGCCCCGCGGCGTGCGGATCCCGCTCCACGCGCTGGAGTCGAACATGGTCGCGATCAGGCACCGGCTCGACCTGACCGAGCGCGATGTGGTGGCGAGTTGGCTTCCGCCCTACCACGACATGGGTCTGGTCGGGATGCTGCTGCTGCCCGTCTCCTGCCAGCTCGATCTGTGGTGGATGCGACCTGAGGACTTTGTCCGGTCTCCGCTGCGGTGGCTGCGTCTCTTCGGCGCCAATGGTGCCACCGTGACCGGGACACCGACCTTCGGCCTCGCCCAGGTCCTCCGACGCCTGCGCTCGGCGGAGCAGCTCCGGACGCTGGACCTGAGCGGCCTGCGCGGCATCGTCACCGGCGCCGAACGCGTGGACGCCACGACAGTTGAACGGTTCCTCGAACTCCTGGCGCCCTTCGGGATGCGTCCGGAAGCTGTCATCCCCGCCTACGGCCTAGCCGAGTCGACCCTGGCGGTGACCATGGCGCCATGCGGAGTCGCGCCATCGACCATCACGGTCGACGCTGAGTCGCTGGTGCCGGGGCAGCCCGTGCTCGCGCCGGCAGACGGCGGGCCGGGAACCGCGCTGGTCGGATGCGGCACACCCGTCGCCGGCGTCGATGTCCGCATCGTCGACGAGAACGGCGATCCGGTCGACGAGAACACTCTGGGCGAGATCGAGGTGCGCGGCACGTCGCTCGCGGCGGGTGTGCTGTCCGCAACGGACGGGGAACAGCGGATGGGATCCCACCTACGCACCGGCGACGCGGGCTTTCTCCGCGACGGCCAGCTGTTCGTGGTCGGTCGGATCGGTGATGCCGTGAAGCAGTTCGGACGCTGGTACTTCGCCGAGGAGGCCGAGCAGATCGCCAGGAGCCATTCCCCGCGGCCTCAGCAGACCGTCGCGCTCATCGGCACGTGGGAGGGGCGGAACACCGTCGTCGTCCTGGTGGAGGGACTGCTCGACCGGACGGCGGGAGACGTCGGTCGCGCCGTCGCGCGCCATGCGGCCGGCCTCCGCGTGCTCGTTCTCTCGGTGGTCTCCGGACAGATCGAGCGGACGACGAGTGGTAAGCCGCGACGCCGAGTGATGTGGCAACGCCTGGCCGAGGGCAGGCTTCACGGCACGACACGGTGGGACTCGGACGTGGCCGCCGGGACGCTCACTCCCTGACCGGACGGGAACGCGTCAACCCCCGACGCGATCAGGGGCGAGTGCGGCAGTCCGCCGCGCCAGCCACCCTTCGTACTTCCGCCAGATCTCCTGGAATGGCACGTACTCCTGGTGCCAGGGCTTGTGGGTGCCGACCCAGTGGATGATCCGGGGTGAGTCCACGATCTCCCGGGTGGGGCGGACGTTCCAGCACCCGGGCAGCACGGCGCGGTTAGGGCCGGTGTAGCAGTTGAGCACCTGCTGGTCCATCATCCGGTACCGCTGGACGTACGGGAGAAACTCCCCACAGAAGCGATCCCGGCGCATCCGGTCCAGGTCGAGGACCATGACTCCGGAGTTGAACCCGGTGAAGTCGTAGGCATGTCGGGCATGGACCCGCTGGATCAGCTCGTAGGCCACCTCGGGCCGGTCTGCGAGCGCGTCGGCAGCGTGATAGACGTTGACGAATCCGCTCCTCGTCGCGGTCGCGTCGCAGGCCGCCAGCGGCGCCCCGCCCACGTCCCAGGCCGCCAGCTCAGCGACGTCACCGACGGCGAGGGCGTCGATGTCCTGGTAGACCAACCGGGGCACGTCGGGCAGAAGCTCGGGCAGGAGCAGGCGGTCCAGCGATGACGTGGTGAGGTGTTTCAACATGCTCGGCATCGGACCGTAGTCGATGTCGTCGGCCATGAGCCAGGTGAACGTGGCCTCCGGGAACAGCCGGGACAGCTGTGCCGACGCTCTCCTGCCTTGCTGTCGGGTCACCAACCACAGGTGTACGGGAGCCCGCGTGTTGGCGAGGATCGCCGCCACGACCACCCGTGCCTGGTACGCCAGATTCGCGTCGAAGGTCAGGGCCACCTGGACCGGCGTCCCGGCGGTACGCGGTGCGGTGGCCGGGACGTGCACCCCGCCTCGCCGGATCTCCCGGCAGCGCGCGACGACGTCGAAGGTGACGGCCGGCATGGGCGGGAGTGCCAGGTGCCGGCGTCGCGCCGCCGCGACCATCGGCGCGCACGCGCTGCGCCAGGTCGCGTAGACCTCGGCCACCGGTCGTCCCGCCAGCAGGGCGGCGAGCGGGGCCTCCAGCAGGTCACATTGAGCAGCCGCCATCCGCGAAACCCCTGCGGCGTCGAGCTGGCGCAGCCCGTTGAGGCGGGGATCGGCAGGATGAGCGGGCCGAAGGTCGGCCGGCAGGTGCATGGCCCGGACGGCGAGCCAGACCTGCGGGTCGGTGGTGGCCACACCGGAGCCGTCCCGGCGACAGGCGTCGATCCAGCCCAACGTGGCAGCGAGGCTCGCTGCCGAGCCGCCGTGGATCTCGCGGGTCGCCCTGGTGCCGGGCTCGTGGGCCGATTCACGCCCGGGGCCGCCCGCTTCGGTCGGGTCCGGGAGGATGAACGAGATCCCCGCGGCCAGGCAGCCGGTGAAGAACGCCGGTATCCCGGCCGACCGGAGCAGGTCCACCGTGGTCCAGTCCCGACAGCCGATGGGGCCGTAGCGTCTCAGGTACGCGCGGACGGTCGGCGAGAGCAACCGGCGGTCCATGCTGAACGACACGAACAGCGGCCGCACGTGGGGATGGAACGGCAGCGGCGCCCCGATCCCGTCAGGGTGCCCGAAGGACCCGTGTGCGATCAGCCAGGTGTCCGCGGGCAGGTTCTCGTGGATGGATGCCTCTCGGCTGACGGTGGTCAGCGTGACCAGGCCGGTGGAGCGATGGACGTGCGGGGCGCTGAGCCGCTTCCCGAGGACCCCGGCCAGATCCGTCATCACGGCGGGCCCGCGGAAATGGACCCCCCGATGCCGTGCCAGGTGCGCCAGTACGGCCAGGCTCTGCACGTCGTTGGGCAGGTCGGGCACGGGTGCCGGGCCGTCCGGTGAGTCGGAGTCGAGCAGGCCGAACGAGACCCCGGTGACCGTCCGGAGCGGGGTCACCGATGCCACCAGGGGGTCCACCCACCGCCACAACCAGGCCCGTTCGGCGGCCACGGCCACCGCGTCCCCGGCATCGCACCGGGCGGACCCACTCCGTACGAGCGCCTCGCGGGCGACGTGGGGATGTCCGGCGGCGAGGCACAGTCGTGCCGCCCGCACGAGCGTTCGAGCCGGGAGGTCGGCTTCCCGGTCCGTCATGAGTTCCTCGACCGCCCCGATCCCCGTGGTCGGGTGGACGCCGAACGCGGTCCGCAGGTACTCCTCCGGCGCGTACCGGTGCCGGACGCCCGGCGGTACGTCCGCGAAGCGCTTCATCGCCAGATCGAGCAGGCCCTTACGCTCAGCCAGCAACGCGGCGCCCAGGCTGCCCGCCACCGCGGTGTCCGGGTTGCGCAGCATGGCGTACACGACACTTCGGAGCCGGGATCCCTCGCCCTGCGCGCGCTGGATCACGGCTTCGGCCACGACACCCTCCAGCGTGGCCCCTGCCGGCACCGACGCGACAAGAGCCCGCACCTCGGACAGGGGTTCCCGGTGGTGCGGGCCACCGGGCGGACGGGAATTCGGGCTCACCAAGGGCTCCTCGATGGCTTGGCTCGGGCCGGGAGGTGTGGCCCTTGCCTCCGCCATTCGGCCATACCCTCACCGTCCGCTCACGTCACGAAAACCTGTCACAGCGGCCGATCCCGCCCGGCCTCAATGCTTGTCGGCCCGATGGGGCGGTGTTACTGCTGTAGGTCGACCGCCCGGCCGGCGCCCCGTCCGGGCTCCGAGCGGTGACGACCACCGCGGCCCCAGGGCGGGAACGGAGGTGCGGACGACCAATGGACGGGCGACAAACGGTCCTGGTCACAGGTGGAGCCGGCTTCATCGGTTCCCACCTGACCGAACGTCTGGTGGCCGACGGCTACCGGGTGGCGGTGGTGGATGACTTCTCGACCGGCACGATGCAAAATCTGGAGGGCGCCTGGCGGGCCGGCCTGGATCCCGCCCTGGTCTTCCGGTGCGACATCCAGCACGCCGAACTGGTCCGGGTGTTGGCTCGGGTCAGCCCGGCGGTGATCCTGCATCTGGCTGCCCAGAGCCGGGTGGCGGTCTCGATGCGCGACCCGCTGCACGACCTCCGGAGCAACGTTCTGGGTTCCGTCGCGCTCCTCGACGCGGCCCGCGTCACCGGCGTGACGAGGATCGTGCTCGCTTCGAGCGGCGGCACCGTCTACGGGGCGGCGAGTCGACCGCACGGGCCCACCACCGAGGCCGGCCGTCGACGGCCGCTGTCGTTCTACGGTCTGTCGAAGGCGGTCGCCGACGACTACGCCCGCCTCTATCACGACCACTTCGGTCTGCGGTACGTGTCGCTCGCCCTGGGAAACGTCTACGGGCCACGCCAGCCACTGCACGGCGAGGGGGGTGTGCTCGGCGTGTTCGCGCGCCGCCTGGTGGCCCGGCGACCCTGCCATGTCACCGGCGACGGCTCAGCCGTCCGCGACTACGTCCACGTACGCGACGTCGTCGAGGCGTTCGTCCGGGCGATCGGGCGTGGCGGAGGCACGATCAACATCGGAACGGGGGTCGGCACCTCCGTCCTCGACGCCTACCAACTGCTGGCACAGCGCGTGGGCGTCACCGGTCCGCCCTCGTTCGCGCCCGCGCGACCAGGCGAGGTACACCGGATCATCCTCGATCCTGCGCGCGCCCGCACCGAGTTGGGCTGGCGGCCCACCGTCTCGCTGTCCGACGGACTGAGCGATCTGATCGGCTGGGTCCGTCAGGTCCCGCGGGCCGCCGTCGGCTCCACCCAGCCCGGTCGGTGACCCGACCAATGACCACCACAACAGAGGGTTCCATGCCTGGTGCAGCACTGAACTGGTCACAGCGCCTCCACTGGCTCGTCTACCACATGGCGCCGACGGTGCCCCGGTACACGCTCAACATCTTCACGGTGGTGCCGGTGCCGTCCGGGCTGACCCAGGAACGGGTCCACGAATGCTTGCGGCAGCTGCTGACTCGACACGAGAGTCTCCGCCTGCGATTCGTCCTGAATCCTCAGGGCGAGCCGGTGCAGGTGATCGAGGCCGATCCGAGGGTCGACTGCCGGTCCATGGCGGTGCCGACCAGGGACAGCCGGGATCCGGAGCTGCTGGTGGCTGCGGAGAGGCTCATCACCACCGACTTCGACATCGGCCGGGAGGTGCTGCGGGCCGGCGTGGCCCACGTCGACGGCGAGCCGTGCCATGTCGTCCTGGTCATGCACCACATCCTCAGCGACGCGCAGGGCCTCCAACTCATCAACTGGGAACTGCGCCAGCTCCTGGCCGGGCGGGACCTCCCACCCGCCACCGGTCAGACGGCCCGCTCGAACTGGGAGCGCAGTACCGCCGGTGCACGCGCCGACAGATTCGCCGGAGAGCAGTGGAACCGTGCCCTCACCGCCATGCCGAACTCGTTCTACCCGGCCGGGAGGCGCCGCCCCGGCCGGGTGGTCGCCACTCTGAGCGGGCCCCGGCTCGCACCGGCGGTGACACTCGCCTCTCGACGGCTCAACGTCACAGAGACCGGAATACTGCTCGCGGTGTTCGGTGCCGTGCTGCTCGCGCATTCCGGGCACACCCACGGGACGATCGCCTGCTTCTGTTCGAACCGTTCCTATCCGCAGAACCGCTATCTGGTCGGCTGCGTCTACCAGACCGTGCCGGCCGTGCTCGACCTGGCGGGCCACCCGGACCTGGACTCGTTCATTCGCGCGGTGAGCGCCGAGCACCTAACGTCGCAGCGCCTCGGCCGATACGACTACGACCGTCAGTACGCCGAATTTCTCCGCGCCACGGCGCAGCGGGGCGAACTGGTCCACTCGCGCTGGGTCACCTTCAACAACGTCGGCTCGACCTCCCGCGTCGACGCCGACGACCGCGCCCTGCGGGAGAAGGTGCGCGCGAGCGCCGCCGGTGCGGTCGCAGTTCACCAGGAGGAGCGGGGTAAGGATCTTGAGCTGGCCTTCCGGGCGCAGGCGAAGGAACACCTGATGTTGACGTTGGACGTCGAGGCAGGCGTACTGACCGAGGAGGCGGTCGAAGGACTGCTCCGCGGCATGGAGGCACTCATCACGGCGGCGGGTCTCGGTCAGGCCGTGCCGATCGAACGACTGCTCGACGTGGCCGGCCTGACGCCGGTGGTCCGCGACGGGCGTTGGGAGCGCGTCGGCGGCTCCTACGTCGACCTGGACCGAGTGGAGGAGCTCGTGTCGTCCCATCCGCTGGTGCGCTCCGCCGCCGTAACGGTTCAGGACCACCGGCTGGTGTGCGAGGTGACGCCACACGACGACGCTCGGTCGGAGGCGTTGTCGACGCGGTGGCTGCGGCTGTTCTGCCTCGATCACCTTGCATCCCGCCCCGACGTGATCGTGCCGCAGGAGTTCCGCGTCGTGCCCGGTGACGGACGCTCCGCGCCGGCGGGCGCAGTCGCCGACGATTGGCCCGACGGTCCGGAGGGCGGGACCATCCCGCCCACGGCGCAGGTCCTGGCCGACGCCATCCGGGGGGCGCAGCCCGGACTGGTGCTCCGCGACGACGCCTACATCATGCTCGGCGGCCGGGTCGACCGGGTCGCGGAGATCTTCCGGCGCCTCCAGAACGCCGGTTACGGCGGGCTGGATGCCACCCACTTGATGAGTTTCGCCCCGTTGTCCGAGTTGGCCTCGCGGCTGTGCGGCATCGGCGAGGGACACGACGGCGATCCGTCACGTACGGTCAGGCCAGCCGATCGGCCAGGGCCCGCGCTCGCTCGATAGCTTCGTCCGTGTTGATGTAGCGGTAGGTGCCGAGCCGGCCGGCGAAGAAGACCTGCCGCGACTCGCGTTCGCGAACCGTCAGTTTCCGGTAACGCTCGTACCGCGCCCGGCTCTCCTTCATCGGCACTGGATAGTAGGGATCACCGACGTCCGACGGGTACTCGGTCACCACCACGGTCCGCCCGCTCACCTGCCGGGTCACGTGCTTCACCTCGACCTTCCGGGTGTACGGCTCGACGCCCGGATAGTTGACCTGGACGCAGGGCTGGTACCACGGCTGGTCCACCACCTCCGTCTCGAAGCGGAGCGAACGCCAGGGCAGCGGCCCCAGCGGGTAGCCGAAGTACTCGTCCAGCGGACCGCAGAAGACGGTCGCCGCCCGTCCGTGGATCCGGTCGGCGGTCCAGTCGACGTCGGTGACCGTCTCGATGTTCGGCGACGACCGGAGCATGCGGTCGAAGAGGGCCGTGTATCCGTCACGGGGCATAACCTGGTATTGGGAGTCGACGTAGTAGGGGTTGCGGTCGAACCTGATCGGGATGCGACCACACACCGACGGGTCCAGTTCTGCCGCGGACCGCCCCCACTGCTTGCGGGTGTAGTTGGCGTAGAGCTTCTCGTAGAGGCGGCGCCCCGCCCGGCTGAGGATGAACTGCTCCGAGTCGGTCGGCTCGGGTGTCGCGACGATGTCCTGTGCGATCAGCTCGCGGGCGCTCGTCTCGTCCAAAGGGGCCCGGCCGTAGAGGAGCTCGATCGTCTCCAGGTTGATGGGCATGGGTACGAGGACGCCATCCACCTCCGCGCGCACCACGTAGTTGCCCGGCAACCACTCGGTGAACATGCCGACGTAGGCCATGGTCTCCGGTCTGGTAAACCGCAGGTAGTGCGGTCCGTAGCAGTGCCAGAGCAGTTCCGTGCCGGGATAGGTGGCGTCGTAGCAGTTCCCCGCCACGTGTGAGCGCCGCTCGACCACCAGGACCCGCCACCCCCGGGTCCGTGCCGCGGTCTCCGCCACCGTCGCGCCGGTGGGGCCGGCGCCCACGACGACAAGGTCATAGGGAGGCATCCACTCTCCGTTCCTCCTGCTGGCAATGGCCCGGGACCGCCGCGCCCCCGGTCGCCCCGCCGCGCGCCTGCGGACCGGTGGGTCTCCGGCCGGTCGGCGAAGGCCCGGACCGGCCGCCGGTCACTCACGTGTTCAAGTGCGGGGTTCCGCAGTTGAACATGGCGTGGCGGGCGCTGCCCGCCGGATGACCGATACGGGTTGTACCGAAAGTCCGGGACATGCGGTACGCGGCGCCGATCGCGAATCTTGATTCAAGAGGGCCTGGGCCGCCGAGTCAACGACGGCCGGTCAGCCCTCAGCACGGGGGTGCGCTGTGGTCACGAACGCTGATGAGGTCCGCCGGGTGCCGATATCGGCGCTGGCTCCTGGCGAGGCTGTTCGCCTGTACGGCGAGGACGCGCGGCACATCCGGCTACTGGCCGCATCTGACCTGCCGTTTCCGCCCCTGCTGGTGGAGCGCGCCACGATGCGCGTCATTGACGGCATGCACCGGCTGCGCGCCGCGCGACTCAGGGGCCAAGAGACGGTCGACATCCGGTTCTACGACGGCAGCGCGGACGACGTCTTGGTCGTCGCCGTGCAGGCGAACTGCGAGCACGGTCTGCCGCTGACCCTTGCCGACCGCAGGGCGGCCGTGGAGCGACTGATCCGCCGTCAGCCTCACCGCTCGGACCGGGCGTTGGCCCGGATAGCCGGGTTGTCCGCCCGGACGGTCGCCCAGATCCGCCGCCAACTGGCAGACGACGAGTCGAGCGATGGAGTGCGACTGGGCCGGGACGGTCGCCTGCGACCGCTCGACAGCACTGTCGGCCGGCGGGTCGCCGTCGAGGTGATCGCCCGGCGGCCACAGTCGTCCTTGCGGGAGGTGGCCCGCCTCGCCGGTGTGTCTCTCGGCACCGCACGGGACGTCCGGGAGCGAGTTCGACGGGGCGAAGATCCGCTGCCTGAGCGACTCCGCGGCACGAAGCCGTCGGCGGCCGTCACCTCGCCGGTACGAAGCGCGGCCCCGGCCGAGTCCGGTGCCACCGATCCGCAATCCGTACTCCGCAATCTGAGCCGGGACCCGGCGCTGCGGTTCACCGACTCCGGGCGGGGCCTGCTGCAATGGTTGTTCACACATGCGAGAGGCCCGGTCGGGTGGGAGAAGATCGTCGATGCCATCCCGCCCCACACCGCCTACGTCGTCGAGGCGCTGGCTCGGGACTGCGCCCGGGCCTGGCTGGCGGTGGCCGACCACCTCCGGCACCGGCTACGGTCCTCCGCCTGAGCCGCTCGGACGCCGGTCACGGTGGTTCGTGGCCCGGGTCTGCACCCGTCGGCACGGCCGGGGCGGTCGTCAACTGGAGTTGCCGCGCCTGGATTACCTGTTCGGGGTCCAGCAGCGGTCGCCCGAGGATCGCGACCAGGCTGGCGGTCAGCCCGTACGCGCTCGCGGCGTGACCGGCCGATCGGCATCGACGGCACGGCGAAGAGCGATCTTGTCGACCTTGCCGTTCCGGGTCAGCGGCAGTTCGTCCAGCACCACGCACCGGTCGGGCACTCGCCGGCGGTCGAGCCGGCCGGCGAGGTCGGTGAGCACTCGGGTGGGGGTGACCTCCCCCACCACCCAGAGCACCAGCTCACCGTCGGCGCCCGGCGCCACGGACGCCGCAGCGACCACACCCGGCACGTCGAGGGCGGCCGCCTCCACCTCGGCCGTGCTCATCCGAATCTCCCGACGTTTGAAAATGTCGTCCCGCCGTCCCACGAAGTACAGTCGGCCGTCCGCGTCCAGGAAGCCGTAGTCGCCGGTCCGCAGGGCCCGCGTCGGCTCGTCCGGCCGGTCGAAGCGGGCGCGGGTCCGTTCGGGGTCGTGCCAGTAGCCGGCCATCACATGCGGCCCTTGGACCCAAATCTCCCCGATGTCGCCCGGCGGCAGGCTCTCCCCGTCACCATTCGTGATCGACACCGTCGTGCCGTCCAGCGGTCGGCCCACCGTGCCGGGATGGGCGAGATCCTCGTCCGGGTCCGAGATCGTGATCCGCTTACACTCCGTCATGCCGTACATGGAGACGATCGCCGCGCGCGGAAAGGCCGCCCGCAGCCCGGCGATGTGGAGCTCCGTCAGGGCAGCGCCGGTATTGGTGAACATGCGTAGGGCGGTCGGCCCGGGCTCGCGTTGGGCGAGTGTCACGAGGATTTCCGCGAGGGAGGGGACCACCGGGAAGATGGTGGTGCCCATTTCGCGCAGCATCCTCAGCATCGCGCGGTGCGGAAGCTCCGGCCGGATCACCAGGTGTGCTGCGGCCTCGGCCGCGAGGAACAACTGGTACAGCGCGTAGTCGAACGAGATGGGCAGCTGGCAGAGAACGACGTCGTCGGCCCGATATCGCAGGCGACGCGCGATGGCCGCCACGGCGAAGCGGACGCGGTCGTGGGGGCAGCGCACCGCGCGAGGCATCGCGGTGCTACCGGAGGTGTACATCAGCAGCGCCGTGTCGCCCGTTTCAGGCGTGCTGCCCACCCACGACTGCCGGTCGCTGCCGCCGTCCGCCGGCAGATCGGGGGTCTCCCGGACCGGAAAGTCACCCAGCGCGCGTACGCGGGCGGAACCGGCGACGTCGGCGACGATCAGTGCCGGCTCCGCGTCCTGCAACATCCAACGCAGGTGCAGATCCCCGGTGCCGGGGTTGACCGGCACGGCGATGGCACCGCCGCAGAGCGAACCGTACAGCAGGGCGGCGAAGTCGCGGCCACCCGGCAGCAGGAGCATCACTCGGTCGCCACGGCGTACGCCCTGTGTCCACAACCACTCGGCGGCCGCCCGACTCTTGACGCTCAGCTCAGCGTAGGTATCGCATCCTGTCGCGTCGGACACGGCCATTCCGTCCGGTCGGTCCCGGCAGGGCCTGGCGAGCAGGTCGGCCACGAGTCCGCCGTCGTCGGTCGGCCAGGTGCCCCGCCGGCTCACGCCGGCTCCGGGAGGATCCGGGAAGGGATGGTGTACGGGACCGACACATCGTTGTGCCGGGCCAGCGGCACCTCCTCCGCTGCGATGCGCGTGACGATCGGCCCGATCGACCGATACGGGTCCCAGTCGGCGGGATCCAGCACACGCCAGCGCGTCATCGCCTGCACCAGCACGGGGTCGACCGGCACCCACATGTCCTCGGTCCGCAGTTCGGCCCAGAAGTGCTTGACTGCGAACGGCGGCACCACGATCAGACCGAACGACTTCCGTACGGGTATCTCCCGGGCCGTCGCCTCCTGGACCACCAGCTCCGTCAGGCCGGCGCAGTCAGCCAGCCCGGCGGTCCGGATGAAGGAGATGTCGCGCTTCAGTTCCTCCCGCAGCACGACGAATTCGACGTCGCGGGTCGCCTGGGCGAGCAGCGCCCGGGCGCTGCCCGGCAGTTGCGGCCAGTCGATCCGGGGGGTCACCTCGACCACCGCTCCCTGAGCCGCGTCCGGCCCCCGCACCGACTCGACGTGTTCGCGTCCCCCGGGCAGCGCGAACACATAACGGCATCCGGCGGCGTGCCCCGGAGACGGGCAGCGGGCCTGGAAACGTAGCTCGTAGCGGCTCCGCCGGCCCTCGTCGGCGCGGCGCAGCGCGGCGGGCCAGTAGCGGCGCGCGGCGCGCGTGCTGGGGCCGAGACCGAGCTGCATGGCGCAATTGAACAGGTCGTAGGAGTCGAATCGCCGTGCCGCGTCGGTACCGCGGACGGGCAGGCCCTGCTCGACGAGATCGGCCAGCGCGGCCGGACCCAACCGGAACTTGCGCCATGCCCAGTCGGCGTCGTGTCGGAACTGCCGGACGTCGTCAGGGATGAGCCGCAGCTTGGCAATCAGTACGGCCAGGTGCGGACGATCCACACCAGCCGCCGCCTCCGTACTCATGACGCCGGCCCACCCGCCAGCCGGCGCAGGCACTCCGTCACGGCCCCGGGCTCCGGCACGATGGCCTGGCCCTGGCGGATCTTGCTCACTACGTAGTTCTGCACCTCCCCCACCGATCCGATGGGTGGCGCGTCCTCCGGCCCGACCGGGACGACCGAGAACAGGTCCTCCAGTTCGAACGAGAGCTGCACGAGCAGGAGTGAGTCGTAGCCGAGTTCGGTGACCAGGGTCTGGCCGGGGGTGACGGTGGCGGTCGGCTGCGGTGCCAGCGCGCCGACCACCCGGGCCACGGCCTCCTCCGGCCAGCCGGGGTCGATCGCCGAGTCGGCCTCGCCAGGTTCGTTCATCACGCCTCCGCTGTACCTTGGCCGGTAAAGACTGGTCGTCTGTCATTCGGGTCGGCGGCTACCTGGCCGGGCCCGTGGCCGGCCCGATGAGGGACAGCTCGTTCAGGTGGTCGCGAACACCCTCGGTGAGCAGGCCCAGCCGACTCACGTTTGCGACGATCTTGGAGAACATCAGCCGGCGGAACTGCCGCATGGCGGGGTCGGTCAGCGCGTAGGTGACGCCGGCCGCCCGGTCGATCCCGATCCGGTCCCACACCTCTTCGAGGCGGAACCGGCGGGACATGAGGAGCGCGGATTCCTTGATGAACTCTTCACGCTCCGCCAGCTCCCGGCTTGTCAGCTCCTCGTAGAGGCCATCGAGGGCGAGGACCCCGAATGCGACGTGCCGGGACTCGTCCCTGGCGACCAGATCGGTGATCTGGCGGATGATCGGGTCGAACGCGGTCACATGGCCGAGCCGGAACACCGCCAGCGCAAGGCCCTCGACGATGATCTGCATGCCCAGGTAGATGACGTCCCAGCGGCTGTCGGAGATGACGTTGGACAGCATCGCCTGCAACGACGGGTTGATCGGGTAGGAGTGACCCAGCCGCTCGACGTACCGGGAGAACGCCTCGACGTGCCGGGCCTCATCGGCGACCTGGCTGGCGGCGTAGAGCTTCTCCTCGATGTCCGGTGTGGTCTCCACCAACCGGGCCGTCGCCACCAGCGCACCCTGTTCGCCATGCAGGAACTGGCTCGTCATCCAGGCGTGGTGCTCCCACCGGTAGGCGTTCCACAACCCTGGTGGCACAGGGCACCCGGGTGGTCGCGGAGCCTGAGCCGCCCGGGTGCCCGGATTTTCGATCAGCGGCGCCCCGAAGTGCAGCTCAGGCGACCAGTCGATATCGGTGGTGACGTTCCACTGCGCGGCCTTGCCCTTCTCGTAGAGCGCCAGCAGCCTCGCGTTCCTTCCCGCATAGTCCCACGTCAACCGGGCCACGAGTGAACCAGGCACCCACATCGAGTCCGCAGCGTCCGCCATCGCTTCCCTTTCTGTGGCACACGATCGGATTGCGGCCAACACCGGTGGTCGACCACCGATGGGTCAGCTGGCCAGCGGCTCACGCTGGAGTAGCGGCAACGCCGCCCGGGTCAGGTCCGCCTTGTTGCCCAGCTTCCACTTTTCCTTGATCCGACGCACGTACGTGTCGACGGTGTGGATGCTGATCTGCAGGCGACGCGCTATCTGCTGGTGCGTCAGGCCCCGGGCGACGAGGGAGAGCACCTGGTGCTCGCGGCGCGAGAGCGCGGGGAGCACCGCCGGATCGGCTTTCGGCCCCGTGCGGTCCACGCCGTCGATCGCCGCCGCGAGCAGCGGCACGAGTTCCCGCGTGGGAAGCGACTGACGTAACACTCCGTCAACCTCGGACCTCGTCGAGGGCTGCCCGTTCGGCGCGTCGTGTTGCGGGAGGAGCACGACCATTCGGGCCCGCTTCGCGAGCGCCAGCGCGAGATGCTGGGCCGATCCCTCCGCTTCCGCGCATCCGTAAAGCACGATCACGTCAGCCCCGTCATGCGGCGCCGCGGCAGGATCTTCTGGCATGGTGGTGGCGTCGACTATCTGAACCCGTAGCAAAACAGACTCCCCCGATTTCGGCGGCCCTGGTTCTGCGACGAGCACGGGCCGCCATGACGAAAAGCTTCATGCAGATTTATGATCCTGCCAGGAAACTCCAATGCAGGAAAGGCTTCATCGATGGATCGCGGGCCGTGGACGGTGCGTGCACCCGGGCCAAGCCGCAGCTGGGAGGCGGTACGTCAACAAGGGCGCGGCACATTAGGGAGCACCGACGAGTACTGTCACGGAAATTCGGGATACGGACACGAGCGCGCCGCGGTCAATCAGCAGAGCCGACGGGTGGGAAGAGTGAGCATCACCGGCCGGGCGGTTCCGTCATGCGTTACCAGATCCGACCCGCTGTCACAGACGCGGCTGAAGATAAGGCCGGGCGACCGATTCGGATGCCAGACCCCGGGGTCCAGGACCCCCCACTCGATCATCGCCGTGATGAGGACCGGGTCGACCGGAACCCACCGACCGTCCTGCCGGATCTCGGCCCAGTGATGGGTGGTGGAGAACGGCGGCACGACGATGAAACCGTACGACGAACGGACCCGAAGGCCGTACCGGCTGCCGGCCTCCTTGAGCATCGCGGCCGACCCGGCACAGTCGGCCAAGCCGGTACGCCGGATGAAGTCCACGTCGCGTCGCAGGCTAGGTGGCAACCGCATGAACTGGAGCCCACTCACCTCGCGCAGCAGGTCACCTGCGGCCGGAGTCAACTCGGGCCAGTCGTCGGTCAACGCGACCCGGGCTGCCGCCAACGCCTCAGCGTTCGACCCGACCGTGCGGTGGATCGTCTCCTCCGGGGAGAGGATCACCTGGTACCGGCAGGGCGGCTCGTGGCCCGGGACCGGGCACGAGGCCCGGTACTGGACCTCGTACTGGAGAGGCTCGGCTCCTCGCGGCCGGTTGAGCGCCGCAGACCAGAACCGCCGGGCCGCCCGCGCGGCTGGACTGCGCCCCAGATGCAGGGCGAGGTTCATGACGTCCACCAGGTCGAAGCGGCTCTCCTCGCCACGCCCGGTGTGCGGCAGCCCCATCGCCACGGCGGCGTCGAGGATGTCCCTGCTCAGGAAGTAGTATCGCCACGCCGCCTGCCTGGACACGGAGAACACCCGTGCCTCATCCGGAATCCGCCGCAGCTTGTCCAGCAGAATGGCCAGTTCGTCACCTGCCGGCACGGTCGTCACGAGCCGGTTCCCGCGTAGTGCCGCAGTCCGGTGCGCCAGGCGGTGAGAGCCAGCCCCCACACGGCGGCGGCCGCAGCCGGGGTGAACCAGCCCAGCCAGGACGGGAAACCCGCCGGTGAGGGCAGGTCGAGCAGCACCACCACAGGCAGGTAGGACACGAACGCAGCGGGCACGACGAACGTGAAGAGGATGCGGACCTCCGCGCTGTAGATGCTCGCCGGATACTGCGCGGCGTAGTTGCCGCCGTACGTGACGGCGGCCGCGAACTCGGTGCCCTCCACCAACCAGAACTGGATCGCGCCGCCGATGACGAACAGTCCAGCGAAGATCACCGTCCCGGACATGACCGTCAGCACCATCAGCGCCACCTTTCCTGCTGACCAGGCGACCTGGTTGGGCGGGATGACCACCACCAGAATGACCACGGCCAGCGCCGTACGACCCAGCCGACGCAGCGAAATGTCACTGGTGATCAACTGGGCCAGCACCGGGAGGGGCCGGAGCAGGTAGGCGTCCAGGGTGCCGTTGCGCACGTACATCGGCAGATTGCCGAGATGCCCGACCACCATATCCGCCAGGCTGAACGACATGTGGGTCAGCGCGAACAGCAGAACGGCCGCTGGAAAGTCAAGACCCCCGATGGCATCCACGTTGGAGAAGATGACGTAGATCTCCGCCAACGCGATCAGGGTCGCCCCGACGCTCGCCACCAACTCGACGGCGAACGAGCGCCGGTACGCCGTCTGCGCACGCATTCGCGAGCCGAGGAGCACCCGGTACGGGCGGAGCGCGTCAGCCACCCTGGACCACCAGCCGGCGGGCGCCGAACCGGAAGACCACCTGGCCCAGCACCAGCAAGCCGGCGAGCCAGGCCGCCTGCACGCCGATGGCGGCGACCGCGTCGACACCGACGATCCGCCCCGTCACCACGTCGATCGGGGTCTGAAGCATGGAGGGGAACGGCGTCGAAGCGGCTACCCTGGCCAGCCAGCCGGGAAACCAGTGCACCGGCACGCTGAGCCCACACAGGATGCTGATGGCCGTCTGGTAGAACGCCATGGGGCCACGCAGGTCGAGCAACCAGAATGCCGTCAGGTTGACCAGCCACCGGCAGGCGAACGACACGCTCACCGCCAGGAGGAGGCTGAGCACGCCCAGCGCGTACGGCCAGGGCGTGGCCGGCAGGACGAGCCCGGTCACCACGGCGCCGACGAGCAACGGCGGCGCACCCCGCGGAACCAGCTGAAAGACCGCCCGACCGAGGTCGGCGGCGAGGTAGGCGAGTTGCGGATCCACCGGCCGGGCGAGATCGACCGCCACGTCGCCGAGGCGGATGCGAGCCGCCAGCTCGGTCCACGGGAAGAAGTTGACCGCCCCCGCAAACGCCTGCCCCAGCCACACGTAGGTCGCCACGGTCGCGGCATCGTACCCGCCGAGGGCACCGCCCGCCGCAGCCGTCGCAGCGACCGTGATGTTGGCCCGCAGCAGTCCGAACACGGTGTTGGCGAAGGCCCCGGCGGCGACGGCGAGACGGTACGTCGACCAGCGTCGGACGCCCATTGCGAAGAAGCGGACGAAGATCGCCAGTTGCGCGTCGAGGCCGTGCCGGTAGTCGTCGACGGTCAACTCGCCGGTCTTCCCTCCGACCACACCGGTCATGCCGGCACCACTGGCGCGCGGCGCATCTCGACCAGGGATGCCGCGAGCTTGCCGAAGTCGCGCCCGCTGTGCCGCTCGATCCGTCCCACCCAGGCAGCCGGCACCTCCGAGGGCTGGAAGGCACCGGCCAGCCCGGCGTAGACGGCAGCGGTGGAGTCCAGGTCCCAGTGCGCCTGACGGCGCATGAGTGCCGCCAGGGTGACCGGGAAGGAAAACCCCGACAGGCCGAGGCAGATCGCGCTCACCACCGACGAGCGCGCCGCCATGGCCATCCCGACCGCTCCTTCGAGGACATCGAGGTAGACGTGGGGCGAGTCGATGCGGTCCAGCCGGTCGAGGCTGCCCTGTACCAGATCCGCCACGTCGGCGCCGCCCCCGGCCAAGCGGGTCAACGGCCGGTACAGCCCGGGCAGCCGCTCCCGTACGGACTGCACCGGTTCGCCGTCGACCGCGGCGGCCGCGATGACCGCGAAGAGAAGCGCCGTGAACAGCGCCTCGTGACCGCCGTGGGTGAGCGTGGCCACCTTCAACGCGTCGTAGCAGAGATCCCCCAGGTTGGTCGACGGCGTCGTGTACGCGACCGCGGCGCAGCGGGGCACACACCCGTTGGTGTTGCCGTCGAGTGCCACGAAAAGGTCAGAAGCGTCCGACTTGAGCTGGTAGATCTGCCGGCCGCCGCGGGGGTTCAACGATCGCAGGACACGTTCGTACGCGTCCCGGCTCACCCGGCCGTCGTCCACTACCGAGTCGACCAGGGCGAGCAGCAGCACGGTGTCGTCGGTGACGCAGCCGGTGAACACGCAATCGGCCGGCGGTTCCCCACCCGTCTCCAGCAGGCTCAGCGCATTCACGGTGTCGGGCTCCAGTTGGTGGAGCGACCGCTTGTTCACCATCTTGCCGAGCGCGTCACCGAGCGCCAGGGCGCCGAGGCTGGCCGAGACCCGCGCGCCGGTGTCGGTTCCGGCCGCCGGACGTGGTACGGCGCGCCGTGGCCCAGCCAGCGCGCCGAGCGCATCGGACAGCGACATCCACGGTGGTTCGGCGATCACCGTGCCGGGCTCGGCGGACGGCAATGCGTGGACCGACGCGCGCTGCGGGGAGGCGATGCAGCGGAGTCCGGCCGCCCGGGCCGCCCGGACGCCGTGGCCCGTGTCCTCCATCGCCACCAGCTCCGACCGGTCGATATCTGCCTGTCGCGGGGCGTCCCGGTAAAATTCCTCCGCACCGCCCGCCCCGAAGCTGAGGACTCGCTCGAAGAACCGCCCGACACCCAGCCGATCCAGCTCCCGGATGACGGATTCGGCAGCCTGGTCCGAAACGGTGAACATCCGGACGCCCCGGTCGCTCGCCTCCCTCAGCCAGGCAACCACTCCCGGTCGTAGCCGCAACGCCGACTCGATCCGGCGGCGGCGCCGGTGCACCCGGTCCAGGTGATCGTCGCGAATCTGATCGGGGTCGGCGACGCGCTGGCGCAGGAGACGCAGCAGTTGCTCGTCACACCCCGGACCGGGGTGGCGGTCAAGCAGGTCACCCCAGTAGTCGATCGGCAGGTGCAGCCCTTCCCGGACGAACTCGTGCTGCCACGCGGCGTACGCGGCGTGGCAGCTGTCGATCAGGACACCGTCGAACCGAACGACGACGCCACGGATGCCGTGGATCACGGCATCCCGCTCGGTCGGCCGGCCGCCTGCGACAGCAGCGCGGTCACGGCGGCCCACAGGCCGGCCGGGGTGGCGACCGTACTCGCCTGAAGCATCTCGTCAGGAAATCGGATGTCGTACTCATCCTCGAGATCGATCAGGAGATTGACCGTCGCCAGCGAATCGAGGCCGGCGTCAGGAAGGTTCAGGTCTGGTCGTAAGGGCTCGTCCAGGGCCACCCTCGGCAGGAGCGCTCGGAGCTTCGACTCGAACTCCTGAGGCCAATTCGTATCCGCCATGAGCCCTCCGATACACAATGCCCACCGTGCCGGTCCCACACGCGGGTCACAAGAGTGTGTGAAAGCGAGGCGCAACGTGTTGTCCCCGTACCGAGTGATGGCGCCGCTTCACCCTAGCCGACGTCGCGCGGGCGGGGATGTCCTGTTTCTTCGCGACGTGCCCGACGGGGGACGGGTAAGCTCACGCCGACGTGTGGGGAGCGAGCGCCGATTCACGGTTGTCGCCGAATCCCGGGACGGCCGTCACCGCGTATCGAAGCTCTAGCCTAACGGCTGACCGTCTCTGCACGCCCAACCCCGAGAGGGCGGAGGACGCAATGACGCCCGCCAGCACCGCGGATCAGCCCGTCCGCGGATCGCGCACCCGGCTCATCCTTGTTCGCCACGCCGAGTCGATCGCCAATGTCACCGGACGACTCGGCGGGCACCACACGTGCGAAGGGCTCACCGAACGGGGACGCGCGCAGGCCATGCTGCTGCGCGACCGGCTGGCCGCGGCCCGGGTCGAGGCCACCGCGCTGCTCACCTCCCAGTTGCGCCGGGCGGCCGAGACGGCCGACATCATCGCGCCGGGGATCGGGAGCGGACAGCTCCAGCCGGTCGGTCGCTGCGCACTGTGCGAGGTGCACTGGGGCGACATGGAGGGCCAGCGGCTCGACCACCACCACCGGGCCGACGACATCTTCGAGCCGGTCGTCGGCGGCAGGAGCGAGAGCTGGCTACGTTTCATGCTCCGGGCGCGACGCGCGCTGGATGACGTCGCCCGCGAGAACTCCCACCGGACCACCGTCGTCGTCACGCACGCCGGTGTCATCCGGGCCTCGATGTACCACTTCGCCTCGGTCGCCGGCCGGCACGTGGTCGATCTGGCGGTCGACTACACGAGCATCACCGTGTGGTCGCGCGCCGCGTCCGACCCGCGTTGGCGACTGGGCACCTACAATGATCATGCGCACCTGCCCGAGGACATCCCGCCACCTGAGTCCGCCGCCCACCCGGAGCCCACCTGCCCGCAGTCCGGAGTCGTTGATGGAAGCCATGATCGAGGTTCGTGACCTGCATCGACACTTCATCGCCCGGAGGGGAACCCGACGTTGGCTGCGTCGCGCGGCGGTGGTGGTGGAGGCCGTCGACGGGCTGACCTTCCAGCTGCCCGCCGGCTCAGCGGTCGGTTATCTGGGCGCGAACGGCGCAGGCAAGTCGACGACCATCAAGATGCTCTGCGGCATCCTCGTCCCGACCTCCGGCACCGTGCGCACGTGCGGCCTCGACCCGGTCCGGGACCGCAAGCGGTTGGCCCGCCAGATCGGTGTGGTCTTCGGACAGCGCAGTCAGCTCTGGTGGGACCTGCCGCTCCGGGAGTCGTTCCGGGCGCTGGGCGGCATTCACCGGTTGACTCCCGAGGCCACGGCGAGGCGCACCGATGAACTGATCGACAGACTCGATCTGGGGGCCTTCGTGGACACCGCGGTCCGGCAGCTCTCGCTCGGCCAACGAATCCGGGGCGAGGTGGCGGTGAGCCTGCTGCACCGACCGCGCCTGCTGATCCTGGACGAACCGACCATCGGCCTTGACGTCCCGAGCAAGGAGCGCCTCCGGAGTTTCCTCAACGAGCAGCGCCAGCAGCACGGCACGACGCTGTTGCTGGCCACGCACGACATGGGTGACGTGCGACGACTCACCGAACGGATCATCGTCGTCGACCACGGCAGGTTGAGCTACGACGGCACCCTTTCCGGCCTCGTCGACGTGGTGGGCGCCGAGCGGGTCATGGTGATCGATCTCGTCGAGCCGGCTCGGCCCCTGGACGACATCAGCCACACCCGGCTCGTTCGGGTGGAGGCGGACGGCTTACGGCAGCGCCTGTCCTTCACCCCTGGCGAGACGACGGCGGGCCGGGTGCTCGAGGCGATCGGACACTGCGCGCAGGTACGCGACCTGATGATCGAGGAGCCGGACATCGAGGATGTCATCAGCCGGCTGTACCAACGCTCGACCCATTCGTGACGTCCCGTTACGGGGAATAGCATAGGCGTCCCATCTTTCCGGGACGTGCCTGTCACCACCTCGCCGGATAATCTTCGCCATACGTTTATTCGGCGAAGCCGGCCGCATTTCGCAGGTGGCCCGCATAGCAACCCGAGAATCTAAGGTTTGCCTGTGCAGAGTCCAATGAGAACCGCCCCTGCCGGCGCCCCTCGAAGTGAATCGCCACTGGCAGTCTGGGCTGGCGTGTACGACGCCCTGTCCGCGCTTCAAGCAGAGCGGCTCGGCTACGACGCCCTGTGGCTCAGCAGTCTCGGCCTCTCGGCCGGACGGCTAGGTCTCCCCGACGCCGGATTCCTGCAGCCGGAGACAATCATCGCGGCGCTCAGCGAGATCAGACGCGTCACCAACATTCCGATAGTCGTCGACTTCGAAAACGGCTACGGCCTTCGTGGAGCCGAACTGGCGGCACTCGCCGAGCAATTCTTCGTCGCCGGTGCGAACGGCCTCTGCATGGAGGACACGACCGGGGCCAAGCGCAACAGCCTATGGACGACGAGCCGGCGGCAGCTAGCCTCGGTCGACGACATGTCAGATCGGCTGCGGACGCTGATCGGCGTGGCAGAGCAGTACCGCGGCATGGTCGTCGCCCGGACGGAGGCGCTCATCGAGGACCACCCGGTCGAGGAGGCTGTCGAGCGGGTGCGCAGCTACGCGGCGGCCGGTTGCCGTGGTGTGGTCGTGCACTTCCGTCGGGACGTGGAGGAGGCCCTCGAGGTCGCCCGCAAGACCGCGACGGCAGACCTGGAGCTGGTCATCATCCCGACCGCGGCGCCGGCGGTGCCGTTCGCGGAGTTCGCCGCAGCCGGGTTCCGGGTGTACGTGGCGGCGAACGTGGCGATCCGGGCCGCGCTGACGGCGGTCGGCGACGGATTGGAGCGCGTGCTCCGGAGCGGCCACCAGAGCGACGCGCTGTCGAACGTCGCGAGCGTGGCCGACATCGACTCACTGGTGCGCACCAGCGCGCTCGTCCCGAGGATGCCTTTGTGAACTCCTACTCCCCTGAGCAGCGGGTCATCGCCGAGACGTGCCGCACGCCGGCCCTGACCGTCCAGTCCTGGACCGTACTGCCGCAGGAATGCCTCGACCTGGACTGGTCCAGGATCACCTTCCTGGCCCTGCAACACCGGGTCGAGGGCCTGTTGTACGACGCGCTCGACCTCGCCGGCATCGCGGAGCAGATCCCGGCGACGACGGTGTCGACGCTGGCCCGACGGGCCCGGCTCGCGGAGGCCCGCTACCGCTCGTTCATGCAGGCTCTTACCGAGGTAGCCCGTCGCGCACCCGATCTGGTGGCCGAGATGGTGTTCTTCAAGGGCGCCCGACTGGCGCCCTTGTACGCCTCCCCACGGCACCGTGGCCTCGCCGACTTCGACTTCATCATCTCGGCGGGACGCGACGACGAGTTGCGAAGGGTCCTCAGCGACCTGGGGTTCCGCGAGAAGCCGGGCCGCAACGGGCCCACCTACTTCGCGCAGTCCCCCACAGCCGACCTGGGCGGCGGTTACATCGTGTTCGACGTCCATCTCACCGCGCCACCGAAGTACAACCGCCCGAGCGAGAGCATGGCCCAGGTCTGGCTCTCCGTGGCGCAGCCGCACTCGCTCGACGGCGTACCCTGCCGACGCCTGCCCGTCGATCTCGAGGTCCTCGAGCTGCTGGTGCACGCGAGTGAGCACGCGCTGAGCTGGATCCACGTCTGCCTCGACGACGACGTTCGACTGATCCGGCACATCGACATCGAGCTGCTGTGCGCGCAGGGTGAGGTGGACGCGGCGGCCATCGAGCGCCACGCGCGCCAGCAGGGCCTGATCGGAGAACTGGCGTTGGGGCTGGCGTTCCAGCTCATCCTGCGCGGCACCCTGCCGGCCGGTTTGGAGCCGTTGCGCCCCTACGCCGAGGCCGTCACCGATCTCGTGGACATCATCGCGCTGCCCGACGGGCGGACCGGTCAGATGCCAGCGGCACTGGCCGATCGCGCCTTTCGCACCGACCGGTCGGCGGAGGCGTTGCGTATGATGCCGCCCGGCACTCGCGACCGGCGCTACTGGTTCGAATGGCACCAGGGCCTCGTCGACGGCCGCAGGGAGAACGTCGCCGAGATCGCCCGGCGAGCGGCCGACAGTGTCCGAATGCTGGCACTGGCACCGTGACGTCATCTCCCTGCGGCGCCGACCCGGTCCGCCGCCCCACTCCGGCTGACGGGAGCCGCATGCCGGCAGTGCGTGTCTACGGCAACGGGCGGTCCGGCGCCGCGTACACCGACCGGTTGCGCCAACAAGGGTACGAGGTCGCGGTCTTCGACCGCCGTGGCGACGCGGTCACCTGTGTGGACGGTGACGACACGAGCGAGGCTGTCGCCGCGATCCTGGCCCTGCCCAGGGGTACGGACACCCCGGTCGCACTGGCTGCCATCGACCCGCTCCGGGTCGGCCGGGTTGTAGACCTCACCACGCAGACTCCGGCGCTGGCTCGCGGAAACGCGGAACGGTGGCGCAGCCTCGGCGGGTACGCGTACCACGCCGGCGGTTCGAACGGTGGCGAGCGGGCGGTGCGCGCCGGCCGGAGTTACCTGCTTCTCGGTCCCCGGTGTGACGAGCCGCTCTGGCGGGTGATGCGGGCCGTCGGGCACGTCACCGAGTTCGACTCGGTCGAGGAGGCGGTGACACTCAAACTCTGCCACAACGCGTTCCTGGTCGTCGAGAACGAACTCGCTCGGCAGCTGGCCGGCTTCTGCGAGCGCCGGGGCATCACGCTGGAGCGTCTGGTGAAGGTGGTCGACGACGGGCCGGCCGGCCGCCGATTCGACGACCTCACGGCCATCCGGCACCTGAGCGGCGGCTACGAGAGCAGCTATGTCGGTGAGTACGCGGCAAAGGACTGGCGTCACTTCCTCGAGACGTTGACGGAGGAGGAGGCGGATCACTTCTCCTTCGTCGCGGCGGACCTCCTCGAGCAACGGCTCTCCTCCCGGGGTCGGCGACCATGGGTGTGAGCGACGAGCGGACCGAGCCGACCGGCTGGGAGATCGCGGTGGCGGTCAATGCCGTGGTCAAGGGCCTGCTCGGTGCCATGGGGCAGAGTGGCCATGTCTGCCGGGAGGCGATCCCGGTCCAGGTCGGGCTCGACACAGAGGCCGGCTACCCGGCGGTTCTCGCCCAGGCGGTCGACGCACTCCGGGACCGGGTACGCCCCGGTGACGCGGTGGTGATCGCCGACAAGGTGCTCGCCGCCGCACAAGGACGGATCTGTCCAGCCGACGTCCTCGACTCCCCCGATCCCAAGACGGTGGACGAGTCCACTCGGGTTACGCTGGCCCGGTCGTGGCAGGAACGCTCCGGGATGCCGGTGACCGCCCTGCACCTGCTGCTGGCTGACGAGTACACCCACCCGAGCCAGGGCCGACGCGCGGTCCTCGGCTGCGCCGACCACAACGCCGCCGCCCACGACCTGGCCCGGGCCATCCGGTCGGAGCTGGGCGTCGTGGTCGACGTCGTCGTCTCCGACACCGACACCGGTATCGACGTCCGGCGGCCCCTGATCGGGACGGTGACGTTCGGCGCCACCCCGCTCGGGGCGACAGCCGGGTTGACGCTGTACGAGTGCATGCGGTGTGCGTGTGCGGCCGAGTTCGTCCGTGGGCACGATCGGCTGATCCCGCTCGTGATCTGTCGACCCGCTGATCGCTGCGCCGACCGCCGGCAGATGGGTCTGCACCGTGGTTACGGCGGCGTGCTCGACCGCGACCGGGAGGGCGGCCTCACCTATGACTGAGCACCGACCGCGTGTCGGCGTGGTGTCGCCGGTGCACCCCCAGTTGGTGGACTGGCTACGGGCACGGGCCGATACGCACTACGAGCCGGATGTGACGCAGGACGACCTGCGTCGTGCGCCGCTCGCGGGTAGTGACGTGCTCGTTCTGCGTAGCAACGTGAACGTCGGCGGTGCGGAACTGGCCGGGCTGCCCCGGCTCCGGCTGGTGCTGCGGGCGGGATCCGGCACGGACAACCTCGATCTGCCCGCCCTCAGCGCACGCAACGTCTCGGTGGTACGCATCGGCGGCTCGGCATCAGCCCCGGCGGTGGCGGAACTCGCCCTTCAGTCGGTACTGGCGCTGCTGCGCCGGCTGCCCGTCGCCGCAGCTGAGCTGAGGAGCGGTCGCTGGACGAAGACGGCGCTACTCGGTGCGGAGCTTGCCGGCCGGTCGGTCGGCATCTGGGGTGCCGGGCCCGTCGGCCGGACCGCCGCCAAGCTCTTCGATGCCCTCGGCGCCGCCCCGGTGTTCGCGCGACACCGCAGCGTCAGGTCCGGCATGCCGGTCGCCGATCTGGAACATCTCGCGTCAACCGCGAGCATCCACGTGTTCGCCCTGCCCCGACGGCCCGACACCATCGGCTACGTGGGCCCGGAGCTACTGGCCCGGTTCGGAGCGCAGTCCTGTCTGGTGAACGTCGGCCGATGGGACGCCTTCGACATGCCTGCCGTGGTCGACGCCCTGGCCAGAGGTCACCTCGCCGGTGTGGCCGTCGACCCGGTGGACCGGGCACACGTACCAAGCGCGCAGGCGTTCTTGACCCGCACCGACCTCGCCGGCCGGCCGATGAACCTGCAACTGTCCCCTCATCTCGGCGCCACGACCGAGGAATCGCTGCGGCGAGTTGCGGAAGCTGCCATCGCGGCACTGGCCGCACGCTGGGGCGACCTGTGTTCGACGATGCCGCCCCGGAGACCGCAAGGAGAAGCCACATGACACCGGTTCGGCCACCGGGCCCGGTCATCGATGTCGACAGTCACCTCACGGACGCCGACGAGAAGCTCTGGCGGCCGTACTTCGCGGAGCGGGACGCGCACCTCGCGCCCCGCGTGGTCACCATCGACGGCGTCGATCGGCTGGACGTCGCCGGCCTGCTTCTGCCCAGACCCAGCGGCCCGGGCGTGGGCAGTCCGCTCGGGATCGGTGCGGCGACGCACGTGGCCAGCCTCGACGAGCGCGTCGCCTTCATGCAGGACCTCAACATCGTCCGGGCCCTGCTCCTCCCCGGATTCGTCGGCCTGGCCGCGCTGAACCACCACGACCGGCAGGTCCGCGCCGTTCTCGCCCGGGCCCACAACAACCTCGTCTACGACCTCGCCAGTCGGGTGGAGCAGATCGAGTTCGTGCCCGTCCTCCTGCCGGACGACTCGGAGTGGTCCCTGGCAGAGCTGCGACACTGGGGAAGCCGGGTGCAACTGCGGGCGGTGGTCAGCCGGCCGACCACCTGGCAGGCCCGACCGTTCCGGGACGCGACGACGCTACCGATCGTGAACCATCTCGCCGCTGAGGGCATCGTGCTCGTGCTGCACGCCGCGACCGGATACCACCAGGCGAGCCCCATGGCCGAGCAGTTCGACGACTACCGGTTCACACACGTCTTCTCCCATCCCTTCGAACACATGTTGGCGTTGGCGGACCTGATCGGCAGCGGCGCGCTGGGCGGCGGACTGCGGGTCGGTCTCGTCGAAGCGGGGTGTGGGTGGCTGCCGTGGTTCGCCGGGCGGCTGCAGGAGCACTTCGACCACACTGGTGGACTGCCCCGGCTGGACGTCGACGTCGACGAGCTGATCACCCGACAGGTGATTCTCGGTGTCGAACCGGGTGATACGGGAATCGACTCCGTGCTGGCCCGATTCGGCCCCTCGGTGCTGGCCTTCGGTTCCGACTTTCCACACTGGGACGCGGCTCATCCCGACGACCTCGTCGCCCTGTCGGAGCGCCTGGGACCGGAGGTCACGTCGCGCATCCTCTTCGACAACAGCCAGGACTTCTTCTTCGCCCGGCGCTAGTCACCCGCTCGAACCGGAGGAACCCCAGGCATGCGCAGTTCACCCCTCGACCGCCAATCGTCCCGGCTACCGCCGACGGAGGCGACGGTCGACTGGTGGCCGCTCGACTTCCGGCTACGAACGGACCGGGAGCACGTGCTCCGGTGGTTCCGGCACCACCTCTACTCGGTGACCGGCGGACCGCCGACGCGAGGTCGGCAGGTCCCGTTGACCGCGGTCGTCGACGCCGACCTCGCTGATCGGATCCGCCGGCGCGCCCTGTCCGGTCCGACCGAGCCGCGGCCGGGGTTCCTGGGTGAGATGTGGACCGTCGGTCAGGTCGACGGCGAGTCGGTCTGGTGTTCGCCTGACGCGCCGGGCGGGTCCGGGCACGGGGCTGTCGTCGTCGCCGACGGGCCGGCGTACCACGTGATCGCCGCGGACGATCACCACGTCGCCAACACGTCCGTCCGGGTCGCGCGCGAGCTGCTCAGGATGTGCCTGGCCCAGCGGGGCGCCCTGACCGTCCACGCGTCCATGGCCGCCGACCCCCGTCAGGGTGGCCTGCTGTTCGTCGGGGGCACGGGGGCCGGCAAGACCACGCTGGCGGCCACCATGGCCCGTTCCGGGGGCTACCTCGTCAGCGTCGACCAGACCGAAGTCATCGCCGAGGACGGCAGCCAGCCCTACGGGGTGGGTTTTCCCTGGCCGGCGCGGCTCGGTGTGGGAATGCTGACCGGCATGGACCGGGACGACGCGGTCACGGTGCTGTCCCTGCTCCGGGCACAGAAACCGGTACGCGACGGCCAGCTCACCACGGAGTCACGTCGCTTCCGTTCCCTGGACAAGATCGAGCTCTCTCTCCTGGAACTGGACACCGTGCTGGGCATAATCACCCTCGATCGTGCGCCGATCAACGGTGTCGTGCTGGTCGAGACCGGGCCGCCCAGGGCGCCTGCGCAGATCGGGCGCAGCAGTCTCGCGGACGCCGGGGAGCACCTACGCGGCGAGTTCCGGGAGCCCGACCCCGTCTTCGACTCCTTCTGGTTGACGCCGCTCGGGCATCCCGGCCCGCCGACCGGCACGTATGACGCGCTCTGCGCGATCCTGCGCGACACCCCATTCGTCCGACTGCGGTGGCGGGCCGACGAACACTCCGCGGAGGACACGCTGCGGCGCGTCGCCGTGGCTCTGGAAGGAGAGGACCCAGACCGATGACCGACGACCATCGCCCCGACATCGAATTGCTGCTCCTCGCCGCCCGGCCGCGCCTGACAGTCACCGAGGTCGACCAGATCGGCGAACTGATCGTTCGGCACGCCGCGGACCTGGACTGGGGTTGGCTGATCGAGCAGGCGCACCTGAACAAGGTCCTTCCCCTGGTCGCACAGAATTTTCTGGATCACCACCTCTATCCGACGTTGCCGGACTCGCGGCTGCGGTTCCGGTACGAGCAGTTGTTCCGGTTGGTGGCGGACGGCAACTCCGCTCGCAATGACACCCTGCTGCGCGAGTTGGCGGTCATCCTGCGCACGTTCGAACGGGAGGGCATCTCGGCACTGGTCCGTAAGGGAGCGGTGGTGATCGAAGAGGCGTACGGCGGCGACCGGCGCTTCCGGTCGATGAACGACCTCGACCTCATGTTTGAGCCGGAGGATGTCACCAGGGCGATCGCCGTGCTGGAGACGCTCGGATACGCGCGGGGCAAGGCGACGGCGCTGCGTCGCACGATTGCGCCGCTCTCCCGGTCCGAGGCGGTCTACGCGAGGCTCAAGGTGCCGACCGTGACACTGCTCCGCCCGTCGACCGACCGGTTCGTCGACTATCTGGTCGTCGACATCTGTCTCAACCAGTTCCTTCCGGACTCCGGATACGACCTCCCGGCCGGCGGCTTCGCCCACCGGGCGCGCCCCATCAGCCTCTGTGGCGAGCCCGCGCTGATGTTCACCGCCGAGGAGATGGTCATCGACCTCGCGGTCCACCTGTTCAAGGAGGCCACCACCCTCCGCTTCATCGAGTCGGGCAAGGACCTGTGCCTGTCCAAGTTCCTGGACATCGCGCAGTTCGTGAAGTCGTCGCCCGAGCTGTCCTGGCCGACCCTGTACGAACGGTGCGCGCGCTACCGGATCGCCGAACCCGTCTACTTCGCGCTTCACTTCACCGACCTGCTGTATCCCGGGGTGATACCCGCTGAGGTACTCCTCCCCCTGCGGCCGGAAAACCTGGAGTACCTGAACCAGTTCGGCGCCGCGGACAAGCACCACGGCACGTGGAGCCATGAGAGTTTCCTCGACCGGATGTTCGACCGGGATCGAGCGACGAAGGCCCCACTGTCCCGTGCCTTGGTCTAGGTCCGCCCGCTCTCGCGGCGCTTGGCGGGGTGCCGCGTGCGGGGACGCCCGCCACCCGATCGGCGGGACAGGCTGGGCCACGTCCGCGTCGGGTAGGGATCGTCACGCCTTTGCGGGACGGGAACGTGGGGCGGGCGCGGCATACCGTACTCGTACCCGACGAGCGCCAGCGCCCGCCACACCGAGCCGCCTTGGAGATCGCCCTTGACGACCTCGGAAATCGCCTCTTCCCCTCACGACGGCGAACGGACCGTGTCTTCGCGGTGGTTGGACGCGGCGACCGGACCGGAGCGTCGATCGGTCGCGATCATCGGTGGTGCCGGCCGGCTCGGCACCCGGCTCACCGAGGTGTTCCACGCGATCGGTTTCCGGGTCACCGTGGTGGACGTGACGCCACCGGCGATGGACGGCGTGGAGTTCGTGGCCTGCGACATCCGGGCCGGACGGCTACCCAGCCGCATCCTCGCCGGCGCGGACACGGTGGTGCACCTGGCCGCCCTGCACGGTCCCCACCTGACCAGCGGAGCGACGCGACGGGACTTCTGGTCGGTCAACGTCCTGGGCACCCAGGCGGTCCTCGCAGCTGCCCGTGCCGCCGACGCGCGATTCGTCCTGGCCAGCTCGACATCGCTCTACGGCCCCGGCACCGCGGTCGGCCAACCGTGCCGGGTCCTGGACGAACGGACGCCACCCCAGCCCACGGACGTGTACGACCTCACCAAGCTGGCCGCCGAAGCGCTGGTCCGCGACGCGCGAGCGGCCGGGCATCCGGCCACCATCCTGCGGCTGGGCCGCTTCTTCTTCGGGTCACGCTTCGACTACCACCTCCGAAAGCTGTCGACGGGGCTGGATGTCTGGGACGCCTGTCAGGCCTTCGTCCGGGTCGTCGCCGCGCCCCAGGTTCCGAGCCCCCTGTACTGCGTCGTCTCCGACCTCGAGCTTCCGCTCGACGAGCGACGACGGCTCGGCACGGATCTCGTCGGAGTTCTCCGGCGTTGCCATCCGCGCATCGTCACCGCCGCGCATGCCCGAGGGATCGTGCTGCCCTCCCGGGTCGGCAAGACCGTCGTCACCGACACCCTGCGACACGACCTGGGGTACCTGCCGGAACGTGATCTCGGTTGGGTCGCCGACCGATGGACCGCTCCGGCCCGGTCCCGGATCCCCGCTCATCTCCTGCCGCCGCCAACGGACGTCGCCCCCGCCGACCTGTTCCCGCTGACCACGTAGATGGTGCCGACATGATGACTGAACTCGTCCTGGAACACTGGGGCGTCGACCCCGAGCAGATCGTGGCGGGCGCCCGCCACGAGGTCGGTGACGCCGACCTCTATCTCGGCGGCTCGCTCGCCGACGATCTCGGTTCGCCCGACTCCGACATCGACCTGTACTGCTTCGTGGAGAGCGGCGGATCGGGTACGCGGCGACTCCAACTGACGGGGTACGCCCCGGTGGTCCTCGAACTCCATGTGGTCGACGTCAACCAGGAACTGGCGACCGGCGTCAGTCTGGCCCCGTTCGTCATCGAGGCGGATCCCCTCCCGCCGGCACGCTGGCCCATCCTGTCCGGCACCGCGTTCCGGGCGTTCCACGCCCTCTTCTACGATCGTCCGCTGGCCCCGCCGACAGGTCCGGCCGAGCGGATGCGAAGCGGCCTCGGCACTGATCTCCTGCCGATCTACGTGGTGTTGCGGTCGGCCCTCGCGGCGTCGTCACTGGACCGGCAGGCCGACCGGCGTGCCACGGAGAGCACCCTGAGCGCGGTGCACTGCGCGCGTCTGGGCGTGGAGGCCGCCCTCGACGCCGCGCTCGCCACGGCCGGCGCCGTGAGCGCGAACCCCAAATGGCGCCTCACGCTGGCCCGCCGGCACGGTCTTCTCTCCGACGGCACGGAGGATCTGGTGCTGGCCGGCATCTTCCCCGACCGTCACCGCGCCGACGACGCCGTGGCCCGCTGTCATCGTGCGACGGCGCGCCTGCTCGACCAGGTGCGGCAGGACGCGTTCCTGGCACGCTATCCCGTCGTACGGGCGACCTCCGGCCAGGTCGACCACGCCGCCGAGACGGAACGAGCGCCGGCATGACCACGCTCCACGCGCTGGTGACCGGCGCCAACCGAGGCCTGGGAGCGGCGTTGGCGGAGGCCCTGCTGTCCCGCGACGCCACCGTGGCGCTCGGCCTGCGGCAGCCGACGGATGACGACGGATGCCGATCCTTGTTGCGGCGGCACGGGAACCGCGGGTTGATCCTGCGGCTCGACTACGCCGACCCGGACTCGATCGACGAGGCCGCACGCCGGTGCGAGGGCGAGTTGGAACGGATCGACCTCCTGGTCAACTGCGGAGCGGTCAACCGCGATCCGAGCAGTCCTCCCACTGCCAGCAAGGGCCCGCTCGAACAGCTCGACGGGGCCGCCCTCACCCGAATGTTCGTCGTGAACGTCGTCGGGCCAACGCTGACGTGTCGCGCGTTTCTGCCCCTGCTGAAGCGGTCCGCCGCGGGCCAGATCGCCAACATCAGTACCGGTCGCGCGTCCCTGGGTCTGGTCGAGGACGGGCGATCGATGGGCTACGCCGTCACCAAGGCGGCCCTGAACATGGCCACCCGGAAGATGGCGGCGGAACTCGCTCCCGCCGGTGTCACCGTCACAGCCATCGACCCGGGATGGGTAGCGACCCGCATGGGCGGCCCCGAGGCGCCCTCCTCGGCCGAAGAGACGGCCCGGCACCTGGTGGAACTCCTCCTCGACGGGGAGCGGCGACCGAGCGGGGAGTTCGTCGATCGTCACGGCAGGAGGGTGCCGTGGTGAGCCACGCTCCCATCCGTCGGGAACCCGGCCACGGCACCACCGTCGATCAGCTCTGGCAGCAGTACGGCGTGCTGCTTCAGCATCTCTACGCCCGCAACGATCCGTGCCATGACATCAGCCACGCGATTCGGGTGGCGCGGCTGGCTGAGCGTATCGCCGTCGACGAGGGAACCGGTCCGACCCTGCCTGTGCTCGCGGCCCTGTTCCACGACTGCGGACACGCCGCGGCCCACGGACACGACACGGACGACCACGAGACGCGGTCCGCCCTCGCGGCGGCCGACGCGCTCCGGGACGCCCTCACCCCGGTCGAGCTGCGAGACGTCGTCGAGGCCATCGAGGGACGCCGGTTCCGCAAGCGGGCGGCGCGGCGTACGTCGACCGGCGCGATCCTCGACGACGCGGACAACCTCGACGCGATCGGCCTCACCGGTTTCTCCCGCGCGCTCCTGTGGCTCGGTAGGCACGCCGGCGCTCCGAGCACGGGCAGCGCCGCCTCGCTCGACCACGGCCGGTTCGACGACCTGCGCCGACACTGGGACGAAAAACTGTCCCTGCTGGCCGATGGCATGCGGACCGAGACCGGTCGTCGACTCGCCCGACCACGCCACCATCGCCTTGCGGACGTGCTGGAGGCGCTGGACGCCGAACTCGACGAGCTGCGACCGGGCGGGCCGGAGCCGGGCCTGCGTGTCGCCGTCGTCGGGCCGATCGGCGCGGGCAAGACCGTGCTCGCTGAACTGCTCGCCCGGCGCCTCGGCATTCCCCACCTGTGCTTGGACGACCTCTACTGGGGCCCCGGGTGGCAGCCCGTACCCGAGCCGGACTTCGTCGATTCCGCCCGCGAGGCGCTCGCCGCGAAAAGCTGGGTCTCCGACGGAGTGCACGGTGGCCGGGTCGCCGACCTGCTGTGGGAAAGGACCGACCTGGTCGTCTGGCTTGACCTGCCGCGATGGCTGTGCGTCACCAGAGCGTGCCGCAGAGCCGTCGACAACATCCGTCACCGCCGCCTGCTGTGGGGGGTCAACATCGACTCGTGGCGCCGGTTCTTCGGCAAGGAATCCATCGGGCTTATCGCGCTCCGCCATCATTCCGTGGCCCAGGCCGAGATCCGTGATCGCCTCGCCAACCCGGCCGGCGCCGTCGTACGCCGGCTGAGCAGCCGCCGGGAGGTCGTCACCTGGTTGAACGGGGTGGACGTGAGCACGATCCGCGACATCATCCCGGGAACGGAGGTACCAGGTGGTGGTTGACGTCGTATTGAGGGCGTGGTTGAACGTCGGCGTGCCCGCGGTGGCGATCGGTCTGCTGGCGCGCGGCGTCTGGGTGCTGGTCGCCCTTGCCGTGGTTCGCCGCGGCGTGCTGGCGGCGGGGGCACCGACCTCGCGGGCCCCGGTCAGCGGCACGTCCCGCGCGGAGGCGCCCACCGTGATGATCCTGCTGCCGATGCTGCGGGAGCAGTCCGTGGTGGCGGAGGCCATCGACACCATGGCGTCCCTGCCCTATCCGGAGGGCCGCGCGGTCGTTTGCGTCATCACGACCGAGCGTGAGGAGAGGGCGAAGGCAACGCTGCGCGAGCAGGTGGCCGCCCTGAATCCGGACCACCTCACTCCCGCCCGGATGAGAGGGCTGTTCCCGGCCGTTCGCGTGCCCGAGATCCTCGCGCACCTGGCCACGGTTCCTGCCGAGAAACGCACCGACGAGTTGCTCCGCCGCTTCGACGAGGAACCCACGACCGCGGAGGTGGTCGACGAACTGCTCGCGTCGCAGGCGAGCCGCGGCAACCCGGACGCCCGCCTCCCCGTGGTACATCTGCACCAGCCGCCGGAGGAGGGCGGCAAGGCGAGCCAGCTCAACTTCGCCCTGGCCCACCTCGACACCCTGCTGGGTGCGGCTGGCCAGGGGGACCGGGACAACACGTACGTCCTGGTCTACGACGCCGACGCGATACCGGACCGCGGCACCCTGTCGGCCATCGCGAACCTGGTTCGACGGCACGCGCACGACACCGGCAGCCGTCCAGGGATGATCCAGCAGCATCGTCTGCCCACCCGGCTCCCAGGGCCGTTGCCGGGGGGCCCGACCGGCTTCGTCCTGGCCGCCGAGTGGATCATGTTGGTTCGCCGCTGCCTGGCGATCGAATGGGCGCGGCTGCTGCTCAGCGAGCGCGTCGCCCGCTGGCCCCGGGGTCTGCTGCGCACGCTCGTCCAGCCGGTGGTCTACGGGGTCGGCTGTGGGATGACGGTACGGGTGCCCGAACTCACGGCGATCGGCGGCTTTCCCGAGCCGATGGAGGACGTGGGTGGCGGCTTCCGGTTGTCCCTGCAGGGTGCCTCGATGCTTCCCCTGCGCCGATGCGTGGCTGACGAAACCTACACGGATCTGCGCTCGGTGGTGAACCTGCACGGCCGCGTCTACTGCGCGTACCGTCGTCCGGCCCGGCACCGGCGGGCCGTGGCCGGGGTAAGCCGACTCAACCGTGTCGAGCGAACGGTACTGGTCAACAAGATCCGCGTCGACATCGCCGCCTGGCTGGTGGCCGCGCCGGTCTGCCTCGCCGCTGCGATGTCCGCAGCGTGGCTGGTGCCCGGATGGTTGGCGGTGATGATTCTTGGCGGCCTGCTCTGGGGGCCGGCGCCAACCGTCGTCATCCTGACCATGCGCGGAGCACTCAGTCGCGCTGCCGGCCCGGCGGGCAGCGCGCGGACCTCCACCTTCCGATGGTCGCACCGGATGGTGGCCGTTCTGGTGCTGCTCAGCCCCCTGTTCCAGTGGATCGAGATGATCGGAGGCTGGCGGATGGCGGCACTCATCGGGGCCGGGCGACCGGTCGTCCTCGCCAAGACGGAACGATGACCGGCCAGCGGGCGCTGGCGGCGGAAGAACCGCCCGGACCTGGGTGGATCCTTCTGGCGGCGGGACGGTGGAATGAGGTGTGGCTGGCTCCGGACGGACGTACCGTCCTGAAGAGATACGCCGAGCGCAGTCGAGCTGAGAACGAGGCGGCGACACTCCGGCTGCTGGCCGAACGTCGGGTGCCCGCGCCTCGCCTGTTGGACGTACGGCTGGGCCCGGGCCCGGCGGTGGTCCGGATGTCCGCAGTCGCGGGCGAACCGCTCACCGCCGACGAAGCCGTACGCGTTGCGCCGGCGGTCCTCGCTCCGGTGCACGAGATCCGCGGTGGCTGGTACGGCCGGGTCGCCGGCGGCGAGCGTTTCAGCTCGTGGGGCGCGTATCTCGCCACCAGGATCTCGTTCTACCTCGCCCACGTCGAGCGTGAGCCGTCACTGTCGGCCCGGCTGACGAGTTCGAGCTTCGCGGCCCTGCCCCGGCTGGTCCGATCGTCGTGCG
The DNA here is from genome assembly GCF_055586805.1 of Micromonospora sp. NPDC049201. Taxonomy (NCBI): domain Bacteria; kingdom Bacillati; phylum Actinomycetota; class Actinomycetes; order Micromonosporales; family Micromonosporaceae; genus Micromonospora; species Micromonospora sp. NPDC049201. Next base: position 53,231 of record NZ_JBVJHM010000017.1, on the reverse strand, counting down.
GCGAGCCCCGTCTTCTGCACAATGACCTCCACGAGGCTCAGTTCGTCGGTCCGCCGGCCCGGCCGACGTTGGTGGACTGGGAGCACAGCGTGTTCGGCGACCCGCTGTTCGACCTGGCCCGGCTCCGCCTGCGGGCCGGTCTCGACCGCCTCGGCCCACCGGCGGACTCGCCACAGGAGAGACTCCTCGAGGCGTATCGCCGGATCATCCTGCTGGCGAACGTCGCGTTGGGCGTGGGTCGTCCACCCGAGGACCCCCACCGGCGACAGTGCCTGCTCGCCGAAGCCGAACTGAGCGAGGTGCCTCCGCGATGACCAGTCCCCGAGCCGCGGCGTTCCGCACCACCGGTCGAGGTGGCCTGGAGTTCGAGGTCGGCGGCATCCGCTTCGGCTGTTGGGCGGACGAGTGCCGACTCGGCCGCCTGGAGCGGTACCTCCGGTCGTACTTCCCCACCGTGACGAGGTCGCGGCGTCCCACCACCGTCGACGTCGCCGTCCGCTTCGTCGTCTCGGACGCCGAATTCGAGGGATCGCGTCCGTGCCGACCGGCCGACCGTGTGCACACGGCCCACATCGGCGCGCCCTACGACCTCTGGGAGGAGCACGACGCCCTCGTCTACGCCTACCCGGCCACCGCCTCCGGGGGTGACCCGGCTGGCGACCATCTCTTCCGGGTCGCTCCGGGCGGCGTCGCCGTGGTGGCCCGCGAGCGCAGTCGGGAGCCCGAGCGTCTGCTGCGGCACCTGGTCACGGAGGTGCTCATTGCCAGTTGGGAGGACCAGGGGGCCGTCTCCCTCCATGCGGCCTCCGCCGCCACGGTCGGACGGGCCGGAAGCATCGAGGAGCGCGGCCGGTCCGTGCTCATCGCCGGCCCCAAGGGCGCCGGCAAGACCACCACCGTCACGATGCTCGGCTGCATCGGGATGGACCTGTGCAGTAACGACCGCACCCTCGTCATCGCCGGCAGTGGCCGGACACTGGGCCTACCCATGGCCTACCGGCTCGGGCACGGTCAGGTGCACAGCGAGCCGAAGCTGGCGGGATTCCTCGACTGCGGGCCGGAGCGGAACGCGCCGTGTGAGCCGTCGCGGAAGCACTACGTGACACCCGCCGGACTGGCCGAGGCGCTCGGCACGGGGATCCAGCCCGGTGGCCGGCTGGCGTTGGTCCTGCTCCCTCGACTGACACCGGACGACCGTACGTTCTGGCACGCTCCCGCGTCAGCCGAAGAGGTGACCAGCCAGTTGACGGCGTGCTGCTACACGCCGAACGATCCGGCTATCCAGGACCCGAGGTTCTGGTCGCGGCGCGTGCCCTTGGCCGTCCGGGCCGCGGCGGCGCAAGCGGCGTGCCGGCGGCTGGCCGATCAGTTTCCGGCGTGGAAAGTCGGCTGGGGTACGGGCACCGACCTGGATCACGTACGCCGAGGGCTGCGCGAACTGGTCCACGGACTTCATGGCTAGCCCGCACCGGGCTGCGGGCCGAGGTAGCCGGGGTGGTGGCTGCTGGCCGTCCGGTCCGCGTCGCCGCCGTTCGCCGTCAACCGCCAGGGCTCCCCCAGCGGCCCGGTCCGTCGATGTCAGGGACGAACCAGATCGAGTCATGGTCCGGGTATTGACCACACGGGCAACGGACCCGTGGGGCAAGGCGCCGGCAGCGTTTCGTGAAAGGAAGGCCAATGCGCATCCGCAGTATGTTGAGCATGTCCATGTTCGCCGGCGGTCTCATCGTGGCGACGGCGGTACCTGCCGCCGCATCGTCGGTGAGCCCGGCCGAGCAGACCAGCCCGTGCGAGTTGACCGTCAGCAACCTCTACATGTCCATCGGCATGCAAACCGCGTTCGCCAAGCTGACCGGCGGCTGCAGCGGCTACATCGACATCGTCCTCGAGCGCGCCGACTCGCCCTCCGGGCCCTACCAGGAGGATCTCGAGTCTCTCTATTATCTGCAGCAGGCAGCCGACGGGACTGCGGCCACCGCCTACTTCATGGACCCGGCGGAGCGGGGTTACTGCCGGGCCAAGGCTACCTTCGGCACACTCACCGCCCGCTCGTCGAACCCGACCAGTTGTTGACGGCGTACGGTCGGGTCGGCGCCGTGGTGATTTCGGCGGGGCTTCCCGCCGCACGGTAACAGCCACGGAGCCCGCGGTTGACCGGTGGGCTGCTCGCGGCCAGGTTCGTGGCCGAGGCATCGAACTGCGGCGGTCCCGATCGGGCCGCGCGGTTCGATGTTCTCGCCGACGACGCGCGCACCACCGGTCGCGGGAGCGGTCGGCGGGGGTCGATCGGCACATGCCGCTGACCGCCTGGCGGGGGTGTGCCGCGAGACACACCCGGCCATCTTCGCCAGGTCGGCGCACCCGGTGAGTCAGAACTGTCAGCGTTGCTGGCCGGACTCGCGCGTCAGCAGCACGGTGGACTTGCTCTCGGAGCCCGGCGGCTCGGACCAGCACCGCGGTCAACTCTCCGGCGCACCCCTCCGGCGGCGCCACGATCCGTGGTGACGGTGTTCCCGGAACTCCTCCCGTCCCTGCTTTCCGGGACTGTGGGAGATACCACGCCGGGCGACACCGCGCGTCGGGCAGCGGTGACCGCGACGCGAACACCACCCCGGCGCCCGCATCGGTCGGGGCGTCAGCCGGCGGGCTGGCGGTCCAGCCGTCCCGGCTGCACAACCGGCCCCGCATCAGTCTCGGCTACCGGACTCCGGCCCCGTGTGTTGCGGGGGCACCGAGGACCGCCTCCACGACCCGTTCCGGCTCGGTGAGGTCCGGCAGCACCACGGTGGCCCCCGCAGCTGACAAGTCGGCTGGAGAGTAGTGGCCGGTGGCGACCGCCACCACGCTGGCACCCGTCGACCGCGCAGCGGCGATGTCGAGCGGCGTGTCTCCGATCAGGACGGTTTCGAACGCGTCATCGGCCAAGTCATACTTCTGGGCAAAGGCCCGGCTGGCCACCTCTACCAGGTCGGCACGGTCGATGTGGTGGTCGCCGAACGCCGCCACGCTGAGATCCATCAGGCCGAGGAGGTCCACCGCGGCCAGTTTGGCGACCCCGACGGCCCTCAGGTTGCCGGTCAGGACGGACTGTGCCACGGCAGGCTCGGCAACCAACGCCCGAACCGACGCCATCGCCCCGGGCAGGATGTGCCCTCCGGTACGCAACAGCTGGTCGCGGGCTGGCTCGGCGAGGGCTCCAATGGCGGCACAGAACGGATCCAGCCGGTCCGACACGGAGATGTCGTGCAGCCGTAGCACGTCCGTGTAGATCGCCCGGTCGGTCCGACCGGCACGCGGGACATCGACGGCGAGATCGATGCCGAACAGCTGACGAAAGGCCACTCCTGCCAGCCGCCAGCCGAAGCCTGCCGGCTCCAGCAGCGTCCCGTCGATGTCCCACAGCACGAGCCGGTTTGGCATGTCTGGTGTTGGCCCAACCCCTGTCACTGCCCTGCCACCCTTCCGACCGCAGGCCGAAGATGAGCCTGGGCACGACGTCCATGAGGATCGACGTAAACCCTAGCCCTTTTCCGTAGCGCGGCGTGGTAGCAGGGCCCCGGCGCTGGGGAGGATCTCGTAGCATCCGCGGCTATGCCATCGATGCGCTCGCTTGTCGCTGTGGTGCTGGATCGCGGCTCTGCCAGCCCTGCCGAGATTGTCCTGTCCGCCCGCAAGCTATGTGACGTCGTTTTCGTCTGTGATGGCAGCCGGCCCGATGGCGCCGAAGCGCTTTCTGCCGCGCGTGAACTCGCAGCGGTGTGTGACGTTACCGGCCTGACGGACGCGGAGGCGATCACCGCGGTCGCGGGGCTCCGGCCGGACGGCGTCACCACGTTCAGTGAGTACCAACTGCGCCGTACTGCCGACCTTGCGGCGGCGCTCGACCTGCCGTTTCACACTCCAGAGGTGGCCGACGTGCTCACCGACAAGCTGCGGCAACGCGCCGTGGTCAATGCGGCCGGGGTCGATGCGACGAAGTGTCGGGTGATTACCGACATCGACGATCTGCCTGTGGTGCTGGCCGAGATCGGCTTTCCGGCGATCGTCAAGCCCCGGCACGGGGCGGGCAGCACGGACACCTACCGGGTGCGGTCGTTGGCGGAGGCGACCGCGGCGGTGGGCGCGTTCTTCGACGCCGCGGGCGATCCTCGCGATTTCGTGGTGGAGGAAATGCTCGTCGGTGATTCCTCGATAGCGGGGACGGAGTGGGGCGACTACGTCTCGGTCGAATCGGTGACGACCCACGGCCACATCCGTCACGTCTGCGTCACCGGCAAGCTGCCACTGGCGTGGCCCTTCAGGGAAACGGGCATGGTGGTGCCGGCCGCCCTGCCGGCCGCCTGGACGCAGTCGGTATGCGATCTGGCAGACGCCGCGATCCGGGCGCTTGGGATCAGGGTGGGCGTCACCCACACCGAGATCAAGCTGACCGCCGACGGCCCTCGGCTGATCGAGGTCAACGGCAGGATGGGTGGGTATGTCTCCGAACTCATCCAGCGCGGCAGCGGCTACGACCTGCGGCGCGCCGTCCTGGAAGCGGCGCTGGGGAGATCGGTTGAGCCACCCCCGCTGACCTTTACCGGGGTCGTTTACCAGTACCTTCTCACCGCCCCGCCCGGCGCCACCCGCCTTCTCCGGTTGGCGGAAACGTCCGAGATTCTCGCGGTGGCAGGGGTCCGCGACGTCACTGTCACGGCACGTCCAGGCCAGCCCGTGGGCTGGAGAAGCGGCACGGAGGGAAAGCTCGGGATGGTGCGCGGCGAAGCGACCGACCACGCGTCCGCAGCAGCGGGTATCGCCGAGATCGAGTCTCTATGGCGGCCCGTCTACGAGTAGCCGGTCCGCTACCGAGCGAACGTGATGAATATCACAGCGACAGCTCGGTGCGGAGCGCGCCGACGCTCCGCCCCCGGATAGTTCCATCGAGGCATTCGCCTGTACGAACGCGGTCATCGGCGACGTGTGTCCTCGTTCTCGGATAGGGCTGACACCGCGTCAAGTTCCAGACTTAAGCGTTTCGACTCCGTTCATCTTCTGGCTACTGTGGCCTGGCATCACGTGGCGCGGCGGATCACGGCGCTGTGCATCTGACCGCAGAGCCACGAGTTGTTGCCGAGCCTTGTGCTCGGGAAGCGCAAACACGGGGGCACGTCTTGATTTCCACGTTCGATCATGCCGTCGCGCTGTGCGGCGGTGGTCCTGCGGGCATTGGCCCGCTCATCGCTGCCGCCCAGACCGGGCGGCTGGACAAACTACTCGACAAGGGTGTGCTGCTCATCGAACCCGCCCGAGCAGGTGCGGGCAGCATGGCCCACTACCGGATCAGGGCGAATTCGCTCGGCAGGGCTTTCCTCGAGTGTCTGGAACTCCTGCCACCGGAGCCGTTCGGAGGGCTTCACGACCTGCCCGAAACCACGGAGCTGCGTCGACACGCCGATGAGTACCCACCCCTGGCTGTGGTGGCCTCGTTCCTGGATCGCCTCGGGGAGGTCGTCACCGGAATGCTCGCCGCCCATCCGGCTTGCCGTGTGGTGCGAGGGCTTGTCAAAGAGATCCACGTGCTGCCCGACGGTGCGCGTGTCCGCGTCGATGCCAGCTCCGGTCCCCTGACGACAACCGTCGGGCAGGCAGTGATCGCCACCGGCGGCCGCCCGATGGCCGACTTCCGGCGCACGTCGGTCGTCGGTGACCTGACCCTCGACCGGTACGCCGACAAGCTCAGCCACTCCGAGCGTCTCTTGGACCTGCGCCGTCCGATGCCGCCGGAGCAGATGCGGGCGATCCGTGAGAGCGGACACGCCGCGGTCGTCGGCGGCGCGCACAGCGCCTGGGCGGTAGCCGCGTTGCTGATGGCCGATCCCGAGCTGCGCGGTCCCGCCGGGGAGCCGCCCATGGTGACGATCCTGCACCGCAGCCCGGTCCGGCTCTTCTACTTGTCCGCCAGACACGCCGACGCCGACAACTACCCATTCGATCCGCAGTCCGACGTCTGCCCGGCCAGCGGGCGGATCAACCGGTTCGGCGGGCTCCGTGGACCGGCGTTCGACCTGGCCCGGGCAGCCCTCGGTCTGGCCGGCGCCCGGGTACCCGTGTCCCTGGTCGACGTGTCGGTGAACGAGCCGGTTGTCCGCGCCGCCGCGACCGCCGCCCTCGATGCCGCCGGAGCGGTCATCGTGGCCACCGGCTACGAGGCGAACCTGCCGCGAATCATCGGCGAGGACGGCGCCGAGCTGGTCGCCGCGTGCTCGCCTACTGGCACGGTCGTCACCTCGCAGACCCAGCTGCTGGATCAGCACGGCACGGTCCACCCCCAGCTTCTCGCCTTCGGGTTGGGCGCCGGTCTGCCTCCCTCGGCCGCCGTCGGCGGCGAGTCGAGCTATCACAGGCGCGCCGACGGGGTCTGGCTCTACCAGAACGACATCGGGCACATCGTTCTCGACCAGTTGCTCGCCGGTCTTTCGCTGCGCTGAGCCGACTTCTCTTCGCAATCCTCTTCCTTCCTCCCGGTCCGCAACGACAGAGGACCGTTCTGCCTGCAACGAGGAGGCTGATTCCTGTATGCCATCCGTGACCAAAGCCGTCGTCCTTGCCGCAGGGCTGGGCACCCGGCTCGGCGGCGACCGCCCCAAGCCACTCACTCCGGTCCTCGGTATCCCGATCCTGCACCGCAGCCTTACGAACCTCGCCCGTGCCGGGGTTCAGGAAGTCGTCATCGTGATTGGCCATCGGGCGGCCGAAGTCGTCGCGTCGGTCGGTGACCGCTTCAGCGGAATGCGGATCTCGTACGTCCGCTCTGAGCGGTACGAGCAGACCAACAACGCCTACTCACTGTGGCTGGCCCGCGGGCATCTCAACCAGGACGTGTTCCTCGTCGAGGGGGATGTCGTCTACGACGAGGACATCCTGCACCTGTTGGCCGCCGACCGCCGACCGGCGGTGGCCGCGGTGGCTCCGTGGCGCCGCGGCATGAACGGCACGGCGATCGAGATGACGCCGGACGGGCGCGTCACCCGGATGCTGCTCGGCGGGGAACAGTGCACCGGCACGCGGCTGCACGGTACGTACAAGACGATCAACATCACGGTGCTGCGCACCCGCTACCTGCGGGAGACCTTCGTGCCAGCCCTGAATCGGCTCATAGCGAACGGTGGGGAGAATGCCTACTACGAGGCGGTCCTCGCCGCCAACGTGGCCGACCCAGTCGCCGGCCTGGCTGCGGTGGACTGCGGTGCCGTGCGGTGGTACGAAATCGACGATCTGTCCGACCTGACGGCGGCGAACTTCGTGTTCGGTACGGCCGAGGATCAGTTGGCACTCCTCGACGATCTGCACGGCGGCTTCTGGCGGCACGACTTCGCCGACCACTGCCTGCTCTACAACCTCTACTTCCCGCCGGCGCCGATGCTGGAGGAACTCGTCGCCGACTTCCGCGACACGCTTGTGCACTATCCGGTCGGCCACGGGGTCCTGCAACAGCTCCTGTCTCCGGTGGTGCGCCAACCTGCCGACCGCCTCGTGGTGGCGAACGGGGCGTCGGAACTCATCAAGATTCTCGGCCGGGTCCTGGGTCGCGTCGCGTTGGCGGTCCCGGGCTTCAATGAATACGAGGCCGTCGTCGACGAGGCCAAGCTGCATCGGATCACGCTGCGTGCCCCCGATTTCGTGCTGGACGTCGATGACTTCTTCGGCCAGGTCCGCGGCGCCCGGGTGCATGCGGTCGTGATCACCTCGCCGAACAACCCCACCGCCCGAGCGGTACATCGCGGCGATCTGCTGAGGCTCGCCGGGCTCCTCGCGACGATCGGGGTGACCCTGGTTGTCGACGAGTCGTTCATCGAGTTCGGCGACATCGACCAGAGCGTGGAGCCGGACCTCGACGATCATCCCAACATCGTGGTCGTCAAGAGCATGAGCAAGGTGTACGGCGTGGGCGGGCTTCGTCTCGGATACCTGGCCGGCGCTGATCTGGACCTGGTGTCGCGGGTGCGCGCGCAGCTGCCGATCTGGAACGTCAACGGCATTGCCGAGGCGTTCCTGCGGATCCTGCCCCGCTTCCGCAGAGAGTTCGACGCCAGCTGCGCCCGGGTACGCGCGGACCGGGACTCGTTCGCCGAGGCACTGTCCCGCATCCCCGGACTGGAGGTGCTGCCCTCGAAGGCCAACTTCATCATGGTGCGCCTGCCCGCACCCTGGTCCGGTCCCGAGGTTGTGACGTACCTGTTCGCCCGTCATCGCATCCTGGTCAAGCACTGCGCGGGCAAGTCGATGGTCGACGGCCATCGATACCTACGCCTCGGCTGTCGTCGCCGCGACGAGAACGACCGGCTGGTCGACGCCCTGGCCGTTCTGCTCGACGAACGTGCCCCCCGGCCGGAACCCGTGCTGTCGGGTGCGGACGAACGGGCCGCGTCATGAGGGTCGACGAGCAGACCACGTCGGCTGCCGGACCGCCGACGCCGAGGCTGCTGCCACTTCCTGGCTTCGTCCTGTCACCGGACGTGGGTCGGCAGGTGGCGCGGCACGCCAAGGAGAACCAACATACGTCTGCTGTGGTGGTCGCACTCGTCCTGGGCGCGCTCGCGGCCCGGTTCGGTCGGCAGAATGTCACGGTCGAGGTGGCCGATGAACCGCATCCGGTCTTCGTGCACGTGCAGCCGCCGTTATTGCGGTGCCCGTTCGGGGAGGCGCTGCGGGTGCTGTCCGTCAGCCCGGTCGGGGCGCCGCAACTACAGGTCGGAACGGCACCGACGGACGACGGCGCGGTGCGAGTGGTCGCGTCGGTCGCCCCGGCTCTGTTGGACGCCGCTGCCGCCGAGGCGTTCTCCGCCGTGGCGGCCACGTTCGTCGAAGCCGTCTCGGACGATGTGGAGCGACCCCTCGCCCGGGTTCCGGCGGTCACGACGTCGGAAGATCCCCTGCGGCCCGCCCGGCCGCACGACACCTCGGCTGGCGTCGTGCCCGATGTTCCGCTGCACCGGTTCGTGGAGCGGCAGGCTCACGCGCGGCCCGCCGCTGTCGCCTTGTCGGATGGTCAGGCGGTGATGACGTACGCCGATCTGCTCGATCGCGCCGGGCGCGGCGCCGCCGCGCTGGCTGGACACGGTGTCGGGCCCGGGACCTCCGTCGCCGTGATGATGGGACGCGGTGTGGACGCGGTGGTGGCGACCGTCGCCGTGACGCTCGCAGGGGCGACATGCGTGCCGCTCGACCCCGCGTATCCCCGTCAGCGACTCGCGCTCATGCTGGCCCACCCCGGCCTGAGGTGCGTCCTCACCACCGGGGACCTGTGCGACCGGGTGCCCCCGGGGACGCCGACCCTGCTCTGGACGGCCGCCTGCGTGCCACCCGCGCCCGGTCCCGGTGCGCATGTCGGCGGCGACGCCGTGGCCACGGTGATGTTCACCTCCGGCTCAACCGGCGTCCCGAAAGGGGTGGAGATCACCCATCGCGGGGTCGTACGCCTGATCACCGACGAACAGTCGATCGGTTTCACCTCGAGCGACGTGGTGCTGCACTACGCACCGACAACCTTCGACGCCTCGTTGCTGGAGATATGGGGGGCACTGGCCGCAGGCGCACGCCTGGAGGTCGCGCCACCTGGTCCCCTGTCGCTCTGGGAACTCGCCGACGTGATCCGGACCCGTGGGATCACCGTGTTGTGGTTGACCGCTGGCGTGTTCCACCAGGTGGCCGAGTACCACCCGGGCTGCTTCGCCGGGGTGCGTCGGCTGTTCGTCGGTGGCGACGTCGTCTCGCCCCACCACGTCCGGCGACTGCTGGAACTGCACCCGCATCTGGAAGTCGTCAACGGGTACGGTCCGACGGAGAACACGACGTTCACGACGGTGTACCGGTTGACCTCGCCGGACGACGTGCCCGACAGCGGCGTGCCGATCGGGTACGCGGTCTCCGGTACCCGGGTGCACTTGGTCGATCCCTACGGCCAGCCGGTCCCACCCGGCGTCCCCGGGGAACTGTGGGCGGCCGGCGCCGGGCTGGCCGCCGGATACCTGGGCCGGCCCGACCTCACGGCGGAGCGGTTCGTCACGCCAACCGACGGCCCTCTGGCCGGCGAGCGGATGTACCGCACCGGGGACCTGTGCCGAATCGATGAACGGGGTGCCCTGACGTTCCTCGGGCGGCTTGACTCCCAGGTCAAGATCAACGGCTTTCGCATCGAGTTGGCGGAGGTAGAGGCGGCCCTGGCCGCACACGACCGCGTCCGGCAGAGCTGCGTGATGGTCGAGCGAGATCCGCTCGGTGGCAAGCGCCTTGTTGCCCACCTGGTCGGCGATGGCACGGAAGCACGGGAGCTGATCCGTCAGGTGCGTGCCGAATTGCTGGACCAGCTGCCCGCCTTCATGGTTCCTGCCCGATTCCTCATGCAAGACCACCTGCCTTTGAACAGCAACGGAAAAATCGATCGTGCCTGCCTGCAGGCACTCACGGAAGGACCCGCCACGCGATGACCGCCACGGCTGAGGAACGCGATGCCATCGCCGCGATCTGGGCAGAGGTGCTCGGCGTCCCCGTCGGGGAGGACGACGACTTCTTCCTGTCCGGTGGCCACTCGCTGCTCGCCACCCAGATGATCGCCCGGGTGGAGGACCGGCTTGGCGTCCGGGTGACGCTGCGACAGGTGCTGGACAACGCGGAGCTGACTGAGTTCTGCGAGCTGGTGTCCTTGCTCCGCCGGCAGCAGGCGGCCGACGACCAATCCGCCACGACCCCGGCCGGTGAGGCGTGACGATCACCGGACAGGTCCTGCCCACCCTCAGCTACCAGCAGGGTCGCCTACTCATGGACGCCGACGCCCGACGTCGCGACATTCCGTCGATGCGGACCATCATGGAGACCGTCCGGGTGCGGGGGCCGTTCGACGAGACGGCTTTCCAGCATGCTCTGGCGCACGTGGTGAGCCGACACGAAGCGCTGCGCACCAGCTTCCCCAACGGCGTGGACGAGCAGATCGTGTGGCCGGAGGCGGACGCTCCGGTGGCCCTCCATGACCTGCGTGGTGGGACCGACCCGGAGGCGGACGCCCAGGCTCGGGTCCGACAGGAGGCGTACACGCCCTTCGACCCGGGGCAGACACCGCGGATCCGGGCCACCGTCCTGCGGCTCGCCAGCGACGTCCGGGTGGTCGTCGTCGTACTCGATCACCTCACCGTGGACGCGTGGAGCCGTGGCATCGTGCTACGGGAACTCTCGTCGGCCTATTCTGAGCTGACCGCCGGTCAGACGCCGGCGACGTCGCCGCCCCTGCTGCAATATCACCGGTACGTGGCGGAGAGCCAGTCGATGCTGGCCAGCGCAGAGTTCCAGCACCTGCTGGCCTTCTGGCGGCGCACGTTGCACGGGATCGGCGCCGTCCCACGGTTGCGTTCGCGCCGTCCGGCGGAGCCCGGCGCACCGGCGTGCGGCCACGCCGGTCTGCGCCTCACCGCAGACGTGCTGGGCGGGGCGCGCCGGCTTGCCGCCGAGTGCCGCAGCACCTTGTTCATGTTCGTGCTCTGTGCCCTGCAGTTGGCGCTCGCGCGCCAGACCGGCGATGCCGACCAGGCCGTCGCGGTGAACGTGTACAACCGCGACACAGTTGGTACGGAGGCCCTGGTGGCGCCGATGGCCGAGCTCGCGGTCGTCCGCACCGACCTGACCGGCGTCACCACGTTCCGCCAAGCCCTGCGGCTGGTGCGCTCGACCAGTCTGGACGCCCAGGACCACGCGGTGCCGTACGGCGAACTCGTCAAGGCGCTCAGCCCGGCCGAGTACGCACGGGTCGACGTACCGGTCGGAGTCGTGTTCAACATGCAGTACGCGGAGTTGCTCGACGACACCCTGCGGTTCGCGGGCGCCGACTGCCAGACCTATCCCATCTTCGAGGAGGGATTCCGGCCCCGCAGCGAACTCCTGGTGGTCGGGCGCCCGGACGACGAGGGCCTGACCATTGCCGTGCGTCATCAGGCGGACCGGCTTCCCGCCGAATGGGTCACTGATCTCCTCGCTCAACTGCGGAACGTCGTCGAGGCCGCGGTCGCCGACCCCGACGCGGTGTTGCAGCCGTCGCCCGCCAGCCGGCAAGCCACGGCTGCCAGCGGTGCGGCATGACGTCTGACGGCTCGCCCGCCAGCCCGAGACGGCGTGACGAACGCCTGCTGCGGATCGCCTTCGCCATCTCGACGACGGGCGACTGGGTATACCGGTTCGCGTTACCGCTGCTGGTCCTCCAGGTAACCGGCTCATCCGTGTCCGCGGCGTTCACATACGCCGTCGAGTTCGTGCCGTACCTGGTGGTGGGCCTCTTCAGCGGCGTCGTGGCGGACCGGGTCGATCGACGCCGTCTGCTGGTCACCTGCGACATCACCGCCGCCCTGATCACCGCGGGAATCGCCGCGCTCTGCCTGGCGGACCGGCCGCATCCCGCGCTGCTCATCGCTGCGGCGTTCTTGTTGTCCTGTGCGCGGCCCTTTCATTTTCCGGCGTTTCAGGGCTTCCTGGCGGACCGGGTCGTACCCGAGCGGCGGGCCGTGGTCAACGCGTGGGTCCAGGGCATCGACAGCAGCCTGACCCTGATCGGTCCACTGGCCGGGGCAGCCGTTGTGGCGGTCCTCGGCCCGGCCGTCGCCAGCGGGGTGAACGCCGTGTCGTTCGCGCTGTCCGCCATCGTCCTGGCGAGGACCGCCTCGGTGTTCCTGCCCGGCCAGGAGCAACCCGGCTTCATGCGGGCGGTTCGGCAGGCGCTGCGACACGTCCGGCCGGACTTTCGGGCTGGCCTGCGCGCCGTACGTGCCGACGACGGCGTGTTCTGGGGCACCGTCCTGTTGACGGCGACCAACTTCGCGATGACAGCCGTCGCGGCCAACCTGGTCTACGTGTCCGCGGGACCGGACGGTCGGGTGTCGATGGCTCTCGTGCTCGTCTTCACAGCCGAGGGTGCCGGCGCGCTGGTCGCTGCGGTCCTCGCCCCGGCCCTCATGCGACGGGTCGGAACAGGCAGGTTGCTGATCCTGGCCATGGGCGGCCTCGCCGTCGCACTCCTTGTCCCCGCAGCCAGCGTCGCGTCCCCCGTCCTGGCCTCTGCCTGTTTTGTCCTCGGGGCGGCAAGCTCGCTGCTGGTGGTGCCCTGGCGAACCTACCGACAGCAGGTCGTTGACACGGAACTGATGGGACGCGTGGTCTCCGTGCAGCGCGCGACGTCATTCGCGCTCAACCCGGTGGGCGCCGTCATGGGCGGGTGGCTGGTGGGGCGTTCCGGGCCGGTGGCGCTGTTCGCGACCGCCGGGACGATCCAGCTCGTCGTGTGGCTCTGCACCTGGTCCGGGCCGCTGGGCCGGATCGGCGGGTCGCCACGGGAGGCAAAACAGACAGACGTGGTCGGGGCCTGACCCGACACAGGGGAGGAACTTCGGTGTCAACAACGCAGGACCTGTTCGTCGTGCCGCTGGGCGTGGCACTCGGTGGCCAGGTGCCGATCTCCGAGCTGCCCGGGCTCGACGAGGAGCAGATCATTCGGTACCAGGGCTTCGGTTACGAGAAGTGTCGGGTCACCACACAGGATGTCTTCTCGCTATGCCGGGACACGGTGAGTGGCAGCCCCGGGTTCACAGCCGCGGCCGTCGATGCCTTCCTGTACGCGATCGAGCCGAACATCAACAGCAGCAACAATTGGATGATCAACGAGAAGGCGTGGCAGCAACGAGACATTCGGTGGTTGATCCAGACACTGGGCTTGAACCCGGCCCGGCTGATCGGCCTCTCCTTCTACAACTGCGCGACGTTCCTCGGCGCCCTCGACCTCGGCTCCGCGCTCATCCGAGCCGGTTCGGCAAACACCTGCCTCGCCACGGTGGCCGGCGTCGCCAACGAGCACAGTCCGCGAATTCCGCACGCCTTCCACGTGCAGAGCGACGGCGCGGCGAGCTTCCTGGTGACCTCGGACTCCGACCTCGGAGACCGGTATCGGGTGTTGGCCCATCGGGTGGAGTACGTCAACCCGGCTGAGTTCCGTGCCTTGGACGGAACCGTGGACGAGACCCGCTACTTCAGCCTCAAGGCGCTCAAGATCCGGGCGACCATCGAACGTCTGCTGGCGCAAGCGGCGCTGGCCTCCGACCAAATCGACATGGTCTTCGTGCAGAACCTGGGCGTCCAGTCCATGATCAAGTACGGCCGGCTCTGCGGCGTTCCGGAGGAACGGGTCTGGCTGTCCAGCCTCGCCGAGAACGCTCACGTCATCGGCGTGGACAGTCTCGTCAACTTCCACCATTACCACCGCACCCGACCGCCCGGTCCGGGCACCGTGCTGATCGTCGGAACATCCGGCATGAGCTGGGGCGGCGTCGTGCTACGGCACGAAAGCTGATCGATCTACGCGAGGAGCGCCATGTACACCACAACCGTGCACGCCATCGTCGGCATCGTACGCGAGATCCTGTTTCTGTCCGACGGCGAGCCGATCGATCCCGACCTCGCCCTCATCGAGCTGCCCGGCTGGGATTCGATCAACCAGATCGAGTTGATCGTGCAGGTGGAGGAGAGGTTCTCCCTCAGGCTCACCGAAGCAGACCTGCGGGACTGCCGGACGCTCCGCGACGTGATCCACGCAGTCGAGGCGAAGGCCGGTGCCTGACCAGCCGCGCTCCGGCCCCGGCGCGCTGGCCGGCCAGTTGTGTCGGTACGCCGATCAACGGCCGACCGATCTGGCCGTGTCGTATCGGGACGTCGACCTGAACTGGCGTGAGCTGCGGGACGAGGTGGCCCGACGTGCCCGGGACGCGGGACCGGTCAGCGTGGTGCGCGAGGACAAACGCCTGGAGTTCGTCCTGGACTATCTCGCGGCACACGCCGCCGGCGTGCCGTTGGTGGTCGCCGGCGACCACGAGGTGGGGTGGGTGCTCAAACTCGTCGAGGTGCAGTCACAGGCGATACGCGGACTGTGTCCTGGCGGGGCGGAGGTGCTGTTCACCTCCGGAAGCACCGCGCGAGCCAAGGCGGTCCTGCTCGACGGCGCCCAGATGGCTCGCAAAGCCGCTCAGATCAACGAGGTGCTCGGTCCGGCTCTGGACGCGATCGAGGTGCTGTCGCTGCCGATGAGTCACTCCTTCGGGCTGGGGCGGCTGCGCTGCGCGGTATCGGCCGGCCGGGCGGTCCGACTGACCGATCGGTTGCCCTCCGTCGACGCGGTGTTCGACGAGCTGCGGCGGTGGCCGAGGGCAACCTTCGCCTTCGTCAGCTCCGTGGTGAAGCTGCTGGTGGCGCGGCACGGAGAGGCGTTGGCGAGGTGGGCGCCGGGCATCGCCCAGCTGGAGATCGGCAGTGAGCCGCTGGAGGCCGAGGTCCGCTCCCAGCTGCGTCGCCTGCTACCGCATACCCGACTCGGTATGCACTACGGCATGACAGAACTGTCCCGGGTGGCGATGGTGGACCTGCACGGCCACCACGGACTGGACAGTGCGGGGCACGCCATGCCGGACACGGAGGTGCGGGTGGCCATGCCGGGGTCCGGGGAACTGCGCAGCGCCGGTGCGGGCGACCTACACGTCCGCGGCGCCGCGATGGTCCGGGCCTACCTCGACGACGGCGCGGTGCGGCCGGTGGCACCAGACAGTTGGTTGCCGACCGGCGACCACGGTGCCATTGAGGGCGGGGTGGTCAAGGTACGTGGTCGGGTTTCGCACGTGGTCAACATCCTGGGCAAGAAGGTCGTTCCGGAGGAGACCGAAGGCGTCATCCGGCGCTTCCTCGGCGTGGCCGACTGCGTCTGCCTGCCGTACGAGTTGATCGCGGGGGTGTTCGTCCTCGCGGCTCTGGTCGTGGCCGTGCCCGGAGTCCCGGTCGACCGGGCCGAACTGCATGGATACCTGCGGCGCTCCCTGCCGGCGCACCAGGTGCCCCGGCGGATCGTGTTCCTGCCGGACCTTCCCCGGTTACCGAACGGCAAGGTGGACCGGAGAAGCGCCGGCTCGCTGGTGAGCCAGAGGGGAGAGGGCGGTTGACGGTCAGCGTCTGCATTCCCGTCTACAACCGCGCCGCCGAACTCGACCGGGCGCTGCGTAGCGTTGTCCAGCAGACCTATAGCGACCTGGACATCGTCGTGGTCGACAACGCCAGCACCGACGACAGCCACGCTGTGGCCCGCCAGTATGCCGCCGCCGACTCGCGGGTGCGGGTATGGCGCAATCCCACACTTGTCGGCAAAGTGGAGAACTGGCAACGATGCCTTGAGCACGCCCGGGGTGCGTACCTCAAGCTGCTGTTCTCCGACGATTGGTTGGCACCGCACGCCATCGAACGTGCGGTCGCGGTGCTGGAGGCCCGGTCGCAAGTCGGCTTTGTCTACTCCGGGATGACGTGGCGGCACGCTGACCGCCTCAGCCACTGTTACGTCGCCGCCGCCGACCACACGATGGGGTCTCTGGAGTTCCTGCACAACTCGGCGACGGTTGCGGATCTCGTGCCCGTGACCACGTCGTGCGTGCTGATGCGGACTGCCGACGCTCATGCCTTCTTCGAGCCGCGTATTCCGGCTCGGCTGGCGGACGACACGCACGCCATCGGCGTCGGGTATTCGGGGATGCTCCTGTGGCGGTGCGCCGACCGCTATCCCAAGGTTCATCATCTCGGCGAGGTGCTCGCCTACTCCGCCGACCTCCAGACGGGCGAGGTGAACTCGCGGATTCGTTACCGTGACCGGCACGAGATGCTGTGGTGGGGGCACCGCAATGCGTTTGCGCACTTCGTGCGGACCTGCTCGCTGCCGCTGGCCGTCCAGCGGGCACTGGTGAGCACCATGTTCTTTTCGACCGTTCCGTTGCGCGGCAAGGAGCGCGCGTCTCGTATGCAGACCTTCCGTCAGCTCTTTCCCGAATTTCGGATACACCACCTCCGTCCAACCCACCCTCAGGTCTTTCCTCATCTGCGGTACCGGCTCGGGGTACCGCCAGATCCCCAAGAGATTCTGAGCTGACCGACCGTGAGTCGCGGAGGAAACCGGCCCAGGTCCGGGACAATCCGACGGTGAGCTTTTGAAGATCCAGTAGCGGCATGACGGCCTGCCCGAGTCAAGGAGTCCAACAGCTTCGCGCGCGCCTGCCCACCCCTCGAGCCAAGATCGGACGAGCGCGCCTGACCACCCCTTCCGTGTACGCGCAGTCAGCTCCCCTCACCTGGCGCCACTCAAGGCTCCTACCTCCCCACGAGCCAGGATCGGACAAGCCCGCAAGACGGCGCCCGCCGGGCACACGCAGCAGCTCCGCTCACGCCGGGGCGCCCCGCCTCTGACTCCCCGCTCACCCATCCGCCCGGCCGGTGGTCAGGTGCGCGCGACATCGCCGTAAGGCGTGTTTCACAAGCCGGTCAGAGCCACTCGGTGATGATCGTGATGGTCAGGACGGCTTGGAAGCGGACGGCGAGTTTGTCGTAGCGGGTGGCGACGCCGCGATGGCGTTTGAGCCGGTTGATGCCGTTCTCGACGGCGTGGCGTAACCGGTAGAGGCCCTTGTCGAAGGTGGGCGGGCGCCCGCCCTTGAAGCCTTCGGCCTTGCGGTGGGCGTCCTGGTCGCTCTTGCTGGGGATGCAGGCCTTGATCCCTCGCTTGCGTAGATGACTGCGGTTGCCGCGGCTGGTGTAGGCCTTGTCGGCCAGGACCAGGTCGGGGCGGGTGCGGGGCCGGCCCACGCCGAGGCGGGTCACGCGGATGCGGCGCAGGACGGGGATGAACTGCGGGCTGTCACCACGGGCCAGGCGGTCACGATCAGGGAGAGGACCTTCTGCCCCTGCTCGCAAGCCAGGTGAGTCTTGGTGGTCAGCCCGCCCCGCGAGCGGCCCAGCGCATGATCGGCCAGCTCGTCGTGCACGCCGCCGGGCGGTTCCTTCTGCGGATGCCCGTCGGTGCGGGCGCCGGCGGCGTGTTGGTGGGCGCGGCTGGTCATCGAGTCGACGCTCACCGTCCAACCGATCCGGCCCTGCGCCTCGCCTGCGGCCTGCACGCCGATAGGATCTTGTCCCAGGTCCCGTCCCGCTGCCACCGGCGGAACAGGCCGTAGACGGTGGGCCAGGGCGCGTACTCAGCCGGGACGTCCCGCCACGGGGCGCCGATCCGGATCCGCCACCGGATCCCATCAATGAGCTGTCGCTTCTCCCACTTCGGCGGACGACCTGTCTCGGCGCGGCAGGCAGCAGCGGAGCCAGAACAGCCCACTGCCCGTCGGTCAGGTCATGCCGCCTCGTCAGCCGACCGGGCGGCCTGCTCGATCTTCGCGCAGTAGGCTGCACGGGCTTCCTCGTCGATCTGGTTCTCGTGTTCGGGGCGCAACCCGGTCCGGCCGTCGAGGCCCTCGCGCAGGATATCGGCGTGCCCGGCATGCCGGATGGACTCGCCGAGGACATGGACCACGATGGCGAACAGGTTCGTGTCGGCATAAGGCTCCGGCCACCACGGCACGTGGCCGGGGGCGTCGAGGGGAAGCGCGTTGATCGTCGCGTCCGAGTGTTCCCACATGCGCCGGTAGAACGCGATGATCTGATCGCGGGTCTCGTCCTCGGTCGCCCACAGATCGCTGCCGTTGGAGTCCTGCCACCGGGGCAGCGGTTCCGGGGAAGGGCGGTTGAAGACCTCGCCGAAGTACCTGGCCTCGACGGTGGCCACGTGTTTGACCAGGCCGAGGAGATTGGTCCCGGTCGCTGTCAAAGGTCGGCGGGCGTCGTATTCGGACAAGCCGTCGAGTTTCCAGAGCAGCGCCTTGCGGTCTCGCCGCAGTCTCCCGTGCAGGTTGGCTTTCGCGAAATCATCGATCATGCGGCATGAGCCTGCCATGGGCTACTCGTGGTCTCAAGATCCCGTACGTGGTCCGCAACGACCGGCAGAGCCGAGACCTGGCCACGGCCACCGCCCTGACCTGCTACAAGCAGCTCGCGAGACTTGCCACGTGAGACAACCTCTTACGAAACACGTCTTAGCGGGGCCACCTCCAGCAACAGGTCGTTGCCTTCGGGGGCCCCGACGGTGACCCGGACGCCCTCGCCGGGTAAGGCGTGCACCAACCCCGCCCCCGGGCCCGACAGGCCGCCGCGAACCCGGCGGTCCGGTCGCCCAGCGGCAAGCTGCGTGCCGGCCGCGTCCAACGCCTCGTGGGTGTGCGTGTTGATCAGCCCTCTCCGGGTGGGGCGCCGTCACGACGCCCGGCCGGTGGCTCTGCCGCGCAATGCCGGCCGAGCCACCGGCCCCAGCCCCGGCGGACAGACGTCAGTCCGTGACCGATCCGGGGTTCCAGCGGTCGTGGTGGATCGCCGTGCGCAGAGGGCGGCGGTGGCGCCAGCCGTGTCGTTCGAGATCGGGCACCGCTTCGAGGTGGGTGACGGGGCCGAGGCAGAGCCAGGCGACGGGTCGGATGCCGGCCGGAACGGCGAGCAACCGCTGGAGGAACTGCTCGCGATAGAACGACACCCAGCCGACGCCGAGGTTCTCGGCGGCGGCGGCCAGCCAGAGGTTCTGGATGGCCAGGCACACGGAGTACAGGCCGGCGTCGGCGATGGCGTGCCGGCCCAGGACCGCGGGGCCGCCGCGGTCGGGGTCGTAGGTCACCACGATCGACAGCGAGGACTCCATGATCCCGTCGATCTTGATGCGGGAGAACCGGTGGGCCGCCTCGGCGTCGAGGGTGGCGGCGAACGTGTCACGCTCGGCCCGGACGTGCCGGTGGAACGCTTCGCGCAGGTCCCGGTCACGGACCAGGATGAAATCCCACGGCTGGGACAGTCCGACACTGGGCGCGGCGTGCGCCGCGGCCAGGACCCGGTCGAGGACCCCGGCGGCGAGGGACTCGCCGGTGAACTGGCCGCGGACGTCGCGGCGACGGTGGATCACGTCGTAGATGTCGCTGATCATGGGCAGGCTCCCGCTGCGCTCATGCCCCACCCGGGTGGGGCCGATGACGCGAGGCCGGTCTTCGGACTCCCAGATCAACACCGGCCCGCCCGCCTTCCCAGCCGGTTCGGCCAGTGACTGCGCACACGTGCGCGTGGGCGGCAGCTCCCTGGTCACCGCGGCGGGCCCGTGCCGGAGTCACACCGGCTTCCCGATTCTCCCCACCGCCGGGTGGGGCACCTCGCAACAGTTCGTGCCGCTCGGCACAATACCCGGAGTGGGGGCCGCACCCGCGGCGGGATGGCGCGCCACGAGCGGTCATCAAGCGGCTCACGGCCCGAGAACGCGCCGATCGCCTTCCCGCGAGCCTTCCCGATCCGGTTGTCCGATGTCTTGAGTGATCTCAACGAATTTGGGAAGGTCAATTCGTTGGCGACAGTCAATCCGGGAATGGTGCTACGTCGACCGGCTGACCCGACGGCCCGTACCGATGCCGCGGCGGGTCGGCTCCGCCACCGCGTTTCCCGGCCGCGTCCGCGCGGCGCATCGAAAGGACTCCTGGTGGCCATACCGGTCGCACCTCTCGGCACCCATTCGCTGCTGATCTTCCTGCTCCAGGTGGGCATCCTGCTGGCCGCCGCCGTCGCGCTCGGGCGCCTCGCGGTACGCGCGGGCATGCCCTCGCTGGTCGGTGAACTGACCGCGGGCGTGTTGCTCGGTCCGTCGGTCCTCGGGGCGGCCGTGCCCGACCTGTCCCGGTGGCTGTTCCCCGCGCAGTCCGAGCAACTGCACCTGCTCGACGCGGTCGGTCAACTCGGCGTGCTCCTTCTGGTCGGCCTCACCGGCATGCACCTGGACCTCGGGCAGCTACGCCGCGACGGTGGCGTGGCCGCCCGGGTCAGCATCGGAGGGCTCGTCGTCCCCCTGGCGCTCGGCGTCGGCCTGGGCCTGCTCCTCCCGTCCAGCGTGCTCC
The DNA here is from genome assembly GCF_055586805.1 of Micromonospora sp. NPDC049201. Lineage (NCBI taxonomy): Bacteria > Bacillati > Actinomycetota > Actinomycetes > Micromonosporales > Micromonosporaceae > Micromonospora > Micromonospora sp. NPDC049201. The sequence goes on along the minus strand of NZ_JBVJHM010000017.1, from coordinate 32,394 downwards.
CGGCCGGCACCGACCGCCCGGTCTTCGCCCTGTTCCTCGCGGTGGCGATGGGTGTCAGTGCCATCCCGGTCATCGCCAAGACCCTGTGGGAGATGCGACTGCTGCACCGCGACATCGGTCACCTGATCATGAGCGCGGCCATCGTGGACGACGTTGTCGGCTGGCTGCTGCTCTCGGTCGTGGCCGCGATGGCAGCCGGCAGTCTCGGCGGCCTCGACGTCGCCCTCGCGGTCGGCACCGTGGCCCTCGTCGTCGTGGTCGCCCGGTGGCTCGCCCGGCCGCTCGTCGGCGCGCTGCTGCGGCGGGTACGAGCTGGTGGAGAGCATGGTCCCACCGTCGCGTCGGTGGTGGTGATCCTGCTGCTGTTCGCCGCCGCCACCCACGCGCTGCACCTGGAGCCGGTCTTCGGCGCCTTCGTCGGCGGTCTGGTGATCAACGGCTGCGCCAGCCTCGACCGTCAGGCTCTTGCCCCGTTGCGGCTGGTCGTGATGAGCGTCCTGGCGCCGCTGTTCTTCGCCACCGTCGGCCTGCGCAGCGATCTGACCGCGCTGGCCCGGCCCGCCGTGCTCGGGGTCGCCCTGCTGGTGCTGGCCGTGGCGGTCGTCGGCAAGTTCGTCGGCGCGTACGTCGGGGCCCGGGCCGCCCGCCTGGGCCACTGGGAGGGCCTCGCCCTCGGCGCCGGCCTCAACGCCCGAGGCGTCATCGAGATCATCGTCGCCACGGTCGGGCTGCGCCTCGGCGTCCTCGACACCGCCATGTTCACGGTCATTGTGCTGGTCGCCATCGTCACCTCGGTGATGGCGCCGCCCTGCCTGCGCTACGCGGCCGCCCGGCTGCCCGCGTCGGCGCGGGAACACCGTCGTGCCGAGGCGCTGAGCTGATCTCCGCCCGTCCCGCGGTGGAAGCCCGACCGTGGACACCACTGTCGGCGCGCCGTCGCCTCCCGGAGGTCGCCGGCGATCCGGGGCGGCGCGCCTCCGGGTTACGGAGCCTGGGTCCTGGCGCGCAGTCGGTCGACGGCGGCGCGGATCATCACGCCGTACGGGTCGTCGCCCAGCGCGGACCGGGTGGCTTCGGCGCGGTCGAGGTGACGGCGGGCGGCGGGCAGGTCGCCCAGGCGCAGGTGCGAGGCAGCGAGGTTGAGGTGCAGCGACGGATAGAACGGGGCTACCGACGGGTGCGGGGCGGTGTCCGCATCGGCCAGGGCGCGCTCGTCCCAGGCCAGTTCGTCGGCGGCGTCGGGGCTGAGGTCGGCGATGTGGTGGGCCAGGACGCAACGGGTCAGCGGATCCGACGACGCGGCCCACTCGCTGATCAGGCGGTCGCGGGAGACGTCACCGCCGCCGACCAGAGCGGCCGCCCGGGCCAACTCGGTGGTCACGTCCGCCTGGTGCACACGGTGACTCTAACCGGGACGCCGGGCTGTGGCAGTGCGCCACCGGCTTCGGTACAGTGACGCTCATCCAATCCAGCGAAGGCCGTCTATGCATATCTGGATCACGAGTCACGCGATGACGTCCCATGTCCGGCCGCTGCTGCCGGTGGCCGACGCGGCGCGACGGGCGGGACACGACGTCACGGTCGCGGTGCCGGCGGCGGCGGAGCCACTTGCTCGACGGCAGGGGTTCGCCACGGCCGCGGTCGGGGACGACTGGCTGGCGCAGCTCACCGGCGCGGACGGTCGGTCGCCTGTCGTGCCGCTGGCGGAGCTTGAGGACGGGGCGCGCACCGTGGCGCAGCGGATGGCGGGCGGCCCGGCCGGACGAACCGCCGCTGCTCTGCTGGCACTGGCCGAGCGGACGGCGCCGGATCTCGTGGTCCGGGCGTCGACCGAGTTCGGCGGCGCGCTGGCGGCGGAGGTGCTCGGCGTGCCGCACGTCTCGGTGTCGACCGGGGGCGCGACGGCGCTGACGTACGGGCCCGATCGGCTGGCGGCCTCGCTGGCGCCGCACCGGGAGGCGCTCGGCCTCGCGCCGGACCCGGAAGGGCTGGCGAGTTACCGCTATCGGCACGCCTCCTTCCTGCCGCCAGGCCACGACCGGGCCGAGGAGTCGCTGCCGAACACGCGTTGCTACCGGCACGCCGATCCGCTGACCGCCGGTGAGTCGTTGCCGGAATGGCTGGAGCAGCGGCGTTCCGGCCGCCCACTGGTCTTCGCGAGCCTCGGCACCCTGGTGCCGCACGTGACCGGCTACGGGCCCGCACTGGTCCGGATGCTGGTCACGGCGCTGGACGGGCTCGAGGTCGACGCGATCGTGTCGACGGCGGGCGTGCTGCCGGCGGGCGTGGCGCCGGGGCGGCCGCACGTGGTGCTGGTCGACACCATCTCGCAACCGTTGCTGCTGGCCCGCTGCGACGTGTTCGTCACGCACGCCGGGCAGAACAGCGTGCGCGAGGCGCTGGGGGCCGGGGTTCCCATGGTGACGATGCCGATCATGGGAGACCAACTGTACAACGCCGCCCGCTGCGTCGATGCCGGCGTCGCGGCGAGCGCGCCGGCCCCCGAGGCGACGATCGCGCGGCTGCGGCGGGAGATCCGGCGGGTGCTGAGCGAGCCGGCCTACCGCGAGCGGGCGGACACGGTACGCCGGCAGATGGCGGCGCTGCCGTCGGTGGACGATCTGGTCGCCGAGTTCCCCGCGCTCACCGGGGTGCGGTAGACAGGATCTCCCACACCGCTACCGTCCAGCCGAAGCCGGCACCGGAGCCGATGGCCACCACGTGCCGCCCGGCTCGGACCAGGCCGTTGACGAGCAGGTGATGGAGCTGGACGAACTGGTCCGCGGCGCCGAGGTGCCCGATGTCCCGGCCCCAGTCGTAGAGGGTCGCCGTGGCCGGAATGCCCAGGCGCTCGCCATAGGTGTACGCCACGACCGTCTCGCCGATGACCGGGTGGACGAACAGGTCCACCCCGTCGACGGTGATCCCCGCGTCGGCCAGGGCGTTGTCCAGGGCGGTGCGCAGGCCGGCCTGGGTCTGCTCGATCGCCTCGTCGTAGCGTTCCGGGCTGAGCAACAGGTACTCCCGCTTGCGGGCGCGCAGGTCCACCGGGCCGCCGCCGGGCGTCGGCGTCGCCGTCCACTCGGCCGCGCCGCGATAGATCGGTTCGAGGCCCGAGTCGGTGACGGTGGCGGTCGCGACCAGGCGGGCCAGGCCGGGCTCGCGGGTGAGCACCAGGGCGCCGGCGCCGTCGCCGTACACCTGCTGGTTCTCGCTGCGCCACCGGTCGACGTACGGCAGGGCGAACGCGTCGGCCGCGGTGACGACGGCTGCCGTGACGGAGGGCATCGCGGTCAGGTAGGCGGCGGCGGTCTCGATCGCGGCCATCCCACCGTTGGAGCTGTGCCGGATCTCGAAGGTCGGGCCGTCACCGCCGATCGTCTCGCGACGGATGTAGTGCGCCGGCGTCCAGAAGTCCAGGCCCTGGTGACCGAGGCTGGCGTGGATCACCAGGGTCGGCCCACCGTCGGTGGGGCGGCCCGCCCGGTCGAGCGCCTGCCGCGCGGCGGCGACGGCCATCACGGGCGGCGGCTCGGCGGGGCCGGCGACGCGGACGGCGCGGATGCCGTTGGCGGTGCTCTCGGCGGCGTCGTAGCGCCCCGTCGCGACGGCCCGCCGCGCGGACTCGCGACGCTCGGGCAGATACGCACCGGTCCCGGCGAGATAGACGTCGGCCCAGCGCACGGTGTTCCCTTCGGTCGGCGGGTTCGGCCCGTAAGCCGGTCAACGCATAGACTAACGTGAAAGGCTTCAGGGGGGCGTCGCATGGCGGCACCGGTCGATGGTGACGTCCGGCCAGAGTGAGGAGGCGAGATGACGCAAGCCGACCCGCTCTGGTTCCGGTGGCATCGGCGGGTGCCGGCACCCACCGCGCGGCTGGTGTGTTTCCCACACGCCGGCGGCGCGGCAAGCTTCTTCCGCAACTGGCCGGGCGCGTTGCCGCCCGGCGTCGAGGTGCTCGCGGTGCGCTACCCGGGCCGCGAGGACCGCATCCGGGAGCCGTTCATCGAGGCGATGGCGCCCATGGCCGACGCGATCAGCAAGGCGACGGCGACACTCGTCGGACCGCCACTGGCGTTCTTCGGCCACAGTCTGGGGGCATCGGTGGCCCACGAGGTCGCGGTGCGGCTGGAGCGCGACCTGGGCCCGGTGCTGCGCATGCTCTTCGTGTCCGCGCGACCCGCGCCCCACCGCCTGTCGCGCAACGATCTGCACATCCGCGGGGACGCCGCGCTGATCGACGACATCCGACGGCTCGACCGTCATACCGCACATGTCTTCGACGATCCGGAGTTGCGCAAGATGCTGCTGCCGATGGTGCGGGCCGACTACCGGCTGGTGGAGACGTATTATCCGGATCACATCGATCGGGTGGACGTGCCGATCGTCGGCTACAACGCCGACACCGATCCGGAGGTGTCCGTCGACGACGTCGCCGCGTGGCGGGACGTGACCCGGGGCCGGTTCGAGCTGCGGACCTGGTCCGGTGACCATTTCTTCCTGACGCCACAGGAACGTGCGGTGGTCGAGGACGTGGGCCGGCGGTTGCTCGCGGCGGTGCCGGGTCAGTCCGGCGCCGCGGTCGCCCGGCGGTAGATGCCACGCAGGGTCCGCTGGGTCAGCAGGGCGCCGACGGGCACCCGGTGGCCGGTGCGCCTCTCCATGGCCACCACCAGCCGCAGCACATGGATCGAGTCCCAGCCGGGGACCGCGTCGAGGTCCACGTCGAGGTCACCGGTGTCGGCCACCGGCAGGCCCAGCTCGTCGCGGACGAGCCGGAGGAACTCCGCCTCACTGATCATGACGCCGCCTCCGTCGGGGCGAGGTCGTTCTCGACGGCGAGGTGCTCGGGCTGCTCCGGCACGGCCCGCAGGTCGTGGCGGAAGCCGCCGGCGGCGGGCGCGAAGCCGAGCGCCGGGTAGAACCGCGCCGCACCGGCGTTGCGGCCGGTCGGGCGGTAACGGCCGATCACCTGGTCGCATCCGGTGTCGCGGGCGTGGTGCAGCATGCTGATCACCGCCGCCTCGGCGATGTCCCGGCCGAAGACCCGGCAGCTCAGCACGATGTTGGTGAGGTCGAGCGTGTCGCCGTCGCGGCGGGCGAAGACGGCGCCGACGATGCCGTAGCGGCCGTAGCGGTCGGTGACCTCCACGGCGACCACGAGATCGTCCAGCCGCCGTTGGACACCGGCCGGCTGCACCCGCTCGCCGGTGAGGTTGAACTGGTTGGTGCGCAACGTCAACTGCGAGATCCGGCCGATCTCGTGCGGGCGCGGCCGGGCCAGGCGCACCACGGTGCCGAGGCTGCGCAGGTACGCCGCGGTCGAGCCGGCCTGATCGCGCAGCTCGGTGCGGGCGGCGTCGGCGTGGTAGGCGGCGGTGCGGGTGCGGTCCTGATCGGTCAGGTCGAGCACGTCGAACCAGCCGTCGGCGAGCAGTCGCGACACGTGGGACGCCGGCTCGTCGTCGAGCTCGACCACGGCGATCTCCGGTCGGGCGGCGGCGATCAGGCCGGCTTCGTAACGCGAGTCGTCGGCGAAGACGAGACTGTCCGCGCCGACGTTCAGCCCGGCGGCGAGATCGTCCAGGTTGACGTCCTTGGGGTGCCAGTTGGCATTGAGGCGCGCGAAGTCCGCCTCGCGCAGCACCATGTCCGGGTGCTCGCGCAGCACGGCGCGTACCGCGTCGATGTCGTTCTTACTGCTCACGGCAAGGAGCACCCCCTGCCCGGACAGGTGTTTGAGGAGCTGTTGGACGGCGCGGAACGCCTCCCCGCGCAGCGTTCCCGCGGCGGCGATCCCGGCCGGACCGTCCTCGCCCAGGATGCCGTCCCACAGGGTGCCGTCGAGATCGACCACGAGCACCTTGCGGGTGAGTCCGGCCGCCGCGGCGGCGAGGTGGCCGACCTCGCGGGCGTACGCGGCGAACAGCTCGTCGCCGAGGTGCACCCCCGCGTACCCGGCCATGCGCTCGTCGCTGACGGGTCCGGTGGCGTTCGCCAGCGGTTCGAGGTCGATGACCACGACGCGTGGATCGCGCGCGCTCAGCCGGAGCAGGGCCGCGTTGAACTCGCGCCACAACGCGCCGACCTCGGCCCGGGTCCGCAGGTCGCGCGCCTGGTGGCTGAGCGCGCGGACCAGCGGCGTCGTGTTGAGCACCAGCAGCCCGGTGGTGGTGGCGAGAACCTCGCTGACGACGGCGCCGATCTCGTCGCGGAGGGCGGCGAGCACGGCGGCGAGATCCGGTGCCCGCCAGCCGGGTGGCAGCCGCGAGGTGATCATCGGCGGGGTCAGCAGCCAGAGCGTGAGGTCGGGCCGGGCCGCCTCGACGGCGCCGCCCCGGCGCAGCGCGAGCGCGTGCGGGTCCTGTTCGGTCACGTGGGGCCGGATCAGCAGACCGTGTCGCGCGCACTCGGCGGTCAGCGGCGCCAGCAACGGCCGTACGGTGGTGGCACTGGTGATCGCGATGGTGAGCAGACCGCGCCGGTCCGGTCGGGGCACGTCGGCCGGGTCCACGCGGGTCAGTAGCTGGCCGGCCCGGACCAGGTTGGCGGCGGCGTCGGGAGCGCGGGCCAACTGGTTCAGCAGTGGCGGCACGCGACGGAACTCGGTGGCCAGCGCGCCGGCGGCGTGCAGCGACCGCAACGCCTCCAGCGGCGGCTGTCCGTCAACGGGCATGTCGGATCAGCGTCATGCCGTCCCGCACCGTCAGCAACACGTTCTCCACCCGCGGATCGGCCGTGATCGAGGCGTTGAACGCGGCCAGGTGCCGCGCCCAGTCGCCGCGCATGGCGCGCAACCACTCGTCGGCGTCCGTGGTGCGGTCGAGTTCGACGCCGGAGGCCGGTGGTGGGTCGGTGACCGCCCCGCCCCACAAGGTGTTGTCGAAAATGAGTAATCCGTGCGGGGAAAGCAACCGCCGTTGCATGATTCGGTCGAAATACCGTTGGTAGTTCGGCTTGTCGGCGTCTACGAAGATGATGTCGAAGGGCCCGTTCACCTCGCCGAGAACGTCAAGCGCGTCACCTTCCACCAGCCGGATCTTGTGACCGTGCGGACTGGCGTCGAATGCCGACTTGGCGACCGCGCGGGCCTGCTCGTCGGCGACGAAGCTGTCGACGGTGATCACCCTGCCGTCGGCGGGGAGCGCGGACGCCATCGCGACCGCGCCATGACCGGTGAAGGTGCCGACCTCCAACACGTTCCGGGCCTGTGCCAGGGATACGAGCATGCCGAGGAAGACGGCCTGGATGGAGGTGGACGCGATGTCCGCCCACTGTGGACACTCACGTTGCGTACGCTGCTGTATCTGGTGCAGTTCTCCGGCGACCGGCGAGGTGTGCGCGGTGGCATACTCTTCGATTCCGGGCCGGAAGATGGGCGGCTTTGTGAAGACGATGTCCTTGCGATGGAGCACGAAGCCTCCCCCTGCATGACCGCCCCGGCCCGGTGCGTGGCGATGTCAAGCGCCGAGGTGCACTGATCGTTTCGCGAACAGTCGATGATGATCAAAGCATTTATTGACTTCTATATCGCTACCAGAGGCGTCGGACGAGGTCAAGCCTTGACTGCCATCGATGGGCGCTCTAGCTTCGAGGCATTCCAGGAGGCTGCTCGCCGGGACAATTTTCGACCACCGCAGGGGGATTCGAGCGGCACCGCTGCCGACGTGATCGGCGAGCTTGAGGAGCGCTATGACGGACACTGCGACGGAGCGCGCCCAGCACTCGGGGCGGACCAGCGCGACGTTGCCGCAGATGTTCGAGGCACAGGTGATCCGTACGCCCGGCGCGGAAGCCGTGGCGGCTGGCCACGACCGCCTGACCTACGGCCGGCTCGACGAGCGCGCCAACCGGCTCGCCCGCCTGCTTGTCGAGCAGGGCGCGGCGCCCGGCCGCATCGTCGCCCTGGCGCTGCCGCGCTCGGTGGACCTGGTCGTCGCCGTCATCGCGGTGCTCAAGACCGGCGCCGCGTACCTCCCGCTCGACCCGGACTACCCACCGGATCGCCTGACGTTCTTCGTCTCCGACGCGCGGCCGGCGTGTGTGGTGACAACCGGGGCGAGCGGTGTGGGCCTGCCCGCCACCGCGACGGTCATCGAGCTGGACCACCCGGAGACGGTGGCCCGTCTGGCCGAGCTTTCCGCCGACACGCTGACCGTCGACGAGATCGGCGGCAGCCTCACCCCCGAGCACACCGCCTACGTCATCTACACCTCCGGGTCGACCGGCCGCCCCAAGGGCGTCGCCGTCGCGCACCGCAACGTCATCCGGCTGTTCGCCACCGACACACCATGGTCCGGTCTCGGTGACGACCAGGTGTGGACGCTGTTCCAGTCGTACTCGTTCGACTTCTCCGTGTGGGAGATGTGGGGACCGCTGTCGCACGGCGGCCGGCTGGTGATCGCCAGCCGCTCGGACACCCGCTCCCCGCTGGACTTCCTACGACTGCTCGCCACCGAGGGCGTGACCGTGCTCAGCCAGACGCCGTCGGCCTTCGCCGAGCTGTTGGCCACCCGCACCGTGGCCGCCGAGCTGTGGGCGTCACTGGCCCTGCACACCGTCGTTCTCGGGGGCGAGGCGCTGCCCGCCCAGACCGTCCGGGACCTCCACGAGACCCGACCGGACTGCCGCATCCTCAACATCTACGGCCCGACCGAGACGACGGTGCACGCGACCACCTGCTTCGTCGAGCCGGAGATGGGCGTGCCGCCGATCGGGCGGCCGGTCAACGGCGCCCGCGTCTACGTGCTCGACCCGGCGCTGCGGCCGGTGCCACCCGGAGTCGACGGCGAGCTCTACATCGCCGGCGCCGGGGTGGCGCTCGGTTACCTGAACAGACCGGCGTTCACGGCGGAGCGGTTCGTGGCCGATCCGTACCATCCGGGCGGCGGCCGGATGTATCGCACCGGCGACATCGTCCGGTGGCGGCCCGACGGCGTGCTCGATTTCGTCGGCCGCGCCGACGGGCAGGTGAAGGTGCGCGGCTTCCGCATCGAGCTCGGCGAGGTCGAGGCGGTGCTGGCCACGCACCCCGGCGTCGCACAGGCCGCGGTGACCGTCCACGAGGTCCAACCCGGCGACCAGCGCCTCGTCGGGTACGTGGTGCCGGCCGCCGACGCCGCCGGCACCCAGGAGGTCGCGGCGGAACTGGTCGACGAGTGGCGCGACGTCTACGACGATCTCTACTCCGGTCGGTCCGCCGCGCCGGCGCCGCTCGACGACGACTTCAGCGGCTGGAACAGCAGTTACGACGACGCGCCGATCCCGCTGGAAGCGATGCGCGAGTGGCGCGACGAGACCGTCACCCGGATCCGTGCGCTGCGACCCCGCCGCGTGCTCGAGATCGGAGCCGGCAGCGGCCTGCTGCTGGGGCCGCTGGCGCCGCACACCGAGGAGTACGTGGCGACCGACTTCTCGGGTCCGGCCGTCACCGCGTTGCGGACCCGGACGGCCGCCGATCCGACGCTGGCGGGCCGGGTGCGGGTACGCGAGCAGGCCGCCGACGATCCGACCGGCCTGCCGGAGGCCCACTTCGACGCCGTGGTGGTGAACTCCGTCGTCCAGTACTTCCCGAGCGCCGACTACCTGGTCGACGTGGTCACCATCGCGCTCCGGTCGGTCCGGCCGGGCGGTGCGGTGTTCCTGGGCGATCTGCGCAACCTCGCGCTGGTGCGCTGCTTCCACGCCGGTGTCCGGCTGGTCGACACCCCGGCGTTCGCCGACGTCGACCAGGTCCGGCAGCGACTCGACCACGATATCGACCTCGAACGGGAACTGCTTGTCGACCCACGGATGTTCACCGACGCCGCAGCCGCGTTCCCCCTGTTGGGCGCGGTCGACGTGCGGCTCAAGCGGGGACGCCACGACACCGAGCTGAACCGCTACCGCTATGACGCCGTGCTCTACCGCGCCGGTGGGCCGGATCCGGCGGCACCGGCCGAGACCACCTGGCGGTGGGACATCGACGTCTCGTCGGTGGCGGCCGTGGTGGAGCGGCTGGCCGGCGTCGGCGAAGCGGTACGCGTCACGGGTATCCCCAACGCGCGCGTCGCCGCCGACGCCGCCGTGGCGCGTGTCGTGGACGCCGGACGGGTCTGGGTCGACGCGGTCGCCGCCGCGTACGACGCGGGCGGCGTGGACCCCGAGGACGCGCTCGACGCCGTGCACCGGGCCGGGCGGGTGGCGGCCGCCCGATGGTCGGCGGAGGACGTCGACCGGTTCGACCTCGACATCGCCGCCGGCACGACGGCAGACGGTCCGCCCGGCACCGGCATGGCGGTGGCCGTCGCACCGGCCGCGCCCGGTGGCCGGCACGCGGCGACCGCGTTCACCAACCGCCCGCTCGGGGGTGATCCCGGCCGCCTGCTCGTCGGCGCGCTGCGCCAGCACCTCCGCCACCGGTTGCCGGACTTCATGGTGCCGGTCGTGATGGTGGTGGAGTCGTTGCCGCTGACCCCGAACGGCAAGCTCGACCGGGCGGCGCTACCGGCACCCGAATTCGGTGTCACCGGCGGCGCCGAGGCGCGCACCCCGCAGGAGGAGGTGTTGTGCGGCCTGTTCGCGGAGGTGCTCGGCCTGTCCTCGGTGGGCACCCGGGACAACTTCTTCGACCTGGGCGGGCACTCGCTGCTGGCGACCCGCCTGGTGAGCCGGGTGCGGTCCACCCTCGGGGTGGAGCTGGAGGTGCGGACGCTGTTCGAGGCGCCGACGGTAGCGGGGTTGGCGTCGCGGCTGGACGCCAACCGACTGTTGCGCCCGGCCCTGACACCACGGGCACGGCCACGCGTGGTGCCGCTGTCGTTCGCGCAGCGCCGGCTGTGGTTCCTGCACCGCCTCGAAGGGCCCAGCCCCACCTACAACATCCTGTTGCCGTTGCGGATCACCGGCACGTTCGACCGCGCCGCGCTACGGGCCGCGTTGACCGACGTGGTCGCCCGCCACGAGAGCCTGCGCACGCTCTACCCGGAGGTCGACGGTACGCCGTCCCAGTTGGTCCGGCCGCCGGACCGAACCGGTGTGGACCTCACCGTCACGCCGGTCACGCCGGACACGCTGGAAGCGGTGTTGCAGAGGGCGGCCCGCTACTCGTTCCACCTCGCATCGGAGCCACCGGTGCGGGGCGACCTGCTGGTGCTCGCACCGGACGACCACGTGCTGCTCCTCAACGTGCACCACATCGCCGCCGACGGCTGGTCGATGGCGCCGCTGGCCCGCGACCTGTTCACCGCGTACGCCAGCCGGACGCAGGGGCGCGCGCCCGGCTGGCGGCCCCTTCCGGTGCAGTACGCCGACTACACGCTCTGGCAGCAGGAACTGCTCGGCGCCGAGCACGATCCGGACAGCCTGGCCGCCCAGCAGACCGACTACTGGCAGCGGGCGCTGGCCGGCCTGCCCGACCGCATCGCGCTGCCCACCGACCGGCCCGTCTCGGCGCTCTCGTCCTACGCGGGCGACCTGCTCGACTTCAGTGTCGACGCGCGGCTGCACGAGCGGATCGTCGAGGTGGCCCGGTCGTCCGGCGCGACCGTGTTCATGGTGCTGGTGGCGGGCCTGGCCGGGCTGCTCTCGCGGCTGGGTGCGGGCCGGGACGTGCCGATCGGCACCCCCGTCGCCGGGCGGCTCGACGAGGCGCTCGACGACCTGGTCGGCTTCTTCGTCAACACGCTCGTCATGCGGGTCGACCTCAGCGGGGACCCGTCGTTCGCGGAGCTGCTCGAGCGCGTCCGCGGCACGGCGCTGGCCGCGTACGCCCATCAGGACGTGCCGTTCGAGCGTCTGGTCGAGGTGATCAACCCGGTCCGGTCGCTGGCCCACCACCCGCTGTTCCAGGTCATGCTCGCCCTGCAGAACGCGCCGGAGGCCGGCTTCGAGCTGCCCGGCGCGCACGTCACGTTCCAGCCCGTCGGCACCGCGACGTCCCGCTTCGAGCTGTTCTGGAACGTGGTCGAGCGCCACGACGCCACCGGGCGGCCGACCGGCATGGACGGCATCATCGAGTACCGCAGCGACCTGTTCGACCGGGCCACGGTGGGCGTACTCGCGCGGCGCTGGATCCGGTTGCTGGCCGCGGCGGTTGCCGACCCCGACCGCCGGCTCGGCGCGCTCGACCTCCTCGAACCGACCGAGCGGGCGGATCTCGCCACGTGGAACGACACGTTACGACCGGTGCCCGCCGAGTTGCTGTACCAGCGGGTGGAGGCGCAGGTGACGCGGGCGCCCGAGCGGATCGCGGTCGAGTCCGACGGCGAGCGGGTGACCTACGCCGACCTCAACGCACGCGCCAACCGGCTGGCCCGCCTGCTCGTCGCACACGGCGCCGGCCCGGAACGCCTCGTCGGACTGTTGATGCCCCGGTCGGTCGACCTGATCGTGGCACTGCTCGCGGTGAACAAGACCGGCGCGGCCTACCTGCCTGCGGACCCCGGCTTCCCGGCCGAACGCGTCGACTTCATGTTCGACGACGGGCAGGTCGCCGCCGTGCTCACCGTCACCGCGCTGGCGGGCGGCGTGGACCACGACGTCGCGCCGGTGATCGTGGTGGACGCCGACGAGGTACGCGACCGGCTGCGCGCCGTCCCCGCCGAAGACCTGGCCGACGCCGAGCGCACCGGCCGGCCGCATCCACTCAACCCGGTCTTCGTGCTCTACACCTCCGGCACCACCGGCCGGCCCAAGGGCGTCGTCATGCCGACGACCGTCATCGCCAACATGCTGCGCTGGCACGACGCGCACATCGGCGCCGACCCCGACGCCCGGGTGGCTCAGTTCACCACCGTCACGTTCGACGTCGCCACGCAGGAGGTCTTCTCGGCGCTCACCACCGGCAAGACGCTCGTGTTGCCGGCCGAGACCGTCCGCCGGGACGCGGGCGCGCTGGCCGAGTGGCTGGCGCGGCAGCGCATCCGGGAGTTCTACAGCCCGACGCTGGTCATCGAGGCGGTCTGCGAGGCGGCGAACGAGCACGACGCGGATCTGCCGGCGCTGCGCGAGGTGTCGCAGTCCGGGGAGGCGCTGCTGCTCAGCAGGCAGATCCGTGACTTCATGCGCCGCGGTCCGCAGCGCCGCCTGCACAACCACTACGGCCCGATCGAGGCGCACGTCGTCACCGCGTACGAACTGCCGCCGGGTGTGGACGACTGGCCACCGGCGGCCCCGATCGGCCGGCCCATCGCGAACCAGCAGGTGTACGTGCTGGACCCGTGGCTGAACCCGGTGCCGCCGGGGACCACCGGTGAGCTGTACATCGCCGGTCGTGGCGCCGCTCGCGGGTACCTGCGACGTCGCGGGCTGACCGCCGAACGCTTCGTCGCCGACCCGTTCGGCGCGGCCGGTGGCCGGATGTACCGCACCGGGGACCTGGTGCGGTGGCGGCGCGACGGCACGCTGGAGTACCTGGGCCGCGTCGACCACCAGGTGAAGATCCGCGGTCATCGCGTCGAGCTGTCCGAGGTCGAGGCCGTCGTCACCGAGCACCCCGACGTCAACCAGGTCGCCGTCGTCGCGCACGACCGGCCGGGCGTCACCCAGATCGTCGCCTACGTCGTGCCCGCGCCCCACGCCGGGCTCGTCGAATCCCGCCTGCGTGACTGGATCAGGGACCGGTTGCCGGAGTTCATGGTGCCGGTCGTGATGCTGCTGGAATCCTTGCCGACAACCCCGAACGGCAAGCTCGACCGCTCGGCGTTGCCGGTACCCGAATCCGGTGCCACCAACGCGGCGGCGGCGGCCCGCACACCGCAGGAGGAAGTGCTGTGCGGCCTGTTCGCGGAGGTGCTGGGCGTCTCGGCGGTGGGCGTCCACGACAGCTTCTTCGATCTGGGCGGCCATTCGCTTCTGGCGACCCGGTTGGTCAGTCGCGTGCGCTCCACGCTGGGAGTCGAACTGGAGGTGCGCAAGCTCTTCGACGCGCCCACGGTGGCCGGACTGGCGACGGCGCTGGACCCGCACCGCTCGCTGCGCCCGGCCGTGACGCCGATCGCCCGGCCGGACGTGGTGCCGCTGTCCTTCGCGCAGCGCCGGTTGTGGTTCCTGCACCGCCTCGAAGGTCCCAGTCCCACCTACAACGTGCCGGTGCCGATCCGCCTCGACGGGGCCGTGGACGAGGCCGCCCTGCGGGCCGCCTACCGTGACGTGCTGGAACGCCACGAGTCGCTTCGTACCGTCATCACGGACACCGACGGCGTACCGTCGCAGCGGGTGCTCCCGATCGGCGAGGTGGCGGCCCACGTCGAGACCGTCGGGGTGCCCGCCGCCGGCCTGCCGGCCGCGCTCGTCGAGGCCGCCGGTCACCGGTTCGACCTGGCGGCCGAGCCACCCGTGCGGACGTGGCTGTTCACCGTCGACGAGCACTCCTCGGTACTGCTGATCCTGATGCACCACATCGCGGGTGACGGCTGGTCCATGGCGCCCCTGACCCGCGACCTGCACACGGCCTACGCCGCCCGCAGCCACGGGCAACCGCCGGCCTGGACACCGCTGCCCGTGCAGTACGCCGACTACACGATGTGGCAGCACGAGCTGCTGGGCGCCGAGGGCGATCCCGACAGCGTCTACACGCAGCAGGTGAGCTACTGGCAGGACGCGCTCCGGGGCCTACCGGAACAGCTCGTGCTGCCGGCCGACCGACCGCGGCCACCGGTCGCCGCGTACCACGGTGACGTGGTCGCCTTCACGCTCGACGCCGACCTGCACGCCGCGCTCGCCGCCACCGCCCGTGGTCACGGTGCCACCATGTTCATGGCGCTGCTGGCCGGACTGGCCGGGCTGCTGTCGCGGCTGGGCGGCGGCTGCGACGTGCCCATCGGCACCCCGGTGGCCGGCCGGCTGGACGAGGCGCTCGACGAACTGGTCGGGTTCTTCGTCAACACGCTGGTCCTGCGCATGGACACCAGCAGTGACCCGACCTTCGCCGACCTCCTCACCCGAGCCCGGTCGACAGCGCTGGCCGCGTACAGCCATCAGGACGTGCCGTTCGAGCATCTCGTCGAGGTGCTCAACCCGACCCGGTCCCTGGCGCACCAGCCGCTGTTCCAGGTCATGTTCGCCCTCCAGAACGCACCGGGCGGGCAGTTCAGGTCGGCCGATCTCGCGGCCGGCGCGCACGGGCCCCGCGTCGGCGCCTCCCGGTTCGACCTGTTCGTCAACGTCGCGGAGGAACGCGACGAGACCGGCGCGCCGGCCGGCATCTCGGGCATGGTGGAGTTCAACACCGACCTGTTCGACCGGGCCACCGTCGAGGCTCTCGCCGACCGCTACCGCCGCCTCCTCGCCGCCGCCGTCGCCGACCCCGGCATCCGGCTGGGCGCGATAGATCTGCTGACGCCCGCCGAACACGCCACGGTGCCCGACCCGGACGTCGCTCGAACCGTCGAGGTGGACGACGTGCTCGCGGCAAGGGCGCGGGCGCTGGCCACCGCACTGGGCATCGGCCCAGACGCCCGCGTCGCGCACGAGGCGACCGCCGGGCCCGCCGTGGCGCGAGCGCTGGCGCTCCTGGCCGCCGAAACCGGTGCGTCGCTGCTACCCGTGCCGACCGACTCGACCGATCTCGACGGCTGGCTGCACACCGGACGCGTCAGTCACCTCATCACCACCCCGACCCGCCTCAGCGACCTCGACCCGGACGCGGCGCCCGCCGGCCTCAACGGCATCGCCGTCACCGGGGAGAACTGCCCGCCCGCGATGGTGACCGACTGGGCCGTCGGCCGGCGGTTCGTCAACGTGTACGGCACCGCCGCGCACCCCTGGCTCACGATCAGCGACCCGCTCGAACCCGCCGCGGGCACCGCCGCGATCGATCCGCTGCCGATCGGGCGACCCGCTGCCGGTGAACGCCTCCACCTGCTCGACGCCTGGCGGCGGCCCGTGCCGCCGGGCGTCGCCGGCGACATCCACGTGCACGACGGCACCGGCCTGGTCGCGACCGGTGACCGTGGCCGGTTGCGCCCGGACGGGCAGCTCGACCTCTACGGCCCGGCCGAACAGGTCGACGGCCTCGAACCGGGTCTGCTCCCCTGCCGTGTCGAGGCGGCCGTCGCGGACTACCCGGCGGTCCGGCGCGGCGTCGTCGTCCGCTCCGGCGAGGAGACGCCGCCGCGGTTCGTCGCCTACGTCGCCGGGCACGCCGGACATCACGTCGACGCCGCCGCACTACGCCGGCACGTGCCCGCCCATCTGCTGCCGTCGGCCACCGTCGTACTCGACGATCTCCCACGGACGCCGTACGGGACGGTGGATCGGGCCGCTCTTCCGGCCCCCGCCGCCACCCCGTCACGTGTCACCCGCGCGCCCGGCACGCCGCAGGAGCAGATCCTGTGCGACCTGTTCGCCGAGGTGCTGGGCCACCCCGCCGTCGGCGCGGAGGAGAACTTCTTCACCCTGGGTGGGCACTCGTTGCTGGCCACCCGGTTGGCCGCGCGCATCCGGGCCGTGCTCGGCGTCGAGATACCGGTGGGACAGATCTTCGTGGCCCCGACCGCGGCCATGCTCGCCGAACACCTCACCGACGCGGTCGCCACCACCCGGCCCGCGGTCCGGCCGATGCCCCGCCCCGCCGTCGTGCCGCTGTCGTACGCGCAGCGGCGGCTGTGGTTCGTGGAACGTCTCGGCGTGGCCGACGCCGCCTACAACGTGCCCATCGGGCTGCGGCTGCGCGGCGAACTCGACGTGCCGGCGCTACGGGCCGCGCTGACCGACGTGGTCGGCCGGCACGAGTCGCTGCGCACCACCTTCCCGGAGACCGCCGGCCACCCGGTGCAGCAGGTCCAGCCGGTCGACGGCCTCGCCGTGCCGATGACCGTGACAACCGCCGACGAGGCCGGCCTGGCGGAGGCGCTGGCCGTGGCCGCCGCCTACCGCTTCGACCTGGCCGCCGAGCTGCCGGTACGGGCATGGCTGTTCACCGTCGACGCCCAGACGTCGGTGCTGCTGGTGCTGATACACCACATCGCGGGCGACGGCTGGTCCATGGCGCCGCTGACCCGCGACCTGCTCACCGCATACACGGCCCGCAGCGACGGGCGGCCACCGGCCTGGTCGCCACTGCCGGTCCAGTACATCGACTACACGCTGTGGCAGCAGGAACTGCTCGGGGCCGAGGACGACCCGCACAGCCTCTACGCGGACCAGGTGGCCTTCTGGCGGGAAACCCTGCGTGGCCTGCCCGAACAACTCGTGCTGCCGGCCGACCGGGCACGGCCACCGGTCGCTTCCTATCGCGGTGGGGTCGTCACCTTCACCTTCGACGCCGACCTGCACGGCGCGCTCGTGGCCACCGCCCGCAGCGTCGACGCCACGACGTTCATGGTGCTGCTGGCCAGCCTCGCCGGGCTGCTCTCCCGGCTCGGCGCCGGTGACGACATCCCCATCGGCACACCGGTCGCCGGCCGCCTCGACGAAGCCCTCGACGACCTGGTGGGGTTCTTCGTCAACACACTCGTCCTGCGCGTGGACACCAGCGACGATCCGAGCTTCGCCGGCCTCGTCGAGCGGGCCCGGTCGACGGCGCTCGCCGCGTACGGTCACCAGGACGTGCCGTTCGAACACCTGGTGGAAGCCCTCAACCCGACCCGGTCCCTGGCCCACCAGCCGCTGTTCCAGGTTCTGCTCGCGTTGCAGAACGTGCCGTTCACCGGCTTCGGTCTGCCCGGTGTCACGGTGGGCGCGGAACCGGTCCCGACGGCCAGCGCCAAGTTCGACCTGTCCTTCCAGCTCATCGAGCGCAGGGCGGCCGACGGCACGCTGCTCGGGATGGACGGCATCGCCGAGTTCCGCACCGACATGTTCGACCGCGCCACCGTCGAGGCCCTGGTCGGCCGCTGGCGCCACCTGCTCACCGCCGCCCTGGCGGATCCGGAGCGGTCCCTGTCGCGGTGCGACAGGGCCCCGGTGGTGGCGGCCGGGGCCGTCACACCGCTGGAGCTGGGCCAGGTACGCGCCGCGTTGCGCGGCGAGACCGGGGTCCGCGACGTGGATCTCGCCCTGCACGGCGACGGCAGAACCACGCAGGGGCTGTCGGCCTATCTGGTGGCCGAGCCGGGCGCGACCCTGGACGTGGCGGCGCTGGGCGATCGACTGCGGACCCGGCTGCCCGCCCACCTGGTGCCCGCCGACATCACCGTCGTCCCCGCCGACGAGCCCGCGCCGGCGCCCGAGACCGGGGGCGGGGGCGCCGCCGGCACCCCCCGCGAGGAGCTGCTGTGCGCGCTGTTCGCCGAGGTGCTCGACCGGCCGCACATCGGCCCGAACGACGACTTCTTCGCCGCGGGCGGGCACTCGCTGCTGGCCCCGACGTTGCTGCGACGGATCGAGGAGACGCTCGGCACGCGGCTCAGCCTGCTGCACCTGTTCGAGACGCCGACCGTGGCCGACCTGGCCCGGCGGCTCGACGACGGCGACGGGCACCTCGATCCGTTCGGGACACTGCTGCCGCTGCGGCCCAGCGGCACGCTCCCACCGCTGTACTGCCTGCCGCCGGGCGCCGGTGTCGGCTGGTCGTACGCCAGACTCGCCCGGTTCCTCGAACCGGACCGGCCGCTGTACGCGCTGCAGTCACCAGGTCTGCACGGCGACCCGGCTCCGGCCGACATGCCGGCGCTTGTCGACAGGTGGCTGGCCGAGATCCGCGCGGTGCAGCCCGAAGGCCCCTACCACCTGCTCGGCTGGTCGTTCGGTGGCATCGCCGCGCACGCGCTCGCGACCACCCTGCAGGCGGCCGGCGACACCGTCGAGCTGCTGGCGATCCTCGACACCTACCCGCAGAGCGCGTTCTCGACGCCACCGGCCGTGCCGTCCCGCGAGGAGATCCTGGCCGGCTTCCTCATGTTCGTCGGCGCCGATCCCGGCGACCTCGAGGAGATCACGGTGGCCGCCACGGTACGCCGGCTCCATGCCTCCGGTGGCGCGTTGTCCGGGGTGGACGAGGCCGGTATCGAGGCCGTGCTCGGCACGTTCGAGAACAACATCCGCCTCCAGTTCGGCTACCGACCGCAACGGTTCGACGGCGACGTGTTGCTGGTCGTCACGACCGCCAACCCGGTGGACGACTGGCCCGACCCGGCAAGCTGGCAGCCCTACGTCAACGGGGCGGTCCGCACGGTCGAGGTCGCCTCCACCCATCCACGGCTGCTCGAACCGGACGCGGTCGCCGCATTCGGGCCGGCGCTGGCCCGGGCGCTCAGCGCCGATCCGCACACCACAAGGAGCCGAGAATGACCAACCCCTTCGAAGATCCCGACGGCCGCTTCGTCGTGCTCGTCAACGACGAGGACCAGCACTCGCTGTGGCCGACGTTCGCTGACGTGCCCGCCGGGTGGCGGGTGGTGCACGGCGAGGACACCCGCGAGGGCTGCCTGAGCTACGTCGAGGAGCACTGGACCGACATGCGGCCACGCAGCCTGGTCGAGGCGATGGCCGAAACCGACATCTGACCGGAGCCGCCGCATGGACGTCACGGCCACCCGCCGACCATGGCTGCTGCGCAAGCCCACGGCCGACAGCACGTACCGCCTGTTCCTGCTGCCGTACTCCGGAGTCGGCGCGTCCATGTACGCGCGCTGGCCGGCCCGGCTCGGCCCGGCCGAGGTGTGCCTGGTGCAGCCGCCGGGGCGCGAGAACCGGTTCCGTGAGCCGCACTACGGCCGGTACGAGGACTACGCCGCCGCCCTGGTGGACGACATCCGGCCGCTGCTGGACCGGCCGTTCGCGTTCTTCGGGCACTGCAGTTCGGCGCTGGCGGGGTTCGCCACCGCGCTGCATCTGCAGCGGCTCGGCCTTCC
The DNA here is from genome assembly GCF_055586805.1 of Micromonospora sp. NPDC049201. Classification (NCBI taxonomy): domain Bacteria; kingdom Bacillati; phylum Actinomycetota; class Actinomycetes; order Micromonosporales; family Micromonosporaceae; genus Micromonospora; species Micromonospora sp. NPDC049201. The sequence goes on along the minus strand of NZ_JBVJHM010000017.1, from coordinate 12,619 downwards.
GGTACCGGACCGGCTCTTCGTGTCGTCGGAGGTGGCCCCCCACGACGGCCCGTACGGTCGGTTCCTCGACATGGACGACGAAGCCCTGGGCGTCGAACTGGCCGGGTTGATCCGGGCGATGGGCGGCCGGCCGCAGCCCGACGCCATCGAGGTCGGGCTGGGCGTGCTGCGAGCCGACCTGGCGGCCAACCGCCGGTACGTCTTCCCGGAACCGGTCCGGCTGGCGACGGCCATCACCGTGATCGGCTGGACCGACGACCGGGAGATCCGGCCCGAGCAGATGGTCGGCTGGCGCGCCTACTCCGGGGATGTGCGTTTCGTGACGCTGCGTGGCGACCATCACGCGTTCCTGGCCGCACCGCCGGCACTGCGCGGCGAGATCATGCGCGACCTCGAAAGGACGGCCAGCGATGCCGACACCTGAGTCCGCCGGCACCGTCCTCGACATGATCGCCGAGCAGGTCGCCATCCGCCCGGACGCGGTCGCGGTGAGCTGGCGCGACGAGCGGCTGACCTATCGGGACCTCGACGCCGCCGCGAACCGCCTCGGCCATCGCCTGATCGCGGCAGGCGTCCGGCCGGACACCCCGGTGGGGGTCGACGTGCCGGCGTCGGTGTGGCTCCCGGTCGCGCTGCTCGGCGTCCTCAGGGCCGGCGCCGCCTACCTCGGCGTCAACCCGTCGCAGCCACCGGACTACCGGCGTGCGCTGCTCGACGACGCCGGCGTGCGGGTCGTGGTCACCGCCGGGGACGACAGCGCGGCGGACGGCCGTACCGCCGTCGCCGTCGACGGCGACGGCCCCGAAGCCCCCACGACCCGACGGCCGCATCCGGACAGCACCGCCTACCTCGCGTACACCTCCGGTTCGACCGGCCGTCCCAAGGGTGTCCGGATACCCCATCGCGCCGTCACCAGGCTCGTCGCCGCACCGGACTACGTCGAGGTGACCGCGGCGGACACGGTGCTGCACGCGGCGCCGGTCGCGTTCGACGCGTCCACGTTCGAGCTGTGGACGCCGCTGTGCCACGGCGCGCGGGTGGCCGTGCGGCCACATGACGCCGTCGAGCCGCGTGACCTGCTCGACGTCATCGCCCACGAGCGGGTCACCGTGCTGTGGCTGACCGCGGGTCTGTTCCACCACATGGCCGCCGGGCCGCTCGACGCGTTCGGCGGGGTTCGCACGCTCCTCGTCGGCGGTGACGTGATCGACCCGGCGGCGGTCAACCGCGTGCTGGCGGCCGTGCCGGGGTTGCGCGTGGTGAACGGTTACGGGCCGACGGAGAACACCACGTTCAGCCTGTGCCACCCGGTGCGCACGCCGGTCGACGGGCCGGCGGTTCCCATCGGCCGGCCGGTGCCGGGCAGCGGCGGGCACATCCTCGACGCCAGGCTGCGCCCGGTGCCCGACGGCGAGACCGGTGAGCTGTACGTCGACGGAGCCGGGCTGGCGCGTGGCTACCACGCGCAGCCGGCCCGCACCGCGGAGCGTTTCGTGGCCAACCCGTTCGTGGCGGGCGCCCGCATGTACCGCACCGGCGACCTGGTGCGCCGCCGCCCGGACGGAGCGGTGGACTTCGTCGGCCGCGTGGACGACCAGGTGAAGATCAGCGGTTACCGCGTCGAACCGGGCGAGGTGGAGGCGGCGCTGCGCCGCTGTCCGCCGGTGCGGTCCGCGGCCGTGGTGGCACAGGGCGCCCCGGACGGCGGTCAGCGCCTGGTCGCCTTCGTGGCGGGTGATCCCGCGGAGCCTCCGCTGTCGACGCTGTCGATCCGCCGCCACCTGGCCGCGTCGCTGCCCCGATACGCGGTGCCGGCCGCGATCACCGTCGTGGAGGACCTGCCGCTGACGCCCCAGAGCAAGGTGGACCGAGCGGCCCTGGCCACCTGGGCCGGCCGGGACCGGCCCGAGGTCAACGCCGAGTTCCAACCGCCGGGCACCCCGACGGAGCAGGCCGTCGCCGCGGTCTGGGCCGATGTGCTGGGCCTGCTCACCGTCGGCGTGCACGACGACTTCTTCGAGCTCGGCGGCTACTCACTGGCGGGCATGCGGATCACCGGCGAACTCGAGGCGAACTTCGGCCTCTCCCTGCCGGCCAGGACGTTCTACGAGAACTCGACGGTGGCGGAGCTGGCCCGGATCGTCGACGCGCATCTCGGCACCGGGAGCTGAGGAACTGGCATGCGGATAACCGTGCCCACCGCGGACGCCGAGGTCGACCTGAGCCGGGTCGACCTGTTCGACCCCGAGCTGTATGCCACGGGTGACCCGCACCCGATCTGGCACGCGCTGCGCCGGCATGCGCCCGCGCACCACCAGCGGCTGGCGGACGGCCGTGAGTTCTGGTCGGTGACCCGGCACGCCGACGCCTGCCGGGTGCTGGCCGACCACACCGAGTTCACGTCGCAACGGGGCACGTTGCTCAACGCGCTGGGCCGCGGTGACCCGGCCGGTGGCCAGATGATGGCCGCGACCGATCCGCCGCGGCACACGTCGATGCGCGAGCCGCTGGCCCGGGAGCTGTCGCCGCACCGGCTGAACCAGCGCCGGCACCTGCTGACGCGCGCGGTGCGCCAGGCTCTGGAGCCCGCCCGCGACGGGGACGTGTGGGACCTGGCGGTCGCGGCGGCCGGTTTCCCGATGTCGTTCACCGGTGCGTTGATGGGCATCCCGGAGGCCGACTGGCCCCGGTTGACGCGCGCGACGACGATGGCGATCGCGCCCGACGACACCGAGTTCCAGGAGGGGGACAGCCACATCACGCTCGTCGGCGTCCACCACGAGCTCTTCGACTATTTCTCCAGCGAGGTCACCCGCCGCCTCGCCGAGCCGTCCGACGACCTGATCGGCTTCCTGACGCAGATGCGGCCGGACGGCGGGCCGCTGCGGCACGACGCGATCGTCTACAACTGCTACAGCCTGCTGCTCGGCGCCAACGTCACGACGCCACACGTGCTCACGGCACTGATCTGCGCGTTTCTCGAGCACCCCGACGAGTTCCGGCGGCTCAAGGCCGACCCCGGTCTGATCGCGCCCGCGGTCGAGGAGGGCCTCCGGTGGTCGTCGCCGGCCAACCACTTCATGCGGTACGCCCGCACGGACGTGACCATCGCGGATCAGCGGATCCGGCGTGGCACCGCGGTCGCGGTGTGGCTCGGTTCGGCCAACCGCGACGAGGCGGTCTTCGCCGACCCGTACCGCTTCGACATCGGCCACCGGACCGAACGTCATCTCGCCTTCGGGTACGGCCCGCACTTCTGCGTCGGCGCCTCGCTGGCCCGCATCGCACTGCGGATGCTGCTCACCGAGTTCGTGGCGCTGGTCGACGACATCGAGCCGGCCGGGCCGGTGCGCCACCTGAAGTCCAACTTCGTGGCGGGCATCAGCCACCTCCCGATCCGGACCCGCCGCGCCGGGCGACCGGCGGCGAGCTGACTCAGCGGGTCGCGGCACCCCAGCGCGGCAGGCCGCTGAACTCGTCCTCGCGGAACTCGACGCGCTCGCCGCCCTGCCGCTGCCACGCCTGCACCTCACCGCGCTGCACCTTGCCCGTGCTGGTGCGCGGAAGCCGCACGAACTCCAGCCGCCGCACCCGCTGGTACGGCGACAGCCGGGTGGCGATGAACCGGAACAGCTCACCGGCCGCGTCGGTGTCCGGTGGGGTACCGGGGGTCAGCTCGACGAACGCCTTCGGGACCGTGAACCGGACCGGGTCGGCCGCCGGCACCACGACGACGTCGGTCACGGTGTCGTGCTCGCGCAGCGCCCGCTCCAGTTCGAAGGGTGAGATGCGGTAACCGGACGACTTGAACAGGTCGTCCGCCCGGCCGACGTACCCGAAGTGCCCGTCGCCGTCGAGGCGCGCGATGTCGCCGGTGTGGTAGAAGCCGTCCCGAATGACCCGGGCGGTGGCGGCCGGGTCGCCGAGGTACCCCGCCATCAGGCCGATCGGGTCCGACGCGAGATCCAGGCAGATCTCGCCCTCGTCGGCGAGCGCGCCGCGGCTGTCCCGCAACACCAGCGGCAACCCCGGCAGCGGCCTGCCCATCGACCCGGGCCGTACGGTGACGCCGGGCGAGTTCGCGATCAGGCCCGGAATCTCGGTCTGGCCGTAGCCGTCGCGGACCGTGACGCCGAATTCGGCACGCACGCCGTCGAGCAGCGCCGCGTCGAGGGGTTCACCGGCCGACGTCGCGGCGTCCAGCCGCAGCCGGGTCCGGGCGGTCGCGCGCGGCAGGAGCTGGCGCCACACCGTCGGCGGCGCGCAGAACGTGGTGACCTCGCCCCGGCGTAGCGTCTCGAGGGTCACGTCCGGGTCGAACCTGCCGGCGCGCAGCGCCACCACGCACGCCTCGGCCGACCACGGCGCGAACAGGTTGCTGCACACGTGTTTGGCCCAGCCCGGTGACGCCACCGCCAGGTGCCGGTCGTCGCGCCGCAGCCCGATCCAGTACATCGTCGACAGTTGTCCGACCGGCAGTGACGAGTGGGTGTGACTGACCAGCTTGGCGTGCGAGGTGGTGCCGGAGGTGAAGTACAGCATGAGCGGGTCCTGGGCACGGGTCGGACCGGACGGGGTGAACGTCGTGGCCGCCGTGGCGGCGTCCTCGAGGTCGAGCCATCCGGGGGGCACCGGCTGACCGGGCTCGTCCCTGCTGGCGATGAACGTGACGTCGCCGCGCCCGGCCGCGTCGAACACCGGTGCGCTCGCCACCGTCGCGATCACATGCCGGACACCGCCCCGGAGCATCCGGTCGGCGATCCCGTCGACGCCGGTCATCGGGCTGGCCGGCACGATCACGGCGCCGAGCTTCATCACGGCCAGGATGGTCTCCCACAGCGCCACCCGGTTGTCGAGCATCACCAGCACGGCATCACCGCGGGCCACCCCGTGCCCGAGAAGCCAGTTGGCCAGCTGACTGGAGCGGGCGGAGAGCTGCGCGTACGTCAGCGTGGTCTCGCACCGCGGACTGCCGGTGCTGGCCTCCCACAGCTGCAACGCCGGTCGGTCCCGGCGATCCGGTCGCTCCGCCACGTGGTCGAACCAGTCGAGCGCCCAGTTGAACGACGGCAGCCTCGGCCAACTGAAGGCGGCGGTGGCGGCGGCGTAGTCGTCGCGGTGTCTCTGGAGCAGGTCGCGCGCGGCCCGGAAGAGATCGCTGGCGGTAGCCGACGAGGATGCGGACACGGTAAACCTCCGGAGACGGTGCACGGCCACGCGACAATCGGTCAGCTTATCGATCGTTATCGTTTCACGCGGATGACCGCAGCGGCAAACCCCGGACGATCACAGTCGCGGACCACAAGCACGCAAACCCTTTTCGTGGGCCCCGGTCGATGCAATAGTGGGTAGCGACGGGTGTCGATCTATGTGGGGAGTGGACATCGTGTCCGAGACAATCCGGGAAGAAGTCGACGCCATCGTGATCGGAGGCGGCCCGGCCGGCTCCTCGGCCGCGACGCTCGTCGCGGCGAGCGGGCACTCGACAGTTCTGCTGGAACGCGCGCAGTTCCCCCGGTTTCACATCGGAGAGTCGATGCTGACCTACACCGCGGCGCTGCTGGACCGCCTGGGCGTGCGGGAGGAGGTCGACGCGACCGACTTCCCGGTCAAGACGGGGGCCGAGTTCTGCGACGTCGACGGCGGCTACACCCGGGTGGATTTCACCGACCAGGGCGCGGGGCGTGAGCTGACCACCTACCAGGTCGAGCGGTCCGCCTTCGACGACATGCTGCTGCGGCACGCCGCCAAGGCCGGCGCCGACGTGCGTTTCGGCGCACGGGTCACCAGGTTCGAGCGCGCGGGTGAGCGCCTCACCGGCGTGACCTACACCCAGGACGGCGTGACGCGTCACCTGTCCGCGCGCCGCATCATCGATGCCAGCGGCCGGGCCGGCGTGATCAGCACCGGCGTGCTGCGCAGCCGCCGCACCCCGGACCGGCTGCGCATGGTCGCCGCGTTCCGCCACTACGACGGGGTGCGGGAGGCCACCAATCCCGGCGTGTCGGGCGACATCCAGATCGGCAGCCACGCCGACGGCTGGGTGTGGGCGATCCCGATCCGGCCCGAGCGGATCAGCGTCGGCGCGGTCACCCGACCCGAGATCCTGCAACGGATGGGCGCCGATCGGGTGTTCGACGAGTTCACGCGGCGGATACCGCGGGTGCATCAGCGGATCGCGGATCTCACCGAGCACAGCGAGACGCGGGTGGAGAGCGACTTCACCTACTTCTCCGACCAGGTCGCCGGTCCGGGTTACCTGATGGCCGGCGACGCGGGCTGTTTCGTTGATCCGATCTTCTCCGCCGGGGTCTACCTGGCGCTCACCTCGGGAGTCCGGGCCGGTGAGACGACGGTGGCGATCCTCGACGGCGCGCAGGACGAGACGGCGGCGACCGAGCTCTACTCGCGGTTCTACAAGACCGGTTACGACACGTACTTCCGGCTGATCTACGCGTTCTACGAGCACGACTTCCGGCTCGGCCGGTTTCTCAAGAGCACCGGCGCGCGGGTGGCGCCGATCTGGATCGCGCGGCTGCTCGGCGGCGACTTCTGGAGCCAGAAGAACCCGCTGGCCCGACACCTGCGGACGATCGAGGCGTACCGGAGCTTCGCGCCGTACGAGCCGCTCTACGGCTGCCCGGTCTATCCGGAACTCGAAGCCGCCGAACGCGACCACGTCGCTCTCGGCGAGCCCGCCAACGCGTAGCCTCGCGCGCGGTTCACAGGGTGCCGGCGATGAGTTCCTTCATCACCTCGTTGGCTCCGCCGTAGATGCGCTGCGCGCGGGCGTCGACGTAGAGCTGGCCGATCGGGTAGTCGCGGGTGTAGCCGTTGGCGCCGTGCAGTTGCAGGCACCGGTCGAGCACCTGGCACTGCACGTCGGAGAGCCAGAACTTCGCCATCGACGCGGTGCGCGCGTCGAGCGTGCCGTCCAGGTGCCGGGCGACGCAGTGATCGACGAAGACCCGGCCGACCTGCGCCAACGTCGCGCACTCGGCCAGTTCCATGCGCACGTGCTGGAGGGCGAACAGCTCGTCGTCGTACACCATGCGCTGGTGGGCGTAGGCCACCGTCAGCTCGACCGCGCGCTCGGTCACGGCGGCGGCCATGACCCCGACCAGCAGTCGCTCCCACGACAACTGGTCGAGCAGCATCGCGTAGCCGGCGTTCTCCCGGCCCAGCAACGCCTCCGCGGGCAGCCGGACGTCGTCGAGGGTGATGTCCGACGTGTCGGCCGACTCCTGGCCGATCTTGTCGAGCACCCGGCCACGTACCACCCCGGGCTGATCTCCCACCGGAACCAGGAACAGCGATATGCCCCGCGCCCCGGCGGACGCGTTCGTCTTCGCCGCCACCACGAGCAGATCGGCCGAGCCGCCGTTGGTGACGAACGTCTTGGCGCCGCTCACCCGCCAGCCGTCGCCGTCGCGCTCGGCGCGCGTGCGGATCGCCTTCAGATCCGATCCCGCCTCCGGCTCGGTCAGCGCGATCCCGGCGATCACGTCACCGCTCGCCATCGGCGGCAGCCATCGGCGCTTCTGCCCGTCGGTGCCGTAGGTGACCAGATACCGGGCCACCACACCGCTGTGCACCGCGTTCCCGAAGCCGAACTCCCCCGCCCGCGCCTGCTCGGCGATGACGACGAGATCGTGGCGGGCGTCGCCGCCACCGCCGCCGTACTCGACCGGCACGCCGGCGCACAGCAGGCCGAGTTTTGCCGCCTGGCGCCAGAAGACCCGGTCGACGTGCCGCTGCGCCGCCCACTCGGCGCGCCGCGGCGCGGCCTCGGTGGTGAAGAAGCGGCGGCTCAGGCTGGCCAGCTCGGCGACGTCGTCGACCTGCCACGGCGATCGGTAGGTGTCGTCCACCACCTCACCTTAACCACTGCCGACAGTCACTCGCATCGACTCACATCGTTCACCTACCGCGCCGACGGCCACCCCGCTCCGCACGGATAAAAACGATCACTAAGACCCTTACATCGAAGCGAACCGAAGTGTTGACAGCGTTCCGGGCATCATGAAAGCCTGACCAAACATTTATGCACTTCGAATTAAGTGCACCGCGGGGCAAGGGACCTGCGTCTGTTTTGTGCGGCAACCACACCAAAGCCGATCGCGCCGCCGACCGGTGTGCGGGTAAGACTCGACGAGGGGAGTGCCGTGTCCGTAGCGTCACCCACGCGGTACCCGTTGCTGGCGGCCCAGACCGGCGTCTGGCTCGGGCAGGAGATGGACCCGGACGCGTCGCTCTATCTCTGGGGCAACTACCTCGAGATCCACGGGGCGGTCGACGTGGGGGCGCTGGTGCGGGCCATCACCCTGACGGTGGCCGAGGCGGAGGCACTGCACGTGCGATTCGCCCGCTCGGCCGACGGGCCGGTGCAGGTGCTGCACCCACCGGCGCCCGTCGCGCCCCACGTCATCGATCTCGACACCGGTCAGGACGCGATCGGGGCCGTCGACGCGTACGCCCGCGCGGACCTCGCCCGGCCGGTCGATCTCACCACGGACGCGCCATTCGTCCATGTCGTGTTCACCGCCGGACCGAATCGGGTCTTCTGGTACCAGCGCTACCACCACATCGCGGTCGACGCCTACGGCGCGAGCCTGATCACCCGCCGCGTCGCGGCCCTCTACACCGCACTCGTCTCGGGCCGGACCGCACCGCCGACCCCGTTCGGCTCACTGGCGGCACTCGTCGACGAAGAAGCCGCCTACCACAGCTCGGGAACCCGCGCCGCCGACCGCGCCTTCTGGCACGAGCGGTTCGCCGACCGGCCCGAGCGCATCAGCCTCAACCCGGTGGACACGTCGATCAGCTCCACCTTCGTCCGCAGTCGTCACGACCTGCCCGCCGACACCGTCGACGAACTGCTGGCGGCCGAACGGCGTACCGGCGTGCGCTGGTCCCGGCTGCTCATCGCCACCACAGCCGTGTACCTGCACCGCATGGCCGGCGTCGACGACATCGTGCTGGGTCTGCCCGTCGCGGGCCGGAGCGCACCCCACGCGGGCCGCACCCCGGCGATGACGACGAACGTCGTGCCGCTACGCCTGACCGTGCGTCCCACGACCACCGTGGCCGACCTCGTCGGGCAGGTCGACGGCGAACTGCGCGCCGCGCTCGCGCACCAGCGTTACCGCGGCGAGGATCTGCACCGCGAGCTGCGACTGGGCGGGCCCGAGCGGCGCTTCTTCGGCCCGATGGTCAACGTGATGCGGTTCGAGGAGCTCCGGTTCGGCGAGCACCGCACGATCATGCACAACCCGGCCGCGCCGCTGCTGGAAGACCTCTCCGTGGTCGCCTACGACCGCGCCGGCGCCGGGCCCCGCGTCGACCTGAACGGGCATCCCGCGCTCTACACCCCGTCCGACCTCGACGGCCACGCCACCCGCCTGCTCGCGTTGCTGGCCGCCGCCGCCCGCCGGATCGACCGGCCGGTCGGCGGCCTGAGCATGGGCGTGGGCGTGGGCGTGGGCGTGGGCACCGGAGCCGGCGTCGCCCCCGCAACCGCATCCGCCACCGCCGACACCACCCTCGTCGACCTGGTGCGCCGGCAGGTCGTCGCCACGCCCGGCGCTCCGGCAATCACCGACGGGTCCCGCACCCTCAGCTACGGCGACCTCGAATCGAACTCGACGCGCCTGGCCACGCTGCTGCACCGGCACGGCGTCCGGCCCGAGCAGCGCGTGGCGCTGGTGTTGCCCCGCTCCGCGGAACTGGTCACCGCGATGCTGGCCGTGACCCGGCTGGGGGCCGCCTACGCGCCGATCGACCCGGACCACCCCGCCGACCGCGTCGCCTACCTGCTGGCCGACACCGCACCCGCCGCCGTGGTGACCACGAGCGCGCTGCGAAACCTGCTGCCGCCGCTCGACATCCCGGTGCTGACCGTCGACGGGGGCGACGACACCGGTGTGCCCGAGACCGCCGCACCGATGGCCGGCCCCACCCCGGGCAGCGCGGCGTACGTCATCCACACCTCCGGCTCCACAGGCGCGCCGAAAGGCGTGGTCGTCACCCACCGCAACGTCGAACGGCTGCTGGCGAACACGCTCGTCGACCTGGACGTGGGCCCGGCCGACGTCTGGACCATGTTCCACTCCCACGCGTTCGACTTCTCCGTCTGGGAGATCTGGGGCGCGCTCACCACCGGCGGCAGGGTCGTCATCGTGCCCCGCGACGTCGCTCGCGCACCCGACGCCTTCCGGCGGCTGCTCGCCCGCGAACGCGTCACCGTCCTGAGTCAGACACCCTCCGCGTTCGCCGCGTTCGCCGCGCTCGACCGCGCCGACCTCACGGCGCCTGACGACCTCGGCCTGCGCTACATCGTCTTCGGCGGCGAACGCCTCGCCCCGGACCGCCTCGGCGGCTGGCTCGACCGGCACGGCGCCGACCGCCCGCGGCTGGTCAACATGTACGGCATCACCGAGACGACGGTCCACGTGACCCGCTACGACGTCACCCCCGACGATGTCGGTCGTCCGGTCAGCCCGATCGGCACGCCGCTGCCACATCTCGCCGCCTACGTACTCGACGGCAGCCTGCATCCGGTGCCGGCCGGCGCCGCCGGGGAACTCTACGTCGCCGGTGCCGGTGTCGCCCGCGGCTACCTCGGGCGACTCGGCCTCACGGCCACCCGGTTCGTCGCCGATCCGTTCGGGCCACCCGGCGCGCGCATGTACCGCACCGGTGACCGGGTCCGGTGGACGGGACATGCCCTGGAGTACCTCGGCCGCACCGACGACCAGGTCAAGGTCCGCGGCTTCCGGGTCGAGCCGGGCGAGATCGCCGCCGTGCTGGCCCGGGACACCCGCGTCGCCGAGGCCGTGGTGGTGCCACGGGAGAGCGACGGCGGCGAGATCAGTCTCGTCGCCTACGTGGTCCCCGCCCCGGACACCACGCTCGACCCGGCCGCCCTGCGCCACGACCTGGCCCGGACGCTGCCTGATCACCTGGTGCCGGCGGCGCTGGTGACCATGGACGCGTTGCCGCTGACCGCCAACGGCAAGCTGGACCGCGCCGCGCTACCGGCACCGGCGTCGCCCGGCGTCAGCGTGGGCGTGCACCACGAACCGTACGCCCAGATCCTCGCGGAGCTGTTCGCCGACGCGCTCGGCGTTCGCGCGGTCGGCGCCGAGGACAACTTCTTCGACCTCGGCGGCCACTCACTGCTCGCGACCCGGCTGATCGGCCGCATCCGGTCCACGCTGGCCACCGACCTGGAGATGGCCGACTTCTTCGCCCGGCCCACCGTCACCGGCGTGCTCGCCCACGTGGCACCCGGTCGCGCCGCCCGCCCGGCGTTGCGCCCCGCCGGTCGACCGGATCTCGTCCCGCTCTCCCCCGCCCAGCGACGGCTGTGGTTCCTCGACCGGCTCGGCAGCCGGGACACCTACCACGTCCCGCTGGCGGTACGGCTGCGCGGACCGCTCGACCGGGACGCGTTGCGCGCCGCCCTCACCGACCTCGCCACGCGCCACGAGTCGCTGCGTACCGTGTACCCGGAGGTCGACGGCGACCCGCACCAGGCCGTCCTCGACGCCGCCGGCCTCGACATCACGCTGGACGAACGTTCGGTACCCGCCGACGATCTCGGGCCCGCACTGCGACGCGCCGTGGCAGCGCCGTTCGACCTCACCCGCGACCTACCCGTGCGGTGTCACCTGTACGCCGTGGACGACTCGACGACGGTCCTGCTGATCGTTCTGCACCACATCGCCGCCGACGGCGCCTCCATGGGCCCGCTCGTGCGCGACCTGGGCACCGCCTACCGGGCCCGGCTCGCCGGCACGACACCGGCGTGGCCACCGCTGCCCGTGCAGTACGCCGACTACACGCTCTGGCAGGAGGAGTACCTCGGCTCGCCGGACGAGCCCGACAGCCGCCTCGCCCGCCAGACCGGCTACTGGCGGTCGGTGCTCGCGGGACTGCCCGAGATCGTCACGGTGCCCGTGGCCCGGCCGCGGCCGGCGGCCGCCTCCTTCCGCGGTGACACCTACCGGTTCACGTTCGACGCCGACGTGCACGCGGGCCTCGTCCGGCTGGCCCGGGAGACCGGCACCACGGTGTACATGGTGTTGCTGGCCGGTCTGGGTGGGTTGTTGAGCCGGTTGGGTGCGGGGGTGGACATTCCGATCGGTTCTCCGGTGGCGGGTCGGTTGGACGAGCGGCTGGACGATCTGGTCGGTTTCTTCGTCAACACGCTGGTGCTGCGGGTGGACACCTCGGGCGACCCGACGTTCACCGAGCTGCTGCACCGGGTGCGCCACACCACCCTCGACGCCTACGCCCACCAGGACGTCCCCTTCGACCACCTGGTGGAGGTGCTCAACCCCGCCCGTTCACTGGCCGCGCACCCGCTGGTCCAGATCCTGCTCGCGATCGAGGACGACGTCCTCGAGACCGCCCTCGACCTGCCCGGCCTCGACGCGGATGTCCTGCCGGTCGGCCGCGACAGCGCGCGCCTCGACCTCAGCGTCATCGTCCGTCAGCACCGCGGCCCGGACGGCCGTCCGTCCGGGATGGATGGGGTGGTGGAGTTCTCGTTGGATCTGTTCGACCGGACGGTGGTTGCCGATCTGGTCGACCGGTGGCTGCGGGTCCTGACCGG